>NVUR01000008.1 GCA_002401965.1 Alphaproteobacteria bacterium
CCGCTATGTTTGAGCCATCTTTATCAAGGTCGAGCAATACGCGACGGATTTTTGAACGCTTATAGCGCAGCGACAGTAATATTATTTCTATGTTGGCCATGGCTTCTCCTAAATCTTATTTTTAAGAGAATAGCAGATCATAAACACACACGGCAGACGCCCTTCACCGGACGCTTACTTTTGAATATCGGTATTTTGATACCAAAGGTCTTCCAGACCAGCGATCCACAGTGTTTCATTTTTACACTCTATAGATATTGCTTTATTTTTTAGAACTGGAATATTTGTTTTAACAAGTGCTTCAGGCCATCCGCTGATGCCGTGAAGATCATGATTGCCAATAACGGCAAAGACACCGCATTTTGCCGTTAGTTTTTTGTATGGCGCAACGCCTTGCTCCGGCGTTAACTGGATGCCAAAAGGATATGTGCCGACATAATCGCCAAGCAATAAAATGAGATCAGGTTCTAGGGCGTTTGCCTTTTTAACGATCGTTTCTATGTGTGCGGCGCTCATCCATGGCCAGATGGCATGCACGTCCGATATCAGGGCGATTTTTAATTCTGTTTGCGCTGTCCATTTGTCCGAGTCTATTTCCCATTCGGTTACTTTTAATTTAAACGGCTCAATAAAGCAGGCGTAAAGCCCGATAAAGCCCAAGACTACGAATATTGTCAGGGCGATTTTTGTGGATTTGGGTAGGGTCATCATAGTTTTACCAATCGCCTTATTCTTGCTCATCCGCATTTACGCCGAGGAGGTTGGCGAGGTCTTTGATGTGGGTGACTTCGTTGGTTAGGATGGGGCTGTCTTTATTGGCGGTTTTCTTGGAGAGCTTTGGAATTGTGGCGCGTTCGAAGCCTAGCTTGGATGATTCTTTTAGGCGCACTTCGGGTTGTGAGACTTGGCGCACTTCGCCTGCGAGGCCGATTTCACCGAAGAAAATCATATCCGCGGGCAGGGCTTCGTTGGAAAGCGCGCTGATTAGGGCGGCGGCGACGGCGAGATCTGCGGCGGGTTCGTTGATGCGGATGCCGCCTGCGATGTTCAGGAATATATCATGTTGGGACAGCGAGATGCCGCAGCGTGATTCAAGGACGGCGACAATCATGGCAAGGCGGTTATGATCCCAGCCCAATACGGCGCGGCGCGGTGAGCCTAAGGATGATGGCACAACGAGGGCTTGTACTTCGACCAATAAGGGGCGTGTGCCTTCTAAGGCGGCGAGGACGGCACTGCCTGCTGCGTCTTTGTGGCGTTGGGACAGGAACAGGGCAGAGGGGTTTGCAACTTCGATTAAGCCTTGCTCTGCCATTTCGAACACGCCGATTTCATCTGTGGGGCCGAAGCGGTTTTTCACGGTGCGTAAGATGCGGAATTGGTGGCTGCGGTCGCCTTCGAAGTAAAGGACGGTATCAACCAGATGCTCTAAAACGCGGGGGCCTGCGATTTGCCCGTCTTTGGTGACGTGGCCGACAAAGACCACGACGATGCCTTGGCTTTTTGCCATGCGGATAATTTCTTGGGTAGAGGTGCGCACTTGGGTGACTGTGCCCGGTGCGCTGTCTACGGAATCGACAAACATGGTTTGAATGGAGTCGATGACGAGCAGCTGCACTGTTTGCGGCGCGGCTCTAACCGATTCCAATATATCGCGGACATTGGTGGCAGAGGCCAGCATAACGCCTGTATCTCCCAGTCCTAAACGATTTGCGCGCATACGGATTTGGTCGATAGATTCCTCGCCTGATATATAAACGCAATGCACGTCGTTTTTGGTCAGGGCGCATACGGCTTGTAACAGCAGCGTTGATTTACCGATGCCTGGATCACCGCCGATTAATATGGCTGAACCCGGCACAAGGCCGCCGCCTGTTACGCGGTCAAATTCGGCGATTTTTGTTTTGTGGCGCGGATAGGTTCTCTTGGTGTCATTGCGTAGATCAACGAAATCGATGACGCGGCCTTTATGTTTGCCGCTTAAGCCCTTTGGCACCGCGCCTGTTGTGGCGGTTTCTTCCTGAATGGTGTTCCATTCATTGCAGCTCTCGCATTTCCCCGCCCAGCGGGTGGAAATCGAGCCACAGGTTTGACAAGTAAAAGATTTTTGCGGTTTAGCCATAACAAGATCATACGCGATATAATTTTATCGGCAATAGATATCTATATGGTTAACGTTTCATCTGGGTGCGCCTCAACTTCAACAGTGAAATCTTCAGGTTTCAGACCCCACCCCTGCACACCTGTAAGCCCCATATCAAATAGATAATGTGCCTCTTCGCGGTTATAAACGCGTTCGGCGACCAACGCACAATGAGGATAGTCATTTTTTAGGCGCTGAACTGCTTCGTTGAATTGCTCCTGCATAAATTCTGTATTGTCATCGCCCAACCCAGCCCGCACTAAGGGACCATCAATTTTGATAAAATCAACCAAATCACCAAATACATGCAAACGATTTTCATGGTCTTGACCAATTGAATAATCATCCAATGCAAAGCGATACCCTTGGTCTTTCATAGCCTCTAAATGCGTAATGTCTGCGGTTCTATCAACGTTATGTTCCAGAATTTCGAAGATCATATTTTTCGGCTTAAATGGTTCCAGTTTAGGTGCCATAAATGTCCAGAAATTTTCTGAGAGTACTGAATCAACAGAAAGATTCAGGGTAATAGGTTTGACTACAGACAATTCTTGAGAAACTTCCAGAGCATTCGAACATGTCAGGGCATCAAATTCTTTTGCGATATCAAGGTCATGGCTTAATTGTGATAAATGCCCGATGGAAAATGATTTCTTACCATTATTGGGACGTGATAAAATTTCATATGCTATGGTTTCACCTTGTCCATAGATGGCTTCGGTTTGAATATGACGGCGTCTAAAGGCGTTGCTGTCCAGTGCCTCTTTAAATTCAGAAAGGATATCAGGATCGTCTACTATTTTTTCGACCTGATGAAAGGCGTCTATTAAACAATCATAGCTACTTTTATTCAACGCAAGCATTATAGTCATTCACTCAATTTTATATATTCTTTTTATAGTATAAGGCCAGAGTGAATATATTGCGAGGATAAATTAATTCCGGCGGCGTAGAACCTCACCATGGGCGGGGAAATTTTCGTAATCTGTCATCGTGCAAACCGCATCTTTCAGGCTCTCGAACCCTTGCTTATCACAACGCGAAATCGAAGTACGTTTCAAGAAATCCCAAACAGATGTGCAGGAATACGTATGCGCATTTCCACCCGTTGGCAAAACATGGTTCACGCCAATTCCGTAATTTCCCAAGGATGAGGGCGTATATTCACCGATCAAAATTTCACCTGCATGGGTGAGTTGATCGAGATAATTCTCGCCACCTTTGATTTTCAAGTGTAAATGCTCCGGCGCGTAGGCGTTACTAAAGGCGATGGATGCTTCCAGACTCTCAGTCAGGATAATCCCGCCATAGCTATCGCCCATATCATTGGAGACACCTGCCATCACATGCGCGCAAATATCGCGATGCTTTTCGGGCAGGCTATTAATAACGGCGGGCATATTTTCCTGCACATATTTTGCCAAGACCTCATCATGCGTCACCAACAATGCGCCACTATCCTTGCCGTGCTCTGCTTCGTTCAGCACATCTAATATCGTGTTATCAAAATCCGCACTGCCATCCGCCAGAACGATAGATTCAGAAGGGCCCGCGGGCATCCCCGGATCCATAATGTCGGAGAGAATGCGTTTCGCCGCCGCGACATACGGGCTACCCGGACCCAGCACTTTCTTCACTTGCGGCACGCTTTCCGTTCCATAACCCAGCGCAGCAATACCTTGCGCGCCACCACATTTATAAACATTTTCAATACCGCATAGTTTCGCAGTATAAAGCGTCGCATCATCAATCGATCCATCAGCGGTTGGCGGCGTTACAACGGCAATCGTCTTCACCCCCGCAATCACCGCAGGCAAGGCCAACATATACAGTGCAGAAGGAAACGCGCCCTTTCCACGTGGGACATAGAGACCGACAGAATCAATCGCGTTGACTTGCTCCCCCGCCCAGACACCAGGTTCAATCTCCACCATCCAGCGATCTTCGACGCGCTTCATTTGTTCCACGTGAAACTTATCCACATTCGCCGCACATCGCTTAATTGCTGCCTTTAGATCATCATTCAGATTTTCTTCCGCACGGGTAAATTCCTCGGGGGTTGCTTTGATGTTTTCAATTTCCGCACCTTCGAATTTCTTAGCATAGCGTCTCAGCGCAGCATCACCATTAACTCGCACATCTTCGATAATAGGTTCTACGATTTTGCACACAGCATCAATATCGGCTTGTGCACGACGCATAATGCGTGCTTGCGTTTCCTGATCTGTTTCATTCCATCGATATAATGCTATTGTCATTTTTACCTCTTTGACTTCATCTGAAATGGCACTATAAAGACATTTATGAAGAAAAACTATATTGTAATCATTGATTATGGCTCTGGTAATTTGCGCTCTGCGGCAAAAGCGTTCGAGCATGTCAGTAAAGATATCACCGTAAAGATCAGCAATCGTCCCGAAGACTTACTAAATGCCGATCGTATCGTCTTACCCGGACAAGGCGCATTTCGTGATTGCATGGAGGGTCTAAGCGCGATTGACGGCATGGTTGAAGCCCTTAATGAATCCGTTATTCAAAAGGCAACGCCTTTCCTTGGGATTTGTGTCGGAATGCAATTAATGGCAAGCCGTGGAATGGAACACGGTGTTACCGCTGGACTAGGCTGGATTGATGGGGATGTTATTCCAATTACGCCCAATGATCCGTCTCTGAAAATCCCGCATATGGGCTGGAACGAGCTGCGTTATCTCTCAGCAAATGAAAGCCAGGATAATCGTCATTTTGTGCTACGCAACACAGATTCTTCAGAAAATTTTTACTTTGTTCACTCTTTTATGTTTCAATGTACATATAATCATAATTGTTTAGCGATGGTAGATTATGGTGGGCTGATCCCCGCAATCGTTGGACGTGATAATATAATCGGGATGCAATTCCATCCCGAAAAAAGCCATAAAGCTGGATTAAAGTTATTATCGAACTTTCTGGACTGGAAACCATAATGAATATTATGCGACCGTAATATTCAGGGGGCATCGTGTGAAGATACGGTGATGCTTCGAATAAAAAGATAGGGATAATCTTATGAGCGATCAAACAATCCTAAAACCGTTAGAGCCTACTCCAACGGTTGAGCATCTTGAAAAAATTAATATAAATGACTTAAATGATTTATGTGATGCCACAGATGCAGCCATTGAAGGCGGTGGTGGTTTTGGATGGGTTCAACTTCCTGCCCGTAATATTTTAGAACGCTATTGGAATGGTGTCTTGGTGATGCCGGCGCGTGCATTATTTGTTGCGCGCCTTGATAGTGTTATTTGCGGAACGTGCCAGCTCTTAAAACCACCCAGTAATAACGAAGCGCAAAGCTTCTCCATACAGCTCACCACAAATTTTGTTGCGCCATGGGCGCGTGGACATGGTCTTGCGAAAATGATTATCGAAGCCGCAGAAAAATATGCGAAAGAAGAGGGATTTGAGGTTATTAACCTTGATATCCGCGAAACCCTGACAGAGGCTATGGCTCTGTATGAACGTCTGAACTATCATCGCATTGGTGAACATCCGCACTATGCCAGGGTCAATGGCAAAGTCTTAAAGGGATATTATTATACGAAGGCGTTATAATCTGTTCAGTTTATAGCTGTGCTTCTATAAAAATAGAGTCGACAATTCTTTCATCAGGGTTTTGTTTGCATTAAGGACGCGTGACTCATAAAAAAATTGATGTTTTTATGAAAAACTTTCTATACTAAGGTCATTATATATAATGTTAAAGGGTGACAACGATGCCGAGTATTAAAGATATATTTAAACAAGATGATAATATTGAAGATTTTAAGAACGTTAGAAAAGCAATTGGTGGTGATCTTTTTGGCCAGAGGGCATTATCAGGCCTTATGAAAACCAGAGATAGGCAAGTGGGTGTTACTACATTCGTTGGTTCCGCTATTGTTGCTGGGGTTTTAACATATGGAGATCTGCAAGTGGATGACAGTGATGTTGCTCAAGCTGCCAGAGATAGTGGCCTTGTTACAAAAAGTTAGCAAATTTCTGTGGCGGAAAGTGCCGTTGATAAATTAAGTACTATAAAATTAGTAGAGCATTACGAAACATGCACCGAAAATAAAACAGCCGCTTTGTTAGAAGGATGCGAAACAGTGTATGAGGTTAATCCCGATACAAATGACGTGACGAAGATTGAGAATCCTGTATTGTCTCAGTAATTGATTTTTTATTAGATATTGAAACTAATTATCTAAACGCCTATATTTTAGGCGTTTTTTATTGCTTAGAGAAAGCCCAAAATGATTATATACCCCGCGATTGATTTAAAAGGTGGAAAATGCGTACGCTTGTATAAGGGCGATATGGCACAAGAGACTGTCTACAATGATAATCCAGCAGCGCAGGCTTTGGAATGGGCGCGCAGTGGGTTTTCATGGGTGCATGTTGTTGATCTTGATGGCGCAGTAAACGGCGCACCTGCCAATCATTCAGCCGTACGTGGCATTATTGAGTCCGTTGATATTCCAGTTCAGCTTGGCGGTGGTATCCGCACCATGGCACAAATCGAAAAATGGCTGGCAGAAGGAGTTAGCCGCGTGATCCTTGGTACAATCGCAGTGCGTGATCCTGACCTTGTCAAAACGGCATGTTATGAATTTCCTGGACAAATTGTTGTCGGCATTGATGCGCGTAACGGTAACGTTGCCGTTGAAGGCTGGGTTGAGGAATCAGACATGAAGGCAACCGAGCTTGCCAAAGTTTTTGAAGATGTCGGGGTTTCTACGATTATTTACACCGATATTGATCGTGATGGCACAGGTAAAGGCGTTAATGTCGTCTCCACCATTGCCTTGGCACAAAGCACATCCATACCTGTTATCGCATCAGGCGGTGTTGGTTCACTTGATGATCTAAGGCTCGTCCGTGATGCAGCACAATACGGCGTAGAAGGTGTTATTGTTGGTAAGGCTTTGTATGATGGACGCGTTACCCCAACGGATGCGATTAAAGTTGCATCAGGCAGTTAGCAAATAATCTATTCGAAATTATGTTGATTAAGGTAATTTTTTAACCATTGCCCTGCTTCTCTTTCGTGGGCATTTTTCGACACCATGCTTTGTTTTGCATAGTTTATAATAGAGTTATCACCCTCTTGAATGGCCTGAATAATACGGCTGCCATTATTTTGAATAAATTTATCTTGATTTTCATCTGTTTTGCTCAAGATAACAATAGAGGGAAGTTTTGTATCCGGATTTTTCTGAAAGGCATCACGCGCAATCCAACATAAATCTTTAGGCCCTGATAAATTGCTATCACAGCTTAAAATCGCATCATATTTATTCTGTCTTGCATACGCATATAGATCCTGATCCGAGCTATTCGGGCGGATTGCCCCTTGCTCTGAGCTGGACAAAAAGAATTCATCTTTAAAACGTTCAGAAAAAGTAAAATGTGGAATACCAATATGCTCATATATTGACTGTGTCAGGTTATAACTAAAGTTTACATCACATAATATCTTAAGATCACTTGCAGGTTCACCTGCCAAGTTTTTAATATCTTCCTTGTTTTCAAAAGTAGTCAAAAGGGCAAAACTTCGTCCAACTTCTATCTTTCCAAATTCATTAACCAAAGAGTTAATCTCTTGCCCTTCTCCCAAACGCTGTTTCATTTTCCGCGTCAAAGGGTTATATTTTTCACCGTTTGTTTCTAACATTTACCGCTCTTTTTTCTTATATGAACATAACCTTATCATAGTTCCATCACAGGCGATAAATCTTTATCTGGAAAATAGACATAGGTGGATTTCACGGCATGCCTTCCCCTATAAAACAATAAAGCAGAGCTTTCACCCTGCTTTATCGCTTTACCTTAAACGGTATATCTTAGTCTTATGATTATTGGTAAGTCTCTATGTACTCTTTAAGTAAAGCACCAAGTTCTTTAGAGGAATTTTGTATATTATCTACATGCTGGCAAATATTATCTAATTTTTGCTTGCTGTCATTCATAGAATTGCCAATAGATGTCGTGCTATCCTGTATTTTATGTAGTAAATTATTTTGGTTATCAACAGCACTCACTAATCTTAGGTTTATACCTTCTAAATCTTTGCTGTTTTCATATCTTGCCATTGGGTCGTTTGTTTCTAATAAATACATTGTGTTACTCCAGTTCAGTTTGGTTTATAAAATTAAAGGTAAATATCTTATGTATTTATAATAACAGTAACCGACCACATATTATGTTAATTAAAAGAGGCTATTAAGTATGTATCCTTTGGATTAGATTTGCCGATTTTTGCTATGCTTAAGGCTCGAATTTAGCCCTAAAATAAAATTTTTAGGCACATTCCTATACTAAAGGCGTCGAATTCAGGCGCCAATTCGTTAATATTTGCAATAATTTCTGAATATTTTTTTGAAAAAAACGAAAAAACTAACCAGCGCGGATCTTACTAATCGCCAGAATCGCCTGAGAACATAGGGTTTCCACAGGCATTCCCGTTTGTTTACACTGCGCCTCAAGTTCTCCCAAACGTCCTAACACTTGGTTCAGGACGGGCAAAGACCAGCTATTCACTTGTGCTTTGAACATTGGTGCTTGTTTAAAAAACACCGGTGGGCTTAACTTTTTCATCGCGCCGTCCATATCCATACCATCTTGCATATAGGCTTTGGTCATATGGAGGCGACGGAAATGATTTTGCAGACTGCGTAATATCGCGACAAAGGCCGTACCTTCGGCCATCAAGGTGGCATAAGCCTTCAATGCCGCGCGCGCGTTACGACCACCGACATTATAAACCAGATCATCAAAGCCTTGCGCGCCCGCTGCGCCACATGCCGCCTGTGCATCTATAAGTGAAACAGAGGATTGTTCATCCCCTTTATAAGTAATCAGTTTTTCCAGCTCCGACCTGACCTTGCGGCGATCACCCGAAATATTAGCGGCCAACCAACCAACAGCATCCAGATCAACGCGCAATTTTGCCGTTTGCAGCGTATCGCGTATAAAACGCGAGACATCTCGTTCATCCTCAACATAACAGGGTAGAGCAGCCGCATTTTTTGCAGCTTCACAGGCTTTGCGTAAAGAAGAGCGCGGGCCAAGTTCCCCCGCCTGAATAACCACAAGCGAGAATGTACTGGGATTTTCTAGATAGGATTTCACAAGCACAGTCAGTTTATCACCGCCGCCCTTAATCATAATCAGGCGATCACCGCCCATCATGGATATTGCATTTGCCTCATCAGAAAGACGGGCAGGGTCCTCGGTCAAAGCCTCTACCGATAAGTCCGCCACATTGAACGGATCGTTCAAATCCTTGACCACTGTTTTACCAATCACGGCGGCACGCTCACTCACCAAGCCACCATCAGGGCCATAGACCAAGATCACCCTCGCTTTTTTATCGGGCGATTTTACGAATTGTTCTATCTGGCGAAACTGAATTTTCATTCAAAATACTCTTCAATATTATAGGGCTTATGCCACAGAAACGGACGCACATGCCCCTGATTGTATCAATTCTTCTTCAAAAATCATCTGCGCGCATCGATTTGAATTTTCGAAAATACCTGCATCATGTGTTCTTTGGAATGCGATAACATCTTCTAACGTCGGGCAGAGGATACGATTAACCTTAGCATCCGTGTATCCTGTGCGACAAATTGTTAGAATAGGCGCGACCTCATCAATTAAATCTTCTTCATCCGCCATTACTTCAACCAAATCGGCAAAGCCTTTCGCAAAATCCGCCATCTTGCCCGTGCCATAAGTGATGTCAAAGAACTGTCCATTATGCTCACGCGCAGCCTTGTAAGAGTTTAACAATCGCTCATAACTACCCGACAAATCATCATCGCTAAAGCCATATTGCGCCAACAGGGTGTTCACACCAGCCGCAAAATTCTGATTAAACGCCAAGCCTGCGGTTAGAATAAAGGCCGTTTGATGTTGATGCACACCCACGCCGAACATCCGCGCCTCAAAGCGATGACCATTGACCTCACCCACATCATTTTTCAACGCTGCAATTTTTACATCCGGCCATAATACACTTTGCGAAAGATAATAATTACTAGCAATATTCAAGCCCTGTTCTTTTAAGCTATTGAGCGTTACACTCCAATCCCCTGAGGGAACACGCGTCAAATTCCCTTGCCTATCATAATACATAAACAGCGGATTATTCATGACATGATCGATATGACTGGATATAAATGCCTCTGCTGAATCGGCGGTAAAAACATAAGGCAAAACACCGCCGCGCCCCTCCAGCAAACCATGATGACGCAAAGACATACCCGCGTGACCGGCAAAAGGTTTTCCTTCATTAAAACCTACGCTATTATCGGTTAGCATAAATAAGAACGGTGCCAAATTATAAAGCCTGCGAACATTTTCCAGCATATGATCCATATTATAGGCACTAACAGATACCTGATTGGATTTACACACTGCGAAATATTGCACGCATTTTTTCATATCCGCGCGATAGGGCGCGTACATAATATTGTAACGCTCTACATCAACGATGCGAGAGAGCAGATCATCTGCGGTTCTATCGGGTAATTCCTGAAAATAAGAACGCTTTAACCCCTGCCCCAGCGCGATATCACTTAAGACTTTTATTTTGTGGTTAATGTTTTCCAAAATGCCCTTGGCCTCGGAAAAAGGTGCGGCATTACTGACAATCTCCAATAGTTCGCTGGTCGGCTCGTTATGTATCCAGTCCCCGCTCGGCAACGCCTTCTCCGCAGCGGCCTTTAATGCATCATTTTGAGATAGGCTCATCACAGGCAAGTCAGGTTCTTGCGGATTAACGAAGGCCAGTTCAACCTCTATACCTGCTTTTGCCTGATCACCTGAACCAGCATAAAGCGCGAACACATCATCGGCACTGTTAATTTCAGTTAAATCGGCGGCATTGACCTCTGACATATAGTTCCTCTTTGCTTTATAAAAAAATGAGTATATATTTTTATTATTTCGGATACAAACTAAAGAGCGTTACAAAAAATATTAGAGTCTCGGCTTTAATCTCGTCTTAAATAAAGCGAAATTTGCAATTCAATTTGCCGTGCCAAATCATTCAAGGCGTTTTCACGTGTATTTTGCGCGGAAACGCGGGTTGCAAATTCGCTGGTTAAAACATTATAACTGGCGATAGACCTTAAACTGCGGGTCAATACAATTTCACCTGTACCCTCATCTATTAAGCGCATAGATGTTTTTAAATGCAGTTGCGCGCGCGTCGCATCCGAGCTTTTTGTGATATCCAGATCAACTGTACTTTCATTGATTGGCTCTATTTGCAGCGTATAACGTGGGTTTTGCGGATGTCCATCACGATAGAACTTATCAATCAAAGCGTTACGCAAGAACTGCCCTTCGCGATCAGGAATACCGTTAATACTCACCTGTGCAAGCTGCGACTGAACGCTTTCCTGCCCTGCATTTGATTGCATATGCGTCCCATATATAGGTTCGAACCCACAGGCCGATAAACAAAGACATGCACTTGTAACAAACAGTATTTTTTTCATCAGATTATCCTACCACTACGTTAACGATTCGACCGGGAACAAAAATAAATTTACGCAATGTTTTGCCATCCATGGCGCGCTGGACGCTCTCTTCAGCCAAAGCAATTTCTTCTGCCTGCTTTTGATCGGCGTTCGCGGGTAATGTAATTGTCGCGCGCACCTTGCCATTTACCTGTACACCAATCGTCACAGTATCTGCAACCATCAACGCTTTATCATAGTTTGGCCAAGCCTGATCGACCAGCATATTATCATGCCCCGTCAATGCCCATAGCTCTTCAGCCAGATGCGGCATAATCGGGTTAATCATAACCACAAAAGCCTCGACCGCCTCGTTCAAGGCAAAGTGATCGCCATCATTGGCAGGCTTAAAGGATGTAAAACCATTATAAAATTCACGCAACAACGCAACCGCCTTATTCATGGCAAAGCTTTCAATTGCCTCGCCAATGCCCTTGATACTCTTATGGGTTAAGCGGCGCAGATCCTTGGCCTTGTCCGAGGCCACATTTTCATCGCCCGCCTGTAAATCCATAGACGTAATCGCGCCATGCACTTTGTTCACGAAACGCCATGCACCTTCGATTCCGCTTTCTGTCCATTCCAAATCACGCTCCGGCGGAGAGTCGGACAGGATAAACAAACGCGCTGCATCCGCCCCATAAGTCTCCAGAATTTCTTCGGGATCAATCACGTTCTTCTTGGATTTCGACATTTTAATCGTCGCGCCAATCGTCACAGGCTTACCCGTTTCGACATGTACCCATTTGCCATCTTTTTCAATCGCATCGGTTGGCAACATCCATTTACCATTTTCATCTTGATAGGTTTCATGTGTCACCATGCCTTGGGTGAACAAGCCGTCAAAGGGCTCATCCGAGACCACAAAACCGCAATCACGCATCGCTTTGGTGAAGAAACGCGCATAGAGCAAATGCAGCACCGCGTGCTCTACTCCGCCGATATACTGATCAACGCCGCCATCTTTGGGCAACCAATAGGCCGCTTTATCTTTATCTGTCGGTAGCTCCGTATTTTTCGAATCGCAATAGCGGAACTGATACCAGCTGCTTTCGAAGAACGTATCGAACGTATCGGTCTCGCGCTGCGCATCTTTTTTACAAGTCGGGCAGGGGACATTCTTCCAAGTCGGATGATGGGATAGCGGATTACCCGCTTTCTCAAAGCTGACCTCTGGAGGCAGACTAACGGGGAGATCGGCTTCGGGCACAGGCACCGCGCCGCAATCATCGCAATAAATAATCGGAATAGGGCAACCCCAATAGCGTTGGCGGCTGATCCCCCAGTCACGCAAACGATATTGCGTCGTGCCAAAACCCGTGTCGCCTTCTTCGCACCGCTTGATAATTTCAGCCTTAGCATCCTCAATACTCATACCATCAAGAAATTCTGAGTTATATAACTTTCCAAATCCTGTATAAGCATTTGTTTCATAAGGGTAAGGATCAGGTACAGGGTCAGCTGATGACGTCTCTGGCCAAATAACATCACGTATCTCTAAGTTATATTTTCTGGCAAAATCGTGGTCACGTTGGTCATGTGCTGGCACGCCAAACACCGCGCCTGTGCCGTAATCCATCAGCACAAAATTCGCGATATAGATCGAAACTTCGCGCCCCAATACAGGATGCACAGCCTTATAACCCGTATCAAAGCCAATCTTCTCCGCTTTTTCAATGGCGGCTTCGGATGTGCCTGTGCTTTGGCACTGCTTTATAAAGTCATCAAACCCGTCTTTGCCCTCGGCCAACGCTTTCGCCATTGGGTGATCAGGGGCAAGTGCCATGAAGGACGCGCCGAATAATGTATCAGGGCGGGTGGTATAGACTTCGATTGTTTCATCGCTGCCGACAACATCCCATTTAAACTGCAAGCCCACAGATTTACCAATCCAGTTAGACTGCATGATCCGTACTTTTTCAGGCCAGCGATCAAGCGTATCAAGACTGGAGAGCAGCTCCTCCGCGTAATCGGTGATTTTAAGAGACCACTGATTCAACCGACGGCGTTCAACTGGTGCGCCTGTGCGCCAACCACAGCCATCAATCACTTGTTCATTCGCCAGCACCGTATTATCAACCGGATCCCAATTCACAATGGATTCCTTACGATAAGCAATGCCTTTATCAAGGAACTTCAAAAACATGCGTTGCTCATGCACATAATATTCAGGGTCACAGGTTGCAAATTCACGGCTCCAATCAATGGAAAGCCCCATGGATTTCAACTGCACACGCATTGTGTCTATATTTTCGTGCGTCCATTTTGCCGGATGCTCGCCGCGCTCAATCGCTGCGTTTTCCGCAGGCAAACCAAAGGCATCCCAGCCCATCGGGTGCATAACGTTAAAACCCTGAGCCTTTTTGTAACGCGCCACAACATCACCTAACGTATAATTACGCACGTGACCGACATGAATGCGTCCTGAAGGATAAGGAAACATCTCCAGAACGTAATATTTTTCCTTGGTGGTGTCTTCCGACACAGCGAAGCTGTCTTCTGCCGCCCATTTACTGCGCCATTTTTGTTCGGACTCTTTTATATTATAACGTTCTGACATGATTTTACTTTTTATTCTTCATTTGCAAGATGCGTGATACGCAATTGACGGGCGCGCGTTAAAATAGAATCTTCCAACTTACGACTTGTTTCCTCAGACACTGGCACATCGCGCCATGCAGATCCTTGGATTTCCTGACGGAAGGTACGAACACGAACACCATCGGCTTTCAATTCACGTCCCATAATAAAGGCATTGATTTTTACACGTTCATTCGGGCTGTTCGGATCAGTGTACCAATCAGTCAGAATAACTCCACCAAACGGATCTGCGCTCGCCAATGGCATAAAGGACACAGTATCAAGCGTTGCACGCCATAGAAAACTATTCACGCCAATACCGCTTTCACCCGCGCCGGATTTCTTTTTACCGCCGCCAAATAATTTAAGACCATCTTCGCCCATAATCGTTTGTCTTTTGCCGTAGATATCGCCGCCTGTTGCCCCTCTGTCATAGCCGGAAGGGTATTTTGCTTCGGTTTCAATGCTGCTGCAAGAAGAAAGCCCGACAGCCGCCCCAGCCAAAAGAAAAGTAGAAATCAGAATCTTATTATCGCGCTTTATCATGATATATTATTGTCCTAAAATTTATGCATAGTATTGCTTAGCACGCAGAATTTATATCGACAAGCCCGTTTACATTAAGAAGTCCCGCCGTCAACATTACGACATCGCATTTAACAGGTCATCGCCTTAAAGCCGTCTGTTGCAAAAATGCAACGTGCTGAAGAAATGTTGCAAAAACCACACAAAATTACATTGACGACAGATTAATAAAGTGGCGTAATGGCGATGTTCGCTGCTTATGCGGGGGACAACTCTACTTTTATATACTTAATTTGATCATTAAGATCATAACTTTAAAAATAATCATTCTTTTAAAAAGTTTGGTTAGAGGAAATTAAAATGAAAAAACTTTTACTTACAAGCGTTGCTCTTAGTGGATTGGCTTTTGCTGCTCCTGCACACGCGGATATCGATCTTGAAATCGGTGGTTTCTTTAACGGTTACGGCGCGTACGTAGACCAAGATGAAACAGCTGGTACAGAATCTAATAACTTCGGTCTGCTACGTCACTCTGAACTACATTTCGGTGGCGAAACAACTTTAGACAACGGTCTAACAATTGGCGCACAAATAGAAGTTCAAATCGATGCTGCAGATGCATCAGCGATTGATGAGTCATACATCTATTTCTCAGGTGACTGGGGTCGTGTAAATTTCGGTGCTGAAGATGGTGCGGCTTACCTTCTACAAGTTGCTGCTCCTTCTGCTGATTCTAACGTTGACAGCATTCGTCAATATATTCAGCCTTTCACAACAAATGGTGGTCTAACACCAATTCGTCTTGACTATGATATGGCACCTTCTGGTAAAGCTGATAAACTTACATATTTGTCACCAATCATGAATGGTGTACAAGTTGGCTTGTCTTACTCTGCTGAAACAGATGCTGCAAGCGACCTAGTTGGTGGTATTGGTCTTGACGATCAAGCTGGTGATATCGGCGCAACATACGAAGCAGCGATCCGTTATGAAGGTCAAATCCAAAATGTTGGCGTAATTGCCGGTGCTGGTTACTCTCATGGTGAACTTGAAGCAAATGGCGCTTTAACAGATGATCTTGAAGTTTGGAACATTGGTCTAGATCTTGATATTGGTCCATTCGGTATTGGTGCAATCTACATGGATGACAACCAAGCTAAGAACAACAGTGACCTTGAAACTTTGGTTATTGGTGTTGATTACACAACTGGTCCATTCAAAATTGGTGCTTCTTACTTGAACGCAGATGTTGACAATGGCGTTGAATATGACCGTTACACTGCTGGTGTTACGTATGAATATGGCCCAGGTCTGACATTCCGCGGTTCTATCCAACAGTTAGAGCAAGACAGTACTGGTTCAGATGCTGATGGTACGGCGCTTCTTCTAGGTACAAAAGTTGTATTCTAGTCTGATGACTTAAAGAATTTTAAAAGGGCGTCTTCGGATGCCCTTTTTTTTGCCCTCCGTAAAGATTACCCCCCACTTTTCCTCTTGATTATAATTGCCAATCTTTCTATCTTCACCTTATGTCTATCAAAGAAAACCTAACGCATATACAAACACAAATCACCAAGACCGCCGCGCCATGGAACAGGGCAGAGCAAGATATTCATTTACTCGCCGTCAGTAAACGCCAACCGCAATCCAAAATCCAAAGCGCATTGGATGCTGGTCATCGCCAATTCGCCGAAAACCGCGTACAAGAGGCGGCAGAGCATTGGGCGAATCTGAAACCACACTATCCTGAGTTGAAGCTCCATCTAATCGGAGCGCTGCAAACGAACAAGATTAAAGATGCGTTGGCATTGTTTGATGTTATTCACACTGTAGATCGTGAGAAACTCGCCCGCAAATTGGGCGCAGAACTGCGCGCACAAAACCGCTCCATCCCCTGCTTTATCCAGGTGAATATCGGTGAGGAAGACCAAAAGTCAGGCATCGCACCAAATGACCTGCCCGCATTTCTGGAGTTCTGCCAAAGGGACTGTACTCTGGATATTCAGGGTTTGATGTGTATTCCACCAGAAAACGAACCTGCCGCACTTTATTTTGCCTTGCTTCAAAAGATGGCGAAAACCCATAATTTACCGAATTTAAGCATGGGAATGAGTGCCGATTTCGAAAAAGCCATCCCACTGGGCGCAACCCATATCCGCGTTGGTACTCGCATTTTCGGACAACGTGGTTCTTAAGAATAAACCGCGATTGTTCCTGCGCTGCGGCCACTGGCAATTTGCATACGCTCATAATCTTGTTTCTGTGCAGAAGACCCATTATTTTGCGCGGTAACAGAATTTATCGGCATTTGTGCAAAGGATAATAATGCCACCGGTAAATCATCATAAGCCGTATACTCCGCGTCCAGCGCGTATAAATCTACCTTCTGCGGCAAATCACCCCCAAGCCCAACCAAAGCCAAAACATTGCCCATAACATCGCGCCCTGTCTCTTCCCTAACCACAACATTCACCAAACCACCAGCCAAGCCCGCAGGACCGCCAAACACGCCGCCCCCTATAATCTGACTCACAGGCTTTATTTCATCACCGGTAATCTCCCTATAGGCAAAACTAACCACGGGTATATGTTGCAGCGGGTTAACCATATCCAACAAGTCCCAAAAGCTAAATGCGTCTTCTTGCTGTGTTACCATGACAGGCTTAATGTCGTTATTTGTTTGTGGCGCATAAGAGGACAAAGCCCGCGTTCCGCCCTGTATATTCGTGTCTTTAGGCGCATCCCATGAAGGAATAAAGCCAGCTGTACGCTCATTCTTCACCCTATAAAGCGTATTTTTCTGCGTTTGTGCAGACGTTTCAATGCTTAAGACACTCGTTTCCATGGTTTTCATCCTCTTTCATTTTTAATAAAGCAATTTCTGTGCCATGATAAATATATAAAATAATTGGAACGAAGCAACGATATGTCCACCATCAAAATATGTGCAGATAAAACAATATGTGATGCTTTAAGGGCTTATATACAACACCATGATCTTGCTGATTTATGTTTTTTTCAAGAAAGTATCAATGTACATCATGATGTAACACTGCATTACAAGAATCAGAAAAAACTATATAATGCGCCCATTAGGCTGGGGGAAATCCTTGACCAGCTCAGCTCATATAAAAATAAAGCGCAAAATCACGCGGCTTTTCCACAATTTGCAGGATATACGCTCGACCCCCATCAAGGGGCGCTGATACGCAATGATGAAAAGATATCCCTGACCGAAAAAGAGGTCGCAATCCTTGTTCATCTCTATGAAAATAAAGGACATATTATTACACGCGACACATTATTACACGCCGTATGGAACTATGTGCAAGGCTTGGAAACCCATACATTGGAGACACATATCTACCGCTTGCGTCAGAAAATAGAAGATGACCCCACGCAGCCTAAGGTCCTAATGACAGATGGGGAGGGCTATAAGCTCCTAGGCTGAGGCCTCATAAATCCTTTAAATAGAAAATATCAATAACAGCAATAAACACGGCTGACATAAACGTATGTGCACAAGGGTCATACCCCATCACAACGCGTCGCCAATCTTTAAGTCGCACAAACATATTCTCTATTTTATGGCGTTGTTTATAGAGGATTTTATCGTATGTAATATTAACTTTCTATTCTTCCGTGGAGGTATGCATGGCGTTATCCCTTTATTCTCCAGTGCTTGGCCAAACTTATTTGAATCATATCCTTTGTCTCCCAGCAAGTATTTTGCAGCTGGAAGCTAGTCTATTATTATATCTACGCCTGTATAATCACTTATGTTCCCAGCAGTTAATTCGAGAATAATTGGCCGCCCGTTGCCATCGGTAACGGCATGTATTTTTGAGTTTAAACCGCTTTTTGTGCGTCCAATACAATAGCACGAGGTCGATCCTTTTTTTAGCAGGCTGGCTGCGGTTCTGTGAGTTTTTATATGTGTTGCATCTATTTATAATTGCTCTGGAATACCCTCCATTGCCACAAGCTCAGTGAATATTTTCTGAAATACACCCATTTAGCTCCAACGGATAAGGCGGTTATATAGCGTCTTATGTGGGCCGTACTCAGCAGGCACATCGCGCCATTGTAAACCGCGCTTCAATACATGAATTATGCCGCTGATGACCCGACGGTCATCCACACGAGGAACACCATGAGGAAAAGGAAAGTAAGGCTTAATACGATCTGAATATTCTTTTGATAACCAGTATATATTGTTCATAATTCCCTCATGTTTTCCTATAGTGAATCATAAAAATTACAACATGGGAAACTATCGCAGTATTATATCAACAGGTTTAATAGGTCTTGAGCCTAATCCTGTGAAGACTTTAAGGCCTGCACCGCCAAATAAATACCATCCAAAAATGTTTTTTGACTGTTAATTTTAAGATAACCGATACCATTATCCTGTAAATCCCGCAAATTCCTGATTAAAGCATAAATATCCTTTACTTTCTCTGGCATCACCTGTTTTTGTTGCCCTGATTTTTTCTGTAGGGGTTTGCCAATTGTTTTAGCAGCATGCGCGTACGCTTTTGCCGCACCATTTGATCGCGGATCAACATTAAAATCATTGCTTCGTTGTTTTGAAAACCATGGGGCAAAAGATAATTGCTCACCCTGATGTGACTCATCAGGCAATATAGATGAAAGATGTAACTCTAGAAAATCCTCAAGAAAAAGAAGAATAGACTTTATCGATAATATTGAATATTCGCCAAAATCTTTGTCCGACACATTTTCACGATCATCAATCGTTTCAGGTGAATTATGCTCCGTCTTATTGGCATGTTTAGATTTTTTTCCTAGACGTGAGTCAGTAGCCTTCGTTTCGAGAGGCCTCAACGCAGAAGTAATGTTTTTAACCACATAAAACATACTTTACAATACCAAAATTATACAATGATATTCTCAATGTAACAGAAAGATCGCCTTTTCGCAAATCGGCACATGGTTACGCTTAAACAAAAAACACTCAGGCAGAACCTTAGTCTTTAAAAAGATCATACGGATGCGGGTATTTAGCCTCTTCAGGCATGTTCTTTTGCTCGAACATTTCCTTATACCACGGCGCAACATAATCCCACAAAAGACGGTCTTTGCCCATAAATCCTGCAACCTCACATTTTAAATAGGCAATTTCACCAATCATAAACCACTGCTTTACATCATCTACTATCATTGACTTTTTAGTATCCGCACTTGATATCCGCACATGAACAACAATTTTTGCATCAAAATAATCATCCTTATACGGGATTTTAGACAATAAAGAATTATTCTGATCCTCGTTAAGGGATACACCTGCAAAAGCAGCCAAACGACTAATAATCAAGGTGACAACATCTACACCATATGGATAAGAAAATGTTGGTACATATGCCTCTTCGGCTTGGAAAAATTCAAATACAATACGAGGCTGTTCACCATCTATCGTAGAAATATATTTTGCGATAACATTAATTGTCAGTACCAAAAGATCTTCATCTTCATTATATGCGCTATAGCCTCTTCCCAAACGCAGCGTTTCATCTAGGACATATGAAGATTGATGCTTTTCAGGCATCCCCTTAAATATACTATTCGATTTTATCCAGAAATCATAATCCGGTGCCGTGCCTGCCGCACGGAAAAATGCAAAAACAGCACGTTCTTTAGGAGTAATTTTTTCTTCATATTTCGCGGCCGTAGCAACATCAACAAACAAAAAAGCAATAAAAAGAAACAATAAGCCTCCACTCACAAGAAATTTATTAGTTTGTTTGATCTTTTTAAGCATAATATATAGAAATATTCATAAAATTGTACAATACTTCATTATGACTGATAAAATCAAGAAAAGCCAGATAGAGCAGGATAAAAAAGAAGATAATTCCAATCTATGGGAATATGCAACCAAAGATGTTACGCCCTTAAAAAATAAAAATGTCGCAGATAAACAGCCTAAACAAAACCTAAAGCTATCCTCGCACCCCTGTGCAGACAAAACACGTACATCAAAAACATACACGCCACCGGAAATAAAAAGCGCCGAGACAGATTATCGTACAGGCCAACGTCTAAAGCGTGGTAAAATCCCAATTGAAGGACGGCTTGATTTACATGGGAAAACCCAAAATGAAGCGTATGATGCGCTCCTTAATTTTATTCCGAATGCATATAATCAGGGCAAAAGATGCGTTTTAGTTATTACCGGCAAAGGAAGCCGACAAGAGGCTAATACCCCTTTATTTACCTCTAAAATCGGAATTTTGAAACAAAAAACACCGCAGTGGCTGGCAACTGCACCATTAAATGCGTATATACTGAAAATCGAAACAGCCCGCCAAAATCACGGCGGTGAGGGTGCTCTATATGTGTTATTACGACGGCAACGTTAGGGTAAAACCGCGAAAATAAATATTATGAACGGAACAAACGTGCCTAATGACAAATAAGCTATTCCCTACCACCCCACATTTAAAGATCAAGCACGAGGAGAGGGATCAGCAAGTTCAGGCGTAGCGGCATCTAAGTTCAAATCAACATAGTTAATATCATCAGACAACGTAGAAATTACGATCAAATCAACATCTGCTTTATCCGGGTCGATTATATATGTTTTTGCAACAATACCCTGCAACTCTTCTGTTCTTGCCTGTTGCTGATATCCTTGTTTATCATTACCCCAGAAATGGAAATCAATATCCCCACCCATCGTTTTTCTTTTCACTGAAAACGGATATTTTTGCTGCACGCCATCATGTTGAATTTCATCACTGATAGAGCGACCAACATTGATTTTTGCATCACCAAATTCACCGAAAATATGAGCTGATCTAACAAAGCCAGCATTTTTTACCATACCAGAGAAAAAGTCAGACAACGTATCATTACGCCCTATCGTAACACCATTAGATACCACTTCAGGCGATAACGTAGCAACATATGTATTTGATTCTATATGCTGTTTTTGCTCATCAGATAATGCTTTTTCATCGATAAAATTCACGTGCATTGCGCCATGTGATGCCGTTAAAATTGGAGTACTCTTATCAAAAAATTCGGTTGGCAATCCCTGTTTAGAGCTACCAACACGGAAATCACTTTCCTTCATTGCATGAGAGAAATCGAGAACAATGTTTATTTTACGTGTAAAGCTCTCCTCGGGGGCATTCACAATATCTTGTATATCCTGATCTAAAATAAATGACGTTCCTTGCTCCAACCCATCTAACAATCGTTGAAGATCACTATCCTCTATGAGGCATGCATTCTTTTGAATAAAATTTTCAGACGGTTTCGCATCCGTCGTGTGAACAAGCGCAGCGCTAACGCGAGTTGGCCACTTATCATCTTCAACCAAATCTAAATAACGATCATTATTTAACAAGATAAGAGATATATCACCCTGTTCCTCTATCTCAAATAAAGAATCAGGCTCTGAAAATCCCGTTAAAAAAATTACTTTTTTCTCACTTGCTTTAACAATTCCCGACATAATCAACCCTTTATACTAAATTTTAAGATGATTACTATCATATCGCAGGATAGAAAAGCAACAGAACTATCCATTCAAGCGAGAGCCAGGGAAATGCGCCAAGCGGTGCAAGACCTCATCTAGCTGCTCTAAGGACTTAAACTCTACGGACAATTTCCCGCTTTTTCCATCTGCACTATCAATTGTTACACGCATGCCCAAAGCGTTACTAATATCGTTTTCAAGAGCAACAGTGTCTGAATCCTTATCATTCTCTGCCACACTTGGCGCACTGGATTTAGGGCGCTTTTGTTGCGGAACGCCTTTTTTCTCCATAGCAAATTTTTCAGTTTGGCGTACGCTTAACCCCTTGGCGATGACCTGCTTAACCAACGCCTCTGGATCCTCCGCCGTAATCAATGCCCGCGCATGTCCCATCGATATATCGCCTGCGCCAACATGGGCTTGAACAATGCTCGGCAACGTCAGTAACCGCACCGTATTGGTAATATGAGGACGGCTTTTGCCAACGGCTTTTGCAAGCTCATCTTGTGTCAGGTTATAATTATCCAACAGACGCTCATACCCCAACGCCTCATCAATGACGTTCAAATCTTCGCGTTGTAAATTCTCGATCAGTGCAATTTTAAACGCATCCAATTCACTCAATTCCAAGACAATCACAGGCACATCATGTAATTGCGCTTCTTGCGCGGCGCGCCAACGACGCTCCCCTGCTATGATTTCATATTGCTCTGGATTGGAAGGGCTTTGACGCACCAAGAGGGGCTGTAACACTCCATATTGTTTGATAGAGCTGGCCAGTTCGCTAATGCTGTCTTCATCGAAGATGCGGCGCGGCTGGAACTCACTAGGGGAAAGCTGCTCTACACCAACGCTATGACGTTTACGCGTGTTTTCCGGATCGCTCTCGATCTTTTCTTCTATCGCTGCAACAACGGAGGCATTCTCTTCCTCGTCAAACAAGGCATTTAACCCAAGCCCTAGATCACCTGATTCTGCTTCCATTTCGCACCTCTAATTCATATGTCATTGATAATTTTTCAGATTTAGCAATGGTAAGGAGATTCGCTAAATCCACACAGTGTAAATCTAAATACGGCGCAGGTTATACACAAGCCAGCTTTTTGATAAATAATAATTGCGCCGTATTGTCCGTTAGACTGGGGATGGTGTTATATTCAAAATTAAAACGTTTTTGCGCCATTGATATTTCCTCGTTCGCACGCTCACCCTTCATAAAGCAAAAGCTCAAACCCTTGTTCTGCTGCGCCCATGGCAAGCAATACTCAAATAGCGTCTCTAGGGACGATAATGCCCGCGCCGTAACAAAATCGGGGTAGAAATCATCGGTAACGGCTTCGACGCGTTTGGTATGAATGGTAACGCTCGATAGACCTGTTTCGCGCACAACATTACGCATGAACTGGCCTTTACGCTCGTCCGATTCAACCAGATGAACTGCAATATCAGGGTTCATAATCGCCAAAACAAGGCCAGGAAAGCCACCACCGCACCCTAAATCCGCATAGATTTTTACGCCCTGGGGTATGGCTTTAGACAGTTGCGCCGAGTCAAGAAAATGCCTGTGCCATGCTTGTTCGATGCTTTTGGGGCTGACAAGGTTAATTGCCTTGTTCCATTTTAACAATAGCGCATGATACATCTCGATTTTCTCGAACGCCTCGTCCGAGATATCAATCATCTGCTTAAAATCATTTTTTTGATAGATCATCAAATCTTACTCAGGGTCAAAGTCAAAAATATTATCCGCACCAGCATCAAAATTATTGGTTAAATCATCATCATTAATTAAACCGGCATTCACTGAATCGCCAAAAAACTTCATTTTCACTTCAGGATAGCTTTCTTGAAACTTAACAAGATCTTTAGTCTGCTCGTCATAGAAACCTTTATCAACGATAAAAATCCTTCCGTCCTCTAATTCAACAGGCATTTCATTTGGCTCGTATTCAGGAACATCATATGAATATGACGTTGAGCTATCTACACCATAAAACTGAATGTCTTTACGACCCAAAATACCTGCAAATACCGCCAGACCGGCCGTTGCAGACGTACTGCCAATGCCTAATAAATCATCAGCATTTTGATCTATACCTTCCACATATCCATTCACCGCAAACACGCGCGCGCCTGCCGCTTTGATTTTTTGAAATATCGCGAAATCCGACTGCGCTGCAACGATATAGGTAATGTCTTTTTGCGGCTCCATATAATCACACATACTATCCGCCGCAAAGCCAACAACACAATATGCGACACCTGTTAAATCACCATTGGTGATCTTTGTATGTGCGCTGCCTGTGACGACCTTAATAACATCGGCATTATCATTTAAATTTTGCAAAATTGTTTTACCATTTGCATCATTATCTTTAAGGGTCGGCCCACCACCAATAAGCGCAATAGGGCAGGTATCAACAGATAATTGCGGTAACTGATCCACCGTTAAAAAAGGCACACCCATAATAACAGCCGCATCATAATTACTACCTTCTTCTAAATCGCTCTCATTTAGGAATTCAAAGTTCTGACGCCCACGTAATGTGTTCTTCGGGCTTAATTCCGGATACTTAACAGTCATATTCAACACCTATCTTCATTGTTTTATAATGGCATACCGTAAACAATAATTTATGCCACATTTATTTTCTTAGCTGACTTTTTGGACGGCTTCTTTACATAGCGTAACAACGCCACAACTGCGGCAGGCGTAACGCCGGGAATGCGCGAGGCTTCGCCCAGTGTGGTCGGGTTCACTTGCTCTAACTTCTGGCGTACTTCGTTCGACAGGCTGCCGATTTCTGCGTAATCTAACGTCTTGGGCAGTATCAAATTCTCATCCTTGCGAAACGCGGCTATATCGGCCTCATGGCGATCCATATAGCCCGCATATAAGGCATCAATCTCTATTTGCTCACGAATATCAGGGGCAACAGCACTCAGCTCTGGCCAGATCACTGCCAGATCATTCCATGTAATATCACGATAGGACAGCAAAGCCGCGACACTGCGCCGTGTACCATCTTTATTGACACGCACGCCCTGTTTCTCCAGCTCGTTTGGCGTCGCGTTCAGTGTATTCGCCATATCTCGCGCAATTTTCAGAGCATTAGATTTCTTCGTCCAGATATCTTGGCGTTCTTTACCAACACAACCAATCTCAATGCCTTTATCCGTCAAACGTTGATCTGCATTGTCCGCACGCAGGCGCAAACGATATTCAGCGCGGCTGGTAAACATGCGATATGGCTCTGGCGCGCCGCGGGTAATTAGATCATCAATCAAGACACCGATATAGGCATCTGCACGATCTAAGGTGAAAATTTCGGCTGTTTCACGTGAAACACTACGACTCAGAGCGTTAATCTGTTTCGCCGCATTAACACCAGCCATCAAACCTTGCGCGGCAGCTTCCTCATACCCTGTGGTGCCATTAATTTGCCCTGCGAGGAACAAACCAGGCAAACGTTTAGATTCCAATGTCTTCTTCAAATCACGCGGATCACAGTAATCATATTCAATGGCATAGCCCCATTCAATGACTTTGACATCTTCTAACCCCTTAATGGAGCGAATAAAAACCTCTTGCACATCAATCGGCAGAGATGTCGATATCCCGTTAGGATAAACCGTATGATCGTCCAGTCCTTCTGGTTCTAAGAATATTTGATGACGGCTTTTATCAGCAAAGCGATTAACCTTATCCTCGATTGACGGGCAATAACGCGGTCCTGTGGACTCAATTTGCCCTGAATACATGGGGGAACGCTCTAAATTTTCCTGAATAATGCGGTGCGTCTCTTCATTCGTATGGGTGATATAGCATGGAATTTGCGGCACTGTAATTGCATCATTCAGATAAGAAAACGGCGTAGGAACAGCATCACCTGGTTGTTCTTCTAAGATATCCCAGTTGATCGTCCGCCCATCAAGGCGCGCCGGCGTTCCGGTTTTTAGGCGACCAAGAGGAAAATCCAAACGTTCTAATGTCTCTGCCAGCCCTATCGTTGGCGCTTCACCAACACGCCCTGCGGGCTTCATTTCCTCGCCGCGGTGAATAATACCGCGCAAAAATGTCCCCGTCGTTAAAACAACCGTCTGACAACCATATTCCGCGCCATCCAATGTTTTTAAGCCGGCAATCGCACCGTCATTATCAAGGATAAGATCATCTGCAGCACCCTCAACCAAAGTAAGGTTAGGGTAACTGCCCAAAATATCCTGCATAGCCTCCAGATAGAGCTTACGATCCGCTTGCGCGCGTGGACCACGTACCGCTGGTCCTTTGGATGCATTCAACATACGGTATTGGATACCAGAACGATCAATAACCCGTGCCATAACCCCGTCCAAGGCATCAATTTCGCGTACCAAATGCCCTTTACCAAGCCCGCCAATCGCAGGATTACAAGACATTGCACCAACCGTGGCCAGCTTATGCGTCAATAGGGCGGTTTTCGCACCTGTGCGCGCTGCTGCTGCTGCTGCCTCGCATCCTGCATGCCCTCCACCGACGACAATGACCTCAAAATCTGTATTCATAGGTAATAGTTCCTTTATCTCTGCGCTTTCTATACAATTTTCTTGCAATATTATCCAGAAAAGAATTATATAAAGAGAAACAATGCGGGCTAATGGTAATTTTATTATGATTCAAGAAATATTTAATTCACTGAAAAAGTTAATGGATCTTCATAAAAATGAGAGCCATGAGGAATTACAAAATCATTTCGAAGAGCAATTTACTAAGGATGCCACGACCTTAGTGGAGCTTCTTATAATGTCACCTGAGCTTAATGGCGAGGGCAAAAAAGATCCTGAAAATTATTTCAAGGGCGTTAACTATAACCTTCCGATCGCAATATATATTTTCCGACGAGCAGCAGATGAAGAAAATGCACTAGAAGAACCTGCATCCTATCAAGATCATCTCGATAAAAACTATACGATTTTGGTGGAGAAAACCATAGAAATCCATCAAAAAAATGACGATACGCTTCAGGTAGAGGATATACGCATACCGTCACAAGATTTTATCGAGAACCTAACCCATGACTGCCTTCTAGAGATACAAAAACTGGATATAAACAACACGACAGAGCCTGAGTATAACACATCAGAAATGTCCTAAAATCTTATCCTTATTGTTACTTGCCAATACAGAAATCTCTGAACACGACGTCGAGCAAATCCTCAACATCGACCTTACCTGTAATGCGCCCTAAATGACGCACAGCAAGGCGCAAATCCTCTGCCGTTAACTCAGGTAGAGGAGCATTTAAACAGCGCTTTAGTGAGGCGCGACAATCTATCAGAGCGTCCCTATGGCGTTGCCGTGTCAGGGCGGGTGCTTCGTCCGCTTTGCCCAGTAAGCCATCAATTTCCTGCGTTAAGCGCGCCAAAAATGCGGTAATCCCTGTATTATTCGTGACCGATATTTCTAATGGATTATTAGGATGGTTGATCTGCACACCCTGATCTATCTTATTAATTACAGCGATGGTATTTTTTTGTTGCTCAAGCGTAAAGCTATGCTGGTCTGGTTCAGCTTGACTTGCATCATAGAGAATAACGCGAATATCCGCTTTTTCTGCGATTTTTAGAGCGCGACGAATACCCTCTGACTCAATACTATCCTGTCCTTGCGTGCCTATTTGGTCTGGACGTAAACCCGCCGTATCAGAGAGAATAACGGGATATCCGCCAATATCAAGATGTGCCTCAATCACGTCACGCGTTGTTCCTGCAATATCAGAAACAATCGCAACATCACGTCGCACCAAAGCATTCACCAGCGAGGATTTTCCCGCATTAGGTGCGCCAATCACCGCGACATGAATACCATTGCGTAAACGCTCCCCGCGTCTGTTATCATTCAAATGCGCGTCAATTTCCGCCAACATATCTACGATCTTGGGCGTTATCTTCGGCACAATATTGTCAGGTAGGTCTTCATCAGGAAATTCGATCTCGGCTTCAACATAAGCCAAAATTTTGATGAGTCCTTCGCGCCAGTTATCATAAATATCCGCCAATGCACCGCTCATCTGTGAAAGTGCCTGGCTCTTCTGGAGCTGTGTCTCTGCATGGATAAGGTCGGCAATGGCTTCTGCCTCGGTTAAATCCATTTTCCCATTTTCAAAAGCACGACGTGTAAATTCCCCTGGTTCTGCCATTCTATAGTTTTCTTCCGCAGATAGAGCGTTCAAGACACCCTGAATAACCGCCATACCACCATGGAGATGGTATTCAACGACATCCTCACCTGTATAGCTGTGTGGTGCTTTAAAGGCTATGACAAGAGCATTATCCAATGTTTCACGTGAAACGGGACGTTTCAATTCTCGCAATAGAGCGCGCCGATACGTAACATCTGTCTCACCCGTAAAATTTTTAAGACTTTCGTGTGCGTGCGCACCAGACACTCGAATAACGGCAACGCCACCCTGCCCACGTGCACTAGCCAAAGCATAAATAGTATCAGTCATTATCTTTTGAATCTTCTGATGTATTGTTCGGTGTTTTCACACCCATCTGTGACCAGAACATCTTTTGCATGTCACCAATCCCCTGCATCGTGGCAGGCATCCACGTCTTCACCATTTCTTCTGGCGTTAGATTGCGAAGGTTTTCCTGCATCTTACCCTCCAGCTCCTTCATCATGCGCTCTTGCATAGGCGCAATATTCGGTAAACCGACAAAAGCGCGAGCCTCTTCCGGTGTGCATTCGATATCAAAATTGAATTTCATTGTATAACCCCCTTGGATTAGGTATTATTGAAAAATATTAACCTGTTAGTTTATACAGATATTTTTTAATAGAAGCTAGAGAACATCCCGTGACCGACAACATAAATACACCACAAGATACGCAAATTCATAAGCTAGCCCTTAGTGACGAGTATAAAGAAAATGCAATGAATAAAGTCAAAAAGATGGTGAAGGGTAATAAATTCCCCCCTGAGGATGTGAAACTGGAAAAGCTGGAAGGTGAGATTTTGCATTTCCAAGCTGAAAATATGCTAACAATTCTTACCAAGGTCAGTCATAAGAAGATAGGTGGACGTATCGAAGGGCCTGTACAAGTTAGCAATGAATCCGCCGTAAATGTTGCAATGAATAACGAATATACCCGCTTGTCACAAAATCCTAATATGGAGCGAACAATTCGCGAAGTTCTCCTAAACCGTGACGATCAGGGTTTCGCGCTTGATAATAATATAATTCCTTTGCCGTTTTGGAAAAAAGAATTTGTAACCTATGAACCTTGCCAAACCTGTAAATCTACGGGCACTGTAAAGTGTCACCCTTGCGCGGGAAAAGGCATAGATCAATGCCCACGTTGTAACGGCTCAGGCATGGGACATTGTGGGCATTGCAATGGCGCGCAAATGATTCAAGGCCCCCAGGGTAATCAAGTACAATGCCCTGTATGTCACGGAAATGGGCATATATCCTGCACAACTTGTAATCAAAGCGGAACAGTGCAATGTACCACATGTCGCAGTAAAGGCATTACAGCCTGCCCGAATTGCAAAGGCAATGCATGGATCAGTACAATATATACACAAACAATAGAGGCACGAACCGCATTTGATTACCCAAAGAACCGCCTGCCGGAAAAAATTGTTGCGATGATCGAAAAGTACGGTGTCAAAATTCGGGAACACGCCAATATAAAAATATCAGAAGATATGCTCAGTGCCGTTAATTTATACGATACTGAAAAAGCAAAGAAAGCCTCAGAGGATGATCGAAAAAATAACTATAGGATTCCTATAATATACGAAGTCTTCTTACCCTATGGACACATGGAATATAACATTAAGGGGAAAAACTATTATACTTTTCTGTTTGGTACACAAGAGCGCCTAATTCACGTCTCTCCCTTTTTAGATGATCTGATAAAAAACGGCCTTAGAAAATTATCAGATGCAGCGGAAAAACGCGGTGATGTTGGAAAGAACCTCGTACAAGCCGCAGAATATAGAACAATTAAAGAAGGTATCTTCTACACAACAATGCATTCCCTTGCTAAAGCCAAAACAATGTTAATGAAAAGTAATTCATTAGGGTTATCAAGTGACGTCGCCAAAGACATTATAAAAGATACAGATACTGCCCTCAAAAATATTACCAAAAAACCCCGCATTACTGGTTTAATATTATCCGCTATCTTCAATATCGCTCTGTTTTGTACATATTTTTTATCTCCAGCGCGTAATATGCTGACCGCACTTATTCCCAATCAAAATCTGCATATTATTTTTGATCTATTAACCCTTACTGCGTCAACATATTTAGGTATCATCATTATTCAGATAATATCTTCTGCGGCCATAAAACAGATTATAGAGCGCATTGGCATTAAAAAAGCATCTCAACCAAAGCTGGGCGATACTTTATACTGGACAATTGGTCTATCAATTTTATCTTTTATAGGTGCTTTAGAGCTATCCAGAGTAACAAATATTTTTCCGCCCTTTTGGTATATCAACCTATTTTAATATACTGCACCACACAAAAAACGACCGCTCTGTGCATTATACAGCAAAGCGGCCGATAGACGTATAGAAGGACACAACACCTTAATGGGGTCTTTCTAAGGACAGACTTCTGTGTACTTTAAATTTAACGCGCAGTCGCCACCTTGTTCAGAGCTTGTTCTTTTTGACATCGACGATAAGCCACAACCGCTTTAATAGAACGGCCATTATTCAGAGCTTTCTTTTGATGCATCGAAACATGATTTTTCATTGACGCTACACTGATATTTTCATTATTTTTTGGCTCGAGAGCAAAACGAACGCCCAAAATAATACCAAGTACAGCAATTTTTCCAGCTATGCGCTGGTTTCCACTAATGACAATATAGGAGGATGTGTCTTGAGTATTTTTGAGTAGAGACTTACACATATTCATCATAGTAGTGGAAGGGAGTTGAGTTTTAGGTAACGCATAAGATAATGATGCGCTGTAATTCTTATTTATTGGTTTATATATACTCTCATATGACCACGCTGTGCCCATAGAAAATGCAAGAATAAATGTAAATGAAAGCAGAGCCCCTTTAACATACCACACCAGAGAACCTAGTTCAGCTGTATAGTTTCTATTGTTAAAAATATAAACAATCATTTGTCCACCTAAGATCTTTATTGACCTGATATGCCTTCTTTGTGCATATCCTTATACTCTTATCACAACATAAAAATATAATTATGACAAACAATATCGTTTCGAGTTTAGTTGGATTTTTATGTTATTTTTCAAATGAATATGTAAATAATTTGTACTGTATTTTCAATAAATGCTCTATATATGGATACATCGACTGAATTGATAATATTGTAAAATTTCTAAAACTAAAATTAGATGGTTCAGTAAAATTTATTAATTATGATCTAAATATTAACTTTTTCCCTATAAACTATGCTTATATATGGTAATTGTAATTTAAAATTTGCAGTTCAACGAGTAAATGTGCTGTAATAGTGTATGTAAATAGCTTTAAGGAGAAAAACATTGACAAGCAAACAACTTTTTTCAGGATTTATAAGTTTTTTATTTTTTGTCCTCTTCTCCCATAGTGCGTTTGCTGGAGATATGAATGATCTTGCTGAAAGCATTGCCGATTCCACATCACGTTTACCCGCTCTCATCGCAGGTTTTGCATATTTGTCTGGTTTACTACTCGCAACAAGTGCTATTTTTAAATCGATTGACCATGTCAGCAACCCTACGCAAACCCCTATTAGAGTGCCTGTTATACGATTTTTGATTGGTGGCGCACTTTTTGCGCTACCTATTATAACAGAGGCTGCGATCACCACAATAAATGGCGGAACGATAACGACCTTCACGACAAGTGATACCGCCCTATATGACCTATCTGGGGCTTTTGGTGCGCTAACTGGTTATTTAACCGTTGGTAACGTAAACTCCGTTATGGGTTCAATTGTTTTTTCAATGGGTCAGCTTCCAGCTTTGGTTGCTATGGTTGCTTATTTATTAGCACTTATTACCACGGTCTCGGCTTTATATAAAACAAGAGATCATGTTGAGGATCCAGAAAGGGTTCCGCTAAAAGATGCTGTCATTCGCTTTATCACCGCGGGACTTCTCTTTGGTTTACCAACGGCTTATGAGGCGATGTACACCACAATAAACAGCGGTGGTTTCGGGTTTGCTGGTGCTGTACTACAACTGGTTAGTGGTATAAATTTTATAATGTCAACAGAATCTGCGACCCTATTGACTGATTGTAATGTCTTCGCCTGGGTATCAGGAACGACTCTTGGCGATGTTATGTGTACCCTGTTGCAAACAACCTCTGGCTTACCTAAGTTTTTAACCATCGTGTCCTATCTGCTTGGAACTATATTAGGTCTTTGGGCTATTATAAAAATTCGTGACCATGTTAATAATCCATCGCAAACGGCACTTCATGAGGGAATCTCACGTCTTTTGGCCGCTGGTGCATTTTTCGCCTTGCCGATGGTTGCGTTATCTTTGCAATATAGTGTTACCCCAAATGTTCTTGCTGTCGCAGTGCTGGTAGGAACCAATACTGGCTTTGTAAGTGGTACACCGACCTGTGGTTCTGCGAATTCTCTTGATGTGGCAATGGCCTGTTTCATGGATGATATTCTTGGACCATCGCATGTGTTGCTGAATTTCTTTTGTTTTGTCGCTGGTTTAATTTTCGTTATGATTGGCATATCAAGATTGACCAAATCCGCGCAAGAGGGGGCAAGAGGCCCTGGTGGCATTGGTACGGTCACAACATTTTTGATTGGTGGCCTTTTGATGTCCGCTACGACAATTTTAAGAGCAATATCAGGATCGCTTTTCGGCGTGTTTGGTATGCAAACAGCTACGACAGCATCTCTTGCATATACCGGTACAATGACGGCTGCTGAAACGGCTGCGGCTTATAATGTTATAGACGCTGTTTTAAAATTTATGATTGTTATCGGAATGATTAGCTTTGTACGTGGCTTGTTTATTATGCGTGATGTTTCAGAAGGCAGTCAGGGGGCTTCGACTATGGCCGGAATGACCCATATCATGGGTGGTGCGCTGGCTGTAAACCTTGGTCCTGTGATAAATGCTGTTCAGGCAACCCTTGGAATTACGACCTTTGGTGTCACATTTTCATAAATTTAAAAATAATGAAAATAAATGTGGCTATTTTGTGACAACTTTGTTATCATCATTACATAAAGTAAGTTATCAATTGGTAAGAGGAGGAACAATTATGTTCAATAAAACCAAAACATCATATTATAAACTAGGCGCAGCAATGACAATGGGTCTGATGGCAACATCAGGTACAGCGCATGCTGCTAACAACTTTAGCTCAATCGCTAATAACATCAATACATCTATGGCGTCGTTACCTGCTTTAATTGCTGGTGTAGCGTATCTATTTGGTATTCTACTATCTGTTTTAGGTATCATGAAAATCAAAGATCATGTTGAAAACCCAACACAAACACCTTTAAAAGAAGGCGCGATTCGTCTGATTGCTGGTGGTGCATTATTCGCGCTTCCAATTCTTACAGAAGCAATGCTAGAATCAATCGATGCTGGTGATACTGGTGCTTCTGCACAGGGTTCAGGAATGTTCTCTTCAACTTTTGTTGCATCTTAATAAAAGGAGTGGTAATGGGATCAATACCCGTATCACTGGGACTTTCCAGACAAAGCGAAAGTTCAAACGAAATAAAGAGTGGAGCCGGTTCATCTGGCTCCACTTCTTCTATAAAAAATTCGCTCTCAAAAGAGTTAAAACAAAAAATATTTGCGCGTGACGATAACACTTGCCAATGTTGCAATTTTCAATCCAAGAAATATCAAGAAATCCTGTTTGTTAACGGAAATCAACGTGACTTATCCGAGCATAACCTTAAAACAATTTGCATATTTTGTTACCAATGTTTCAATTTGGATTCTGTCAGTGTTATGCGTTCTGGTGTTTTGCTTTGGTTGCCGGAAATTAAGCAAGCTGATCTGCATCATATTGCACGAGCTATATATGTTGCAAGAATTTCTCAAGGTCCTGTTGCAGAGGCTGCACGTAAATCTTTGGATGCTCTTATGAAGCGGCGTGATGCGATAAGAGCACGTATAGGTACTGATGATCCTTTTATTTTAGCCACGGTTTTAAAAGATTATCTTACAGATTCTCATTACGCTAACCGTAATACTAAAATAGATGGTATTCGACTTTTTCCACTTGATCGGCGCATTATTAAAGAGGCAGATTTAGAATTTAATCAATTTCCACAAATCTTAGCATATTGGCGTTCAAAAGACGGGCCATTTGGTGGGAAAACACCTCAAAAATGGTTTGATATTTATCATCAAATTCAAAATTCTGCATAATTTTTGTGTTTATTCTCCTAAAAACAGATATTAAACCTTCCACCTTCAAGTGGCCATATGCCTCATAGTATATCTCCAAAAGAAATATTTGTTTAAAACAAAACACAGCAAAAGATCCATAGCATATAGCCCATATCTGTCAGTTAAAATAAGGAGCCGCACCGCAAGCAACGGGGTATCGGTAGCCTTGGGCTAAAACAGTACTAACTATTTATATTCCTGCCCCTGATTTTTAACATAGCGACCAATTGTGCCCTCATCGCCATGCTTCCCTACTGTAGAAACAAAATAGCCCTCACTCCAAAACTCTCCGCCCCATAGCTTTTTCTTAACATGGGACACAAGCGAAATACCTCACGCGCGGTAATGCTTTTGATAAGAGTAACCAGCTTTATAATATTATATGTAGGAACTGAATCAACACTGTAACATTATGGCTCTTATGGATATATTCGCTCATACGAATATTCTACGCCGCAAGCGGCTGGGAATGAAACCATATAAGATATCAAAAATTACATGCTATTTGTGATGGGCAAGCACGCCCTGTCCTTTTATTTTTACCCTAGGGAGGGCACCCAAATATCCGAAGGTCAGATGAATGACTATAAGGGTACAGAAATATTTATTAGATAGATTACCTCGTGCCAAATACATGTTGGCTGATCGCGGATATGACGCGGATTGGTTCAGAAATGGCTTAGGACAAAAAGGTATAGAACCTTGTCTTGCGCCAAAAAAGAACAGGGAAATCAATATTCCATACGATAAAAAGTAAGCGTCCGGTGAAGGGCGTCTGCCGTGTGTGTTTATGATCTGCTATTCTCTTAAAAATAAGATTTAGGAGAAGCCATGACCAACATAGAAATAATATTACTGTCGCTGCGCTATAAGCGTTCAAAAATCCGTCGCGTATTGCTCGACCTTGATAAAGATGGCTCAAACATATCAGAAATTTCCGCATTCCAGTAGATGCGATCACTCATTGGTATGAACGCTCCCAGCATACTCCCGAAGCTTATGATCTCGACCGCTGTGGTTTTGTTCTGCAACAATTTCAAAGTAAAGATGTTACATTATGGCTTGTAGACGCGCATGCAATATTGACCCACCTTATGGAGTTAAATTTGCGGTGTGGATAACTCATTATTATAACCCTATCTTTCGATTATTATTTTAAATAATCGAAAGGTGATCAGGAGATATTAATAATGGAAACAAGGCGTAAAATATTAACCCGTCATCGCAAAGGCGATGGCATAAGAGAGATCCGCCGTGATTTAAATCTGTCGCGTAACACAGTCAGGGATGTCATTCGCAGTGGCGGCAATAAAGCAGTTACTTATGTTCGCAAATTGCAGCCATACCCTAAGCTTGGTGAATATATTGATTTTTTAGAGAAGTTGCTTCGAGATAATAAGCATGATCGCCCTAAGCGTAATGCCAAACACCTATATGAGGAGCTTTGCATAGTTGCTTATAACGGCCAGCTATAGTACTTCGCATTAATAAAGTTACATGTTATGGTGATGCATGACTTATTCGATAGACCTGAGAGAAACCGTGATCTCGTACATAAATAACGGCGG
>NVUR01000046.1 GCA_002401965.1 Alphaproteobacteria bacterium
GATAAGCCTTAATCCTGATAAAAGTAAACGTGAAAAGGAAGTTAAAATTGCAGCATGATTTGAAAATTTCACATGACAACTTCCTTGACACCTTCCGAATGTGTGCCATAGGTGATAGCCTTGAAGAAGCAACACAAAAGGCAGAAGAGCAAGGCATTGAACCAGATTATGTGGCAAAAGTCACAAGAGCAGCCCGCAAAGAGGCCATGGAATTAGACAATCGCCACCTTGATTGCGCCCCGCACTAATCCTTATTTTTTAGACTTATTTTTTAAATATTTAAACCGTTGCACCGCGCCCATGCCCAAAAATAAGGGCGTTGCAATTGTGCAAACTGGACATACAAACCCAACCGTTGTCACCAATGTCCCCCCGATCACGGCAAAACCACCGCCAATCAAAAGATTCGTCGTCCCTTTTTCACATGGCGAACATGTTTCCTCTACATTACCTTTTACAATTTCCACATCATCGTTCATGCATACCCCTTATCTTCTGCAATATAATTCGCAGAAATCGCGCGCTACGTTACATTATGAATCTGAGAATCCTTCACATCAAAAAACTGCGCTTTACCTTCAATCGCCGTAAACAAGTTACTTTCCGTCCCCGTCAACCAACTTTGTGCGTTCAAATTCTGCAATATTCCATATAAAGCACCACGGCGACCCTCATCCAAATGTGCCGCCACTTCATCCAACAGCAAGATCGGAGGCGCGCCGCGCTCTGCCTTAATCAACCGTGCATGTGCAAGGATCAGCCCAATCAATAATGCTTTTTGTTCCCCCGTTGAACATTGATACGCAGGCATATTTTTCTTCGCATAGGTCACAGAGAGATCGGATTTATGTGGTCCACTTGCCGCGCCGCCCGTAATACCATCACGCGCGCGACTTTCGGTGAGTTGATATTTAAAAGCCTCTTCAACCTCCAACGCAGGGGCATTCGCCAGCAATTCCTCAATCACCCCCTTCACCCGAAAACGCGCCAACGGAAAATGGGTATGGTCTGCCGCCTCGCACGCCGCCTGTAACCTGCTGACAAAATCAAGGCGTGCCGCTGCAATCGCGATACCCGTCTCTGCCATTTGCTGTTCCAAACCCGAAACCCATGCACCATCAGCATTGCCCTCACGCAGCAACTTCGAACGCTGCGATAATGCATTTTCATAGCGCGAAACCCGCCCCGAATGACCAGGATCAAAGGCGAAGATTAAACGATCGAGAAATTTGCGACGCTCCCGCCCTGAATCCATAAACAGGCGATCCATCTGCGGCGTAAGCCAAACACAGGACAAATACTCACCCAATGCCGCCTGGCTTTTCACCGCATTGCCATTGATACGTACTGTTCGCTTTTCCGCGCCTTGACGAGAATTAGGATCGAGACCAGTGCCAAGACGAACCTCATCACCATAATGAGAATGAAACAGTCCCGCCACAGCCCACGGCACATCAGAATCATTTTTCTGAATTTCCATCACCCGCGCCCCGCGCAAACCTCGCCCGGGAGACAGCAACGACACAGCCTCTAAAATATTAGTTTTCCCCGCGCCATTCACGCCTGACAATACAATCAACCCCGAAGATAAATCCTTCAAAGAAGCCTGCTCATAACATCTGAAATTATAGAGTTTAATGGTCTTAAGTGCGCTCATCTTTTCCTTTTAAAGCAAAGCCCTGAGAAAACATAGGTCACAGCCCGTTATTTCATCCATATTTTTGGAAAATCAACGTTCCGTTCAAAAATTTTACCCATGGATTGCGTATTTTCCATGCTGTCCTCAAGATCACCTTCAACATCCGGATCTGCCACATCATTTGGATCATTATTATGCGTTATATACAACAACAAGTCCGAGGTTTCAGATTTTAAACGCGCAATATGCCTTGGCTTATATAGCAATTTTACACGCAGAACATTCATGCCAGCCTCTAACGTATTTTCACTATACTGCCAATCAGAGACACTGGTATCAACAAACGGATGAACAGAAAGAGTATAGAGTCCGCCAACCGTCTTCGACTTAAAATATTTAACATCAAACACAACTTCACTGGATGTCTCGGAGATGATTTCAACTTTCGAAACAAACGGATAATCACCAGAATCAGAATGACCATCAGCAAGCAAAACCATACCACTGCGATCAACATCTCTAATTTTTGCCAATGCGGTAGAATCAACTTGATTTTTATAAACGAGGAAAATGATAAAGAGCGCTAAAACAATGGATACAGCACGTTGCGCTTTAACATTACCCATTATCGATTCCTATACGCGCAACGGCATCAACACATACAACGACGAAGGGTCGCTATTATCCTGAATGATGGTCGGACTGGCAGAATCTGCCAAAGTCAGACGACACCCTTCACCTTCAATTTGTGAGGTAATATCCAGAAGATATTTTGCGTTAAAGCCAATCTCCATCTTCGCATCACCATTCACTTCCAATTCTTCCGTTGCGCTGCCCGCTTCGGGGGAACTTGCGGAAAGGGTCATCAACTTACCATCCAATGTGATTTTAAGCGCATGTGACTTACCATCTGAAATCGTTGAAACACGGTCAATCGCCCGTGAAAATACTTTAGGATCAATTTCTACGATTTTGTCATTGCCCTGCGGAATAACACGCTGGTAATCAGGAAACGTTCCGTCAATCAATTTGGACGTCAAAACAATATGATCGAATGCAAAACGAATTTTGTTTTCGGACAAGGTGATTTGTATCAGATCGGCAGCATCTTCGATCAACTTACGTATTTCACCAATCGCCTTACGCGGAATAATAACCGCAGGCATACCCGCAGCACCCTCAGGCAGAGGCATTTCAAAACGCGCCAATCTATGACCATCTGTTGAAACAGCGCGCAAAACTTTTACACCGTCATTATCGGCCTCATGCACATAAATACCGTTCAGGTAATAACGGGTTTCTTCTGTGCTCATCGCGAATTTCGTGCGGTCAATCAATGCGCGCAAATCAGATGCCGGCAATGAAAAGCCGCCAGGTAAATCACCCGTTGAAATTTCAGGAAAATCAGCCACAGGCAAACAGCTAAGTTTAAATTGGGAGCGACCGGAACGCACAGTAATCTGTGTGCCTTCTGCATTTAGCTCAACCTCAACATCGGAACCATCAGGCAGTTTACGGACAATTTCATGAAATGTGCCGGCAGGCGCAGTCGTCGCACCGGCCATAGTAACATTTGCCGCCACGGATTCGTTGATCTCAAGATCCATATCCGTTGAGGAAAGAGCCAAAACGCCGTCCTCTGCTTTCATCAAAACATTAGAAAGAATCGGTATCGTATTACGACGCTCCACAACACTTTGCACGTGATTTAATGCTCTCAATAGAGCTGAACGATCAATACTCAGTTTCATGGGCGAATCCATCCATTTTAATTATATGCTATTAATGTCTGGAGTTTAGCATAGTGATTCGCACGGCAGAAGCCCTAATCTAAATCAATACCAAGTTTTTCAGCCACCGCATTAACATCACGTTGCAACGTGCTATCATACAGGATATCTTTGCTCACTTTCGTAAAAACGCGGGAAACAGATTTCTCGTTTGCATAGCCAAAAGTCTTGGCGATATCTCCATATTCACATCCGCTCTTGCGCGCAACATAAACACCTACTGCTTTTGCATGCTTCACCGTTTTACTACCACCAGATTCTTCCAATTTTTTGACAGTAACAATACCGCCAGAACAATCTGATGCCATTTTACGAATTGTCTTTAAATCACTCATCTTTGCTACCTTACAAAACATCATCCAACGCAACATTCACCGCGTTATACACCATATCCAGATTATCCGCACTGACACAGTATGGTGGCAGAATATACACCGTATTGCCCAGCGGACGCAACAAAACCCCTTGCGAGAGGAAAGATTCATATAATTTCGGCTGAATATCAGAGAGATAACCACCATCCTCTACCGCCAAATCCATGGCCAGCATCGTCCCCTTTTGCCGTATATTCGTCAGATCACCGCGCCGCGCAAAACACACGGCGGCCTCAGCGTGCGCCTTGGCAATGTTATCTATTTTATCCTGCACCGCCTCATCATCTTCCCAAATACGAAGCGAAGCATTCGCCGCCGCGCAAGATAACGGATTACCCATAAAAGACGAGGAGTGGAAAAACATCTTCGCCTTATCCTTATGATAAAACGCATTATAAATATCCTTCGTGCAAAGGGTCGCGCCCAAAGGCAGAAACCCGCCCGTCAGCCCCTTGGACATGCACATCAAATCAGGCACGAAATCTGCTTGCTGACACGCAAACATCGTTCCCGTGCGCCCGAACCCTGTCATCACCTCATCGGCGATCAACAACACACCATGCGCACGACACATATCGGCCATGGTTTTTAGAACATCAGGTGAATAAACCCGCATCCCGCCAGCGGCTTGCAACAAAGGCTCAAACACAAACGCGGCGACATCATCTTTATGATCATCCAGCACCTTTTCCAGCGCGGCAAAGGTCTCGGCTTCACATCCTGTCGCAGGGAAAGGGATATGCTCCACCTCAAACATATAAGGCTCGTATAGTTTATGATAAACACTACGCCCGCCCACAGACATCGTGCCAAACGTATCACCGTGATATCCGCCCTCCAAAGCGATAATCTTACGACGCGGATGGCCGGAATGTTCCCAATATCCAATCGCCATTTTCAAGGCGACTTCAACCGCAGTTGATCCGCTATCGGATAGGAAAACATGCTCCAGACGATCACCTGTGACCGCAATTAAATTCTCCGCCAACCGCTCGGCCGGCTCGTGGGTAAACCCAGCGAATATAACCTGATCCAGCGCGCCTGCCTGCTGTTGCACCGCATGAATAATATCAGGATGACAATGCCCGTGCGTAATCACCCACCAACTGGAAATCGCATCGATAATACGGCGCTCTCCCTTGGGCACACCATTAACCTCATTGCGCGCAAATAAATACGCTCCTGCGGCGCGGTCTATGTGAATGGAGTCAGGGGCAATGGCATGCTGTGTATAGGGATGCCACAAAGGAGAGGTGGATTTAGCCTTACTCATTCAACAAAATCCCCAATCTTAAAATTATTCGCAAACAGAAGGCGCAGCATCGTATCATCCAGATCATCAGCCAGCGGTAAACGCCCCAGAACTTTCACCTTGGACATCTCCGAAATCGTACGGATATTATCCGCATTATCATCGCCGATAAACACAATACCTTTCAATGGAATATCCCGCGCCCAGATTGCCTCCAGCGATAACAGAGTATGGTTAATCGTGCCCAGCCCTGTGCGTGCGCACAAAATCAAGGGTGCTTTCCATTTCTGGAACACATTGATCTGTAAATTATCGCGCGTTAACGGCACCATCAAGCCACCAGCACCCTCAATCACCAACGCACCGTCACATTCGGGCATTTGCGTTGGATCTTGCAAAGCACCAACATCGATTTTCGTGCCATCCTTTTCGGCAGCAAGATGCGGGGATAACGGCTCACTGAAGATATAACGCTCGGACAGGAATCGTTCATCGGGCAAATTGGTTAATTTCTGCACACGGCGCGTATCCACATTATCGGTAATGCCTGATTGCACGGGCTTCCAGTAATGCGGCGTATGACCTACCGCCTCTAACCCCAACATAAGTGCAGCCGAAAACACCGTCTTGCCAATATCTGTATCCGTGCCTGTAATGATAAATTTATGCGTCATGCTCTACCTTTCCATATAAGGTTGTAGCGCATCGGCGAAACCTTGTAAAACCGCAGGTTCTAACTCTGAACTTAAAGACAAACGCAAACGCGCCTGCCCTTGCGGTACTGTTGGCGGACGAATAGCGCGAATATCATACCCTACCTCTTGCATCGCCTTGGCAACCGAAACCGCTTTTTCATCCTCGCCCAGAATAATCGGAATAACTTGCGTGCCCGCACCGCCGAATAATTTCTGCCCCAGCGCACATATTTTAAACAGCTTCTCCCGACGTTGCGCTCCGTCCTCGGACGCCAAAATCTCTAGGGATTTCTGCACCAGCAACGCTTGCAAGGGCATCGGCGCGGTTGAAAATATAAAAGGGCGCGCTTTATTCACCATATAGTCAATCACGTTCGAAGACGCACAAACCAAGCCCCCCGCCACACCAATCGCCTTGCCACACGTATGCAATGTCACCAAATGGTCATAGCCATGTGCATCAATAATGTCCCAGCACAATCCCTTACCATCAGTACCGTAAATACCCGTAGCATGCGCTTCATCAACAATCAGCATCGCATCATAACGCACAGCCAGCGCGTAGAGATCGACCAGCGGTGCAAGATCACCATCCATCGAATAAACCGATTCGACGGCAATCCAAATCGTTCCCGCACTTTCACGGTGACGCTTTAATAATGCCTCCAGCGCATCCATATCATTATGTGCGAACTTATAGCTTTTCGCCTGCGTGGCAATCAAGCCATCACGAACGCTGGCATGAACAAGACCATCATATAGCACCACATCACGACGATCAGGCAAGGTCGTCAGCAACGCATAATTCGCCTGAAACCCGCTGGCAAAATACAACGCTCCACCTGCTTTGAAATATGTCGCGGTGTAAGATTCTAAATTTTCGTGAGAATACGTGTGACCGCGCAATAAACGCGACCCCGCCGCACCAATATCAAGACCATCCTCTAATGCCTCAACTGCCGCAGAGCGTAGGTACGGATGCACCGCCATCCCCATATAATCATTAGAGGTCAGATCAATACCTACCGGTAAATTCAAAGACCGATATCGGTTCTGATCTTTTAACTCTGATAGAGTTTGTTGAAACTGCTGCATAAATAAAAACCCCATGAATAAATCACAGGGTTGTTTATAGCATTACTAAGTATAAATACGACAGATTTAAGTTTAATCACTACATATCAAGCGCTTCAGGTACGTGATCTTCAAAAGTTTCTGGTAACCTATTATCAAGTAAGGCTTGCATATCTTTTTGAACCGCAACATTCCCTGTATTCTCAATAATATGCTGACATGTATTAAATAGATGAGAATCACTGAGAGGGTCTTTCATAACTGCATAAACCCCCCGTATAGCAGCATCATTGCCATTTTTTTCCCAAATATCAAGCGCCTGACCAATCATCCCAGACAGCACATTTGCCTCATAAGCACTATCCATCACAGTGTCTCCAGAAGAACGCCTAACAATATCAGAAATCAAAGACATCGCCTTTTCTCCACCATTTTTTTCAAAAGCATTGAACACTTTAGTATAAGATAAAATACTGCCATATTCGGCCGCCATTTCTTCCAACGCCTCATCGCTACCCTCTTTTATAAGTACATCTAACTCAGCATCAGAGCCACCGACAACGAGCTTCGCTTGTTCAACAACTGCATCAACAACCTTATCTGCAAAATTTTTATTTAGGCCACCATCTTCGTTCATAATACGCACCCTTGTTTTGTAATTTTATATGCCATCTACAGCATTATTTGTAAGAAAGTTATATACCCAATGCATGAAATTGTCAAAATTATACCATAATCAAGAGTTACGCAGCTTCTTCTTGCTCTTCATCCTTGAACGGAGCGCGGGGTTTAATACCCAGCTCACCCAGCAATTCATAATCCGCATCTTTTTCAGGGTTGGGTGTGGTGAGCAACTTCTCCCCCGTGAAGATCGCATTCGCGCCTGCCATAAAGGCCATGGCTTGCGCTTCTTTGGAAATGGTCAATCGCCCTGCAGATAAACGCACCATTGCCTTTGGTATCAAAATACGTGCAACTGCAATACATCTGATCCACTCGAAAATATCGAGCATCTTATTCTTAGCCATCGGCGTTCCCTCAACAGGGACAAGCATATTAATCGGCACTGATTCAGGTTGTGGATTAAGGTTCGCCAAGGTGTACAGCAAAGAAACACGATCCTCATCGCTCTCGCCCAATCCTAAAATTCCACCACAACAGGCATTAATCCCCGCCTTCGCAACATTTTTCAACGTATCCAAACGATCATCATAATTACGCGTGGTCACAACTTTGTCATAAAATTCCCGTGACGTATCCAGATTATGATTATAGGCCGTCAAACCAGCCGCTTTCAACTTCACCGCCTGCGGTTCGGTTAGCATACCCAGCGTCACACACGCCTCCATACCCATATCGGATACACCCTGCACCATATCGCAAACACGATCAAACGCACGCCCATCCAACACTTTCGGCCACGCAGCCCCCATACAAAAACGGGTTGAGCCGCTCTCTTTGGCTTTACGTGCTTGCTCAAGCACATCAGCCGTCTTCAATAAAACTTCTTTTTCCAGCCCCGCATCATTGCTGAGGCTTTGCGAACAATACCCGCAATCCTCCGTGCAACCACCCGTCTTGATAGACAGCAGCGTACACATTTGCATTTCATTCGCCGTATGATTCTCACGATGAACACCGGCCGCCTCATATACTAAATCAAGCAATGGGCGGTTATAGAGGGCTGTGACCTCTTCGAGCGTATAGCTCTTTATCTCTTGTATATTACTCATAAAGGTAAATTAGTCTGCGGATGCAAACGGGTCAACACATGTTTTAACATTCCAACGTCGGAGCAGAAACAAGCTCCTCCTGCAGAAGATAAGATTTAAGCGCAGCATAATAATCTTCAAGGCTCAACGTCTCGGCATGAGCCGTAATCGCAGCCTCATCCCCGTCAAATTCATCCTGTAAATCATCGGAAAAATCCTTTAATATACCGCCAAGCACTTTCTTACGATGTGCCAGCGTCCCCTCTTCGACCCCCAGATCATCCATAATTGCGGTATATTCTTGAGCAATCAACGTAGCCACTTTGCCCAAACGCTGATTAAATGCACCAGAGGTCAGCACACCATCCGCATAGAAACCATGCTCCAAAATATAACCGCCATTTCCACCCTTACCATTCTTCGCACAAGAGGACAAAGCCTGACCCGTTGCCTGATAATGTGCCAGTAAAGTCTTTTTGCCAAATCAAGATCAACT
>NVUR01000047.1 GCA_002401965.1 Alphaproteobacteria bacterium
ATAAGCCTTAATCCTGATAAAAGTAAACGTGAAAAGGAAGTTAAAATTGCAGCATGATTTGAAAATTTCACATGACAACTTCCTTGACACCTTCCGTTACTCATATTGTTGACCCTCCTTAGGCCGAATATGAGAACTTAACATACTGTCCGAATTTCTGGGACCACCTCTGATTATATAAAATCGTTCGTATTTTCTTTATAATATAACGGTCACTGTCTTGTGTTTTATGGTTTTTTAGGTGGGGTTATCATGGCTGTTTCTTTATTTAAGTAAATTTTTGAACAGTAAAGATATCTGCGTTTCGATTTGTAAACTTAAGTCTACAGGCTCTTTATCATGGCTCATTGGGTTATATCCCCGCGCATTCAATGTCATCATGATACGTCCATTTAGGTTGCCATCAAGGCGGATTTCAAAATATTCATAGTAATAATTTTCAAGAGCGTTCCTTATACGAAACATTTTCCGGCTTTTACCAGGGAACAGGCCAGTAATAATATTGGGGGGGAGCTTTATAATCCCTCCGCTTTGACTTTGTAATATTCCACCACTGACGGTCATTTTTCCTTTATTTATTTTGAGTGGAATAACACCGCCAAGTTGCCCTGTTATAATAATATTTTTAAAACCGGAATCATAAAAGAGCTGTGCAAGGTTTATGTCAGACACAATCAGTCTATTATTTTGGGTTAATGCGCCATTTTTTAATATAGGTAGACGGGTTTTAATATGACCGTTGTAAATCCCTAATTCTATCGATTTAATAAGAGGGAAACTTTTGTTAAACAGATTAAGGTTAATACGGCTATTTTGCGGAATATGGTTTTTCAGTGGTAATTTAAAATTCAAATATTTTTTGGTTTTCTTAGGTTTTTGTGAATTATATGAAAACTTAGCATGTATGTTAGGTATTGTTAGCGCACTATAATACAGGCTGCCATCATTGATTTTCGTTTTCATTGACCAATCCAAAATGGCTATTTCTGATAGGTTATTAATGGAAAATTCGCCTAATGATTCAACCTGAAAACGCGTAGGAACTATAGATGCTATTTCATCATTATCAGAGGATATATATGTTTTATTGACAGAGAAAAATCCCAAGACGTTTTTGCTGCTATTTTTTGATGAAAAATTGCCACCGACCTCAAAATCTGGTGCGTTAATGAGGATCTTAAAATCGCCATCCGTAACATCATGATCCATTGTTGTGTTTATGAGTAATGTTGGCTCTTGAAAATTTAGAATAAATACAGGGATGTTGCCTTGTTCTTTAAGGCGTTGGTTTCTGTGAAGGAATGATAATAGTCCTGTGATATTGGTCGGTGTTATTGTGCTTTTTGTTTCTGTTATGCCGTTTACTTGGCTTATATGTGTTTCCCACTCTATATTCTCAGACCCAAATGTTTTCCCATCGGCCAGCAGGCTGTAATTTGTACCATTTTTTTCAAGCATGGCATGGATATCACGTAAGGGAAGGTTCTGCCAATTCACTGACGCAATATCTGCTTTAACTGACGTATTTGATGTATTTTCTTGGGCGTTATGTGTGAATTTTAATATTGCCGCGCCGCGCCGGATGCTCATGTCCTCATGGGTTATGGATATCTGTTCTGCTTCTGTTGTCAGAGATAATTGTCCTGTTTTTGATAGCTTGCCATCTATTTTAGCATGAAATTTAAGGTTTTTCTGTTTACTGCTCGCATGTGCTTTTATGACGATGTCGTTGGTATCTATACGCTGTATTTGTGCGTTGTAATTTACCCTTATGCCGCCAAGTTGATCGGATATGATATCAATGCTGCTGTTATTTATGCTAATCATTGTGGCGGGTATATTGCGGAGCTTATCTAAGGTTTTTTCATTATTAATCCAGCCAGAAATACTCAGTGTATGATCTGTTGATAATTCGCCAGTTAATTGGAGCTGATGGATTGATATCTTTTGTGCATGATTGGGGTTTAGTAAAAATTTAAGTAAGGAAAAATGAATAGTAATTTCTTTGATTGTGCTAAATTCTTGTTTATCAAGGGATATGTCCGAGAATATAATCTGACCATGTTTTCGTGTTATTTTTCCAAATTTAAGATGTTCAAAACCAAAAGTGTTGAAGCTATCAATTATTTTCTGTTCTATTTTTTCGGGGATATAGATGAAATAGGCATAAGATGATGCGCCACTGAGAATGAAGCTAAGGATAACAACGAAAATGGATAATATTTTCTTCATAGTTTCTGTTTATGCACTTGAAAAAGCGCTTCTCTTATACGTCAATATCCTCAACGAATTGGGCGTTATCTTGAATGAAACGATATCTGGCATCTGCATTTTTTCCCATCAACCGCTCAACGAGGTCATCGACTTCTGATAAGGGTGATGTGGTCGCGGCATCTTCTTCCATTAATTCATCTGTATTCAGTCCTAATGCTGCCATGGCGTCAGGTAATGTAACGCGCAATAATACACGGGAATCAGGGCTCATCGTTGTTTCTTTAAGCTGCGCGGCGGGCATTTCTCCCAACCCTTTAAAGCGGCTGACTTCGATTTTGCTCTTGCCTTTAAACATTGTATTCATCAGTTCGTCTTTATGCTCATCATCGCGTGCATATGCGCTTAACGTACCGCTGACCAGCCTGTAGAGTGGAGGCTGTGCGATGAAGAGATGCCCACTTTCGATCAAAGGTTTCATTTGCGTATAGAAAAATGTGACAAGCAACGCGGCAATGTGCGCGCCATCAACATCCGCATCCGTCATGATGATAACGCGTTCATACCTCAGGTTATCAAGGTTAAAATCCTTACCTGCACTACAACCAAGAGCAAGGATAAGATCCTGAATTTCATTATTGGCGCGAATTTTATCTCGTGACGCACTGACAACGTTCAGAATTTTCCCGCGTAAAGGCAGTATTGCTTGGGTTTTGCGGTTGCGTCCTTGCTTGGCTGATCCCCCCGCACTGTCTCCCTCAACAATAAATATCTCTGTGTCGCTGGCATCTGTTTTGCTACAATCGGCGAGCTTACCGGGCAGGCGTAGCCTTTTAGTTGCGCTTTTACGTGCCATAGCACGGTCATCCTTGCGGCGCAATCGCTCTTCTGCCTTTTCGATGATGCTGTTCAGCAATCTTGTGCTGGAGGCAGGGTCTTTCGATAACCAGATGTCGAAATAGTCCTTTATCGCAGTATCAATCCATTTGGTAACATTTGTGTTAACTAGTTTTTCTTTCGTTTGCCCTTGGAATTGGGGCTCGGAAATAAAGACGGAGAGTATAATTGTTGCACCTGACATAATATCATCGGCCGAAATCACAGAGGATTTTTTAACCCCCGTCATATCACCATAGCCACGCAACCCCTTTGACAAAGCCGTTCGTAGGCCGCTTTCGTGGGTTCCACCCAGTGGGGTCGGTACAGTATTACAATAGGAATGCACAAAACCATCACCGTCTTCAGGCCAATCAATGGCAAGCTCAATACGACCCAAATTATCAGGCAGCTTTATATTGCCGTGAAATGCATTGCTTGTGATCGTTGGCCTGTTTTTTAAAGTTGTCTCTAAATAATCCAGTAGGCCATTAGGGAATTTAAATACAGCCTCAGGTGTGACTGCGCTGTCTGGCTTGATAAGCGTAGCGTCGCACTTCCATCTTATTTCAACACCTGAATAGAGATAGGCCTTAGAGCGCAACATCTGGAACAGCCACGCCGGCTTAAACCCGATTTTATCCCCGAATATTTCAGGATCAGGGTGAAAGCAAACCGTTGTACCGCGGCGATTATGAATTGCACCAAGGTTTTCCAGCTTAGAAACAGCTTTTCCTTTTGAAAAGTTTTGTTTGTATAATGTTTTGTCACGGGCAACTTCAATCCACATCACATCGGAAAGGGCGTTCACCACAGATATACCAACGCCGTGTAGGCCACCGGACGTTTGATAAGACTTGTTAGAAAACTTTCCGCCTGAGTGGAGCGTTGTCATAATGACTTCGAGTGCGGATTTTCCAGGGAATTTAGGGTGTTCGTCAACAGGGATTCCGCGACCATTATCACGAATGGTAATGATATTGCCAGCATCAAGCGAAAATTCAATCCAGTCCGCATGACCTGCAACCGCTTCATCCATTGAGTTATCGAGGATTTCCCCGACAAGATGATGATAAGCGCGTTCATCCGTTCCACCGATATACATACCGGGGCGTTTACGGACAGGTTCAAGTCCCTCAAGGACTTCAATATCGGAAGCATCATAGTTTGACATTTTGTAACACTAATCTTTTTTTATCTTAAAATAAATATATAGAGCCTCTATTCCTTAACGTTATGCACGGTTTGAATCAATTTATTTATTTTGACTGAGGCAAAACAATACTTGTCTGTTTTTGGTAATAAAGGATATGATGAATGTCGGGTGTGCTTTGGTAAGGCTAGGGCGTGGCTTTTATATTTGTTTTTTTAGAAAGATTTTGCTTTGTTCACAATGTTTAAAAAACCCCTGAATTTTCGTTTTATGTGTTTGCTTGCGTTGACCGTATCCTTTGGGGTTCAGTCGTCGGTGTCATTTGCGGCAAATAAGAGGGGCGATATTTTCACACGTTTTATAAAGCCGATTCCCGCGGTGAAAATGTCAAGTGAAGAAGATTTTAACGCGGCCACAAAATTGATTAAGAAGAAGCCTTATGGCGATAATGCCTTGGCTTATAGTATTCGAATTCCTAACAACTGGGTTGAAAAAGAAGGTGGAAATTCAGGGAATTTTATGTTGAGTGAGAAACTGTTTCTGGAGCTGAACACTTTCTATGGAAAACCGACTGTTTTTGGGCGCAGCCGTATGGAAATAAAAGTGCTAAAGTTGAAGGGAAATTTAACAGCGAAGCAATGGTATTTGAAATATATTCTCGAAGGGGGGTTCACAACAGAAGGTTTTGTTGTTCATGATGACAATAGGGTGGAGTCTTTACTTGTTACCCTAGAAAAAGACCGTTCCTTCTATATTAGAACATATATTTGGTTTAACGGGGGGAATGTTATTATGGTACGTTATTTCGTTCCTGTTGAGAATATACAGGCAGAAGCAGCAATGCAAGCGCAAGTATTACAGTCTTTTAAAATTTTGTACGAAAAACCAAGGCCAATTGAGGATCTGGTGACTTATAGCTTTTTGGATATCATTGACCTGAAATACCCGAATGGGTGGAAATTGTACACAGAGCCTGTGCGTGATGTTGATCGTATGTCTGTGACATTAATGAGTATGAAGGAGGTTTCCGATCATCGTGGCCAAAGTATTATATCTTCTTCAACTCAAGCGAAGATGGACGTTACCGTGATTTCTTCTGCTTCTAAAGATACTTTGGTTGGTGAAGTTGCTAAATATAAGCAAAAAATGGAGCTTGATGGCATGCTTATAGGTAAAAAAATGGAATCTGATGATAAATTTATCTATAATGAAAATGTTGATTTTGGGTTAACAGAAATATATGATGGTGTGGACAGTACAAATGATTTAAGTGAATATGAATTTTGGTTCACTGTTATGGTTAGTGGTAATTATTATTTCTTCCTTATGTTGCTGACGCCTTCCCGTGATGATAACTTTGGTGTCTGGGCGGAAAATACACAAAACTACAAAGAGATATTAAAGAATTTCACCCCAATGGCTGGAGCCTTTATGGAGAGGGACTATTAAGGTTATCTATTTGACTATGGCCGTATAGGCTTATTACTGATTTTAAAATCAGCCAGAGTAATACATATCGACTTCAACGGGGTGTACCATTGCTTCGTATTTTGCGATTTCCTGTATCTTCAAATCTATAAACGCATCGATCAAGTCACGTGTAAAGACATCACCTTTTAATAGAAAATCATGGTCGCTTTCCAAGGCAATAAGAGCTTCCTTCAAAGAACCACAGAGTTTCGGAACTTTCAGCTGCTCTTCGCTTGAAACGGTATAAAGGTCTTTATCCGCAGCATCACCAGGGTGAATTTTGTTTTCTATACCATCCAGCCCAGCCATCAACATTGCAGAAAATGCAAGATAAGGGTTTGCCAACGGATCGGGGAAGCGTGCTTCTATGCGACGTTCCTTTGGTGCATTTGTGTGCGGGATACGACAGGCTGCCGACCTGTTCAAGGCAGAGTAGGTCAGTGATACGGGTGCTTCAAATCCTGCGACAAGACGCTTATAGCTATTCGTTGTCGGGTTGGTAAAGGCATTCAGCGCACGCGCATGCTTCAAAATTCCACCAATGTAATAGAGTGCAGTTTCCGAGAGATTAGCGTAGCTTTTACCCGCAAACAGAGGCTTGCCAGATTTCCACAAAGATTGATGTACATGCATGCCAGAGCCATTATCATCATTAATAGGTTTAGGCATGAAGGTCGCGCTCTTGCCATAGCTGTGTGCAACGTTATGCACGGCGTGTTTATAAAGCTGTACATTATCTGCAGTTTCCAATAATGAGGCAAATTTTATGCCCAACTCACATTGCGCGGGGGCAACTTCATGGTGATGCTTTTCCACGGAGACACCCATGCTTTCAATAACGGTCAGCATTTCCGCTCTGATATCAGATAGGCTATCAACAGGGCTTTCGGGGAAGTACCCGCCTTTAGGTGGTGGTCGGTGTCCCATATTGCCTGTTGGGTAATCGCGCCCTTTGTTATACGCACCTTCTTCACTGTCCAGCATATAAGAAACGTGGTTCGTGTCTGTATGAACGCGTACATCATCGAAAATAAAGAACTCTGGCTCTGGTCCAAAATAGGCTGTATCTCCTAACTTAGATTTCTTTAAATAGGCTTCTGCCGCCTTGGCAACAGATCGTGGATCGCGGCTATAGGGCTTTTTGGATGTCGGTTCGTAAATGTCACAGAATATTTTGATTGTTTTTTGTGCGGCAAAAGGGTCGTAGGTGACGCGCGAAATATCCGGCTTTATAATCATGTCGGATTTCTGAATATCACACCATCCGGCAATGGATGAACCATCAAAACACGCACCATCATCAATAAGCTCTTTTGTAAAAGCACTGGCATGTTGTGTCGTATGTTGCCATTTTCCGCGAATATCTGTGAAATTAAGATCAATGAACTGGATATCTTGTTCTTCGATATATTTTAAAATTTCTGCAGGAGATTTAAATGACAATGCATATTTATTCACGTGGAAACTTTCTTTTTATATAATCATGCCCAAGTTCTATCATGGAGGAATTAGTGCGACAAGTTCTGATTGTTATAGAATTTGTTTATAATATCCTTGACCTGAGTGGATGATATATTATAGACAGTACTACCTGTTCTTGTGGCGGTCGTAGCTCAGTTGGTAGAGCCCTCGGTTGTGATCCGAGTGGTCGCGGGTTCAAATCCCGTCGATCGCCCCATTTTCTTATATTTAGATATCTTAGAAATGTTTCCAGCCAGCGCGGTGAAGCTCACCCGCGTTTTAAAAGTATTTGCGGAAGCGAATAGGGTTCAAGCCCCGTTGATCACCCCATTTCCTCCCATGTTTGTGTATTTGTAGAATGCTTACCGCCAGTGCGGCGGCGGTTTGTTTTTTGCCATTTGACCCTGTTTATATTTTTTCCCTTTAATTTACTACAAAAATACAAGTTATTACTTGACAGAAGCCCTGAAAAACTCTTTTCTGCATCCTGCCTTAACTGACCAGTTTCTAAATAATACGGAGGGGTGGTCGAGTGGTTAAAGGCAGCGGATTGTAACTCCGCCCGCGTATGCGTACGCAGGTTCGAATCCTGCCCCCTCCACCATTCTCCCTTTCATCGACATTTACACAAGCCCACACAAGTCGCCATAATCAGCGCAAACAAAGGGGTTTCGCTTCATATGTGTCCATGCACCTCTACGGGCATGTATTTACATCTACGATAATTGGGGGTATATTAGCGGAAGGTGTCAAGGAAGTTGTCATGTGAAATTTTCAAATCATGCTGCAATTTTAACTTCCTTTTCACGTTTACTTTTATCAGGATTAAGGCTT
>NVUR01000048.1 GCA_002401965.1 Alphaproteobacteria bacterium
AAGCAAAGTCGGTATCAAAGCAAAACGCAAAAAAGCAGGCTGGAACAACGACTTCCTTAAACAAATCATTGCTCAATAAGCCAAATGCAATTGCCATGGGCGGCAGTGCTGTTCAGAGCCTCGGCTTAAAAGCTGCTGGCCGTTTTCGTTAGACAATGGTTGTTAACCTCCGGTCACCAAGAGAAATCTTGGTGGCTTTTCTTATGAGGCACAGCTTTCTTCCCACACATTAAGGCTGTGCCTCACCCTTTATCAGGTGGATTCAGTGTAGAATGTAGTAGAAGGGAGGAGGCTTAGCTTTGCGACTCGGCGAAACGTTGTGCGACATAATCGTCAACCACTTTTTGAAAGCCGCTTTGTGCGTCTTTTGTAAGGGGGAGATATTGCAGTGCAATTTTGTTCGGGGATTTGCGGACAACCTTTGCGCTATGGTCAATTTCCATCATTTCATCACGTAGTTTGAATTTTAATGTGAATTTACAATCTTGACCAATCGCGAAAATACGCTCATCAGCGGTGATAAGCATACCGCCTGAACTCCAATTCTTAACAGGGTGCATTTGACCGTTGATGATGCTGACGCAACGATCATCGGCTCTGCGAGCTTCTCTGCGCTTTGTTTGGGCGTTGGAATTTTTTTTTAAGACATCCGAAGATTTTATAACTTTAGTAAACATACCGTATTCCCATAACTATTTATTCGATTAAACTAATATTAATTTTTGTTGAAATTAAGGCGAAATTAACGATTTTAAAAAAAATACACAGAAAATGGTAAAAATGGTTGACAAATTAAGAATAAATTCCTATATTGGGTGCATCAACGCCGCAAATGGCATTTTTGTACCGTGAACTATTAATACCATAAATCACGATTCGCTTGAATGGAATTCGTAATTTTATACCGGATGGGTAACGCGTCTTGTCGCGTCCATGCGGTTTTTTTGTGCCAAAACGCAATAATTACACTGTATTTTACAGCGTTTTGGTATTCACCGCCCTTTATTTGGCCTGAAGACGATTAAATGCGTTTGGATAACCAAAAGACGGCTTTTTCTAAACTCATAAACCATAAGAAAGAGGTTTAATATGTCTACAACAATAGATCAGGCCTTCATTAAGCAGTTCGAACGCGAAGTGCATGAAGCCTACCAACGTCAGGGTTCGAAACTTCGTAACACTGTGCGTACTATAACAGGTGTTAACGGTTCCGGCGCGGTCTTCCAAAAGGTCGGCAAAGGCACAGCCAGCACAAAGGCAACACATGGCATGGTGCCGGTGATGAATTTGGATCACTCTAATATTGAAGTGATTTTGTCCGATTATTACGCAGGGGACTGGGTTGATCGTCTTGATGAACTGAAAACCAATATTGATGAGCGTCAGGTTATTGCCAATGCTGGGGCGCAAGCTTTGGGGCGTAAAACGGATGAGCTTGTGATTAATGCTTTGGCAGGTGCGTCTGCGAATATCATTACGGATAGCAATATTGGTTTGACCAAGGATAAAATCCTGAGCGCGTTTGAAACCTTCGGTGAAAATGATGTGCCTGATGACGGGCAACGTTTTTGTATCGTTGGTTGGAAACAGTGGAGCGATTTGCTGTCCATTGATGAATTCGTGAATGCGGATTATATCGGTGCGGAAAATCTTCCGTTTTCGAGCATCACACAGGCGAAAATGTTCCTCGGCACGATTTTCATTCCGCATTCGGGTCTGCCCGTTGATGGCAGTGATATTCGTTCTTGTTACTATTATCACAAGACTGCCGTAGGTCACGCCGCCGCCAGTGATGTTCAAACTGATGTCTCATGGCATGGTGATCGCGCATCCCATTTCGTCAATAACATGATGAGCCAAGGTGCTGGTCTGATTGACGATACGGGCATTGTTACAATCAATTGCGACGAAACTCCAGACTAAGAAGAACGTCCATCGTTTCATTGTGGCGTCGTTAAATTCCAGCTTACGTATAAAATATACGCTGCGCCGTAATTTGCCTAACCACACTAAAACGCTGTTTGTTCTGACTTGTACGCCTCGCATTTGAATATGCGGGGCGTTTTCATTTTAAATCAAAAGGTTGTGACCGCAACCTCAGCGGTAATCCGCTGTTCTTAAACTAAAAGGTTGTGACTGCAACCTCAGCGGTAATTCGCTGTTTTTAAATCAAAAGGAGAATGAGGATGGCTTATATAGCATCTGATTTAAGCGTACTTGCGTACGCGAATAACTTTACTTTATGGCATTTCACCAGCGTGGATGCCGATATTACAACAGGTGGTTATTTCAACACCGCGGTGGATATGCTGCGCGTGAATGATTTGATTATCGCAAACATCGATACCGATGGTAGCCCGTCTACGACATTTTATGTTGTGACAGGCAACGATAGCAGCACAGTCACAATTACGGCTTATGCGTAAGATGTAATGTTCTGTGTGCAAGGCTTGACGCGCTACTCACGCTCGCCTTTGCTGCTTTTACAGGTATCGAAATGGCACAGCCCTGAATTTTGTTTAGTACCAAGGACGTGACCGAGGCCTCGAACCAAATGGTTCGTAAGCCACCGTGGCGTTTGAACGTATATTAATAATTCAGGGCTGTTGCTTTTTATTGAATTTTCATAATAGGTGTGATACCTAGTTCTCCGTAATAATTACGGATATGGGAAATTCATTATGAGAATAAGACCGATGATTTCAGAAGAGATGGTCGAAGAAGCCGAACGTTTTATTGATTGCTTTAATCATACACTGATGACGCAATTGGATGAAGCGGGTATGGTTTCCAAAGGAAATCGTACGTTGAATCGGAAAGTAAAGGCGAATTTTAGCGATGTTCGCGGTGTAAAGGTACATGTTGAGATTGGTTCTGATATGTCTGTTTCTGTTGAAAAGTTGGGGAAGACAATAGATTTTGTTCCAAAAGAAGCAGGTGGTTCTTATGAATTTAAGAAATCTAAAGCGATATCTGCAGAAAAAGCGCGTGATATGTTGTGCGATGTTAATAAGCAAGTCAGAACACAGGGGTTATCTTTTGTTTTTGCGGCGGGAGGAGCCCAAAAAGTTGCGCTGGATGATGTCGCTAGCATTAGAAATGCAGAAACCTTCTATACAACCCGAAGAGATAGCGAGACGAGCGCTCATACGCATGCCGCAACAGAAGATGCGCGTGATGTTTTGGGGATTGACCCTCAATAAGTTTACAGAAATTTAGATGAATTTACAGCCCTGCTTATGCGGGGCTTTTTTTATGTTCACATATTATAAAATGATCAGGAGAATTAAAATGGCATTATCAGATATAGGTCTCAGTAGCCGTGCGCTTATTAGAATAGGCGCAGCGCCAATTACAGGCTTTGACGAAGGCACGGCGGAAAGTGAAATTGCAGGGGCATTATTCGCGCAAACGCGTGATGCGTTACTCTCTGCCTATGCGTGGAGCTTTGCTAGTGGGCAGATTGTCCTCAACCAACTGGCCAGCGCGCCACTTGCGGATTACAGCTACGCTTATGCATTACCCAATGATTTCCTGCGCGCGTTGAGTGCAGGCAGTGGATCACGTGGACGGGGGCTGAATTACCGTATTGCAGGCGGCGCGTTGCACACAAATGCGCCTGATGTGGTGCTGAGCTATGTTTTCAGACCAGAGGAAGAGGCCTTCCCGCCATATTTCGATTCTGCCCTTATCACGCGCTTATCTGCGGAGTTCACCATTCCTGTAACGGAAAATACCTCTCGCGCGGAAAGCATGTTCGCAATGGCGGATAAAGAATTCCAACGCGCCCGCCAAATCGACGCACAACAAGATACGCCGAATAAAATCGAGGATTTTACTCTGATTAATGTGCGAACTTAATTTATGTTGTTTTGTGCTATGTAAATATTTTGACCATATACAGTATTACTGTATATGGTCAAAATATTATAAATGGTGCAAAGGGTATAAAATGAAATATGATGATTTAGAATTGCCATGGGGTGATGAGGGTTTCGAGGCTGAATTGAAGGCAATTGAAGACGCACCTTTGGCTGAATTAGATGAAAATGGAATGCTTCTTAGAAAAGCTCTGAAGCCTGAATCAAAAGCGACAGAAAGAACCTTTAATTATATGGTGTCGCAGTTTCATGAAAATGATGAAAAGGCCGGTGCAATTCACAGTGCCGATTTATCGGATCTAGATGAAGGTGAGCAACCCGTATATGATATTTAGCCGATGCTGTATAATATCTTAATCTCTAATTGAACCGTCCATTTGGGCGGTTTTTTTGTGCCTGAGGTTAGCGATACTAAAAATGCATAATACAAGTAATCTCATTTCGAATGTCTCTACTATGTCATATCGAACGCAAAGCGGAGAGATTTGTTTTTGTGGCACAGGTGTAAGAACCCTTGTCACTGCGCTCGCTTGGGATGACAAAAGGGATTGTTTCGTGAGGCGTACGAATTGTGCCGAAAATTTAAATTCACAAGGACGCGACTGCGGCCTCGAACCGCATGGTTCGTAAGCTTACGTGGCGTTTGAACGTCTATAAAAAGAAAGAAAAACTATGACCAGAATTAGAGATATGAAGACCACCTTTACCGCAGGTGAGGTCTCGCCTGAATTGTTAGGGCGGGGGGATTTGCGTGCTTATGATAATGGTGCATTGGCGTTGCGTAATGTGTTTATAAATCCGACAGGTGGAGTAAAGCGTCGCTTTGGGCTGGGTTATATTGATAGCGCGGCGGGGGATGGTAAACTGATCGCCTTCGAATTTAATACGCAACAAACGGCGTTGCTGGTGATTACGTACGGGCAGATTGATGTTTATTCCTCTGGCGTAAAGGAAGCCACAATCCCCGCACCGTGGAGCGAAGCACAGATATCCCAGATTGCATGGACGCAGAGCGCGGATACGTTGCTGATGGTGCATCCTGACATATCGCCCAAAAAGCTGGTACGTAGTGGCATGGGCGTGTGGACTCTAAGTGATTGGAGCTTTTTTACCGATGAAAACATCATTTACCACCCATATTTCAAATTCGCCGAGAGCGAAGTCACCCTGACCCCAAGCGGTATAACGGGCAGTATTACGCTGACCGCGTCTGCGGATGTGTTTGTGGCAGGGCATGAGGGTACGCGTTTGCGTGTTGGTGGTAAAGATGTGGAAATTACCGACTATTCATCGCCAACTGTGGTAACAGTTACGGTTGTTGAAGACCTTATTGATACAGACCCGACCATTGATTGGTTCGAACAGGCCTTTAGTGCCGTACATGGCTATCCCGTAAGCGTGGCGTTCCATCAAGATCGCCTTGTGATTGGTGGCTCGCGTGATTTGCCGAACCGTTTATGGTTCTCGAAATCGGGGGATTTGTTTAACTTTGATCTGGGTGAGGGGTTAGACGGCGAAGCGATTGAATTTGCGATCCTCTCCGATCAGGTGAATGCAATTCGCGGGATATTCTCTTCCCGCCACCTACAGCTCTTCACCAGTGGGGCGGAGTGGATGGTCACGGGTGATCCGCTGACCCCGTCCTCGGTGCAAATCCGTCGCCAAACGCGCACAGGGTCGCGCATTGATCGGTATATCCCGCCTGTGAATGTGGATGGCGCGACACTGTATGTTGCGCGCAACGCGCAGGAGATTCACGAATATCTCTATACGGATTTGGAGGCGGCCTATACCTCCACCGATCTGGCATTATTATCCCGCCATGTGGTTGAAAACCCTGTGGATCAGGATTATGACCAGAAAAACAGATTACTGTTCGTGGTGCGTGGAGACGGTAGATTTGCCAGCCTTACGGCGTTCCGCGCAGAGCAAGTCTCTGCCTGGACGTTGCATGAAACTGATGGCTTGGTGAAGTCGGTTTGTGTGGTTGGCGATGATGTTTATATGCTGATTGAGCGTGATGGCGTGTTTTTGATTGAGCTGTTTGACGCGGCGTTGCATCTGGACTCTGCCTTATCGGGGCAGGTTGGATCACCTGCAAGCACGTGGTCGGGGCTGGATCATCTGGAGGGGGAGGAGGTGTCCATCGTTGCGGATGGCGCGGTTTTGCCCTCTCAAACGGTGAGTGGTGGCCAAATCACATTGGCCGAACCAGTCAGTACGGTTGAGATCGGTTTACCCTATACCCATATCGTAGAGCCTTTGCCCCCTAATGAAGTGGGGCAAGTTGGATCAGGGCGAAAACTTCGTCTGGTCGAGGCAATTTTTCGCCTGAAAGATACGGCGGCTTTACGCCTTGATGTTGGGCGCGGCGCGCAGAATATATCGCTGAAGAAATTTAGTGAGGGCGGTATCCTTGATGGTGCTGCGCCGATTATCAGCGGTGATGTGAAAGTGCGTAGCTTAGGCTGGCAAAAGGACGGAACGCAACCTTTATGGCGGATAGAGCAGAGTGCGCCTCTGCCGTTTACGTTGCTATCGGTTTCCAGTGAAATAAAAGTTAACGACTAAAATATATAATCTTTAAACAAAAAAGGAATATGATATGGCTTCTTTAGTGCCTATTTTAACCAGTGTAATTGTGTCTCAAGGCGCAGGTTTTATCGCCAGTGAGCTTTCGGGGCGCAGATCGAGCAGCAGCCAAGACGCCGCGTTACAGCAGCTACGCGCACAGCAATCTCTGCAAGAACAACAGGCCGCCGCCGCCGCCGCATTAAATCGTCAGAAAATAGCACTGGATGCAGGCAATGCGGAAGAAGAGCGTAAAAAAGCCCTTCGTCGTGCGGTATCCCGTCAGCGTGCCAATTTCGGCGCGCAAGGAATCAGCTCTGGCGGTGGATCGGCACAGGCGGTATTGCTGGGTTTATTCGAGGAATCTGACGCGGAGAAGAAAAAGCGTGAACAGCTGGATGCACTGCGTCTAACCTCAATCGATCAAGATCTGGGACAGCAAAAATCCCTGAATGTCTTGCAACGCACGCAATTGCAGGAAAAGCAAAAAATAAACCAATTATCAACAGGTGAGCGTTTGTTTGGTTCTTTGTTTTAAGTATGCTTTAGAAGGTTAAATAAGAATTTTTTTGACGTATATTAGTGCTTTATGTTGTCCGTCGTCAAATGATTTGAGACATATCGGTCAAATATGATCAGGAGGTTTTGGCTTCTGATTAAGTTTAAATTAAGCAGCTAATTTAAGATGC
>NVUR01000049.1 GCA_002401965.1 Alphaproteobacteria bacterium
TTGCTGGGTGGTTCCTGCGTACTTTACTCATATTGTTGACCCTCCTTAGGCCGAATATGAGAACTTAACATACTGTCCGAATTTCTGGGACCACCTCTGGCATAGCATTACAAGAAATAAAAAGTTACGGCTTGGCACCAATTTCTAAACTGCTATAATGTAAGCGGAGAAAAGGGAAAGGCCTATTTGGTTACGGCTTGGCACCAATTTCTAAACTGCTATAATTAATTTTAGGATAGAGACAATGACAGACACGTTACGGCTTGGCACCAATTTCTAAACTGCTATAATAATCCTCACGACCAACCGCCGCCAGTACATGTTACGGCTTGGCACCAATTTCTAAACTGCTATAATTATCTCTTTGAAGGGCTTTTGCTGGTTTGTGTTACGGCTTGGCACCAATTTCTAAACTGCTATAATGTAGAGCGATGCAGCCCGTGAGCATGATACGTTACGGCTTGGCACCAATTTCTAAACTGCTATAATGAAGGTTAACTGTACCAGCAGCACCTTTCTGTTACGGCTTGGCACCAATTTCTAAACTGCTATAATTGAGCCTAAAAATTATGCGCGAGAAGTTGAGTTACGGCTTGGCACCAATTTCTAAACTGCTATAATAAAATAAGATAATTATTCTACATTCTTTTGGTTACGGCTTGGCACCAATTTCTAAACTGCTATAATTCAAAATATAAGCTGGCTTGGTGCGGTTAAGTTACGGCTTGGCACCAATTTCTAAACTGCTATAATTGAAATTGCGGCCATTCTCTATGAAAGTAAGTTACGGCTTGGCACCAATTTCTAAACTGCTATAATTGAACTTCACGGTATCCGCGTGCGCACCTAGTTACGGCTTGGCACCAATTTCTAAACTGCTATAATGCCAGTGTGCAATCAATGTTGGCAAGACATGTTACGGCTTGGCACCAATTTCTAAACTGCTATAATTGTTGGGTTTAGCACTGCGACAATGTGGGCGTTACGGCTTGGCACCAATTTCTAAACTGCTATAATTGGTGGCAAGACCGCCAACGGCTCTCTAATGTTACGGCTTGGCACCAATTTCTAAACTGCTATAATTGTTTCAGCTTGTTCTTATTCGTCTTGCGTGTTACGGCTTGGCACCAATTTCTAAACTGCTATAATCATAAGGAGCTACCTAATGACTGACTATGAGTTACGGCTTGGCACCAATTTCTAAACTGCTATAATTAGCATTTAGTCTTTCTATTTAGTCCTATAGTTACGGCTTGGCACCAATTTCTAAACTGCTATAATAATCGAAACGCGTTGGAAAGCCTCGGGGCTGTTACGGCTTGGCACCAATTTCTAAACTGCTATAATATTTTACAATCATTTGAACAATAGGAGCACGTTACGGCTTGGCACCAATTTCTAAACTGCTATAATAGATAGCCCAGTGACCTTGCGTGAGGGTATGTTACGGCTTGGCACCAATTTCTAAACTGCTATAATTTATTTTTTATGATATTTTCAACATAATCTGTTACGGCTTGGCACCAATTTCTAAACTGCTATAATAAGCCAGCGCACTATTACGCACTTGTTTAGTTACGGCTTGGCACCAATTTCTAAACTGCTATAATAGAAATAGAATATAAGAGGCATACCGTACAGTTACGGCTTGGCACCAATTTCTAAACTGCTATAATGAAGGATTAAGACAATGAGAGCACATACATGTTACGGCTTGGCACCAATTTCTAAACTGCTATAATAGGGAACATACGCATTATAAACGTGATTAGGTTACGGCTTGGCACCAATTTCTAAACTGCTATAATCAAATACATGAACATGAACCACATAAGAATGTTACGGCTTGGCACCAATTTCTAAACTGCTATAATGTTTACTCTTTCCATGTAGGTTGTGCATGTGTTACGGCTTGGCACCAATTTCTAAACTGCTATAATACTGTGCAGCGATTTCACCCATCAAACCTTGTTACGGCTTGGCACCAATTTCTAAACTGCTATAATAGATTATGGGTTATCTTGTTGAAATATAGACAAGAAGCCCATAATTTTTTTCTTGGCACAGCGGCTAAACGCCTCATATTTCTATCAAAATAAAACAATTTGCTCCGGCTCCTTCGCTGGCCTTGATACATCACGATTATATATGTTTATTGTATCAGAAAACTGCTTATCCGTGAACATTAGAATCGAGACTTTCCCATTCTTAGGCGCGCATGCCTTCACTTTTTTAATATAAGGATCAAGTTTGCTCCGATCACCACAAAATCGCATATAAACTGAGAATTGCGCCATTTCAAAACCCATATCCAACAATTTATTTCGGAATTTTGCGGCGGCACCGCGCTCCCTTTTTGTACCGGTTGGTAAATCAAAAATAACCATCATCCACATAAGCCTATATCCTGAATATTTTCTCATTTTCTAATCCGTTAGAATAAAGGCAAAATCCGGTATATCGAGGCTACCTTTTCCATTTTTAAAAACATGCACGAGTGAAAGGCACATATACTCAATACCCGATCGCAAAGTCGTTGCGCCTTTTGAGTGTGTTACCTCAATATGGCCAATCGTCCCGAGGATACGTTTTACCTCTGGTGTAACACTGTCAAACCCTTGATTAACCAGCTTATAAACCTCAAAATCGACAAGCGGCCGCAAAGGTTCTATCAAATCATCCGCCAAACGCATGGGGTTATTTTGATTACAATGATGCAGGCCAATCACAGGAAGTAATCCTACAGCCATAATATTTCGGACAATTAGAGCGCGCAGAACAGCATAGCCATAATTAAGCATCGCGTTAATGCCTGCGCTTCCACGATCACGCCTGAAATCAACGCCGAATAATGCGCCCCAATATCTGCGCGCAGCCTGTGCCTCCAGATTATCTGGATCATCAAGCTTGACGCGCTGGCTCATGGCGAACAAAGCCTCCGCATGCGGACGGTTTAGATGTTTTAGATTTGTGCCTTGATTTGTAATTTTTGCACGAATAATATCTTTCCACAAACGCCCCTTTAAGCGAGACGATGCCCTAATTTGTGCATCGATACGGGCGGCTTGTTTATGATGACCTTCGGCAGTTATAAGATATCCCGCGGGTGAATGGTTTGCCCCGCAAAATACAAAGGCAGCACCCTGCTCAGCCAATTTCACGAGAACATTATTGGTATAGCTAAGCCCATGCGCATGGGCAATAACGGCGTCAATTTGATCTATGGGAATACGCGCGGCCTCTATGCGTTCTTTCTCGATAATCAAAAAACCACGCTTGATCGAAAGGTGAATATCATCTTGTTCGATATCCACAATTCGTCCGATACTCACGCCACGCTCCGTTTGTTGGTGTGTTTCTTTTGTGGATCACGAATATAACCAAGGATATCAACAGAGATTTTCCGCGCCTTTCTCTCTTTCAAACCATTCGCAGAAGCAGCCCAACTCAATTTATCGGCGTCCTCATTCGCTATTCTATGATCTCGCAAATATACGCGGCCACCACTCATTTTCTTAACACGAGCAATGATCGTTTCCCCATTATCATCATAAGCAACCATATCGTTATTATGGAGCGTCATAACAAGTTTAGCGGTTGGGTGCTCCATCTTCCATTTTCGCCCCCTTGATGGCGTATGCACATCGTACTGGTTGATGGTTTCTGCTTTCCATTTTCCTGCATATTTACCATGAAGAATTTCATAAATTTCAGTATAGGCATTACCTCCGCCCTGATAATATTTATAGGGCTGTTTCGTCTTTTTATCTTTTATACCAATCATAACGGCATCAGATTTCTGAACCAAAGTGCGCACACGATATATGGGCGTACTCCAATTTTGTGCAGCAGTTTGTAAAGCGGTTTCAAAATCCTTGCTCTTATCTTTAACACCCTCAACAGCCTTCAGCAAATAACAACGGATACGATCATCTCTGATTGCCTCAACATCTGCGCGTTTGGTCATAGCGTTAACGGCTTTGCGCACAACGTAGCTTGATGTGCCTTTTTTATTACCCTTACCGACATAGCCGTAAGCCGTATCCTCATGCAGCTTGCCAGTGGTATACGGGCGGGCGGCGTTAATGGCTTTAGCGGCATTGCCATGATCCGGTTTATGAGAAACCACCATTGTATCATACAGGCTTTGCACTTGCTTGAGATAGCCATCATAAGGCTCCGGCATATCAGACACTATTTTATGGCGCTTATCCTGTAGAGCTTCATTTTCTTCAAGTTTTTTAGCTGCACCTGATACTTTTTGTAATGTGCTTCGTGTTGTGCATCCCACAACAAACGCATCGATTGCATGATGCCTATGGTCTGCGCGGTCTTTTTTACCACTATCCGAGAGAACATCATTCAGCCCCCACTTATCGCGCATAAAGGCCGTAAGCCGCCCAGGAATTGAATGGATGTTTTCAGGACCACAAACATATTGCAAATATTCCCGTGCCAGACGACTGAGGTAACGTGTGTCGTTAAGTTGACGTGCAATTGGCCCGCCTTCTTTCTCAACTCGTTCCAAAGCATCAGGCTGAAACCGCCAACGCTTTGATCTATGTAATTGATCGGCGCGTGCCTGAATATCGTTCCAATTATACGTTACTCCGCCAATTGTCGGGCTGTGTCCAAAGGCATCAAATGGTGTTTTATTCCCCTTAACGCGATTAGCAGAGCGTTTGGCCAGCACCTTATTTGCTCGCCCGTCATCAAAACTGCGTGAGAACGGGATAAGATGCTCCACCTCATATTCCGGTGAGAAAATATCACTCACGCCAATAGTCACACCTGTAAAAAGGCAGCACCGCATATTAGGCTCACGGCTTAAATCTTCCCATAGCTTATAGCGCATACGATTGGCATAGTTATTTTTAACATCCAGTTTTTCAAGCTCTACAACAATGCGCTCATTATCTTTCTTATTCTTGGCTTGTTGTTTTCTTATTTCGTCTTTGGGCTGCTTCAAATCCCGCGCTAACTCCACAGAAATGCTCTCGGGGTGTCCCCATTTATCAATACAGGCATTCACCAATTTTTGCAGTTGATTCATAACAATATGAACGGTTGGATTGCCTACTTTGCCATAAAATTTCTCTGGGCTATGTGCATCATCTTTGTTTAAGCTACCGCCAATAACGCGGTGCTGCAACGCTTCACCATAATAGGGTAAATGATCAAAGATCTCCCCCGTGCGAAAATCAGAGTGGTGATAGCCTGCGCTTTGGCAAGCATCATGATATTTCTCGCCTTTTCTTAAATGCGGCAAAATTTTATTAATCGCGCAAAGAGAAACCCGCCCATAGCCATCAGGTAAATGAATTTCGGATACATATTCGGCTTGCTCCTCGGAAAGGGCATATTGATCTTGCAACCACACGATAAGCGTTGCCTCATTTTCTTCCTCAAGAAGCCTAAGCACAATTTCATTCTGCTCATCCTCATCAAAGTTAAACCATGCTTTCCCGAAAGCCTTTTTATTTGATAATTTGGCCGCCGTTTCATTGCCCTTCATCTCTGTACGCGCATCATATTCCAGATTGAATTTTGCGCCATCATCAATATCCAGAACCTTGCGCAAAGCCTTAAAGGTTTTCTTATTGCATATTTGTAGTGTTTCAATAATTTTTTGTCTGTCTTCCGATTCAAGACGCGGGTCTGTTGGCGTATATTGCTCCAGATCCAGATTATTAACCTCTTGCCAAATTCTGAAATTTTGAACGGAAGGCAGCGCAAGCGGCGCACGCCTCTCTCTTGCCTCATACTCAAACGTACAAAAGCCAATCTTCGGCTTGTGTAAATCGCGCTGAAAGAAAATAATATCATTGATCTGCGCACAAGCATCTTGCGTCAAGATTTCAGGATAATACGTCGCTTGCTTGTCCAAAATAAGCTTTACTTCATCAACATACATTTGGCGCATCGTATAAAGACTGTATGCCTTACCGTCATAGCGCACACGCTTCGCCTCTTGTGCATTTAGATACGCCCCCAAACTACGCGCCCCTGCTATCATCATCTTCTGCTCCAGATCTGCAATTGCCTTTTTCACAGGGCCGGCATCATTGCTCTTTTTGTCGGATTTACGGTTACTTTTAAAACCACGGCGTTGATTGATATGGAATAACGCACGACCAATCTCAAAGGGCGTAAGCTGTTCATCCAAAGCGCGCGCTCTAAGCTCATAGGGATCAAGAGATTCTAATGATTTTTGCTCATCAATAGAGATCGGGAAAAGTTTTAGCTCAACAAGTAACGCCATCAAACGCTGCTTACGTGCCAAATTTCTATCACGGTTACGACGCGCCCCACGTGCCAAACGTCTTGCCACCGCCATCGGCTCAAAACTCTTAGCATCTCGCCCATCATCATAAATACGCACACCCATATCGACCAAAGAATGCGGCTCGTTATTCTTATCGAGAGCCAGAATAGTCCAGCCAAGTGATGTTGCGCCCAAGTCTAATGCTAAACGATACTTCATATTATTCCCCCGATATACAGTTGTATTACGCAACGCTAAACCAAAAGGAGACGCATGTAAAAACAAAAGTCCCTAAGATTGCGCTTTCTTCATCATTATCTACAACGAAATTCGTTAGTCATCCTTGTCTTTCGTCAAGTCATGGGTGAATTTAATAATCTCCGGCAATTTAGGACTGAGTAAATTCATAGATTGACAAAAACATGCCTGATACATTACCATCACCCTCATAGCATTTTAGAAATTGGTGTCTTGTCGTTAACAAGATGCAAAATTCATCAAATGAGAAGGCGCACTCCGGTGCGTCTTTTTTTATTCAACATAAATAAATTTAAAAACATATTCTCACGCTAAATTTTACCTTCGATAATGAAATATTATCGCGAGTTATAAACCCACCTACCGCCATCCACAAGCCTCCCGGAAGGTGTCAAGGAAGTTGTCATGTGAAATTTTCAAATCATGCTGCAATTTGTCCGTCGTCAAATGATTTGAGACATATCGGTCAAATATGATCAGGAGGTTTTGGCTTCTGATTAAGTTTAAATTAAGCAGCTAATTTAAGATGC
>NVUR01000050.1 GCA_002401965.1 Alphaproteobacteria bacterium
ATAAGCCTTAATCCTGATAAAAGTAAACGTGAAAAGGAAGTTAAAATTGCAGCATGATTTGAAAATTTCACATGACAACTTCCTTGACACCTTCCGGTAACAACAAAATGTTGTCACCAATAGATTTTGTAAAACAGTAACTATGGAAGTGGTAAGGTGCTTATTTTTATAGGGGCTATTCAGATATCCAACTTTTACCTTAGGTCTTCAATAAAAGTATTTCAAGTTACGGTTTATCGTAGTTTATCATCCTACACGGTTATGTTATGATAAGAGTGAGCGTATCCAGAATGAAGCAGGGTAAGTAGTCTACCCCTACTTTGTGATTGTGTTATATAGTCTTGACATGGTGTTCAAAACCATAGACGGTTATACATCGTAATATAACCGTGTCGGACGTTGTTATGATAAGGTATTTAATTGTACCGTAGAGTTTTGCCCTTGTTTGGTTCTCCATTCAGGGACATCTTTTAAATGCGCTTTAAAGGGGCAAAACCTCGCAGATGACTGATGTTTCTAAAAATGAACTATGGAAAAATCTGGCTATTAAGGCTCAGTCGGGGGATAAGCGTGCTTACACGGTGCTGCTAACCGATATATTGCCTTTTATAAAATCTCGTATTGCAGGTGGTTTGTCTAACCCTGATTGGGTAGACGATATCGCGCAGGAAGTCTTGATTTCCGTACATAAATCATTGAATTCATACAGTTCTGATCGTCCGTTTAAGCCATGGCTTAATGCGATCATACAGTTCAGACGTACAGATCTTTTGCGGAAATACTACAGAGATAAGAATTTAAAAGAACGATCAAAAGAAAATATAGATATTTTTGCACAAAATGTAACCTTTCAGGCTACTTCCGGCGAATTAAAGGATATAGAGAAGGCGATAGAATCACTGCCTGTCAAACAACAGAAGATTTTCAAAATGATGAAAGTGGAAGGATACAGCGCAAAAGAAGTCGCAAGCGAGATGGATATGAGTGTTTCCGCGGTTAAGGTTGCGGCGCATAGAACAACGAACAAACTGAAAGATATGTTGGGTTAAAATGGGTGACGCAAAGCAAAATACAGAGGGCTTGATTGCATCATTATCTGATGATTTATCGGAGGTGAAGCCTATGTCTCACCCTATACGACGCGTTGCGCTATGGGCTGTTCTTACTGCTTTATATACTTTGTTGATGGTTGCATTCTTTGTTATTCGTCCAGATTTTTCAATTAAATTACATGATCCGAATTATGTGTTTGAGCTAATGCATATCATCGCGATTTCTATAAGTGCTATGTTTTGTTCTGCATGGCTTTGTGTGCCTGATATGCGTGGGCAAAAATGGATGTTGGCCGTTCCCACAACGCTTTTTGCTGTTTTTACGCTTCAAATTATATTGCGTACAACAATGGAAATCCATGACGTTCCAAGGTTATATTTGCATCATTGCGTAACGGATTCGGTTGTGTTTGGCATTATTCCTTTATGTATGATTTTATTTTTGTCGATTAAGGGGAAAACGACCCATCCCTTCGCAATGTCTTTTATGAATGCTTTAGCCGTGGGCAGTATGGGGTATCTTGGTTTGCGGGTGGTTTGTATGTCTGATGAAATTGGGCATTTATATGCATATCACCTCTTGCCATATATATTATTTGGAATTGTAATAAGTATGGTTGGCAGGCGTATTTATCGCTGGTAAAGTGTTTTTTTGTTATTTTGAAGACTGATAAATATTATGAATGTTAAAATTTTTAGACCAAGCAGAAATGCAATGCAATCAGGTCGTGGAAAAACGAGTGGCTGGATTTTAGAGCATGAAGACCACGATCTAGGAGGCGGGGAGTCCTTGATGGGCTGGTCTGCTGCTGCGGATACACTCAATCAGGTTCGATTAAAATTTGATTCGTGTGATGCTGCGGTTGCCTTTGCGGAGAAGAAGAGCTGGGATTACACCGTGCTTACCGCCAATGATCGACGTGTGAAGCCAAAAAATTACTCTGATAATTTTAAGTAATGTTGGTTACGTTTTTAAAAGATTGGGCATCCTATTTTCTTTTAATATTGTCAGCCTATCTGTTGATTGGCGCTATATTTTTCTTTTCTGGGTTTACCGAAGGTTTAGGATTGTATAGCGTCATCATCTTCATTTATTTATTCATTTATTTGTAGTGTCATAAAGATATGGGTCAGAAAATGGCAATGTGAAGAGTTCTGCCCTTATATAACGGCTTTTTTCTATTTTTATTTTAATGTCATGATGTTTTGCTTGTTTTTATTTTTGTAATGACTCACGCACCATAACGTTCTTCTAAAAAGGCAAAAATGGCACGCATGCCTGTGTCTGCGCCACCTTTTGGGCGTCCTGTTTTTCCATTTTGCTCCCAAGAAAAGACATCCATGTGCAGCCATTCAATATCACTATCGATAAATTCTTGCAGGAATAAAGCGGCATTTGTTGCGCCTGCGCGACCTACGCCTGTGCTGCTGATATCTGCGATGGGGCTGTCTAGGTCTTTGCGGTAGGGCTGCCATAAAGGCAGTTGCCAAACCGCGTCATCAACACCATTAGTGGCGGATAGCTTTTGGATGCCTTGTGCGGTTTCATCATTATTACTGAACATCGCAGGTATATCATAGCCCAGAGCAATACGCGCTGCACCTGTGAGTGTAGCAAAATCAATCAATAGCTCTGGATTTTCTTCACATGCATAGGTCAGTGCATCGGCCAGAACAAGACGACCTTCCGCATCTGTATTGCCAACCTCAACTGTGATGCCTTTACGGCTATTGATGACGTCAGAGGGGCGGTATGCGTTTCCAGCGATAGAATTTTCTACTGCGGGGATAAGGACGCGTAAACGGATGGGCAAATTTAGGCTCATAATCATATGGGCGAGACCAAGAACATGCGCTGATCCACCCATATCCTTTTTCATGGTCAGCATGAACTGCGAAGGCTTGATATCCAGCCCACCTGTGTCAAAACATACACCTTTCCCAACCAGCGTGACCTTCGGGTGTTTTTCATCACCCCATGTGAAATCGAGCAAGCGCGGACGGCGGGGGCTGGCTTTACCAACCTCGTAAATCATCGGGAAGTTTTGTTCGATAAGGTCGTCGTCTTTTATAACTTTGAGATTAATGTTGTGATGCTTGGTGAGTGTTGTCGTTGCGGCTTCCAGCTCGTCAGGGCCCATATCATTGGCGGGGATGTTGACCAGATCACGAATGAAGCATACGCTCTCAACATAGGTTTGAACACGCTTTATATTAATTTCAGTAGAGAGGCACAGTGCGGCATGCTTATTCTCTTTGTCTTTTTTGTAGAACGAGAATTTATATATCGCCAACGCCCAACCGATATGTAGGCGCTCCAACTGTTCTGTGTTCAGGGTATCGCTTTCGATAGAAAAACTGGTTTCTTTTAAGCTGTCTTCGGAAAAGGTGTTTTTGATCGCATCATGAATTTTGCTGCCATCAATGAAAGGTGCGCTACTGCTTGATCCCGCGATGATTGTTTCTGTTTTGCCAGTTTTATCACGTGAGATAAGAACTTCCCCTGATTTTCCTTTGAACCCTTGCTCGGTGGTTAAGGATTGTATAACAGGCGTTTGCGCGTTATTCCATGTGTCAAAACCACCTACTGTGATAACGGTAACGGTTATATCGTTCTTACGTTTTGATGTAAGGAAAGGATTAAAAAATTCTATATTTTGTGAGGGCATGATCGTCCTTAATTTTATTTCGACAATGAAAAAATGCAGGATTAAATGTTACATTACTTTTATCGACACTATCTGAATGATGATTGTTTTAAAAGCGCATAATATTATTTGCGGTTTATGTCAATTTGGCTTACAATTGGTGGTCTTAATTTAATGTGGATTGAATAATGAGAGACTTTAATGCGAAGTTGCATGATGAATTTCTTGAGCATGCTAAAGATATAAAGTCGAGCTTTGTTATGGAAGCTCCGATGATGTGCATGGGTAAGGTTGACCTCGATGTTCCTGGCGGAGATTCTACTGAAAAAACCCAACAGCAAGATGTGGATATTTATAATGGTACGTATATAACACCACATGGCGGTGCTGCGCGTGTTGCATATCATGATGAGACCAGCACTTTGTGCTTAATTGCTTCCAAAACAGCGGTGAATTTACGTGGAGAACGCACAGAAGATGGCAGCATTAACGCGACAAAGGATGGTTTATCGAAGAGCTATATAATTAATGCATATCGTTTGAAAGATGATGGTAGTAATTTTGACAGAGTAAAGTTAAAGCTTCGTGAGGCTTTGCAAAGCTACGACTTGGAACTCGGGAAACGTGCAAAGAAACATTTTGGTCAATTTGCTGCCAGTTTTAAGCAAGAACCTTCAATCAACACAGATGTGGATGAGGTTAAGTTTACGGAAGTATTTACGAATGGCTATGCTGCGTATTTACTGCATCGTACACAAGAGCCTAATGGTGGTGGCTCTAAGGATCAGTGTGATGCAACATTTTATGCATCTGTTAAAAGGCATGATGGGCATTTTGTTCCGCTGAACTTTAATGGGCATGCTTTTAGCATGGATATCTCTAAGGTTTCTAAGGCTGTTGTAGATCAAAAATCATATATAGAAGGACGAGATATCATTGATAGCCATTGGGGGCAGGTGTCTTCACGGTTGTGGGATCAAGAACCACTCTATGCAGATGAAGGTGCTGGCTTTTTTGCAAAAGTTGGTGCTGCTAACCTTCTCAATTACATTAACGATAGTAAAAAATATGTTTTTCCGATGACCGCTGTTTCGACTGCTGTTTTTGCCAAAAATCCTGCTTTGGGGTTTACAGGTTTTACAGCAGCAGTTGGTTTTACTGTAGGTCACACCTTTTTACATAAAATGGTCGATGGCGGTTTTCATGGCTTTTTACATACTTACAATAAAGTAAAAGAGGCACGTAAGAGAGTGAATATTGAAGATTATTCATTCGATGAAGATGTTTCCGATTACTTTAAAATACATACAAAGAATAACTTAAGATCGGAAAAAATTTCTCCTAAAATGGATATGCAGCGTTTCAGCGCTCGAAAATTTTCTTTTTTAGATGCAGGGCAATCTGGTCTTATGCATAATCATACTGAGGTTGAAGACGGATTGCGCCCTGAAGATGTTCGCTCACTTCTTCTTTTTGGACATCAGCGGGGTTTTACATCTACTGTAGGTTTTTTGGATAAATCCACACGTATTGATGCTTTTCAAAATGGAATTATGCGTATAATGCATAATCAGTCAGATGGTAAAGTTGTAGTGCATGCACAGTATCAGCCAAAGCTCTGTACGAATGAGGCCTTGCGTTTGCCACAGGTTTATATTGATCAATTTGAGGGGGGGATTCTACGTTTAGAATATGATCCTGATGGTGATTGTTTTAAGGATAGTGTTCAAGTTGATGTAAATATACCAGCGCATCAGGCTATTCATGAACTTTGTCATGTGCAGTTATTTCGAAACCAGTCTTATACTGATCAGAATGTACAAAAAAGATCTCGTGAAATAGCGACTGAACTTTTTGTACCTGTGATAAATGCAAACTCATTTGAGGATTTTGATCCGGATGAAGACAAGAAACATGTTTATATGGGGGGCAGCCCCTTTACCGTGCCTGATGCTGATGCAATTGCAGAGCAATTTCCAGTTTTAGACCACAAAGAGTTGGAACAATAAAGTAATACTAGATCTAGCGGGGATTGAACCCCATTCGTTTTTCGAATATTTTCATAGGGTTTGATTCGTTTTTTACACTAGACTAACCATATCTGTAATAATGGCTACATATAAATAAAGTGGTAGGCCAGGCCGGACTTGAACCAGCGACCAATCCGTTATGAGCGGATTGCTCTTACCAACTGAGCTACTGGCCCCCCTTTGGATATTGCTTTTTATCGCGCATCTTCGCCCTAAATGCAAGTACTCAAAGAAATATTTGACAATTACCCTGAAACCTATATAAAACACACCATTCCTGTGAAAGAGGGGAGATTGGCTCCTCCGTTGAAATTTATTTCAAACCTGATGCGGTCTAGCGGGACAATTTTAAAAAAGGAAAAATCCTATGAGTGGTAAAAGAGTTAAATCGAAACATAAACTTGATCGTCGTATCGGCGCAAATATTTGGGGTCGCCCAAAGTCACCTTTCAACAAACGTCAAACTGGCCCAGGTATGCATGGCGCACGCCGTTCGAAGCCAACGGATTATGGTCTACAGTTATTTGCGAAGCAAAAACTAAAAGGCTATTATGGTTCTATTGGTGAAAAACAATTCCGTAATTATTTTAAAGAAGCAACACGCCTTAAAGGTGATGCTGGTATGAACCTTATTGGTTTGCTAGAGCGTCGTTTGGACGCGGTTGTTTATCGCGCATTGTTCGTTCCAACTGTTTTCGCTGCACGTCAGTTTGTTAACCACAAGCACGTTACAGTGAATGGTAAAGTTGTGAACATCCCGTCTTACCAAGTTAAAGAAGGTGACGTGATCGAAGTTCGTGAAAATTCAAAGAAGATCCCGATGGTTATTGCATCTATCGATTCAGGTGAGCGTGAAGTTCCCGAATATATCGAAGTCGATTTGAAAGCATTGAAAGCAACGTTCCTACGTATTCCGACTTTGGGAGATGTGCCATATGCGGTGCAGATGGAGCCGAACCTTATCGTTGAATTTTACTCACGATAGTCTCGTTCTTTATCTTTCTACGGCGTTGCTTCGCGGCTTACGTATAAAACATACACTGCGCCACTTGCGCCTGATAGAAAATAAATTACTTCGACTAGGTTTTCTAGGGCGTGTGCTCAATTAGAAACTAGGATTCCCAATAGGTTAGTAATATTATTCACTGTTTATAAGCCGACAAGGAGGGGCTTATGGATGGCGAAGAGACGTTATGCTTTGAGAGATGACCAGTGGGAGCGCATCAAAGACTTATTGCCGAGTCGTCGCAATACGGTTGGTGTAACGGCCAAAGACAATCGTCTATTTGTCGAAGCGGTTTTATACAGGTACCACGCAG
>NVUR01000051.1 GCA_002401965.1 Alphaproteobacteria bacterium
TAACTCCGAAGAGTCCGTTCGACTTGCATGTGTTAGGCCTGCCGCCAGCGTTCGTTCTGAGCCAGGATCAAACTCTTAAGTTTGTATCCATCAAAATGCCCATAAAAAGAAATTTTTTGGTTTTTTGAAGTAATTAGTATTCAAAAAGACCTGCTTGCTTGCGATGCAACATCTTTAAAAGACATTACATTTTGCTGTTGTGACTTCAAATAAATTTAAAGCCACGATTTAGTGATCGCGCCTTTCAAATTCCGTACAAGTACGGAGGATCAAAAGGTGATCACTGTGCGTCATAGAAGATACACATTTTACTCAAAACCATTCACGCCGAAGCGCTTCTGAATCAAGAGTGACAAACAGTCTTTTCTTGTTAATGCACCCAATGCAATAACAAACACTGCTGCCTGCGTATCTCTTCTTTCCTATTCACGATGTACAAGAACCGCACAACTTAAGGCAAACCTTCGCCCGACCTAAGTCGCATTCAACTGAATAAATCCAGTCAGTCAATTTTTTGATTGATGCCGCATATAAACATAAGCTCATTTGCTTGTCAACCTAAAACTTGAAGAAAAAGACTTAATTTAATCTGTTTTTTTCAAGCCCTTAGATGCTTCAGGTCTAAGCCTTTTTAATGAAGCGTGAGAGGGTTTATACTCTCCTTATTCAACCCTGTCAAACATTATTTTATAATATTTTTCAGTGTTGTCCGACCCGCCTTTAAACATTGTCTATCAGCTAATCGTGAGAGGGTTTATACTTATCTCTCCCAGCCCTGTCAAACATTATTTTATAATATTTTTCAGTGCCAGTCGCTCTGTTTTCAAACACCGCTTGTCCGCAGAACGTGAGGGGTTTATACGCAGAGGATGGCCACCTGTCAAACATGTTTTTACGTTTTTTTAAAGTTTTTTAAAGTTTTTTGAAAATACGCATAATATCAATAACTTACATGTCGGAACACTCTGCCCACCCACACCAACGAACGCATTGCCCCCAATTCGGCAGATGCGCCTTATAAGTACCCCCTATATATAAGGTGAAAAACAGCAAGAAAAACGAAAACAAACATCCCCCTTGTCGCCCCACCTAATAAGTGTCATTCTTCGATAAGAACAATATATAAGAATGCACAGTTAAACTTCATGCCAGACACCATCGTTACAGACATCATAAATGCGCCACTTATAGAGGCAGCCAATCTGGAAGTGGTTCACGCCTCGGTTACGCTTATACTACTTAAGATTATGGGCGCGGTTTCCTTGCTGCTTTGGGGAACACGTATGATTAAGCTGGGCTTTACCCGTGCCTATGCGACATCCCTGCAACGTGTCATCGCAACAAACACAAGCAATCGTGTCAAAGCATTCTTCGCAGGTCTTGGCGTCACCGCCATATTACAAAGCTCCACCGCGACGGCTATGATATGTGCGTCCTTTGCCTCTAAGAAGATGATCGGCACGGCGGCTGGACTTGCCGTTATCATTGGCGCGGATGTCAGTACAACCCTCGTGGCGCAAATATTAACATTCGATCTTTCATGGTTAACACCTGTATTTTTATTAACTGGCGTCATATTGCACAATCGCTATGAGCATAGCGGGCGCAAGAAACATATCGCGCGCGCACTTATAGGTCTTGGTTTGGTTCTCTTATCTTTGAGCATCATAAAAGAGAGTGCCCTGCCCCTTGGTCAGTCTGAAACGCTTCCTCTTATTTTAAAACCTCTGGAGAGCGAACCACTCCTCGCGCTTCTGGTTGCTGGTCTTATGACATGGATGCTGCATTCATCACTGGCTGCAGTTCTTATTATTGCCTCCCTAACCTCCAGCGGGCTAATCAATATGCATTTAGGGCTATTGCTTGTTCTGGGTGCAAATCTGGGCGGCTCTATTATTCCATACGCCATGACATTCAAGATGGATGCCCGCGCAAGGCGCATAACAACAGGCAACCTTATAATGCGTGCTATCTGCATTGTTCTAATACTGCCTTTCCTCGGGATATTCATAAACACATTCAGCAATATCGAGATCGCAGCCAGCCGTGAAATTATACATTTTCACACCATATTCAATGTGTTACTCGCATGCATTTTCCTGCCCCTCATCACGCCACTTGCCAAGCTATGCGAAAATATTGTGCCACATGTACCTAAACTGGTGGATGAAAAAGAAAAGCCCTTATACCTTGATGAAACAGCCTTAGAGTCGCCAACTATTGCCCTCGCTGGCGCAGCACGGGAAACTCTACGTGTCGCCAAAATAGTCGAGGACATGTTTTCCGATGCCATGACAGCCCTAAAAGATGAAGACACGGACATCGCACAACGCATAAAATCCTCTGACCAGATCGTTGATAAATTACATAACTCTATTAAATTATATCTGACGCGCGTCAATGAAGAAGCTCTAGACCCTAAAGAATCAGATCGTTTTGTCCAAATCCTATCCTTTTCAACAAATTTAGAGCATATAGGCGACATCATAGATAACAGCCTCGTGCCCTTAGTCTTGCTAAAAATTAACGAGAAGAACAGGTTTTCCAAAGCAGGCTTCAAAGAGATACAAGACTTCCACCAAACAATCCTAACAAACATGAAAATTGCACAGGCCATCTTCATGTCTGAAGATCCTATCCTCGCACAGCAACTGGTTGAAGGGAAAAAAGTTGTCCGCCAAGCCGCGCAGAAAAGCTCGGAAAGACATTTCCAACGCTTGCGCGAAGGCATCCCCGAAACATTATCAACCAGTGCCCTGCACACAGATATTATTCGCGATTACCGCCGCATCAACAGCTATATCACCACAATCGCCTATGCCATTCTCGAAAATGCCGAGACCCATAAACATGTCCGAAAAAGCGAAATATAAAGTGCATCTCCTGTATTATGGTGAATTATACTGTGGGTTACTATAGAAGAACAATTCACAACACCACCAAAAACCGATAGTGTCGCGCTACATACGTACTCTTTCTATTCGGGATAATCATGCCGAAGCGCAACGCTTTTATAATTCTACTGCTTTTACTCTGCACAATAACGTTAAACCAAAGCGTTCGGGCAGAAATTTTGCCCTCTTATTCCCCGTGGCAACACGACCAACAGCAAGAGTCGCAACCTCCGCCCAAGCAACTCAAAAACATCGCCCCGCCGATTCAACACACACAACAAGTCAAAGTAAAACCATCCGCGCTAGAGTCTATATATGCCAATCGCCTGATTGATGCGCCTAAACAATTTGGCTATGACCTTTTCGCAACAGACACAATGGGGCAAATACAAACACCCATGGGCGCCGTGCAAGATGATTTTATCCTTGGCAGCGGCGATGAACTGCAAATCACCTTCACAGGGCAACGATCCGACCAATACATATATAAAGTCAACACACACGGCATTTTATCCATTAAGGAATTCCCCCCTATTCCGGCGGCGGGACGAACAATCGCACAATTACGTGGCGCAATTAACGCGCACCTATCATCGCTCCATAACACGCAAGCCTACGTTTCCTTGTCCTCTGTCAGGCAAATCGGCGTTCTTGTTGTTGGGCATGTTAAGCACCCCGGCAGAAAAACCGTTAACGTCTTTCACACCGTCCTTGATGTACTGACACAGGCTGGTGGCATCCGAAAAAATGGTTCGCTACGCCAAATCAAGCTGGTACGTGGCGGGCGCGGCACTATAATTGACCTCTATTCCCTTCTGATGCACGGCGCACCCACCATGGATATGCGTCTGCGTGACGGTGATCGCATCATCGTACCGCCAATTGGCCCAACCGTTGCCATTTCCGGCGCCGTAAAACGTTCAGGCATCTATGAAATCAGGAGAGCAACGCGCGGCATAAATAAGCATACAGGTTACAACAGCGAAAAACTGAGTCTAAATGCCATGCTGGACTTTGCAGGCGGCGTTCTGACACAGGGCAATAACAGATTCATCCGCCTCGCCCTAACATCTGACGGACAAGAAAGCGTCACAGAGATATCAGACTCCTTCGCACCCATCTTCGGCGACAGTACAATCCTCAGCGTCTTGAAGGGAAACGAGAAAAGAAAAGGCACAATAGAGCTAGTCGGTGAGACCAGAAATCCTGGTCTGCATGATTTAAGCAAGAACAAAACACTGGCCGATCTTTTGCAAAACCAACAGATTTTAGGGGACGATATTTACCCCCTTATCGGTCTCATAGAGAGATGGGACGAAGATCAGCTCACAACCAAGTTTCTAGACTTTCCACTTCGTCTCGTATTGAAAAATAAATTCGACATGAAAATGCACAGTAATGACGTTGTCATACTCCTCTCTAATCAAGATATATCAGATATTTACAGTAAAAATAGTGTCGAGACAATTAAGAACAAAAGAATAGAGGAAGGCTCACGTTTATTTGACAGTTATATAGAGGACAACCCCACCCTGAAATTTTTCCTGAAGGAGAGATCAGTCTTCGTTCGTGGCGCAGTACGCCGCCCTGGATTATACCCTGTGGCACAAGGAACGACACTGGATAATATCCTCGCCATTGCGGGCGGCATGACATTAGAGGCCAATAATGAGAGCATCGAAATCACCTCCAAAAACTTAGGGGAAGATCATCAAGCACACGGCAGAAGTGGCACACAAAGAGCAACAATTAACCTCAACGACACAGACCCACGCTTTATAGCCATATCAGCAGGAGACGCTGTACGTGTGAACCAAAAATTCCGCAAAATGGACGATAAAACTGTCCTGATTATTGGTGAGGTTAATCACCCTGGACAATATGATCTGCTGGCAAGTGACAAGATTTCAGACCTCATCGCGCGGGCAGGCGGTATAACCGAACAAGCCTATCCTGCTGGCACAATCTTCAGCCGCGAATCGGAACGCCGCACCGAAGAACTGCGCTTTAGAAACGCCGCATACGATATGGAACAACGTCTCGCCACCGCGATAGAACGCGAAGATAACGCGCCAGATGCAACGCAAATTGCCATGGTGCGTAAACTTGCAAACAGGCTCCACAATATCGAAGCCGTAGGTCGCATCACCGTAGAGACAAACCCTGCTATCCTCGCCACACAGCCAGAACTTGATATGCTGCTTGAAAAAGGTGATCGCATCTATATCCCGAAACGCCCTCTCACTGTGCGTGTCAGCGGTGATGTCCTCTCCCCCGCCAACCTACAGTTCAGAAAAGATAAAGACCCGCTGGACTATATTCATGAGGCAGGCGGCTTTACCTATCACGCCGATAAGAACCGCACCTTTGTTCTCTATCCCGACGGCAGCGCCCAGCCCTTGCAAGTCAATAGTTGGAATCACACCCCCATCTTTATTCCACCTGGATCTACAATCGTTATACCCCGCGATCCAAAGCCCTTTGACTTTATTGAGAGCGCGAAAGATATCAGCCAAATTTTAAGCAATCTGGCCATCACATCCGTTTTCATCAATGATATACGCGATTAGGCTGCCTCCATGACGACCTATAAAAGACATTTTCCAGCGTTCAGCATCATAACCATCACTCTGAATAACTTCAGCGGTTTACAAAAAACATATAAGTCCATTGAGAAGCAAAATTTTACAGATTATGAGTGGATCGTTATCGACGGCGAATCAACCGATGAAACGATTAATTTCTTACGCCAAAGACGCACCACCACACGAACCGATGACATCCCGTTCACCTTCATCAGCGAAGCAGATAACGGCATTTATGACGCCATGAACAAGGGCATAGAGCAAGCAAGCGGTCATTACCTGATTTTCTTAAACGCAGGAGACGAACTCGCCAACAAAAGCACCCTTAAGATACTGTATCCGCATACAAAAAAGAAACCGAATTTTATATATGGCGATGCGTTAGAGCCGCAAGGGAACAAAGAAACACATATATACAAAGACGCCAAACGCTACAAAGACCTCGCATGGGGCATGATTACCCACCATCAGGCGATGCTGTATCGACGCCACACAATTCGCGATCACAAATTACGCTATACCCTACGATATCATATCGCTTCAGATTACGATTTTACCGCCAGATTCTTACTCAAAGCCAAGCAAACCATTTATATAAGCAAACCGATATGCATATTCGAGCAAGGCGGAATATCACAACAAAATGCCGCAGCAGGGCGTAAAGAACAATATTTGATTCGTGAAGAACTGAACATGGTGTCGCAACCTAAAAACCTATGGATTTTATCAGTACAAACCACATCATGGCATCTGAAAAACCTAAGTCCTGCGTTGTATCGCGGCTTAAAATCCATGTTCTTGTGGCTCATGAAGGCAAAAAACAAGCCCTCCTAATCGCCTAGCCTACTATAAATCAGCTCACAATAACGCTTACGACTAAGGGCAAAGCGATAGCCCTTTACACCATCAAATATGCCCATTTTGACAACATAAGAGTACAAAAACACCACATACGGGCGTAAAACAGACGTTCTAAGGTGTATTTTAACCATTTCTCGCCACAACACAGGATCTTTAGGCCATATATCACGCTTTGTCATCTCCGATTCCCAATGGGCATAAGCTAGCGTCAGATTCTAAGTGCAACACCTTTTTGTATAGTATGCATCAAAAAGGAAAATACGATGAATTGCACTTACACTCATCTCTGCGAAGCGGAA
>NVUR01000052.1 GCA_002401965.1 Alphaproteobacteria bacterium
GGCTAGCCCCTGAGCAGTCCAAAATAGCGGCATAACAACCTAAAAATGGGAACTTAACTTTGCCGCAAAACTGTCCGAACAAGTGGGACCCCCTCTATCCGCACAATTATGAAACGATCATCAGCAAAGAGACTTTTAATCGCTGTCAGGAAATACGGCACAAGCGTTCACGCTGCAGAACAGTCACAGACAGTAAAGCATCATACTTATTCTCAGGGTTGATAAAATGCGCTGTATCAGGAAGACAAGTAAGCTGTGATCTCAAGAAAGGTAAATACATTTATCTGATATCAAGAGCATCGGATAATCCTTTAAAAAAGCTATGGATCAGAGAACATAAAGTAATGGAACAATTGGAAAAACGCTTACAAGAACTGTACATCACTGATGGCAAGCGTGACAGCATCATAAGGCACATTAACGATACAAATGCATCACAGCGTAAGAAACAGAAAGAAATTGTCTATAATGCTCGTAACAAGCTAAATGAAATTGAAGAACAAATTGATAAACTAACTGATTTACTCATCAGCGACAAAGTCACACAAGGTGCGTATGAACGCAAACATTCTTCATTACAATCGATTCACACTGAAACAACTGTATTCCTAGAAACATTGTCTACAGACGATTTCAAAGAGTTTGATCAAGCATTCATCACAATGATCAGACTGTTAAACGCTATTCCTTTAGTCATAAAAAGTTCGAAAACAGCTCTAAAGCGTGCCTTGCTCAAAACACTGTTTTCGAACTTTTATTTAAATGACTGTAAGCTAAGCTGTACGCTAGTTACACCATTGCCGATTATGCTGAGAATTGATGAAGAGAGAAAATGGCTGGGGTACCAGGGATCGAACCTGGGATGATCGGATCAAAACCGATTGCCTTACCGCTTGGCTATACCCCAACATTTAAACCATTTTAAAAAATGGTGCCGCAACCAAGATTCGAACTCGGGACCTGATGATTACAAATCAACTGCTCTACCAACTGAGCTATTGCGGCGTATAAATATTTTACTGACCCTAGAAATAACGACTTCAGATCACACCCTTAATAATAAGAATACTAAAAAATTTACGAACCATTGTTTATAGGAGTGTCGTTTTGTTGTCTAGTATAAAATGAATTAATTTCATCCATTATTCCTCTGACCAACACCCTTAAAAAATAATTCGTCATTTATATGATCTTAACTGTTGGTTTTTTATAATGTTTTCTGTTAAATTACGTTTTGTGTTTAAATTACATTTTTTGATATTTAATTATTTATCGGGTTTTATACTGTGAACAGCGGACAACAAGCAAATGATACACTCTATGATAACGGCATTGGCTGGGCGTTAATGCTCGTCATCTTTGCGGTTTTACTCTGGATTTTCTGGCATTTTTATAATGTTGAGGTGCGCGAAATGGTGCGCTGGATACGCTATAGCGAAGCATGGGTTGTCTCTTGGTTTTTGGGCAGTGACCACCAAATACTCTTCGAAGGCAATAGATATGGTTTTCACGCCAGTCTTGATAAGATGACAGAATACCCAAAAGAAACACTAAAGTTTCAACATTTGGCTCTGTTCGGCGCGCTTGCGATGCAGCCCCTGAAGATCCCTTTAGTTCTTCTCGTTTGTGCTGGTGGCTTATGGTGCATGTTTTCAGGACCAAACACACAGCATAGAAAAAGAATGAGCCTTGAAGATTTGATTGAAATACAATCAAATATCTTTCCTGTTATATCTCCTTTTGTGAAATTTAATCCATCGACGCAACCGCCCCGCCCGCCCGGCGCACCAGTTCCGGCAGAGTTGCCTTTGTTTGCAGAAGCATTAGGACCAGAAGAATGGCTCGCCTATAACTCAATCCAAACGCCAGACGGGAAAATTGAAGAAAACAGCGCAGCACAGGCTTTCAAAGAACAGCTAGGAACACCATGGCGCGGCGTTAAAGGACTAGACGACTATAAGAAAGTTCTGTTGGCGTCCTTCTGCCTGAAAGCATCAAGGAAAAGAGAGCAATCTGATGACATGCTAGGACGTTTGGCGCAATGCTGGACAAGCAAGAACGGTCTTGTTCTATCCAAAGATAAAAAGCTACTCAAAGAAGCCATCAAAATTCTAAACAATAAGGATCTATCCGGTTCTACACTCGCACAAGCCAATCGTCACGCCTTTGAAACAACAGCCATGCTGCGCGCCTTACAATATACACGTGAAGAAGGCGGCGTTTTAGCACCCGCACAATTTGTATGGCTTCGCGCGCATGATAGAGCGTTATGGTATCCATTAAATAACATAGGACGCCAATCTTTCCATATGGAAGCCCTTGGCGCGATGTCACATTTCAAGGCGGAAAAAATGACGCAGCGTCCCATACCCGTTCCAAAAGTAGGACATGCTGTACAAACCATTCAGGAATATATGGCTTCATCCAAAGCACGCCCTATCCCACAATTAGATTATAGTAAATCGAAAAAACGTGGCATTAAAAAAGCCGTATAGAACACATAATTTACAGAATAATGAGAAAGATATGACCAAGAAATCTGCTGCTACAACAAAACACCCATCCTCGAATATCACGATTGTCGATGGTAAATTAATTTTATCTCTTCCTGATGCACAAATGCCTGTTGTATGGCAAATGGATTTAGGAAAAGCGCAATCATCCGTCTTTACAATCCAAGAAGATAAAAAGCAAAAAAACTTCACGCTTATCTTAAAAAATTCTGACGATACAACCAATGAAATCGCATCATTTAAGAACAAGCAAGATGCCGTAGACATCCTCATGGAAACATCCTCTGTGATACAAAATGCACATGGACAAATTAAACCAAGTGCCGCCAACAATAATAATGGACAGGGCAAAAATGATAGAACCAGCGCGATACTCGCTTTAGCCTTAATTTTTGTACTAGGCCTGATCTGGACAATATCCGCATCCGGTAAACTTGACCCATCGGCACGCGCAACAACCTCTTCAACCTCCCCATCAGGGGCAAATGCGCGTGATTCATCTGGCGTGCCTGTGTCCGCCGATGATTTCCTCAGTAATCGCTAACCGGAGTAAACTACGTTTAAATGGCTTTAGATCAAAAAAAATATGAACACCAACATGAAACAATTCTTCGGGATGTGCGTCCATTGGGCACGCGTATCGCTCACAACCTTGAGAGTACATCATATTCCACTGCAATATTTATCATGGCGGCCGTATTCATTAATTTCAATGATTGGGCACTTATCTTTGCCGATCTCATCATCCTCTTTCTGTTTTTCTATTTTATGTGGCTGATGTCTCGTGACAAAAGCATTGTTTTTAAACTGCCTCTCGGCTCTAAGCATATGGATATAAATAACGGCAGAAACGGCAAAAAAGGGAAAGCAGAGGGCATTCTCTATCTCGGTAACGCCGAAAAAAGCAACGAAGAAGTCTGGTTTACAAATAACGATATCAGAACCCATTTTCTTTATCTCGGCACAACAGGTTCCGGTAAGACAGAGGGACTAAAATCACTTGTAACCAATGCTATGACTTGGGGATCAGGTTTTGTTTTTGTCGATGGTAAAGCCGATACGGATCTATGGTCATCCTTGTCTGCGCTTGTACGACGATTTGGTCGCGATGATGATCTGCTTGTTTTGAACTATATGACTGGTAACGCCGACATTCAGGCACCATCCAACACAATGAACCCGTTCTCATCAGGATCTGCGTCATATCTAACGAACATGCTGGTCAGCTTAATGCCTGATGGTGGTGGTGATAATGCCATGTGGAAAGAGCGTGCGGTATCTTTGGTCGGCGCGATGATGCCTGCTCTAACATGGAAACGTGATAATCAAGAAATTCCTATGTCTGTGCGGACAATACGTGACTATCTTTCGCTTAATAATATCATTAAATTATCACGCGATGAATATGTCCCTAAAGAGATACTTACAGGTCTGGTCGGATATCTTGACACATTACCTGGTTTTATTGGTGAAGCCTATGATGATGAAGGAAAAGTAAAGCCGCCTGGACCAGATGTGCCACAATATAATACAGAAACAGCAAGTCAACAGCACGGATATCTGGCGATGCAGTTTACGCGCTCTCTCCAATCTCTTGGTGATGATTACGGTTACATCTTTGATACACAAGCCGCCGATATTGATATGGTTGATATTGTTTTGAACCGCCGCATATTGGTTGTGCTTGTACCTGCCCTTGAGAAATCAGGCGATGAGGTTGCAAACCTTGGTAAAATCGTTGCGGCCTCCATCAAGGGAATGATGGGATCTGCGCTTGGTTCAACCGTTGAGGGAACATCCGAAACCGTTATCGAAAATAAACCGACCCATTCAACAACCCCCTTCATGACCGTCTTTGACGAGGTCGGGTATTACGTTGCCGAAGGTATGGCTGTTATGGCCGCTCAGGCGCGTTCCCTTGGCTTCTCGCTTGTCTTTGCTGGACAAGATTTGCCCGCAATGAAAAAACGTGTCCGTGAAGAAGCCCTTTCCATCACTGCGAACTGTAACATTAAGTTATTTGGTAAATTGGAAGACCCGACAGAAACCAAAGACTTCTTCGAAAAAACAGTCGGTAGTGCCATGGTGACAGAAGTTTCTGGTTTCCAAATGTCCGGTGGTGGCTCATATCATGATACAAAGCAAGCTGGCGTTCAGCTACGCCCACGTGCTAACTATGATAAATTACGCGGCTTTAAAGAGGGACAAGCCATTATTACATTTGGTGAAACAGTTGTTGACTGTGCCATATTTTATTCAAACCCGGGCTTTGCAAAAGCCATGCGCGTTACCCGTTTCATGACGTTACCACCTTCAGATGACACAATCATGAAACATGCATCTGCAATCACAAAATTACGTGATTTAATGGTCAACAAAACATGGACAGCATTACGATCAGATGTTGCGGTTGAAACATCACCTGAGATCGCCGCACTTAACGACGGCTTCGTTAAAAATAACAAGCCATCTGTCAATCCAGTTGATGCGGGTATTGCATCATTGATCCAAATTCATGCCGTCTCAAACGAAATTCCTCCACCAAGTGAAGCAGTAAGCGGAAGCGGATCAACGCCAAAGACTGTGGCACCCCCTCAAAAAACGCAACTGGCAACACCAAAACCTGCGGCCGCAACGCGCCCCGCAGTCAAGACGACAACCACCTCCGAAAAAAGCGCTGCACCTGCGATCTTTGGTACAACACCCGCAGCAGCAACGACACCGCCGCCCGCTGAGACTCCAACGGCAACAGCTGCACCAACAGAAACAGCATCTGCGAAACCTACAATCTTTGGCGCAACACCCGCAGCGACAACAACGACACCACCGCCCGTCGAGACTCCAACGGCAACACCTGCACCAACGGAAACAGCATCTGCGAAACCTGCGATCTTTGGTGCAACACCTGCAGCGACAACGACACCGCCGCTCGTTGAAACTCCAGCGACAACAGCTGCACCAACGGAAACAGCATCTGCGAAACCTGCGATCTTTGGTGCAACACCTGCAGCGACAACGACACCGCCGCCCGTTGAAACTCCAGCGACAACAGCCGCACCAACAGAAACAA
>NVUR01000053.1 GCA_002401965.1 Alphaproteobacteria bacterium
ACATTGGATTTTCAAACCCCAAGAGAGGTTTACATGAAAGAATTTAAACATTACCATCCAGATTACTAAGGGTGTTGCGCTTGGTACGAGAAACTACCTCTGGCTCTGAAAGCGACAAAACGTGTATTACTCAAAGGTTTGGAGGAGCAGGTATTGTCTATCTTAACACTTTAAGTAAAAATAAGAACTCAATTTTTTTATTTCAAAATCGAGACAATAAAGTTTTAGAATGAAGATCGTATCATTATTTGCTGGCTGTGGCGGATTAGACTTAGGGCTTGTCCAAGCTGGTCACGACATCATTTGGGCAAACGACTCAGACGAAGATGCTATATCAACATATAATAGGAATTTTGGGGATCATGGTGTTCTTAGTCCAATAGAAGAAATTCAGTCTAAAACGATACCTGATTGCGAAGTCGTTATTGGTGGATTTCCATGCCAAGGCTTTTCGCAGGCGAATTTATTACGCTTTGAAGAAGATGAAAGAAACCGTCTTTATTTAGAGTTTTTAAGGGTAATTAGAGATAAAAAGCCACTCTATTTTTTAGCTGAAAATGTTCGGGGGATTTTAAGTTTAGCTGGTGGTAAGGCTATTGAAAAGATTGAGAAAGACTTTTCTGATGCTGGCTATAGAGTAAAAAAACAGCTTTTTAATGTTGCTGACTTTGGAGTGCCACAAAGTAGACGTAGAGTTATAATAGCTGGGACAAGAAAAGATTTAAATCAAAGTTGTGATTATTTATATCCTACCCCCACACATTCTGATCCAAAGAAAAACGACGGCAGTTTAAAAAACTGGGTAACTATTGGTGATGCTTTAAAAGATATCCCAGAACCTGAAGACAAGCACAACCTTTTAAACCACATCTGCTCGCAGTATAAGGTTACAAATCGTAACTTCACTGGGCACAGAACTACCAACCCAGATAAACCCTCACCTACGATTCTTGCTAGAGGCAATGGTAAAGGCGGCGTGTGTGCTATACAGCATCCTAATAATCATCGGCGGATGTCTATAAGAGAACAGGCTTTAATACAAACTTTCCCCTTAGATTTTGAATTCGATGGAAAAATGAACTCATGCTACAGACAAGTAGGGAATGCAGTACCAGTTTTATTTGCTAGGCACTTAGGTGAAATGTTGAAATTAAGTTATAAATGTAAAGAGGCGGCATAATATGAAAGTAGTATCACTATTCTCTGGTTGTGGAGGTCTAGATCTAGGACTCATGAAATCAGGTCATGAAATCATTTGGGCAAACGATATATACAAAGATGCGGCAGAAACGTATCGCAATAACATCGGTGATCATATAGATGAGCGCGATATCCGAGAAATACCATCTTCTGAAATACCTGATTGCGAGGTCGTTGTCGGTGGGTTTCCATGCCAAGGCTTTTCAATGGCCAATATGAAAAGAAACGTCGAAGATATTAGAAACCAACTTTACAAGGAAATGGTTAGGGTTGTTAAAGATAAGCAACCTAAATTCTTTATTGGCGAAAATGTCAAAGGTATAACATCTCTTGGTAAAGGTGATGTTCTGAAACAGGTATTGAGTGATTTTGAAAAAGCAGGGTACGATATACATTGGAAAGTTGTGTGCGCTGCGGACTATGGCGTTCCTCAAATGAGAATGAGGTTAATAATTCTAGGGATCAGAAAAGACTTACTAATCAATAACGTAGCATTTCCCCCTTTAGAAACTCACGCTTCAAAGGACAAAGAATCAAATCTGAAGCCATGGCTATCGATAGGCAAAGCCCTATCCCATTTACCAGAGCCAACAGAGAATGATCAAATTCCTAACCATGAATATTCTAAGTATAAGCTTCGATTTAACGGACACATAGGACATAGGAGAATTGACCCTAATAAACCCGCTCCAACCGTTACAGGTCGAGGTGATGAAAAAGGTGGTGTCGTTGTGTTACATCATCCTAACAATCATCGAAGAATGAGCGCCCGTGAATTGGCTGCCACACAATCTTTTCCAGATGATTTTATTTTTTCTGGCACAAAAACCTCTGCCTATAGACAAGTAGCAAATGCAGTGCCTCCGCTACTAGGGAAAGCCATAGGGGAGATGTTATCACAAAATAAAATTGAAATAATTGAGCAAGAAAACATTAGAGTAACGGGATGAAAACACCAATAAAGCCATTTGACACATTTAAATGGCGATGGTTGAGCGTGCAACCAACCGAAAGCCTTTTGAAACCTTCAATATTTTTAGGGGTGTTAAGAGCCTTGAAAGAATGCGAAGGCTTGTCACCATCAGATCAACAAGTTTTTAACTTGCTCAAAATTGTTGAAGAAGAAACTCATTCTCCTGTGACGTTAGCAAGAGATACAGAACGTAATTTACTAAGAAATTCTGGACAGTATTGGAAGGGTACAGGTTTATTGCTACCCTCTACTGGTAAAATAGAATTAACGGACTTAGGAAAAAAAGTTAGTAGTGGCCAGGTTACTCAAGGAGAGTTCGCAGCCATTATGGTTCAGCAAACTATATTACCAAACCCAGCAACATATGCCGGTCAAGAAGTGAAAAAATGGGAGGCTGCTAATTTAAGAATAAAACCTTTGGCGCTCATTCTTGAAATATTAGAATCTCTTGGCGAAAAATGGGGAGCAGAAGCAGCCTTCTTAACCCCCAATGAGCTTATTAAAATAGTCATCCCGCTTTCTGGTAACAAAATAACAGGTGATATTATTGCGGATTACCTTGCGAAATATAGGGTTGGTAAAATTGATATATCACAATGGCCAGATTGCGCGCCCGCCGCTAATGATAAAAGATTAGCTAGAGAATTCCTATTATTCTTATCCCACTATGGTATTTGTCGTGAAACTGCCGCTAGCAAAAACCAAGAAGCTAAATTTTTCTTAGATGAGCTATTTGATGTGGAAGCCGTTTCTTCTATTACAGCATCTTCCATTTTTGTTAATAATGAAGAGGCTAACAATGTCATCTCAGCTATACGCAGCTCTTCTTTACCATCAATAATAGAAAGACAAAGAACCAAGACTACCGTCCTTTCAAGGCCACAACAGCCTAAATTTAGAAAATATGTATTACACGAAAGTAATAATCGATGCCTTTTAACTGGTGAAAAAATTCCGGAAGTTCTAGAGGCAGCACACATAATCCCTGTAAATAGCGGAGGATCGGATGAAAAAGAAAACGGCTTCTGTATGAGGGTTGATATTCATAGACTTTTTGATTCAGGTAACATTAGAATTAAGCCGAATGGCATAATTTATTTTTCTGATGCTATTAAAGACAGTGATAATTATAATAAACTACCCACACAGATTACAATCCCTGCCTTTGTTAATCCTGAAAATCTTGTGTGGCGAGACAAATATTGTTGAATTAATAGGATTTTATTCTTATGGCTCTTGTGTGATAATGTATCTTATGGAAAATAGGGTGTTTATTAATCCTATTCCCAACGTTTACTCTCATTGTCATTAACGTGAATAAAAGTACCATCTATGCTACAACCTCTATCTTCAGCCTTATCTTCAATGCTAGACAATAATTCTTCAATCTTTTCATCAAGATTATCATCATCAATATAAGTGACTGTAAGCAAATATATCCTGCCATCAATAGATCGATAATTTTCATCGAGTTCTTTTAAAACACTATTCTCAATATTTTCATAAATAATATTTGGCACTTTTGCCTTATTATTGCGTTCTAAAATCAAGGTTAACTTTACAGTAATTGATTGATGTAGCTGAATGACGGTCATATATCTTTTACTCCTCGCCTGGCGGCCATTTTGATTGACCAATATCAGTTCTATAATAACTAGAATAACATTGAATTTTTCTAATATTTTTATAAGCTTTAATGATTGCTGCATCAAGCGTATTTTCTGTTGCCACTATATCAGCAATTCTTTGACCCGTGGTGTGCAGACACCCTTGTTGATCCTCTGCAACATAATCCCACCACATATCGCAATCCACTTTTTCTTTCAGCTTCACATGATAAGATTGATTTGCTACAGATACATAAGGATAGCCATAACCAACCAAAGCAAGTGAACAGGAAAATTTCATGTTTTTATGAAATTGCGGTGCAATGGGTTTACTTCTTGCAACATTATACATTAACTCTGTCGGATTTATAAGCATGGGAAGAAGCATCGCTGTGCACGTAGCGCCAATACGTACATTATATTCTAACACATGCCACTTACCCTTGTGCAGAGCGGCAGTAACCTGTATTGCCCCTTTAAAACCAACCTCTTTCAACCAAGGCAATAGAGGATGAATCAATTCTTTCGCAAGTCCATATTTATCGTCAGGATCTTGTTCAGCTAGACCGCCTAACGGTATGCTCGTTGTAACACCCATATCACCACTAAACGCACGTTTATATTCCTGATTTGTTATTAAAGAATGAATTTCACCATCACTCACAAACACAACATGTCCAACTTCACGTTTCCCAACATATTCCTGTAAGAAAAGCCCTTCTGAACAATCAACAGTTTTTAAACAGTCCAAAGTATCTTCAACAGTTTCACAAATCATTGCCTGCACAGGGCTACTTGGAGAACAAAGTGGGTTTTTTATAACATATGCGACTGAAGTACTTTTAACAATATCCTCTGCTTCTTGAGCCGTGTGCACCATATAGGACGCAGGGAAGGCAATGCCGTACTTATTACAAAGCTCATGAGAAAACTCTCTATTACTCTCAAGCTGTATGCCTTTTCCTACTGGACTAAATACTGGGATATCCATTTTTATTAACTCTGTTGTCCACTCCTGCGTATGCCAATCAATTGACATAGGAACGATAAAATCTGGCTTGTTGATTTCTAGTAACTCACAAGGATTTGGATACTGCTCCTTACTATATGTTGTTCCAGAAAGTGTCGGGGGATAATGTCTGTCGCTTCGTGTTAGATAAGCACTAACCTCTGCACCATCACCCTGTAGTAATTGCATAAGTCCTTGTGCATATGCCCCAACGCCAAAAACCATAGCATGTTGTTTAACCTTTTTATTCGTATTCAAAATACCCCCTAAGACCAGAAAAATTACTTTCATACTGAGTACAAGTTCATACACTTTTATATAGACAGTGCTGTACATAAAGTGATTTATTATATAAATAGACATATTAAATAACAGATTATCACGGTAATGGATAATGATAATAAATAAGAAAATAGGTGCGGTAATTCTTATCTTATTGATAATGACGACCGTAAGTATTCTATACAATACAGATAAGCATACTGAAAAACATATAGATACTTACGGAAGGTGTCAAGGAAGTTGTCATGTGAAATTTTCAAATCATGCTGCAATTTTAACTTCCTTTTCACGTTTACTTTTATCAGGATTAAGGCTTATCG
>NVUR01000054.1 GCA_002401965.1 Alphaproteobacteria bacterium
ACACAGTGCTCAATTTACAGAGTTTCTATCCTGCTTAACCCTCAAGGTCTCCGTCATCTCATATCTGCGGTAACTATCGTGCAGCGCAATATAGTCCCGATATTGGTTGGTTCCGTAATCGGAGCTTGCTCCCGATGACCGCAAGATAGGTGCGTGTAGTACAAAATGTACCATTTTGCCCTACACGCACCTATCTTGAGAAGGACATTCCATGTCCGTTCTATCCTGCGGGGATGCTCTAAGCCTCGAATTATCATTCTCGGGCAAGAGCTTATGGCGCATTACCAACATCGAGTTGGATGCTGCACCAGCGAACGCACGGACGTTCGATCACCAGTCAGGGCGCGTTCCTGCTCCCCGACACCCCATGACCAAAGAGCCTTCTGCGCCCTTTGGAAACCTCGACCAGAAGGGAGATATTAGCTCTCCCTTCATGGGCTGCCCATCAACCGAAAGGGCATGTCATAGCCCCTTGGAACCCTCGATAATTTCATTAAGGCCAACCCTACGCGGATTGGATGCCGTGAGCGTTTCGGCGCTCAACCCCAGTTCGACTATGGCTTTCCTGTAGGTGCTAGTCTTTGCTATGTACGGAATTTTGCTGTACATAATGTGCTATTGCTGATATATTATACTAAGTACATTTTTTTGAGAGGTTTAAATTATGGCTACAACACGTATAGATATGAGGCTTGATGAAGCGGTTAAGGTGGCTGCCGAAAAAGCGGCGGCGCTTACAGGCATGAAAAGCTTAACTGAGTATGTTGTGCGCCTGATTGAAAAAGATGCGGAACAGGTTATCCGTGATCATGAATCTATTACGCTCAAAGATGATGTGTTTGATCGTTTTATTACTGCTTGCGATGCCGCAGAAGCACCAAATAAAAACCTGCGTGAGGCCATGGAATTTGCCAAAGAGCAGGGCATTCAGTGACGCCTTCTTCCACATTTGTAGAGCTTAATAAGTCTGTCCATAATCGTAAGTCATTCGATTGTGGAACGGAGGAACTGAATACCTTCCTTCAACAATTTGCGGTGCGCCACCGTGATGCAGGAATAAGTAAGACAATGGTACTTACGTCAAAAGATGATGAGGGTGCTATTTGTGCTTATTACACCCTGTCGCACACGGAAATTGAACGTCAAAGCTTGCCACAGTCTCTAGCTAAGAAGCTGCCGCACTACCCCATTCCTGTTATGCTGATTGCTCAACTTGCCGTAAATAAAAAATCTCAGGGGCATGGGTTGGGTAAAATATCTTTGATTTGTGCATTGCAACACGCCCATGAGGTCAATCTGCACCTGCCATCCTACGCCGTAATCGTGGATGCGCTGGATGATGAAGTACAGGGGTTTTATGAGCCGTATGGGTTTAGCGTGCTCGACACAGATAACCATCGTGTACGGTTGTTTATGCCCATGAAAACCGTGGCGCAGTTATTCACCAAATGATTATCGAAAATTGTTTTAAAACATTTACATGCACTCAACAATTGATATATTGAAGTGTGGAATAATGTCTGTTTTTAACCTAAGGGAAAATCACATCACCAAGCATTATTATCCTTTCAGGACATTTATAATACATACATTGTGATTTCTATAGTATTCGGTGATGGAGTGCAAACTTAGAAACTATAACAGCATTTAAAAATAATATTTGGGGTGAGTACAAAGGCACATGGAAGAGCGTAAATATTTTAAACATAGAGTCGTTGAATTGGAGGAGGTTTTTGCAAGCTCGAAAGACGATGCGGCGGTTCTCGAAGAACTAGAAGAAGAGCTTGCTCTTCATAGAAAGACGCAGCGCGCTAAAGTACTTTTAGCGACGCTTCGTACACATCTTGGTAGCCCTGCTAATGTAATTGATTTAGAGCCTGCATCGCCTGTTCTAGAGCCACTTGAGCCTTCAAATCAGAACACTGAGGATGAACCTATACTTGATTGGGATGCAATTATATCTGGCGCAGCTCGGCATGTTTTTGAAGATGCTGATGGTAACTTGACAGCTCCACTTGAAAATAAGCCTGAAGACATACTTGATGCGTGGACGGCGCTGGAAGCTTTATCACCTCAAACATATAAAAAGCCAAAAGATCTCGCTACACATGGTGGCTCAGTTGCTTACTTACGAAATGGCCAAGAGCCGTGGCTCAGAGGTGAAAAAGCGCGCCCAAAAACTCAACTTTATTACATTGTTCATCTTGGTTGTGTTGATCTTGAAAAGGCTACTGAAAAGCTCTTGGCGCTCTATAAAGATGAGCGTATAGAACGGCCATCAATCACAGGTCTGGCATCGCTAGGTCTAATTATTCTTGATCGACATGGAATTCCTGTTTCTGAGACTGGTTTAGCATTATCAAGTTTTGGTTGGGCATATGCCAGATCGATTCAAGGAAAGCTGCATGAGCTTAAGTCTTGGGAGGCCGCTGAAGACGCTCTTAAAGAGGGTTTAGAGAAAATCATATACAAGCAGGACATGGATGGAAAAATCTTGCCTTTTACTCTCTCCCAAGCTGAGCATGTTTTTGAGTGGCTGGTTAGTAATTGCGAGATCCCGCGTAGTGATTGTTCTCCGCCAAGCTTTGCTATTCGTAAATATCAATCTTTTAAAAAGGGTGCTCCTGATCTAGATATTCTCAACAGCTTCTTCTTAGATGATTTACAGCGCGCTAAACATAGCATTGAATCCGGTTCACCAAACAAAGCTCTATGCGCGTATCTTGGTGTTACAAAACCCAAAAATCAATTCGATCTCTTAAAAGAAAAAGCGCATATCGAACGCACTTTACAGCCCAAAAATATGCCCCTTGGTCGTTGGCCAAGTAAAGGGCGACATTCATTAGTGCTGCTTCAACAAGTTTCAGTAAATCTTGCGATGCAAGAACTGAAGGATGGCGGTGTGTTTTCTGTGAACGGGCCGCCCGGAACGGGTAAAACAACATTATTGCGTGACATTGTTGCATCTGTTTTGGTGGATCGAGCGATTGCTCTACACGCCTTTGAAGATACGGATGATGCGTTTGAACATGCCGGGCAAATGAAGTTAGGTAATGGTTTTGTGCATCTTTATCGTTTACATGAGTCGTTACAAGGGCACGAAATTGTTGTGGCTTCGAGCAACAATAAGGCTGTTGAAAACGTAAGTAAAGAATTACCACTTCGCGAGCAAATTGCTGATGATATCGAAGGGTTAAATTACTTTAAGACAATCAGCAATGCTCTTAGTGAAAGCGAAGACGGAACATGGGGTAATATTGCCGCGGTACTTGGAAATTCAAGCAATCGGTATAATTTTACTCAAAAAGCATGGTGGGATGACAATTCTGGCTTGAAAAACTATTTTCATTCAATCACGGGGCAGCTTGATCTTGGAATTGATGATAACGGCGATGAAATCATTCCCAAGATAGTTGATGAGTGCGACCCACCCGCTAACCCAGAAGATGCAAATCGTCGTTGGAAAAAGGCACGCCAGCGTTTCTCCGAAGCTGTTCTTAAATCGAAAAATATAAGAGAAAGATCACAGCGCGCATATGATGCTAGTGAACAAGTAGAAATTTTAAAGAAGAATATTGAAGATATAAAAGTAAAGCACCATGATTTAAAAATAGTTGTAGATACGGCGAAGCAAGCCAGTGACGTAGTTGCCGCCGATATGAGTGACGTTGAGCTGAAGCATATTGATGCTTCAAATAAAAAACCGAGCTATGAAAAAGAAAAACCGGGAATTTTAAAACGTCTTTTTGCGCGTAGTATATGGCGATCATGGAAAGATAATTATGGCTTAATAGTAGATGATTTAACGTCTATCCGTAGTGAATTAAAAGAGATTCAAAACAGGCAAATCATTACCCAAAAAGATTATGATGAAAAACAAAAACAATTAAAAGGCATAAGCCAAGAGCTAACAGGCGCAGAAAACACCTATAAAAAAGTGATTGAGGTAATAGAAAAAGAGGCTGCCATTTGTGGGGGTAAACTCGTTACACCTGATTTATGGGAACAAACTCATGAAGAACAACAAAACTTTACACCGAATTATACTCCGGAGGCACAACGTATAAGAGATGATGTTTTTGTTGCTGCAATAGAGCTTCATAAAGCCTTTATTGATGCTTCTGCTAAACAGGTGCGACAAAACCTAGGTGCTTACATTTATTGCTTAGGCGGTGGTAACTTGCCGAAAGATAAGCAGGCCTTGCTTCCTCACCTCTGGTCAACGGCATTTCTCTTTACACCTGTAGTATCTACAGCATTTGCATCAGTTGGGCGCATGCTTAAGAAACTGCCTAAAGACAGTATTGGTTGGCTTCTTATTGACGAAGCCGGTCAGGCAACACCACAAGCGGCTGTTGGTGCAATTTGCCGCGCAAAGCGTGTTATGTCTGTTGGTGATCCTCTGCAAATCGAACCTGTATTTCCATTGCCGCCAACCTTAGTCGAAGGCATATCAAAACATATGGGCGTTGAGCCTTATCAGTGGATGGCTCCTAGTGCATCTGTGCAGTCTCTCTCTGATAACGCTAATTCTTACGGTACAACAATCCCGCGCGATTTAAGCGAAATCAGAATAGGTGCTCCACTTTTAGTTCATCGGCGATGCGAAGATCCTATGTTTAGGATTTCTAATCGTATGGCGTATAACGGCCTTATGGTTCATGCTACGCAATCTAAGGAGTCTAACGTTACGGCGCTGTTTGGTGCACAGGCCAAGTGGTTCGATATAAAGGGAAGCGCTCAAGAAAAGTGGTGCCCAGAAGAAGGTGAGCATGTTACGGATATGCTGTTAAAGGCGTTTGCGGAATTTGAAAGTGCAACAGATATCTTCGTTATCTCTCCATTTCGTATGGTCGCAGATCGAATGGCGACACGCATGAACCAAGAAAAACAACGCTTAGCGGCTTATGGTATAGAAGACCCTGAATTGTGGGTTCGGGATGTCCGTCGTCAAATGATTTGAGACATATCGGTCAAATATGATCAGGAGGTTTTGGCTTCTGATTAAGTTTAAATTAAGCAGCTAATTTAAGATGC
>NVUR01000009.1 GCA_002401965.1 Alphaproteobacteria bacterium
CTTGGGTGCATCTTCATTCCTTCGTCATTACGATGAAAACCAAAACACTCCCTTATGCAAGACCTTTAAATGGTCTCATAAGACCTGACGGGGAACACATATTAAGCGAATTTCGAGACCCATGGGGTGTTTCAGGAGAAGGCACACCGCAGCACGAACTATCGCAGGAATAGAACTTATGAATATGATACAAAAGAACCAACTGAAATTCACCAAATATATCGATCAAAACCTTACACCCGCACAGCAATTTTACCGCTTGGCTACCATCTAGAATTTGGACAGTTGCAGGACTTTTCAAACTAAGTTAATCTTTGCGACACTACCTATTTTCTTCACCCTCAATATCATCATTTGTAACATTCATAGAAGATGCAGACGTCAAAAACACGATTTCACCACCATGATTTTCAATGTCCCCGTGAAGCGAAAGCATATAGTTATGCGTATCAATAATTCCTGTGGATGGAGAGAATCATGCCCCCAGACAATTCAACTCAGGCTCTAAGTCTTTTGCAGCACGCTTTCTAATATCGTATAAGGCCTGCATTTGATTACTATGCGTTGCAACAATCATCTTTTCGCATTTTTTATATGGAATATTATGCACCTTTGCATAGTCATATAACAACGCCCTACCTGACACACAGAACTTTGCCTTCAAAGATTGGGGCGGATAGTAAATTCCAGCATGTATGACCTCACTATTACGTGATGAAATCCCTGTGCCTATGCATTTTTCAGATTCAAGAACAAAAACATGCCGCCCTGTTAAGGCCAAGGATCTGGCAATTGCCAACCCGATGACTCCAGCGCCAATCACGATACAATCCACATATTCTTTATGCATATACAATTTCCAAATATTTTCTGGAGAATTTAGTATACTACGTGAATAGGATTGATTATAAAATATTTAAATTTAATACGTTACCAAAGGGACATGATATGTGTGGCATTAGCGGTATTATTCGCTTATCAAAAGACTTAGATACAGACACATTAAGGTCTCTTGGCACACGAATGAGCGACCAATTGACACATCGTGGACCTGATGATTCCGGGCACTGGATAGATAGCGACCAAGGCATCGTCCTTGGGCAACGGCGCTTATCCATTCTTGATTTATCTGCCAAAGGACACCAACCCATGGTATCGGCTGATGAACGTCACATCATTGTGTTTAATGGTGAAATTTATAATTTTCAAGACATCCGCAAAAAACTTGAACATACAGGCCACATCTTTAACGGACACTCCGATACTGAGGTTCTATTGAGTGCTATACAGTATTGGGGGCTAGACAAAACACTTAAATTAATCCACGGAATGTTTGCCTTTGCCTTATGGGATCGCCGCAACAAAACACTCACACTGGCACGTGATCATCTTGGCAAAAAACCTCTTTATTTTGGGCAAACAGGAAAAGATTTCGTATTTGCATCAGAGCTTAAAGCTATTGTCGCCTTACCAAATTTTAATAAAAAACTTGATCGTAATGCTTTATGCCTCTTTATGCGTCATAATTATATACCCGCACCATGGTCAATCTATGACAATATATTTAAGCTCACACCAGGAAGCGTGATAACACTCGATTTCTCTAAGGCACTGCCACAGGGGCGAGCCATTCTTGATAATGTTAAGCGATATTGGTCCGTACATGACATAGCACATCAAGGGCAAAACAACCTCTATACAGGGTCTTTTGATGAAGCATGTGATAGCTTAGAAGAAATGCTAAAAAAAGCCGTCAGTGAACGTATGATTGCCGATGTCCCCTTGGGAGCGTTCTTGTCGGGCGGTGTAGATTCCAGCCTAATTGTTGCGCTTATGCAGGCGCAAAGTGATAAAAAGGTAAAGACGTATGCCATCGGCTTTGAAGAGGCCGCCTTTAATGAAACACCTCATGCCGAGGCCGTAGCGCGGCACATCGGTACAGATCACACAACCTTCATTGTCACAGCAAATGAAACACGAGATGTTATCCCCTCTCTTCCAGATGTATATGATGAACCCTTTTCAGATATGTCCCAAATTCCAACATTACATGTTTGCCGCTTGGCACGTCAGAATGCTGTTGTTGCGTTAAGTGGTGATGGCGGAGACGAGAGCTTTGCTGGCTATAGCCGTTACGTACAAGCACAATCTCTCGCTGGACGTATCCTTAACATTCCACAAATCGTTCGCCAGCCATTGGGCACACTGATACGCCTTCTTCCACCACATCTATGGGATATTGCACTCTCTCCGGCGCGTGGTATTTTAAAAAAATCAACAGGGCACGACATCACCGGTCACCGCCTACATATTGCATCATCATTTCTAAAGGCAAACACATATGACGACCTTTATCGTCAAATAGTTTCCCATTGGGCAGATCCGGCCAGCATTGTAAAGGGGGGGGAGGAATTATATAGCCCAATGACAGACCCCGCCCTAACGCCAAGGCTAGGCGATCATATTCACGATTCCATGCTATATGACACAATGGCCTATCTTCCTGATGATATTTTAGTCAAAGTTGACCGAGCAAGCATGGCGCATGGTTTAGAAGTCCGCGCTCCCTTACTAAATAAAGATATTATTGAATTTGCATGGAGCTTACCGCTCTCTTATAAATATGAAACAGGAAACAGCAAACGTATTTTAAAATCTATCCTAGGCCGCCATGTCCCAACCTCTATCACAGATCGTCCCAAACAAGGGTTTGGCGTGCCAATGGGGGAATGGTTACGCGGACCACTACGAGACTGGGCAGAGAGTCTTTTAAGTGAGCAAGCACTTGCAAAACATGATTTATTTCACCCTGATCCGATCAGAAAAATATGGCAAGAACACCTTACGGGGCAAAGAGACTGGAATTATTACCTGTGGGATGTGCTAATGGCACAAGCATGGGCTGAACGATGGTCACCGTCCAACTAACCCTAATCTTTTACATATGATATACGCCGAAGATTTTGAGCATATTTTTAAATAATAGAAACAAGGTAATATAAATTGCCACGGACGCGCCGTTGTTTTTTTAATCACCAGAAAATGACACCCCATAACACTTTTAAAATGGCGCCAGTCATCTGCAATTATACGTTCATTATCTGTTGCCGTCGTTCGGTTTATGCCAGACCAATATTTTAACAATTTTTCATTAATGAAAATCAATTTCGTATGATAGGCATAGCGTAAAATAAATTCATAATCCTCTGAATCACCTACAGTTGCACTCTCATCAAAACCACCTAATTTTTGTACAAGATCTGCACGAAGAACAACAGAAGAAATAGGCACAACATTCCTGTAGCACAAAGACGAAAAATCAGCATCCCCTCTGTCATCTGACCACTCCCGCCCGCTTTCATCAAAAAAAATCATATGCGTATAACACAGACCGCACGAAAAATCAGCCTCCATCGCAGAAATTTGCTTTTCTAATTTATCAGATAGCCAAAGGTCATCATCATCACATACGGCAATATATTTTCCACTGGCCAAGCGCATACCATGATTACGCGGCCCTGCTGGCCCACCTGAATTTTCTTGATCAATATAGCGTACACGATCATCATTAAAGCTCTTTGCAGCATTTTCATTATCGTCACTTTTACCATTTGAAACAATGATCAGCTCTATATTCTTATAACTTTGATTAAGAATAGAGCACATTGTCTTAATTAAAAAATCAGGACGATTATAAGTCGGGACGACAACAGATATAAGAGGTAAATCAGACATTATCTACGCTCCAATCATAGTTAATATCAGCAAGATCACAATGTTCACTTTCATCTGGGTCATGTGGATCAGTTGCACAATTTGCAATCATCGAAGGTACATCCATGAGACAAGAAAATCCATACCACAACCCTGCTGCAATACTAATAAGATTATAGTTTTGAGGGCCTACAATAAATTCTTGTATTTGACCTTTCGTTTTACTGTCTTCCCGATCATCAAAAACAACAATTTTAACTTTTCCAACAGGTACTGCTAGATTCACCGTAACAACACTATGTCTATGCCATCCCTTCACAATATGCGGGTTAATCCATGAAAAATAGACCTCTCCGAAACGCTCAAATCCAGTGTCTGTGGCGCGCATCATATGCATAATTTTTCCGCGCTCATCACCAACTTGCTTTAAGGGCGTTTGCATTACACCATCAATCATTCACCGGCAACCTTTTGTTTAAAAAAACGCTGAATGACGTTAATAATATAATGAATATTTTTATCACTAAGCTCAGGATAAAGTGGCAAACTTACAATTTCACGCACTATTTTATCCGTTACACTCAGGTCCCCTGCCCGACATTCCTTAAATCCTGAAAACCTATGCCCAGGCTGCCAATGTATGCCTGTATCAACGCCATGTTGCGCAAGGTAATCTTGAAATTCTTGTCTTCGGCCCTTTAAAATACGAACAACATATAAAAATGGCATAAGATCTTCTCCATTTTTAACAGGACGCACCATACCGTCTACATTCCCCAGCGCAGCATCATATAAACCAAAAACACGTTTACGTTGTTTGAAAATATCATCAATTTTTTCCATTTGGGCAATTCCAATTGCACCATGTAAATTGGCCAAATGATACCGATAACCAGGGCCATCTACATCATAACGCCAACCACGTTTATTTTGATCCAATAGGTCTTGATTTTGCTGCTGTCCTAATAATCTCATATGTTGAATACGCTGGGCATGTTCTTTAGATTTTACAATGACGGCGCCACCATCAATACAAGTAATGTTTTTCACAGGATCAAAACTAAACGTTACAAAATCCCCATATGATCCAATTTTTTGACCACTATGAGACGAACCAAAACTATGGGCTGCATCATAAATAACGGGAATATTATGTTTATCACCAATCGCCTTAACAGCATCAAAATCACACAGGGTACAACCATAATCCAAACAAATAATAGCTTTGGTTTTTACTGTTATCAACGCTTCTATTTTTGAAGGATCGATGGTTAACGTGTCCTCTAACACATCGCAAAATACTGGCTCAGCACGCATCGCACGGATCATTTGGAAATCCGCAATATTATTAAAAGATGGTGTTATAACCTCATCACCAGCCGAAACATCACAAAGTTCTAATGCCATATGAACCGCAGATGCCCCTGTATTCACCGCGACAACTTGCCATGGCTCGACCTCAAGAAATGAAGCCAATGCCAATTCAAAATCTTTCACATATTTTCCGGGCCCTAACCAACGTAGCTCTAAGGCATCGGCAGATATTTTCATTTCTGCGTCAGTAAAATAGGGCATAAAAACAGGAATATTTTCTTCAGGCATGGCTCATAAACCTATCAATTTGTGCACGCGTTAAGTTAACAATATCATCACCATCCATGGCATGTTTATACCATGCACCCGTTTCTTGCACAGCCAGATCAAAATCATAGCGTGGGTTCCACCCTAAGCGACTACGCGCTTTATCAATAGACAGGTGTAGAAGGTTGGCCTCGTGCGGAGCATCTTTAGGACGGTTTATTTTAATTTCAATATTATCCCAAAGCATTGTTAACCCCTTTGTTATATCAAGTACCGTCCGAATAGAATCTGATGAGGGGCCAAAATTCCAACCCTCCCCATTTATTGCCTGCGGATTATTATAAAGCTGCGCTGCTAAAACCATATAACCATAAAGAGGATCCATAACATGTTGCCAAGGCCGTGTCGCATCAGGACTACGCAATGTAATTGCCTCACCATTTTCAGCAGCTCGGATGATATCCGGCACAATGCGATCAATAGAACGATCCCCCCCGCCAATTACGTTACCAGCGCGCGTTGACCCGCATCCAAAAGCTGCGCGATGTTGAAAATAAGACAAATAATAGCTTTGAAATACAAGTTCAGCACATGCTTTAGAACCGCTATATGGATCTGGCCCACCAAGTTCATCATCTTCACGATATCCCCACGGCCATTCTTTGTTAAAATAGCATTTATCAGACGTAATATAGACCAAAGAACGGACAGACGGACAGTTCCGTACAGCTTCAAGAACGCTAGCAGCTCCCATGACATTTGTACTAAATGTTAATAATGGATCATCATAAGACCGCCGCAGAAGAGCTTGCGCTGCTAGATGAAAAACGAAATCTGGCTCTGCTTTATTCATCGCGGTTTGCACCGCATTTAAATCACGAATATCACCGATAATATGATTAACCTTATTGCTAAGACCCAACGCATCAAACAATGAGTTCTCATATTCTGCTTCCAAAGCATATCCAGTGACATTGGCACCCAATTCACTCAACCAGAATGCAAGCCAAGCACCTTTAAACCCTGTATGCCCTGTGATAAACACAGATTTACCTTTAAATAAATTCAATATATCCATTATATTTATACCTTCCATGGCGCATTATCATTACGCCAAAGATCATTGAGATAATTATAGTCACGTGAGGTATCCATAGGCATCCAAAACCCATCATGGCGATAGATCATGAGCTGGTTATCCCGTACAATATTGTTCAAAGGCTCACGCTCAAACATTTGATCTTGACTATAGTCAGAGAGATAATCAAAGACCTTCTTATTACAAACAAAATACCCAGCAGAAATCCGCCCATCATGTGCCTGTGGTTTTTCATTAAAGCCAATTACTTGATCGCCATCTATATCAAGATCGCCAAAACGGCCTGGTGGACGCACACCAGTTACAGTGACTATTTTACCATGTGCTTTATGAAACTCTAATAATGCCTGAATATCAATACTGCCAACACCATCACCATATGTCAGCATGAAATAATCATCGCCTTGTAAATAATCACGAATGCGATAAATACGTTCTGCCGTACCAGAATTAAGCCCCGTCTGTGCAAATGTAATACGCCAATCATCTAATACATTATCACCATGAAAAATCACTTTTCCAGTTTTCAAATCCAAGGTCAAATCATTTTGGTTTTGATTATAATTCATAAAATAATTTTTAATATCTTCACTTTTATATCCCAAACATACGATAAAATCCTTTACCTGATGATGCGCGTAAGTCTTCATAATATGCCAAAGAATAGGACGATGACCAATCGGTATCATTGGCTTGGGAATATCTTGTGTTACATCCCTGATCCGTGTTCCAAACCCACCGGCAAGAATTACAGCTTTCATTGATATGTGCCTTTCTAATTTACAGCTTTACTTCTAAATCATATTGCACAGCAAAACCAGTTCCATCTTCTTCAAAAAAGCGATGAAAAACACATTCTATCTGTTCCTTTGTAAATAAACCACTTTGAACGGTGGGCCATTTATCAATATCCTTGATATCCAAAACTTTTAAATTATAAGGCACCGTCACTTTGATATCATGTATGTCTAGAACACTAAATGCCGCTAAACGATGTTTTCCAGCCATGGCCAAGAATCTATAATCATCACCATTTATCAAGAAATATCCACAGAGATACCCATCTTCAAAACGATCTGGTAGATATCCATGTTTCTTGACAAGACGATAAGCATTAATACAACGAATAAATTGCTCTTCTCCATATATATCTGAAATTGAACCAAAAAGCTGGGTTTCTTCCTCTATAATATGGGCGGTTATTTCTTCTAAACTTCCATCCAAACGCCAAAAATCACGAATGAGTAAAGGATGCATTTTTTGTAATATATTAGGCGCAGCATTTTTATCGTCAAAAAACAAAATATCTGCAACGCTTTGAGGCTGAAAAACATCATAGTATTTTTTTAAAACTGTACCCTCGTAGGAAACATCCGGCTGCGCCTCATATTGTTTCAAAAACTCAGAGTAATAATGCCACCCGCCTTTACTGCTGGAAAAGCCATGAGGCGATATTATTTTATCAATAGATACTGTATAAACACCATTACAACATGGAAAATTTGGCAACGGAAAATGCTGAAGGTAATATCCTGGAAAGGCTTTTCTTTTCCTAATCTCCAAGTTAGAAAAAGAGAGCAAATGATTCATGAGGCATAATATTTTATAAAGCATACTCCTCTACTCCTCTTTCGAAAGCGCAGATTTTTTAAAAATATCATAGCGTTTATGCCGAATTCTACGTGTAATTTGGTCATCCACAATATCAATATACAGCTCACTATATCGAAGAGGAAACAGCTTGTGAGGACTGCGCTCAATAATATCTTTCCAACATGATTTCGTCCTAAAAATCTTTCTATAACGGCTCAAGGGATACTCGGCTAAGTCCGGTGATAAGCCGTGATCAAACAACGTAAAAAGATGCTCTATAAACTTTGTATAATCAGCCTTCGTTGGAAACTGATCTGTGCCAAGCGGCAGTAAAAGTGCCGAAAGAAGACAATATAAGATATCGAACCCCCATGGATGTGGCTCTTGCGTAAAATGTTCCCAGTCGAAAAAACGTGCGCCATCAGGTGTAAAAATAACATTATCTAATGTTAAATCCCCATGCACGGCCGTCATATCATCTTTTGGCCAAGTATCCAGATAGTGCTGTATACAATTCTCAAGATAGGTTTTATTTTTTAAATATGGCTGCTTGTAAGAAACCTGCTTTCCTATAAATTTCTTAATATTTATACGTCCATAACGATCAGAGAAATATGTGTCCGCTATTAAATCATCAGCAGACATATTTAAATTATCCGCATACCATTCAATCCCGCGCTGTTCCTGCCCAAGACATACGATTCCATACGGATCACACGACATTTTTCCGATAACAGTATCAACCAAATTATCAATTACCGTAATTTTATTACCATGGCTAGAGGCTCTTAAAAGATATTTCATAAGACAAACACCATAATAGGATATGTATTCGCTGGCTTTAAAGCAACTTTAAGCGCTACAAGAAATTTCCCAATTATATTCAAATCAGCATTATGATAGGTACGCCTGACAGTTTTCCAAAATGCCATGGAAGACATATACGGCGCAGACTCTTTTGTTTCTGGCTTAATTCTAATTATTTCATTGATTGAAAATTTTCTACGTAGATTAATATACCGCCAAACTGAAATGGGGCTTTGTACGATCATGACAGTTCTAAATACCTCACTTACCACCACGTCACCAGCTAAGCCCGCGTCAAGTATATGAAAATGCCAATCAGCGTCCTCCCCTTTGGACGTAGAATGTGCAATATCCCTGTCTTGCGCTGCCGAAGAAAATAACCCCCCATTTCCACCCACTTCAAGCATAGAAGAATTTGGAGGAACCTCGAGATAATCAAGAATTAAACCATATATATTTATATTCGTCATGAGGGATCAGGTCTTTCACCAATTTCCTTAGCAGGAATACCGCCAACAATCTTATTTGCCATCACATCCTGCGTTACAACTGCACCTGCGCCAACGACGCCACCATCTTGTATCGTAACCCCCGCCAAAATTTTTGCTCCTGCGCCAAGCCATACATCTTCACCAATCGTAATGACGCCATATGTATGATGCTGTTCCCATATTGGCGTTCCCTTATCCATACCATGATTAGAGCTTTGAATAATAACGCCTGGCCCAGAAATTGTATAACTTCCTATCGTGACATCAACACCGCAATTTATAATATTATGAGGTCCCAAAAAACACTTTTCTTCCAATGTTAAAACAGCATCATTCGCTGCTACAAAACGGCTATCATTCTCAAGACGCACATTATCTTTGATAATAATTTTTCCATTTTCACGATTTCGCAAATCAATAGCACCATAAATCTCGACATTATCACCAATAATAATATTAGAAGCTTTCCCCCGAATCTTAAGGTATGGAATACCCTCTATATAAAAACCCTTGCCAACTTTAATACCGCGCATAACAAGCACAAATTTAATGAGGGGGCTAAAAACCCGAAAAACACGGCGACCGAAACAAAATGCTAAAAATTTAATCATAGGCTATGCCCTATCTTTGAAAGTATAGATGTCCATTTTTTTAAATAATTTTCATCTGTATACGAGAATTTCTTACACCAATTTTCTCTGGCACATTGCACAGTGTCACTGAACCACCATGCGTCAAGAGACGGCCAAATGCTATTGATATGTTCTGCCGCCTTTATAGGATCATCAAATATTATATTTTGATCCACAAGTGCATTATGTTCAGGCAGTGCGCTTTGAGCAATAGGTATAATCCCCCTTGGCCAAAAGCAAACAGATGGGATATTCGCCACCATGGCAATGTGAAAACCCGTACTGTAATGATTTGCAACAAACAGCTTACAATGCAACATATCATTATTCATGGATGGCCCAAGCAAGAAATTTAAATCAGGAAATTTCTTCCTGATAAACCCCTCATCATCAATTCCAAAACTATGATGCATATGAGGGCGGTAGAGTATATTATCACGCACATCACATGACAGGCTTTCTAAAAAACGAACCTTATCTGCTCTATCTTGTACCGTTTGGGCAGGCATTGGCTGCCCTTCTAACCGCGATGAACGTGTATATGTTTTATTATTAACAAAAAGCACGGCATCTGATGTTTTATTATATGATCGCCCACTTTTTGAAAGCATCGGCGCCGGCGCAGGAATAAAATTCCCTGCTAAATCATCATGCTTATCCCACCCCCACGTCATAAACCCATACAAACCATATTCAGCGGCCTGTGGAACTGTTGAACATGCCACCATGCCATACCATGAACCATGCTGTGTTTGTAATACAAGCTCTCCATGCTCAACGGCTAAAGCTGTTTCAATCTTTTCAACTTCTCTATAAACATCAGGTGTCCCCACTCTAATTTTTCCTGATTTATACTTTTTAGCAGCAGATTTTAAATAATATTTACCAAAATCACCCTTCAACGATTCTGGAATTAATGCTGTCATAAGAGAGCGTAAAATACCTATATAGTCTTCAGGAAAATAATCATTAGGGTTATAACCAGAAATAAGCTCCTTTTGATATAAAGGTTTTTCAAACGCCTTAATACGTGGCTTTAGTGCCAAATACGTCGAAAGCAGTAAGCGCTCCTTCCATGTTGTGCCATATACATTTCCAAAACGACCATTCTTTAAATATTTATACAATACTTTACGCACAGGATATCGCACATAATCCCGTGGACTATCCAAAGGTATCGTATCCTCATATTCATATTTAGAAATTGCGATATCAGGATTATAATGTGTGACATCCTTAAGGATCCACCCTTTTGGGGATAATTTATCAACCATAAAGGATGACAACCAATAATCAAAATCTGGCAACGGTGCATTTTTAATCAAATCATGTGCCGTCAAAAATGGCCACTCATACGCAACGGGAGCAATATTAACCTGAAATTCAGCACCCTTATTTTGCTCTATAAATTGCGTAATATGACGATACCGTACCCATGATACATGTATCAAAAAGGAAAGCCAGCCAGCCAGAATATGCCGCCAAAATATATAGCTATGCTCAACACTATGTGTTTTATTTAATATAGGCGTTAACTCTTTTGCCATTTTTTCAAAAAGAGCCAAAGACTGTTTCGATGCTAGAATAAGGTCATTTTCAGTTTCAAATGGATTGGAAAATTCTTGATTAAACCAATCAGGATCTATCGTTTCATTGCCTTCAAAACACCATGGGCCAATGACAGCATCATCCGATCTATATGCCTTATCAATCTGTGTAAGCCATAGTTTTTTCATCGCCATTTGTGCTAATCCTCAGCAAATATATTTTGTATTTTTTTCAATGACTTATCATCTAGCCAGCATATCAGGGCATTATCTTCTTCGTTAATATAGGTTTCAAAAGCCTCTTCAAAACCATGCTCAACCAGCATAATATAATAACGGTTTTGCTTATTCACGGTTAAGGCAACACGTAAATTATGTTCTGGTAATCGGCCATTTAAAGAACCCGTGGCATAAAACCCCCACTCTTTACGAACAATATCAGTCTCAGCGCCTTGCGGTGTTATAAACGTCAGCTGTTCATTAGTATCCAAATCAACCTGCCCCATATCACTGATGGTAATTGACTGATCCACACCCACATTGAATTTACGCGGTATTTCTTTAATATCTAGCTTCATTAATTCGCCCCTTATTGTGTATGAACCTATCAAATGTAAATAGATGTTCAAATTATGAAGACTATGGATAATATAGCTTTATAATAAATATTCTAGATGTATATTTAATCGATAATATATAAAATGTCCTCTAACCTCTAGTAATTTCTAAGGTTCAAACCGCGTTATGTGGAATGTCACACCATGTTTTCAAAAGGATACCGCATGCATAAGCTCCACACAAAATCTCATGACCTAAATGAATTACAAGCCATTGACAATAATGGAAAAATTTCACATCAAACCAACATGCCTGTATATCAGAAACCCATCACAAAGATGTCCATAAAAACTATGACACAATCATTCGGTATTTCTTTTCTCAACGTTCAAATAAGCTTAAAGATATTGATTTAATTAAAGGATTAATAGGACACAATAAAGTGAACATACTTAGCCTTGGTGCTAGAGATTGTACTTTAGAACATTACCTCGAATTTGCGCTGCCTCAAAACTCAAAACTTACAGCGACAGCTTTTGACAGTTACTTAATAGATAATGCAACAAAACATTTTAAAAATATCCAGTGCAACATTTTCTTCCATCCCGTATCATAAAACGAAATAAGCTAGCGTCAGATTCTAAGTGCAACACCTTTTTGTATAGTATTTAGCAAAAAGGAACACACAATGAATTGCACTTACACTCATCTCTGCGAAACAGAACGTTATATGATAGTGACCGGCTTGCAAGCCGGTCACAGCATTCGTACAATTTCTAAAAACCTACAAAGATCAGCTTCCAGCATATCACGAGAGCTGCGCCGAAACATTTCAGGTCAAGGTTACACCGCTTTGTTTGCCCATCAAAAAGCTAAAACAAAGCGTCAGAAACCGCGCATTACAAAGAAATTAAATGCATGCCGTCATTTACGTCATTATGTTTTTGGCAAGCTGGATCGTTGCTGGTCACCGCAACAAATCAGCGGTAGACTGCGCAAAGACTTCCCTGAGCGCAAGGAGATGAGGATTTCACACGAGACGATTTACGCCTATATCTATGCCATGCCAAAATCAGGTTTAAGGAAAGAGTTGATTGCTAATTTGCGCCGCAAACACCCGCAGCGCTACAAGCATGGGCGCAACCCAGCCAAAGGAAAGGCGAAGATTTCCGACATGGTTTCCATTCATGATCGCCCCGAAGAAATTGAGGGACGGCGCGTTATGGGGCATTGGGAAGGTGATCTGATTATCGGCAAAAACCACGGCAGCGCTGTCGGCACTTTGGTTGAACGTAAGAGTAGATATGTGTTTTTGGCGCATCTAAATAATCAAACAGCCGAAGAAACAAGAATGTCATTCACGAGGAAACTCGCAGATGTGCCATCTGAATTGCGCCAATCATTGACCTATGATCAAGGCAAAGAAATGAGCCAGCATAAGCTGTTATCCGCTGATTTAGACATGAGCGTGTATTTTTGTGATCCGCATTCACCATGGCAGAAGGGCGCTATTGAAAACATAAATGGCCTGATACGTCAATTCTTGCCTAAAGGGTCTGATTTATCTGATGTGTCGCAAGATGAACTTGACGAGATATCGCACCTGCTTAACACCAGACCAAGAAAAGCATTGGATTTCCAAACTCCTAGAGAGGTTTACATGAAAGAATTTAAACACTACCATCCAGATTACTAAGGGTGTTGCACTTGGTACGAGAAACTACCCTATCACTCACCGTATCATACCATTTTCCAAGGCGGCGAAAATGATGATCGGCAAGTTCATCAGCGTTCAGACCTTCACGTCCAGCAAAGAATATGGTCTGATTGCGCCAGTTTAACCACCTTCATTCGGAATATCATATTCCGCAAGTGCGCCAATTTGACCACTGATTAAGCCTTCTACTTTATCCATAGAATTTACAATATGTTCAATACCTGCAACGCTTTTACGACCAGCCGCAGCAATCAACACAACGCCCTGTGCCACTTCGCTTGATGCTTGGCTTTGCTCTCCTAGAACATTAGAGATTTGGGCTATATTTTCGGTCACAATATTAATTTTTTCATTAATTTCACCCATCCCCTCCCCAAGACCTGTCATTGCCTCACGCCCTGTTGCTATAGCACGCGTACTGTTTTCCATAGATTGAGAAATATTCATTGTGGCATTTTGAAGGTTTGCAATAATTTCATTGATGGACTCTGTTGATTTCGCCGTTTCCCCCGACAAAATTTTAACCTCGCCCGCGACAACAGCAAACCCTTTTCCTGCATCACCTGCACGCGCAGCTTCAATCGTTGCATTCAACGCCAATAAGTTTGTTTGCTCTGCGATTTTCTTAATATCATCGGCAATCCCACTTATTTCATCTGTAAAACCTGCCAGAATACTGACTTGTTCCACACCTTGCTGAACAGAGTTTGTAATATGCTCCATATTTTCTACAGCATTTTGCACCGCACTAGACCCTGATTTCGTAGCATTTTGCGCGTCCTGTGCCTGATCCGCTATACTCATTCCATAACGTTCAATTTCGCTCACAGTCGCAACCATTTCCTCGGAAGCGGCGGATATACCCTGTGTTTGTGCCTCGACATCCTTTAGCTCCACAAGCATTTTCGCAGAAAATATCGCCGTCTCATTTGCTTCTATAGAAAGCTTTACGCAACGGCTCATCTCACCCATTATATGAAATTGTAACTTTTCCACAAGCTGTCTGACAAGGCGCACAACCTCATCATCACCCGCGGGAACAGCCGCAAAGTCATTATCCAATAACGCCTGTATATGGCGTTTAATATCAAAATTATCTTGAGTAAGAGAAGGAACTTCTTCCACTTGTCCGATCGGCGACACATCCTGCACGCCTTCCAGTTTCTTAGAAAACATCTTAAACATAAATCCTCCATGTTAAGTGTTACATGCATACATTTGTACCACATTTAGGCCAAACAAGAAACTCCACAGATAAAATATATTTTCCTCACATCCTCTTTGTTAAAGTCTGCTTAATATTCTATAGCTATTGTAGAATATAACGAATTTCTGCGTTACTATTCATCAAAATGGCAAGTGAAAGAGCATCATGACCAAAAATTGGGATTATTCCGTATCAGATGAACAGCTGGAAGAACTTATCAAGAATTATTGCACCGACTTTACTGCTCTGGAAAAAGAAGGGCGTTATGGCCCTATCACGGGACGCGATAAAGAAATCAGCGATTGCATTCTTATACTCTTACAAAAAGGGCGTAAAAACGTCTGTTTCCTTGCCCCTGCGGGTGTTGGTAAAACAGCAGCAGTTGTTGGTCTTGCCCAAACAATTGTGGCAGGAAACGTTCCCGATTACCTGCATGACGCGCGTGTGTTAGAAGTTGACCTTGCGCGTATGGCATCGGGCACAACGTCCCGCGCGGAATTTCAAGATCGATTTTTGCCCCTGTGTAAGGGCGTGGCGGAACGCTATCATAATCCCGATAATCGGCGTATAATCCTGTTTCTTGATGAAATGCACCAAATTATGCCCAATTGTATCGGCAGTTCATATGCTGGTCTATCGGATACAATGAAACCCTATCTGACCGCCGGTGACTTACTGATGATTGGCGCGACGACATTGGATGAATTCCGTATGTATGTCGCGCAAGATCCTGCGATGGATCGACGTTTTCAAAAGGTTTTCTTGAAAGTCCCGAGCATCCCTGAAACCTACTCCATCATGAAAGCCTTACGCCCAGGCTTGGAAAAGCACCATAACGTCACCATACCGAATGAACTGCTTATGTTAATAGTACATCTAACCGAAGAACATATGCGTAAAAGAAATCAACCGGATAAATCTATCATTACCGCAGATGCCGCATTGGCATATCACGTCATGCATGTAGGTATAAATCAGGATCTGACCTATGATTCAATCTATTATATGGTTGCCCGCGAAACGGGGCTAAATGCAAAAGCCATGCATGATGAAAAACTCATCAGAAAAATCAACGAAGAGGTCGCCATAATAGAAGGCAAAATCGAGACAAAGGAAGAACAAAAAGAAAAAGTCGCTTATGACCCGTCCAAGAAACTAAAGGATGTCAAAATAGACGAAGAATTCCAAAAAGAACAAGAAGAAGAAACAAAAAGACAACAAGCAATCATTAAAGCCTCTCAAGATTCCGAACAGCAACAAACGAATTCAGAGAACGCAGATAGCGCAGAAGCAATCGCCCAAAAGCTGACTGAAAAAATAGAGCAAGCACTTGATAAAAAACTTGAAGAGAAACTTGAGGAAAAATTAGGAGGGAAGTTGCAAGAAAAACGAGAAAAAGTCGAGTCCCCAGCACCGGAAGACAACGTAAAGCATACAACATCCGAAGATGCTATTTCAGTTTCTGCGCGCTCAAAATCTTAAACCCCTGCCCTTCATAAACTTTATCGCACGCAAGAAAAGTACGGTTTAACACATGCTCATAAGATAAATGATTATTGGCAACCATCCACAAACGACCACCACGGCGCAATGATTGATATGCCGTTTCTATAAAGTTTTGCCCTATCAATAGATCCGCTTTCTTACCTTCGTGAAATGGCGGATTCATAACCACAAAATCCAGATTTTTCAAACCGCCATCATATTGCGTCAAATCGCGCCACACACACTGCTGTTCCTGATTAAAATACGCAAGGTTTTTACGGCATAGCTCAACCGCCCTGTAATCCGCGTCAATACAGTGCATCTGTTTAATTTTGGGGCAATGAGAAAGCAAAAACTTCGACAAGTAACCGTAACCGCAGCCAAAATCTGCGCCTTTCCCTTTTAAACCTTGCGGAATATGCTGCGTTAACAGCGCCGAACCTTTATCAACCTTATCCCAGCCAAAAACACCTGCCTGTGATGTATATTCTCCATCCAGAATATCTTGCACCGCCCCCACACTTAAGGCTTTTTCAATTTCGTCTTCCCGCGCATCATTAACAACACCCCAGACGGCACGCGCCTTATTTCTGGCATCATCACATAAATCCTGCACACCGAAATTATGCATCATTTTCTTTAATCGCGTTCCACCGGCTTTGTTATCTGCCGCACAAATTAACGCCCCCCCGTGGCGTAACAACCGTAAACCCCGCGCCATAAAATAACGTGCCTCCACCATGTTTTTAGGTACAAGAAGACACACCATATCATAAGTACCATCATCACACGGAATATCTGGCTGTACGGTAAAGCCAGCCTGCACCAATGCATTTTCATAGGGCTTGAAATGTTGTTGAACTGTTAAATCACTGTCACTCAGCACAGATAAATCTGAATGAAACATCGCATTCAGAAATATAACCCGTCCACCACCAAAGTGAAACGATCCGTTTTGAATTTGATATAATAATGTATTTAAAGCCAAAGACATATAATAAAACCGCTACTCAAACAGAGACTTAATCTCTCCGAAACCTTTTTTGAAACCATCAACTTCTTTTTTATAGCTTTTCTTCAGGTTTTTCTTAAACACATCCGCGGTACTGACGCCCATTGAATTCAACATCTCCAAGGACATGCCCTCCAAAAATCCTGCGCCATTTGCAGATTTATTAAATTTTTGCAAAACTGCATCCATAATTTGTGCAATCGCCTCTTGCGCCAAGATACCGTTTTCTTTTTGCCCTATCCCCGCCAAATGAATATCCGGCGCAGTAATAATCGGCAAATCTCCCCCCAACAATGTCACTGAAGGACGAAGCTGTGCGCCAGTTAAAGAAAACTTTTTGACGATAACCTTAATACTGTCTTCTTTATGAGCGCCTGCACTTTTACCACCAGATGGCGCAGGCGGACTGCTATTTGCAATATTATTTTTGATATCAGCCAAATTCGTACCGTCACGATCCACTTCCAGATTAACATGTGTGCCACTGACGGAAATACGCGCAAAAGTCAGAAGCTCTCTCGAAAAATTATCACCATCAATAACAATGGCTTTAATCGTAATTGCATCAGGGCTTTTATATCCCTTAGGGTTCTCAATACGGATATCTTGCACGATAACCTTAAGGTCCTCCAACGTAATGTTCATCTCACCAATATGGACAGGCACACCAAGTGCATCACTGGCAACCTGTTCGGTCAACTGCTTGGCAAGCGAATCCATATTGGTATATAAATAAACAGCACCGCCAATCAACAAAACAACAAAGAAACTCAACAAATATAAACCAGCCTTCGCGGTTTTCTTCACAGCAGACATAGCATCCCCTTAAAATATTTCGATATATATATAATCTTTGTAACGGTTTTACATGCAAAACCAAAACAAAATGAGCGTATTGTACGTATAAAAATTTACAATGTGCCTAAATACGATAATTCAGCCTGCTTTAAATCCTCAAAGTCACAACCTCTCCTCAAGGAAAAACGGGTCACACTGCCAATATCCGGTAAGAAATGCACACGACGAAGATGTGTGCCGCCGATATCTTCACCCATCACGGATAATTGCTTTCTTTTCAGATATTCCTTAACAAACACATAGTTTTTTGTCCCGCATTCTTGTGCATCATCCGGCAAATCAGCACCCCCAAACAAGCGAATACGGATACGGCTTTTGGCCGCACCATGTTTCTTCATTTCAGATATAGCATTACCAATCGGCTCAACAATTTTTGCAATAAGCGCATCATCAATCTGATCGAATTTAGGAAATGCCGCGCACATTTGCGGCGTCATTAACGGACACGCCATCACACCAAAATGTAGTTTCTCGTCAAAAATCGTTATACAAACACCTGCGCCGACCACGCCGACCAGCATTTTTTTATCCTCATCTAAACAATATGAGCCCCCCGGACTTAACAAAATAGACTGCCTGTCCATCTTTTCATCAAAGGCATCCTCTGTGCGTGTCGCGCGACGACAGTCATTTCCAAAGGAATAACGAACACCTTCTTTTTTAGGAAGCTCTCTTGTGGGGTCTTGATTCATTACCAATACACTTTTCTCTTCTAAAAATTGATTTTACTTTTAACTTAATAATTTGCGGCCAGCCCCCCAGATCACCCAAAGAAACTGGCATTTCATACATATACGCCTTTTGACACATTTGTAAAATAGCATGATCTACAGACATTGGTAAAATTTTTAAAAAATCCGCCCCCGCCAAAGTATAAATACTACCATCCTCTTGACCCGCATAAAATGCCCGTTGGCAAAATTTATACGTTTCCGGCTCAAAGTTTCTTAATTCATCAAGAAATACACGCGGGCGAGAGAGAAATATCCCTGTATTCCAAAAACAATTCGGATTATTAAATAATTTTTGCACGGATTTAGCATTCGACTTTTCTACAAAACCAATAACCTGACGACTACCACCATTTTCCTCTGCACAAGTAATATACCCATACTCACTTTCCCCCCGTTTCGACTGAACCCCCAAAAGGACAATATGATTTTCAATTTTATCCAAAGCATCATAGACACACGTCTCAAATCCATCCCCCTCTAACACATGATCGTTCGGCAGGATGAGCATCCGCTCTCCTTGATTTTTCAGGTAAAATGCCGCCAAAGCAATAGCAGCAGCACTCCCCTTATATTCAGGTTCTAAAATGATAACACGCGGTTTGACTTTAATGTCATCCAGCTGCTGTTGTACCAAGTGATGATAAGATTCGTGACAGACAATAATTGGGGCTTGAAAAGCCAACGCGCGCAGAACTGTATTTTGGAATAAGGAATATTGCGAAACAACCCGTAGAAAAGAATGTGGCACTTTATCACGCGCTGACGGGCGCAACCGCATATTCGGTCGACCAATCAAAATTACCGGCGCAATATTACCCGCCTTGCTCATTCCCGTATCTTTCCAAAAACTCATCGTAGCATTTGCTTATGCCATCTTTTAGCCATATTTTAGGTTTCCAACCTATCCCGAATAATTGATGGCTGTCTAGTATTTTTCTTGGCATACCATCAGGCTTTGAGTTATCGAAATTGAGTTTTCCTTTATACTCAACCACTTCACAGATGTTTTGGGCAAGGTTTTTTATTGCAACTTCTTGCCCTGATCCAATATTAATATGTCTAATGCCACCGTAATTTTGCAATAAAAGAACCAAAGCCTCCACAAGATCATCAACATAGAGAAATTCCCGCAAAGGCGTACCACTGCCCCAGATATTCAAAACATCATCCTGCCGCATCTTTGCTTTATGCGCTTTCATAATCAATGCAGGAATAACATGCGCGTTATGTTCATCATAATAATCCCCGACGCCATAGAGATTACACGGCATAGCAGAAATAAAATCACAGCCATATTCCTTGCGATAATATTGCGTCATTTTTAATCCACCGATTTTTGCAAGGGCATAGGCCTCATTTGTCGGTTCCAACGCACCGCACAGCAAAGCATCTTCCTCAATCGGTTGCGCGCAATCACGCGGATAAATACAGGAAGATCCCAGACATAATAATCGCTCAACCCCCGCCAAATACGCACTATGCATGATATTGGTCGCAATCATTGTGTTCTCGTAATAAAATTGTGCAGGATAGGCGGAATTTGCCCCTATACCGCCAACTTTTGCCGCCGCTATAACAATGATGTCAGGTTTATGTGCGGCGACCCAATCCTCAACATCAGCCTGCCGACATAAATCGAGATCCTCGCGCGCGACGGTTAAAACCTCACAAAATTCGCGCTCTAAACGCCGCAGTAAGGCAGAACCAACCAAGCCATTATGCCCTGCAACCCAAATACGTTTCCCCGCAAGAGATAAGGGAGTATCCAACCAGCCTGCTGTCATTATATCTTTACTCCGCCGCCTGTTGGAACTCTTCCACATCCGCAACATCATTTTCTCTTGCTTGTGCCTTATAAAGATCGCTTATCACCTGCCGCTTTTCCTTCGTTAGGAAAGGCCAGATGAGTTGCTCCGAGAATTTATGCGGCATATGTTCATGAATACCAATGCGCGCGGGTGGTCTACGATTCTCATGAAAGAAGGTTCTGAATACGTGATCCCACAGCATAACATTCTCACCGTAATTCGTATTCCCCTCACGCAGAACTCTGCTGTGGTGCCAGCGATGCACCTCTGGCGTATTAAATATCCACGACAAAACGCCAAAGCGCATTTCGACATTACAATGGGTCAACATCCCGATAAATGCCGTCACCGCAGCCAACCACATAACAACATCCATCGACGCGCCCAGCGCCAGCAACGGCAACATGCCCAAAACGATGCTGTACAAGCTATCCACGAAATGGAAACGACCTGTATTCACAATCCATAGCTTTTTAACGCTGTGATGAATGGCATGAAATCGCCACAGAAACATAAACTCATGCGACGTACGGTGCGCCCAATACAGCATAAATTCAGACCCAACAACCGCCATCATCACCTGCGCCCATAGCGGCCAATCAGATGGCCAAATTTGCGCGCCCAACAAACCTGACGCGCCCCCCGTTGCAATGCCTGCCCCAATATAAGCATTCACCACCAATAAAATTTGCGACGTACCTTTACTGGTCAGTGTATGAGCGATGTTTACGAAAATCTGCCCGTCGGGCTTATGCCACGCACCTTCATGCGGCATCACGCGCTCTAACCATAAAAGGCTAATAATCAACAAAAAATAAGCACCATTAAAAAACACAAACGGTAAATACGGATGATGCAGCGAAAAACCATACGCCGTTATAGACATACAGCCCACAAACAGAAACGGCCATAACGCCCAAGACAGCGCATATTGAAATGCCCCTGCCTCTCCCATGCCTGTATTATTTCGATCACGTGATATCATGGGTGTATCCTATCTGAAAATATGTGACTTGAGAACTCAAGAATTTGCAGCGCGTTTTAAACGATCATTAATCGCCACGCCGATACCCTTATCAGGGATATTCATCACTGCGATGGCTTTATGTTCGGGCTTATCCAAGGCGCGCATCATTGCGAATAAATTCGCCGCGGCTTCGTATAAATCACCATGCTTACTAAGGTGTTTCACCATATCATCAGGCAAGTTCGATGCTGCACTACCGTCCTTTACGCCCATAAATTTAATTCCGCCAAAAGAAAGGAGTGCTTCCCCTTCCTCCAGATCAATCGCATTAAGACGTACAGGAATAGACGGCGCATAATGTTTCAGAAGCTGCCCTGGGGACTTAACATCCTGTCCTTTTCCCTCGCCAAGATCGTAGCCGACCTCCTCCCCCAATATTTCGGATAAGTCCTCTGCTGTCACACCGCCGGGGCGTAAAACATAGGGGCGGTCCCCCGTGCAATCCACCACCGTTGATTCCAAACCAACCGCGCATGCCCCATCCGCCAAAATCAAGTCAACCGCGTCTCCTAAACTCTGGGCGACATGTGCGGGGGTCGTCGGACTCAAGCTACCCGATTTATTGGCACTGGGCGCGGCAATCGGAAAACCGCATGCTTTAATCAATGCCCGCGCGCCTTTATGTGATGGAATACGCACTGCCACCGTTGGCAAACCTGCACTCACCAAATCGGATAAAGCACAATCTTCCTTACGGTTCAAAATTAAGGTCAACGCCCCCGGCCAGAATTTCTGCGCGATAATTTCGTCTTGTGTACTGAACTCTGCAAAGGCGCGCGCCTCATCCATATCATTCACATGAACAATCAACGGATTAAATTGCGGGCGTCCTTTTGCCGCAAATATCTTGGCCACCGCCACACCATCACACGCATTGGCAGCCAAGCCATAGACAGTTTCCGTCGGCATACCAACCAAACCACCATCCTTTAATATGGACACTGCCTCGGCAATTGATTTTTCATTTAGTGTATATATCTTTGTCATATCGACACCACCAAGCCACTCGCACGCCTATATTTCAAGTTCTTTTTGACTTTTAGGAACATAACCCCTTATAAATTGTACCAGAAGATAGTTACAAAACAGAATTCGGGAGTATAAAATGTCAAACACGCCTACAACAGAAGGCCTTTTGGAAAACGGTTTTTCTGAAGACAAAGACACACTGATACAGACCTTTGCAGATTCCATTTCCATGCACGCGCTTTTGGAAAGAGAAAATGTAATCGACATGACGGATGATAAGAAAATACAACGCGCAGAAGATGCTTACGACCAGATCGCAGAAATCATAGATTTTGACCAAAATAGCGGCACAGTCAGTGATTTCATTAAAGCAGTGAAGACCGATGATGCACAAAATGCATTAGAAAGCGACCCGTCACATTCACCAGCATCAGCATTGAACCGTCATATAATGGCCACGCTTGAAAATGACCAAGGTCCTGCGTAAAATCCAAAAGCTGTAAATTAAGCCCGACAAGCAACGCCGCCAGTTATATCCCGCGGTGCGCCAGTTGTTGCAGGCAAAGTCAGGGGCAAACCCAGCAGCGAACGTACAGCCAAATAAGCAAACCCTTCCGCCTCGGTTGCATCACCGTTCCCGCCTAATACGTCGATATTCTCAACGGAAATATCCAGATGCTTGGCAAGCATAGCCAGCATAAATTCATTGTAACGCCCGCCGCCCGCCGCATAGATACGCGCAGGTTTTTGCGGTAAACGCTCTATCGCCTTTTCAATTCCACAAACCGACATCTCCAACAAAGTCGCCATACCATCCGCCGTGGATGCATAACGTACACATTCAATCGACCAATGATCCCGATCCAGCGATTTCGGCGGCGCTTTCGTGAAATACGGATCAGCAAGAAAATCTTTCACCACATTCTCTAACACAACCCCACGTGAAGCAGTACACCCGCCTTTATCAAAATCGTCACCCGTTCTGGATTTGATAAAATCATCCATCAACGCATTGGCAGGCCCGCAATCAAACGCAATCAAGGCGCCATCTTCCGCCATATAGGTGATATTCGCCACGCCGCCCAAATTCAAAACTGCCACGGGCTTATCATGCTCAGAAAACAATGCCTGATGATACAGCGGCAATAACGGCGCGCCCTGCCCGCCTGCCTTGATATCGGCTTGGCGCATATCACACACCACATCCATGCCCGTTGCTTTGGCCAGAGCTTGCCCATCGCCAAGCTGCCACGTAAAGCCATCATCAGGCTTATGCGTAATCGTCTGTCCGTGAAAGCCGATAATATCCGCCGTCTCGCCCAACGCCTTCACCGCATCAATATGAATATCAGTAACCAATTGTTCTACTTCATCAATCTGTGCATCACGCACCGTCTTACCGAAACAGGCGCGCACCTTATCCCTGACCGCAATATCATACGGGTGTGCGTAATAGCGCAACGGCTTCACATAGCCATGCCCATCCGTTTCAATCAAAGCAACATCAATGACCCCGTCCAAAGACGTTCCCGACATTAATCCGATAGCTCTATAAACTTTATGTGCGCCCATACTTACAAACCCCTTGAGAGTCCTTTATATTTGCTGTTATACAAATAAGATAAAATAATATATCAGAGTGAAGAAGCATGACCAGTTATAAATCAGATTTTCTAAACATCCTTGAGGAACGTGGATTCATTAATCAATGTTCAAATTTTGAAGCCTTGGACGCGAAGTTATGCGAAGGCACACAAAGCGCCTATATCGGGTTTGATGCAACGGCAAAATCCTTACATATCGGGAACTTAACGGGCATTATGATGCTGCACTGGTTCCAACAATGCGGACACAGACCAATCACTCTGATGGGCGGCGGCACATCCAAAATCGGCGATCCATCTTTCAAGGATGAGCAACGCGTTCTTCTGGATGATGATACGATCAACGACAACATCAAAAACATTCAAGCCACTTGCTTCAAGCAATTCCTGAATTACGGCGAAGGCGAGAGCGACGCGCAGATGGTCAATAATAATGACTGGCTGGACGAGCTATCCTATCTGGCATTCTTACGTGATTACGGGCGGTATTTCACCATCAACCGCATGATCGGCTTTGACTCCGTGAAAACACGCCTAGAGCGCGAAAGCCCGCTAACCTTGCTGGAATTTAACTATATGGTGATGCAAGGATATGACTTCCTTGAACTACACCGCCGCCACGGCACTATTTTGCAAATGGGTGGTTCGGACCAATGGGGAAATATCATTAACGGTGTTGATCTGGGACACAAAGCCGATAAAGCACAGCTCTTTGCTTTGACCGCGCCTCTACTGACTACACCGGACGGCAAGAAAATGGGCAAAACCCTGAACGGCGCAGTATGGCTGAACGCGGATATGCTCTCACCCTATGATTACTATCAATATTGGCGCAATGTCGATGACATTATGGTCGACACATTGCTCCGCCGCTTTACTACATTAGACATGATGGAAATCAGAAAGCTGAGCAATCTACAAGGCGCAGAAATCAATGAAGCCAAGAAGATTTTGGCCTTCGAAGCAACCAAACTCTGCCACGGTGAAAATGCCGCCAAAGACGCCGTTAAAACCGCGCAAGACGTCTTCGAACAAGGCGGAGTCGGCGGCGATTTGCCCAGCATTACCGTCGGCAAAGACTTCCTCGAAAACGGCATTGACGTTGTTGAACTATTGGTTGAAACCGGACTCTGCTCCTCCAAAGGAGACGCTCGACGCCTCATCAAGGGCGGCGGCGCACGCATCAATGATGTACCCGTAACAAGCATCGATCAAACCGCCTCCCTCACCGATATAAACGGCGATCACATCAAAGTCTCATCAGGCAAGAAACGACATGCTTTGGTGAAAATTTAAGGGCCAAGAAGAAGAAAACTAAGGAACCTCTAAAAATGGATGAGAAAACTGCCATAGAAATAAGGGACTATGCTTTATCAGCTATCAAAAATTTAAATAGCGCGTTAAATGCTGCTCACGAAAAATGCAGTGATGAAGATTTTGAAAAACTTAAGAAATTTGTTGGTACATCTATGGGAAATATCGATATTGATATTTTGTGGTTTCTTTATAAAAAATTTCCTGAGATCGACGATTTAAAAGAGCAATAGAAAATAATGAATAATATCGGACTTTATGCCCTCACGGTTCTGATCTGGGGATCAACGTGGTACGCCATCACCTTTCAATTAGGCGAGGTACATCCTGTTGTTTCCGTCGGTTATCGCTTTATGCTGGCCTCCTGCATTTTATTTGCATTCCTGAAGCTGTTTAAAAAGAAACCTGCCTTCAAATTCTCATTCAGACGACACAAATTCCTCGCCCTTCAAGGGCTATTTTTGTTCAACCTGAATTATGTCTTATTCTATTTCGGAACATCATTTTTAACGTCCGGCCTTGTTGCTATATTATTCTCGACCATGACTTTAATGAATATTTTCAATCAGGCCCTCTTCTTTAAAATGAAAATACAGAAACAGGTTCTATTGGGAAGCCTTGTCGGGTTAATCGGCATACTCCTTGTGTTCTGGCCGGAAATTGCAGACATACATTTGGGCGATGACATTGTTCAAGGGATTATCCTATGCCTGATTGCCAGCTATTCCGCATCCTTGGGGAATATGGTCTCAATGAAAAACAGCCGTGACAACATTCCTGTTATGGAATCAAACGCGTATGGCATGCTCTATGGCGCAGGGTTTTCTCTCTTGCTCGCCATCGTGATGGGCGCACCCTTCACCTTCGAAATGACCTACGGATACACCCTGTCCATGATATATTTAGCCGTCTTCGGCTCCGCCATTGCTTTTGGCTGTTACCTAACTCTAGTCAAAAACATCGGCGCAGACAAAGCCGCCTACACCGCAGTCCTATTCCCACTTGTGGCACTCACCATTTCCACAATCTTCGAGGATTACACATGGACTCAACTCTCGATAGCGGGCGTTATGCTAACCTTGCTTGGTAATATCATCGCGATGAAAACCCCCAAGAGATCAAAATAACCCGTATACAACAATCTTTCGATATTGTAACTTCTACTCCAATCCAAGGAAGCCGCAGAAAACCATGACAAAACCAGCAATCTCTGTTCAAAGCCTGACCAAGACCTATGATAGCGGTCTCATCGCCCTTGATGATATTAATCTGGATATCGCACAGGGTGAAATATTCGCGTTGCTCGGCCCCAATGGCGCAGGAAAAACCACACTGATCAGTGCCATTTGCGGCATTATCAGGGTGAGTGACGGCATAATCGAAATCTGCGGCCACGATCACACCAAGGAATACCGCATTGCGCGCGGGAAAATCGGCCTCGTCCCGCAAGAGCTGACAACAGATGCATTTGAAACCGTCTGGAACACCGTCAGCTTTAGCCGCGGCCTGTTCGGCAAACCCAAAAACCCCGCTTTTATCGAAGAAATCCTGAAAGATTTATCGCTCTGGGATAAAAAAGACGAGCAAATCCGCAAACTATCGGGCGGGATGAAACGCCGCGTGATGATCGCCAAAGCCCTGTCTCATGAACCCGAAATCCTGTTCCTTGATGAGCCAAGCGCAGGCGTGGATGTGGAGCTTCGCAAATCCATGTGGCGGCAAATCCGCCGCCTGCGTGACAACGGCACAACCATTATCCTGACCACCCATTACATCGAAGAAGCCGAAGAAATGGCTGATCGCATCGGTATCATCAACAAAGGCAAGCTGATCCTGATTGAGGAAAAGAAAACCCTGATGAAAAAACTTGGAAAGAAGGAACTGATTTTAGAGCTATATTCCAAAGTCACAGAAATCCCGACACCTCTCGCGGACTACAATTTGCTTTTATCCGAAAACGGAAAGCGTTTAACCTTCACATACGACCCATCGAAGAAAAATAACGGCGTGGCTGAACTGCTTGATCACCTCAAAGACAGCGGGATCAAATGCAAAGACATCGACACACGCCAAAGCTCCCTGGAAGATATTTTCGTAACACTGGTAGGCCAATCATGAATTTTCACGGTATTCTCTCCATCTATAAATTCGAGATGGGCCGCACAATGCGCACCTTGGGGCAAAGCATTGCCTCCCCCGTTATCTCGACCATCCTATATTTCATCGTCTTCGGCTCCGCCATTGGCAGTAACATCGGCGATATTGACGGCGTGAAATACGGCGCGTTCATCGTGCCGGGCTTGATCATGCTGACCGTTCTAAGCCAGAGCATCGCCAATGCATCCTTCGGCATTTACTTTCCGCGCTTTACAGGGACGATTTATGAAATCCTCTCCGCGCCCTTATCATTCGTGGAAATCACCATTGGCTATGTCGGGGCGGCAGCAACCAAAGCCATCATTATCGGCATTATTGTTCTAACAACCGCGGGATTTTTCGTGCCGCTGGAAATCCAGCACCCGATATGGATGGCGTTCTTTCTGGTTATAACCTGCGTTACATTCAGCCTGCTTGGCTTCATCATTGGTATTTGGGCGGATGGCTTTGAAAAACTACAGCTTATCCCGCTGCTCATTATTACACCTCTGACTTTTCTAGGTGGCAGCTTTTATTCAATCAGCATGCTGCCCCCCTTTTGGCAGAGCGTCTCTATGTTCAACCCAGTCGTGTATTTAATCAGCGGTTTCAGGTGGAGCTTTTACGAAAGTTCAGATGTGAGCTTAGCAACCAGCGTCACCATGATTCTAGTGTTTCTAAGCCTTTGTATCGGCATCATCGCATGGATTTTCAAGACTGGCTATCGCCTACGAAATTAAGGTTTGAGCGACATCCCCCTTACGTTTCCGCCATAAAATAAGTCGCTCTCGTCATATGATGCAGTTGATAAGGCGACCTTAAGGCAATCGTAGCTTTAAAGCATTAGACAGCCTCAAATAAATCATATATCTTACATGTGAAGAGAATAGTATTTCCCTTCGCCATCCCTTGTCTAAAATTCTGCGTAACGTGCCCTTTATTTAATACAATGCAAATCTTGTATTTCAGGAGAACCTTATGAAGCAGAATGCTTTAAACAAAAAATCAAATTTTTTAAAAATTGCACAATTGGGTATAGGACAAAAAATATACGTTGTGATGGCTCTGTTGGTTGGTATTGCCCTTACCATGGCGGTATCCACATATATGCTGATCTCTGAAATCACCATCACAACACAACGTTTGGCACAACATGATCTGCCGCAGATGATTAACAGTGGATCACTGGATCGGGAAAGTGCCGCACTGGCTCTAAATGCAAGATTTTTGGTACACGCAGAAACTAAAGAAGATGTTGAAAAAATCATTGCTACAATTTCTAAGATTTTATCAACCATGGAACAATTGGTCAAAAATTTAGATTTATCCAAGGATGAACACTCTGTATTTTCAGAAGAAATTGAACATATTTCAAAAATTATTCCAAAACTTGCCGACAATACAAAAAACCGCTTATCAATTTTGCAAGATATTGGTCAAAAAATGCAAAAAGCGAAGAAAATTCACGATGATCTTATAAAAGATACAGCTCCATTTTACGATGATGTTGAATCTAACCTCATGATATCTATTGGTAATATTACTAATTTAGGGAAAATTATAAAACTGGATGACGCAAAGAAAATCAAAAAACTTGTTATGATGCAAAACAATCAGGACAAAGGCGTTAATATAAAAAATACCCCGACGATTGATATGAAAAAATCAGGTAAGGACTTAGAAATTAATGTTACCACTCTATCCAATGCCCTGAAATATATTGCAGATATCAATTTACTGTCTGGCTATTACAATACAGCCGAGAAATTAGGCAATAAAGAAAAACTTATGTCTTTAAAGAATCTTTATACCGCAACAGAAAATAAAATAAAAACCGCAGTCAAAACGATAGATTCTGAAGATCTTCAATCTCACACATTGGATTTCCTTGCTTTAGGAACTGGAAATAAAAATATTTTTTCTCTTCGGGAAAGCTATTTAATCGACACGACATCGGCAGAAAAAATGTCCAATGAATTATTGTTGGTCTTAAACAGTATGCAAGATAATGTCACGAAACAAACATCCCTTATTCAAGATAGTGCCAAAAATAGCGGGTCTAACGCAATTGAACGCTCGGAAAATATTCATATTGTCATCATCGGTGCTTCCTTGCTCCTTCTTCTTGTGAGTACATCAATCAGCGTCCTCTATGTCCGCCCTGTGATCGTAAAGCGCGTATTGGCTATTTACGATGCCACAACAAGGATCGCTGCCGGAGACCTTGAAACCCCCATAGAAAAAACAGGCAATGATGAACTAACAAAAATCTCTGAAGCTCTTGTTACATTTAAGGATAATATCATTGAGAATAAAAAATTAGAAGAAGCACAAAAAGCAACAAAGCAAGAGCAAGAAGAAGCACGCAAAGCAACAATGCTTATGATGGCGGAGCAATTCGAAATTCAAATCGGACAAATTGTGGAAATGGTGGCTGGTCGCGCGCAAGAAATGCAGGAAATGACGAACACCCTTTCCACCACCATACAAGAGACATCAACGCGCAGTGACGCCGTTGTGCATGCAGCGAACCAAGCCTCAGCAAATGTACAAACAGTCGCAGCCGGAGCCGAGGAAATGAGTGCCTCAATCAAGGAAATTTCCGTTAATGTAACTGACACAGTTGGCACGGCAAAAGAATGTACCGTTGCGGCAAAAAAATCTCAAAGCAAGCTGGATGAGCTACGTCACGCCATCGAAGAAATTGATGCCGTTATTCAATCGATTAATGACGTTGCGGAACAAACGAACCTGTTGGCACTGAACGCCACGATTGAGGCGGCGCGCGCTGGTGACGCAGGCAAAGGGTTTGCCGTTGTCGCCAATGAAGTAAAGGCACTTGCCAATCAAACACATAACATGACAGAGGAAATCTCCAACAAGGTTAACCATGTTAAAGAAAGTGCAAGGGATACAATTTCGACTGTAGATAATATTCTACTTCAAATTACATCCGTTGATGAAAAAACAACAAATGTTGCTGCTGCAATTGAGGAACAAAATGCAACGACCATAGAAATTTCTCGCAGCATACAAGAAGCAGCACAAGGAACCGATAGCGTATCGAAAAACATTCAAGATATTCAACAAAGCGCCACCGAAAGCACATCCTCAACCGAGCAACTAAAAACCGCCTCTAGTGAATTGAGTGAACAAACAAAGAATTTACAGGCATCTGTAAAAGAATTTCTCACGGAAATTCGTACCGCTTAATCAACTGCAGAATTTACAAAGATTTCATCACACCTATCTCACCAGGATACTGTGCGCCGTCCTTTTCTCGCCATTTGAATTTAACGTCTACAGAGATGCTGTATTTTTCTGATAATCGCATTGTCTCCTTCCATGCATCAGGAGCAGATTGACCTTGCACTGACAAACCTAATTCTGGATAAAAAGTATACCCTGTGAAAGCAGTCTGAAGTGCGACTGATTATGTTAGGCATGGTATTTGATCCTCGCATTGGTGTAAATGATTATAGAACACCTCATGAGGTGTTCTAT
>NVUR01000010.1 GCA_002401965.1 Alphaproteobacteria bacterium
GAACGCCATATTTTAACGCCAACTCAGATATGGGTGCATCTTCGCTAATGGCTGCCAACGCTACTTGTGCCTTGAACTTTGCTGGGTGATTCCTGCGTAATCTACTTATATTTATAGCCCTCCTTAGGCAATATATGAGAACTTAACACACTGTACGAATTTCTGGGACCACCTCTGTTTCTTCTGTTATATGCTGGGGTGCGCACATATTGATTGAAGAGACAGTATGGCCGCATACGTTTCGTTTATGGGAGATTGTCGGTTTTTTAGGCATTTCTTTTCTGGCTTATGCGTTTTGGGATTATGCAATGAGAGAGGAAGATAAAATTTTGTTGGTATCCCTTTCATATTTTGTACCCTTGGTTTCAACGAGTTTATTTATTGCATTTGGTATCTTGCCGGCTAATTATTATGTCGCAATAGACGGTGCATTAATTGTTGCGGGATGTGTTATTGTGAATATTCACCATTTAAAACGTTTGATGAAGAGATGACCAGATATAAATTAACCATTGAATATGTAGGGCGAGATTATTCGGGGTGGCAAAAGCAACACCATGTCCCTTCGATCCAACAAGCGGTTGAGGAAGCCATAGAAGGATTTTCAGGTCAAAAAGTTTTGGTGCAAACGGCGGGGCGTACAGATGCAGGTGTACATGCACGCGGGCAAGTGGCACATGTTGATCTGGGTAAATTTACAAAGCCAATGGATGAATTTTCCATCACCAAAGCGATTAATGCACATTTACGTCCGCAGCCGATCAGTATCATTAATGTTGAAATTGTTGATGATGCGTTCCATGCCCGCCATGATGCGCTGAATAAGCTGTATCGTTATCGCATTGTTAATCGCCAAGCTTTTTTGGCAGTGGATCGTGATCTGGTTTGGCATATGGGTAGACCTCTGGATGTTGCGGCGATGCGCGCAGGCGCGAAGTATTTGCTCGGCCATCATGACTTCACAACCTTTCGGGATTCGGAATGTCAGGCAAATTCGCCGATGAAAACGCTGGATCGTCTGGATGTCGAGGCTTACGACTATGATGGCTGCGGCGGTCGCGAGATTATTATAGAGACAGAAGGCAAATCATTCCTGCACCATCAAGTGCGTAATATGGTGGGTACGTTATCGCTTGTTGGTCTTGGGAAATGGAAACCCGAAGATGTGAGAACCGCATTAGAAGCAAAAGACCGTACCAAAGGTGGGCCAACTGCCCCTGCGGATGGGTTGTATTTGGTGCGGGTGGATTATTAGGCTGCTTTATTGACGTGATAGGAATGTTTTGCTATTATATGCGTATAAAGGTGTCGTATTCCGTCTTTCTAATGGTGAAAGAGCCTTTTTCTTAAAAAATTCTACGAACAAACTATTAAGACAGCTTTAAATACAGAACTTGCGTGAAAATCTCGCTCAGATCTTTAAGGTCTTGCACACGGGCATTCTCGTCAATTTGGTGGATGGTGGCATTAATGCCACCAAATTCCACAACGGGGCAGTATTGCACAACAAAGCGTGCGTCCGACGTACCGCCATTGGTGGTGAATTCCGGTGTTTTGCCTGTGACGTTTTTGACGGCTTCGCGCACGATATCTGACCATTCTGCGGGCTTGGTCAGAAAACTCTCCGCGCCGCAAGTCAGATCAAGTTCATAATCAAAACCACAGGATTTAATAATCTCGTGCAGTCTTGCCGATAGTGTTTCACTGCTCCAATGATCGTTAAAGCGGATGTTGAATTTGGCGCTGCCACTGTTGGCGATAACATTATCGGCGGTGTTGCCGACATCAATGGTCGTGATCTCCAGATTTGTTGGTGGAAAAAATTCCGATCCTTCATCCAGCACGCTATTAGATAGCGCGTCCAATATTTTGACCAGCTTCGGCAGAGGGTTATCCGCCAAATGTTGGTACGCGACATGACCTTGCTTGCCTGAAACGGTGATTTGTCCCGTCAGCGAGCCTCTGCGCCCGATTTTAATTTCTTGTCCAAGATGGTCAGGGTTTGTTGGCTCGCCAATTAAAGCGACATCAGGAATGTGATTATTTTCCTTCATCCATTCCAAAACTTTGATTGTGCCGTTAATGGCGGGTCCTTCTTCATCCCCCGTGATTAGCAGGCTGATTGATCCTGTGGGGGTGTTATCTTTAAGATACGCGGCGACTGCTGCGGTGAATGCCGCGACCGAGCCCTTCATATCACTCGCACCGCGACCATATAAAACACCGTCTTCGATATGTGGGTTAAACGGGCCGTATGTCCACGCATCGGCGGGGCCGGTTGGTACAACATCCGTATGACCAGCATAACAAATATGTGGCGCGCCTGTGCCTAAGCGTGCAAATAAATTGGGTACGTGTTCGTCACCTTCGCCGAAATCAAGGCGGTGGCAGGTAAAACCCAGTTTTTCAAGTTGTTGCGCCAAATATACCAGCGCGCCCTCGTCTTTTGGTGTAACAGACGGGCAAGCGATTAATTTTTGTGTAAGTTCGATAACATCCATAGGAAAAGAGTTTATTGTGAAAGATCGGCGTTGTCATTAGTGGAATAATCTTTTTTATCTAATGATGCATTATCTTCTTCTAAATGTGTATCAGGGTAAGTGTGTCGTATTCGCTCCGCGGAAACTATAAGGGGGTGAATGCCGAGGGGGATATCCTTAAATCCTTGTTCAGGCATATGATCTTCAAGGTTGTCGTCATCCGTGATCTTTTTACCTGTATCAACCATATAGTAATAACAAGTCTGTATTTCTTGTCTGATTAATTGTTGCAGTGTTTTGTATATAGGCTCTTGCGAGGGGAAGTCTTTGCTGGCTTCTTTTACGTTGTCATTTTGTAACTGTAATGTTTTAGCTGTGTAGTCAGCCATTTTTGATTTATCTTTGACCCCTATTAGGGTCATTATATTGTGTGCGCGATCAAACATTTTTGCAATAGATGCGTCTCGGTCACTCCTGACCGTGCAAGAGTAATCATATTCATTTGTGTGGCGATCGTCTCCATTTTTACCATATCGCTTTGATATGGCATCAAAGGATGTTTTGAGGCGTTCGGTCTTTTCGCTGCGCGGAATACCGTTATCGACAAGGTATCGTTCCAGCGCATCTGGTCTAATGTTGAAATCTTCGCCTAAATCATGTGTGAAGATAACGCTGAGGACGGCTTCTGCATCCTCAACATACAAATCATCCTCTATACAGCTGATGAACCATATCGCTTGTGTCATTTCGTGTAGGGGGCTGGGTGTTTTTCCGTCTTGGCGTGTTTTTCCGTCATTGCACTCAAGCATCAAATCCATCAAGACTTTGGCTTGCTTGAAGCCCTTATTCTGCAGCCAATCGCTGGTTTCGTCTACGAGGTTGTCGAAATTTTCGGTAACATCGTTTTCGTTTTCATATAATCCAGTTTGTTGCAGATATGCGCCAAAAGAGGTCGCCCCTTTAAAAGAATGGGCGCCTGTATTGCTTTTAAAAGCATCTGGCAAATTTGGACTATTCATTATTCTCTCACACCGCGTAAATCACCGTAAACATGGTGGTGTTATAAGCCATCAGATGCAAAAGTGCAAAGAAATATGTAAACGCTTGATTGTGTTGGCATAGATATACTTAATCGCGTAACAGCTCATTAACACCTGTTTTGCTGCGGGTGCGTTCATCAACACGTTTTACGATAACCGCGCAAGCAAGGCTTGGCGCAGGCATACCGTTTGGCATGGTTTTATCGGAGGGCAATGTGCCTGGTATCACAACGGAATAGGACGGGACGCGCCCTTGATATATTTCGCCTGTACTGCGGTCAATAATTTTGGTGGATGCGCCAAGGAAAACACCCATGGATATAACCGCGCCTGTCTCAACGATAACGCCTTCGGCAACTTCGGAACGTGCGCCGATAAAGACGTTGTCCTCAATAATAACAGGTTCGGCTTGTAAAGGTTCTAACACGCCGCCAATACCAACACCGCCTGAGATATGGCAGTTCGCGCCGATTTGCGCGCAAGATCCAACCGTTGACCATGTGTCAATCATTGTGCCTGCACCGACATGTGCACCGATATTCAGGAAACACGGCATAAGCACAGCGTTTGGTGCAACATAAGCAGAATGGCGGACAATGGAATCAGGAACGGCGCGAAAGCCAGCTTCTTTGAATCTCTTTTCATCCCAGCCAACAAATTTATTGTCAACTTTATCGTACCAGTTTGAATTTCCAGGGCCACCAGAAATAATGCGATTTTCGTTTAAACGAAAGGATAATAATACAGCTTTCTTAAGCCATTGATGCACAACCCAACCATTATCAGAAGGGCTGGCAACGCGCAACGTTCCACTATCCAGCAAAGATAAAGCCTCGTTCACTGCGTCGCGTTGTTCGCCTTGCGTGTCGGTGCTTATTGAATCTTTATTGTCCCATGATTTTTCAATGGTTGCTTGTAGATCTGCGTAATTCTCAGCCATAATGTCTCATCTTATCTTTGTATAAATGAATAAACTCATTGCAATTCACCATGAAGAGCGTTCAAAATCAAGTCACGATGGTAGAAAAAGCAGTCAAAAATCAGAATATATGTGAAATTGAGTGGGATGACCTCTCTGTGCTTGAGTGGAATACGCGTTTTTATTGCATTAGGCGTTCCAATTTACTGCAATCTTTGGATTACGCGCATACGATGGCACGTATTAACCATCAAAAGGCGCGGCGTGGTGTGATTAAAATTAATGGCGCGGAGGCAGGGTTGGTGCAGGTGCTGGAGGCTGGTTTGTTCAAAAATGCAGTGCATGGGGTTTTGTTGGATCGCGGGCCGCTATGGTTTGATGGCTATGGTAGTATTGATGATTTTGAGTTATTCCTCTCCGTTTTTTCGAAAGAGTTCCCCAAACGTTTGGGGCGGCGCATTCGTTTTATACCTGAAATGGAAAATAACGATGAGACAAAGGATGTCTTGCACAAATATGGCTATAAATGTGGATCAAATCATGGTTATCAAACAGTTTTAGTTGATATATCTAGAAATTTGGACGTTTTACGCAAAAACTTAAATCCTAAATGGCGTAATAAGCTCAATAAATCCGAAAAACATGGTTTAGATGTTGTCTGGGGCGATAAAGGCGCATATTTTCCATGGTTGATCCAGAAATATACCGAAGATAAAGCACTACGCAAATATGACGGACCTGCGCCTAAATCAATTGCGGCATTGGCGTATCAATTCTCCCGTGGGCAAAACATGTTGATTGGTGCTGCACTGTTGGAGGGGGAGCCAATAGCAGCTATATTAATTTTTAATCATGGGGCAAGTGCAACGTATCAAATAGGATATACCTCAGAGGTTGGGCGCAAAAAATGCGCGCATCATTTGTTGTTATGGACTGCGATGGCGCAGTTGAAGGAAAGGAATATCAATGATTTCGATTTGGGCGGCGTCAATGACGAAAGCGCAAAAGGCGTCAAAACGTTCAAAGAGGGTCTGGGGGGGCAGCTCTATGAAACGCTTGGGCTTTATCACTAGTTGTTGTGTTTTCGCATTGGGGTTTGCTGTACCCACGCAAGCCGCGGATGAACACATGGCCGCTGTCGCGTTCTCTATGGCGGCGATTGAACCTGCGGCTTCTTCTTCGCGTGATTTTGATTTTCAACGCGTGAATTTTGATGTGTATGCAGGCGGTATTCATGCGGTACAGGCCAGTATGGATCTGGATTACCGTGAAAAAGGGCGTTACTCAATGATGTTCTCGGCGCAAACGCGCGGTCTTTTAGGGACACTTGCGCCATGGCAGGGAACTTTTGAGTCAAAAGGTTGGGCGTTGAAAGATGGTCGCCGCATACCGCAATTGCACGAATCTATTGCGATGTGGCGGAATGAAAAAGAGGTGAAGTCTTATAACTATACGAAAAATGGCGGCTTTCAGGATATTGTCACTTTATATAAGCATAAGAAACCTAAGAAGAAAGTGCCTGATGAGGCGTTAACCAAAGGCACAACAGATGCGTTGAGTGCAACAATATTGGTGATGGAGCAAGTCGCCGATGGCGGTAAATGTGAGGGGGAGCGCGATGTATTTGATGGTAAACGTCGTTATACGCTGATCTTTAAACATTCCCGTTTTGTTGAGCTGAAAAAGACGCGCTATAATGCCTATAGTGGTTTGGCTGTTGAATGTACGGTGGAGGTAAAACCCGTTGCGGGCGCATGGCATAAGAAACCACGTGGCTGGTTTTCTATTCAAGAGCAAGGGCGAGAACGCGGTATGATGCCCACAGTCTGGCTGGCACAAGTCACGAAAAATGCTGTTGCTGTTCCGGTGCGGGTGCGGGTTAAAACCGCGTATGGCACGTTGTTTATGCATATGACGCGTTATGAAAGCGGAGATACAATCCTGACTACGGAAGACTAAATTTGCAAATGCCTTATACGTTTGATAGATATTGCGCGTTAAAATTTGAAACAGAGATAATAGATGACCAAAAATAAACCTCTCGCTGTTGTGATCCTTGCCGCTGGTAAGGGGACACGCATGAATTCCAAGAAACCAAAAGTGATGCACGCGCTGTTGGGCTTGCCGATGATTAATTGGTTATTATCTTCTGTAGAGCAGCTCTCGCCAGAGCGTATCGTGGTTGTAGTTGGTAAAGGCATGCATGATTTGGTTGCGGCAGTAAAACCGCACGAAACGGTGGTACAGCAAACGCAAGACGGAACAGGCAGCGCGTTAAAAGCAGGGATGAGTGCATTAGATGGCTTTGAAGGTGATATCCTCGTCTTGCTGGGTGATACGCCGTTAATCTCTGTCGCAACGATGCAAGGTTTGATTGCCTCACGTTATCAAGGTGATGTGACTGGTATTTCTGTTCTTGGGGTGTGTCTTGATAATCCGACAGGCTATGGTCGTTTGTTATTGAATGACGATGAGACCCTAAAGGCGATCCGTGAAGACAAAGACGCAACGCTTGAAGAAAAACGCGGGAATATTGTCAATACAGGTGCATTCTGTCTTGATGCAAGCCGTACCGTTGGCTGGCTTGAGGGTTTAGGGAACAGTAATGCACAAGGTGAATATTATATCACTGATTTGCCCGAAATTGCGGCGCGTGAGGGTGTTAAAACCCGCGTGTCATTGGCGATTAATGCGGCGGAGGTTGTCGGCTGTAATACCCGTATTGATCTCAGTAACCTTGAGCAAACGGCACAACATAAGATGCGTGAGAATTTTATGATGGCGGGTGTTGTGATGCAAGATCCGTCAAGTGTTTATCTGCACCATGATACGAAGATTGCTTCGGGCGTTATCCTTGAACCAAATGTTTATTTCGGCGCGGATGTTGAAGTCGGAGAGAACGTGCATATCAAGGCGTTTTGCCATTTTGAGGGCGCGAAGATTAGCAAAAATTCTATTATTGGCCCCTTCGCGCGTTTACGCCCTGGCTCTGATATCGGAGAAGAGGTACGCATCGGCAATTTTGTCGAGATCAAAAAATCCAGCATTGGCGACCGCAGCAAGATATCTCATCTTGGTTATGTCGGTGATTGTACGATGGGTGAGGATGTGAATTTCAGTTGCGGCGCGATTACTGTGAATTACGATGGTTTTGATAAATACCAAACGGTGATCGGTAAAGGCGTTATGGTCGGCAGTAATGTTAACCTTGTTGCGCCGTTGACCTTGGATGACGGGGCATTTATCGCGGCCGGCTCGACCATCACCACTGACGTTCCTGCGGATGCACTATCAGTAGAGCGCAGCAAGGCCGAAGTACGCTCCGGCTGGGCAGCACTGTATCGCAAACGTAAAGAAGACATCATAAAGAACAAAAGTGATGTTTCGTAATTTCGTTTATATTGAAACAATCCGTAAAATTTCGTGATTTGAAGTTCTTTAATTTTCTTGGTATTTACTCTTTATGAATATTAAAAATGTCTCTTGCTGTGTTGGGTTTTCTTTGTTTCTAATGCTTGTCGTTGTGGCTTTGTATGTTCCGCATCTTGATAAGGTTGAAATTCAGCCAAGTACAGATTTATGTTCTGACTCTCAAAATTGTCACTCCGATGAGTATTGCTCTCCTTTAAATGATCGTGCATACCAAGATGAAAATGAAGAGGAGTTTGTTGATGATGGTTATAGCATAGTAAAGAAAAATGGCTTTGTTGAAGTAAATGGCAAAATTTTCCCTTATGAAAAAGTGTCAATTTTCAAAGAGTTCCCCTATTATGTGACGGTCATCAAGTATGATGATGTTATGTATGGAATTTGTAGATTGAAAAAAAACAAAATTCAATTTTCGGGAATTCAAAAACATGTATTAACGGGAGATTCTTGTGGTAATCTTAGTTCTAGTTGGTCAAATTTAATATCTAAGGGAAAATTTCGTGTGTCTGGTAATATAGTTGGAGATACTTTTAAATCATGTGTGGAATAGTTGGAATTATTGGAGAACAAGACGTAGCCCCTCTTTTACTGGAAGGGTTAAAGCGTTTGGAGTATCGCGGATATGATTCTGCGGGCATTGCCAGCCTGTCTAATGGTCATATTGATCGCCGTCGCGCCCAGGGGAAACTGGTCAATCTTGCGGAGAAGGTTGCAAATAATCCTGTAACGGGAACGGTTGGTATCGGTCACACACGCTGGGCGACACATGGTTTGCCGAACGAGCGTAATGCTCACCCACATGCCACCGATAAAGTTGCGGTTGTTCATAACGGGATTATCGAGAATTATGCCGCGCTGAAGGAAGAGTTGCAAGGTTATGGCGCAAAATTCGAAACTGAGACCGACACCGAAGTCATCGTGCATTTAGTCACGTACTATCTGGATCAAGGGCAAGAGCCTGTCGCAGCCGCAAATGCGACGATGGATCGCCTGACAGGCGCGTTTGCGCTGGTCATGATTTTTGCAGGTCACCATGATTTGATTGTTGGGTGCCGTCAAGGTACGCCGCTGGCTGTTGGTTATGGGGATGGCGAGATGTTTGTTGCCTCTGATTCATACGCGCTTGCGCCGCTGACCAAGAAAATTTGCTTTTTGGAAGACGGCGACCGCGTAACCGTGACCCGTGACAGCGTTCGTATTTACGATAAAGATGATAAAGTCATAGAGCGCGATATCCGTATTACCAAGCAATCTGGCGCGATGACGGGTAAGGGCGAATACAGACATTATATGCTGAAAGAAATATACGAGCAGCCCGCCGTGATCGGCGCAACGTTAAGCTCCTACGTTAATGCATCCACGGGTAAAATAACGATCCCCGATGATGTGCTGGATGTAATGGTCAAGGCGCCGCGTATTACGCTGATTGCCTGCGGAACGGCGTACTATGCATGCATGGTTGCGAAATATTGGCTGGAACAGATCGCGCGTATCCCGTGTGAAATTGATGTGGCGAGTGAGTTCAGGTATCGCGAAGCACCAATGCCCGAGGGCGGCGTGTCGTTGTTTATTTCCCAATCAGGTGAAACGCTCGATACGTTGGAGGCTCTGCGTTACTGCAAGCGTCAGGGGCAAGTGATTATTTCTATTGTAAATGCAATTGAAAGCACGATAGAGCGCGAGTCTGACTTTGTGCTGCACACTTTGGCGGGGCCTGAAATCGGTGTGGCCTCAACCAAGGCCTTCACAACGCAGCTAACGACATTGGCGTGTATTACCTTGGCGGTGGCAAAAGCAAAGGGCTCTATTGATGATGCGAAGGAACATGAGATGGCCGAAGCGTTACGCCATGTCCCAACCATTGCGGCGGATATTCTCTCCCATGATGAAGCGATATTGGCGATTGCCAAGGATGTATCAGAGGCACGTGATGTGCTGTATCTGGGGCGGGGAAGCTTGTATCCAATTGCGCTTGAAGGTGCATTAAAGCTCAAAGAAATATCCTATATACACGCGGAGGGCTATGCCTCGGGCGAGATGAAACACGGACCAATCGCTCTGATTGATGACAGTGTGCCTGTTGTGGTTGTCGCGCCAGGTAACGATCCTTTGTTTGAGAAAAATGTCTCTAATATTCAAGAAACCGTTGCGCGTGGCGGTAAAATATTTCTGATCTCCGATGAAAAAGGCGCGAAAGCGTTGAAAGACCAATCCACGTGGAGCGTCGCAATGGGCGAGGTTCATCCCTTCGTCGCGCCGATCCTGTACTCAATCCCTGTGCAGCTGTTATCTTATCATGTCGCTGTAATAAAAGGCACGGACGTTGACCAGCCGCGTAATTTGGCCAAATCTGTAACGGTGGAGTAGTGACGCGCGCGCGGAATGTTCTTGATTAAATTTTTAAGGCATCAAGTCAGGTTCTGATAGATTTTGTGATGGATCCGTAAATGGATTTAAAGGTGCTTGCACCAATGTCTCGAAGGGGAAGTCAAGTTTTTCACGACCGCCAAGCTCATGCAATTCTATAATACAGGTAGAGATCACAATCTCGCCACCTGCTTTGCGGATGAGGTCGCCTGTGGCTTTCATTGTACCGCCTGTGGCGAGAAGATCATCCATAATCGCAACGCGTGTGCCAGGTGTAATAAGGGATTTTTGAATTTCGATTGTATCCGTACCGTATTCAAGGGCGTATTCCTGTTCGATAAGCTCACCAGGCAGTTTGCCTTTTTTACGTACCATACCAAAAGGCAATTTCAGGCTTTGCGCTACGGGTACACCGGTTAGAAAACCACGTGACTCAATACCCAGAATAATATCGGCATTTTGCGCTTTCACGCGGGCGCTTAAATCGTCAATCATTGCCTGCCAAATATCAGGTTTTTTGAGAAGGGATTGTATATCGTAGAAATTAATGCCCTCTTGCGGAAAATTCGGGACAACATCAATATGTTTCAATAGCGTCATGAACGGCGTTCCTTTGTACGTTTCGTGTGTTTTTTATACGGTGAAATATTTTCAAATTTTTCTGTTCACCGCTCTTTATACTTGTATAGTGTAGCGGGTGAATTGTAACAAGGGTAACTGTATAGGCAATGTTTAAAAGGCGCAAACCTTTAAGTCTACTGGAAACGACAAGGGAATTATTTTGGCCTTCTATGGGCTGGAAACGCGCTCTTGTCTATACCAAAAACAGATTGATACGCCTGTCTGATACAACGCACAGTATTGCTTTGGGGCTGTCTATTGGTATGGGTGTTTCCTTTACGCCTCTGCTTGGTACGCATTTTATTCAGGCTGGTATCCTTGCATGGCTTTTTCGAGGGAATGTGTTCTCGGCGATGATGGGAACTTTTGTTGGTAACCCGTGGACATTCCCGTTTTTCTGGTGGGGTGGCTTTTCTTTAGGACGATATTTCTTTGAGATTTTGGGTATTGAGGGCGCAGGCGCGCTTCCTGATACGCTGACGGTTTCTCTTGCTTTGGAAATGATGACAACAGAGCCTATGACGTTATTTATGCCGTGGATGCTTGGTGGTTATATATTGGTCGTTGCGACGATCCCCTTTAGTTATCCAGTGTATTACACTTTGATTAAGGCCGCGAAGGCCGCACGTGCAAAGACCATTGCACATAAACAAAAACAGCAGGCATCCTAGCCGAGAGAGAATCCCATGATTATTGGCATTGGTACTGATTTGGTTGATATAGGGCGTATTCAAGAGATGCTAGATCGCCATGGCGCACGTTTTAAACAACGTTGTTTTACGGAGGTGGAGCAAGCCAAGGCTTCGAAAAGGCAAAATGTGGCGCAAGTTGCCGCAACTTATGCCAAGCGTTTTGCCGCGAAAGAGGCATGCGTAAAGGCGCTGGGAACTGGTTTTATTGATCATATTGCAATGAAAGATATCGGCGTTGTTGAAGATAAAAATGGTCGCCCGTCTTTGGTGCTGGCGAACGGGGCATTGGTGAGGCTTAATAAATTAATGCCCGAGAACACGCGCCCTGCGCTTCATTTGTCTCTAACGGATGAGCCGCCATACGCACAGGCTTTTGTGGTGATAGAGGCGCATCCTCTTTGAATTGTTCGTAAAGCATATTTGCGGTTATTCTACGCTGGATTTTCACTGGTTTTTCCTGTACACCCTTTTACTATGTCAGATAAAATTGAAAATACCGTGGATACGTCGCCCGATAAAAGTGGTGACCAAGAGCAAAAGAAACCTGTTCTTATTGAAAAAGGCGAAATTAGTGAGTTTATGAAAACGGCACTGGTTGCTGTTTGTATTGCGCTGCTTATTCGCTCTGTTTTGTTTGAGCCGTTCCATATTCCTTCCGGTTCAATGAAGCCGACTTTACTGGTTGGTGATTATTTGTTTGTGAATAAGCCAGCCTATGGTTACAGCCGTTATTCTTTCCCCTTTGGCATCGCGCCGATTGAGCAACGCATTTGGCCGAAAGAGCCAGCGCGCGGTGATGTGATTGTCTTTGCTTTGCCAACCGATACTGGCGTTGATTATATTAAACGCGTTATTGCCTTGCCTGGCGAAACAGTCATGGTCAGGCGTGGACGGTTATTTATTAATGATACAATTGTGCCACGTGAATTGGTTCAAGAGGTTATGTTGGACAAAGCGAGTGGCGCGACATTGCCGGTTATTGAATATATTGAAATTCTGCCCGGTGGCGTACAACATAGCATTTATGAAGAATCTGATATGGGGCCATTGGATAATACGGATTTATTCACCGTGCCAGAGGGACATTATTTCGTGATGGGCGATAATCGTGATAATTCACAAGATAGTCGTGTTGCAAGCCGTGTTGGTCCAGTTCCCTTTGAAAATATTGTCGGGCGTGCGGATTTCTTGTTTTTCTCTACGAATGGCTATGCTGGACTTTTAGAGCTATGGAAGTGGCCGTGGAGTATACGATATGACCGTATTGCGATGGATATTGATCCAGTTCGTGATGCCATTGTGGTAACGAACGAAAAGTAGAAGGAAGGGCTTTGAATGATAAAGCCGAATAAAGAGCTTCAAGGTGTCATTGGATATTCTTTTAAAGATGAGTCCTTGTTACAAATAGCTTTAACGCATTCCAGTACAGGGCATGATGAAAATTACGAGCGTTTGGAATTTCTAGGTGATCGCGTGTTGGGACTTGCGATTGCGTCTTTGTTGTTTAAAAAATTCCCAAATGAAAATGAGGGTGATCTCGCAAAACGCCTTGCCTTTTTGGTGCAGGGAGAAACGCTGGCAAAGCTGTCTTCACAAATTTCATTAGGGGATTATATCATATTTTCAGATGCGGAGCGTGATGCCGGTGGCGCAAAAAACGATCACATTTTGGCCGATGTGTTTGAATCTGTGATTGGTGCTCTCTATTTAGATGGCGGGTTTGCGCCATGTTATGCTTTGATTGAAACGCAGTGGGAAGGGGTTCTGGAGGTTATGAAAAAACCGCCTCAACATCCTAAAACTGAAATACAGGAATGGGCGCAGGCACAAGGGCTGCCTTTGCCGCATTATGATATTATCGGACAAAGCGGCCCTGACCACGCGCCTGTTTTTGAAATTCAGCTAACGATTAAGGGATATGCACAGATTGCTGCAAAAGGTCGTTCGCGCGCAGAGGCCGAAAAATTGGTGGCAGAAGATTTTATGAAGGGTGTGCATGCACCTTCGAATGTATGAGAAAAGAAAAATGACTGAAGAGAATAATATAAGTGACACACGTTGCGGATTTGTGAGTGTCATTGGTTTAACCAATGTAGGAAAGTCAACGCTGGTTAACCAGATGGTGGGCTCAAAAGTTTCAATCGTTTCGCGTAAGGTGCAAACAACACGGACGCGTATTTTGGGCATGGCGGCCTATGAGAAAACGCAAATTGTTCTGATTGATACACCCGGAATCTTTAAGCCGAAAAAGACGCTGGAAAAGGCGATGGTCACGGCGGCGCTCTCCAGTTTGGAAGATGCGGATTTTATTGTGCATTTGGTTGATGTTGCTGTTAGAAACCCGCTTGAGCAAAACAGAATGATTATGAGGTCATTGGAGAATGAGAAAAACGTTATTCTGGTTTTGAACAAGGTTGATAAAATTTCGAAGCCAGCCTTGCTAACCTTAACGCAGGATTTTAATGCGGAATTCTCGTATATGTCGACATTTATGATTAGTGCGTTAAGCGGTATGGGCGTTAAGGATTTATCCAAATATTTGGCTGCTATCCTGCCGCAGCAGCCGTGGATGTATCCCGCAGACCAAATGAGTGATATGCCAATGCGCCTTATGGCGGCGGAAATTACGCGTGAGAAAATTTTTCATCTTTTACATCAAGAAATTCCTTATGCTGTTTTTGTGGAAACGGAGACATGGGAAAATTTCGATAATGGCAGTGTGAAAATAACACAGCTTGTCTACGTTGAAAAAGAAAGCCAAAAAAGCATTATGCTTGGTAAAAATGGTAGCAAAATTAAGGCGATAGGGCAAAGCTCCCGCGAGGAACTCGCAGAGATTATGGGGCAACCAGTTCACTTGAAAATTTTCGTTAAAGTGCAGGAGAATTGGGCGGAACGTGTTGAAAATTATGCAATGTTTGGTTTGGATATTCCTAATTAAGCTTGCCTTTGGGCGCGGTTATAAAAGTGCTTAAATAAAATTCAATTTGTGGATAAAGGCTGTTTTTATTTTTAACCGATAGCGCAAATTGTACGTTCCTGATAGATTGTAATTCTTAGTTAGAGATTTAGAGAAATGTATTCATATCAGTGCCTTGCACGGGTATGAGTTCCTTTTGCTATATTATTGGAGGATTAAAATGAGTTGGACTGATGATCGCGTATCCATTTTAAAGAAATTATGGGGAGATGGGCATACTGCCGCTGAAATTGCCAAGAAACTTGGTGGTGTAACGCGTAATGCTGTTATCGGGAAGGCGCACCGTTTGAAATTATCAAATCGGGTTTCCCCTATTCAGCAGAACAAAAAACCTGCCAATAAAAACACGCAGCGTAAAGTCGTTGATAAGGTAAAGGTCGTATCGAGTGCGCCTGTCTTAAAAGCTGCACCAGCAGCTGTTGCGAAAACAGCGGCGGTGTCATCATCATCAGATGCATTATATAGTTTGTTGGACTTAAAACCACGCATGTGTCGTTGGCCGTCTGGTGATCCGCGTGAAGAAAGCTTTGGGTTTTGCGGCGATACAACAATTTCCGGTATCCCATATTGCGAAGAGCATGCAAAGATTGCTTATCAAGCGGCAACACGTAATCGTATTCTTAGTGCGGATAAAGAAGTGCAAAAAGTGCGTGGAGATTTAGGCAGCGTTGCAGTGAAGAAGGTTTCTTCTGGTCGTTAATAAATCACAGTAGATTAAAGTATAAATTCAAAAGAGCGATAGGATGTTCCCGTCGCTCTTTTTCTGTGTTTTGATCATTTTTTACTTTGCTTATGGCGTATCGCAAAGAGGATTGCCCAAGTTCGAAAACCCTTTTAAATATTGCCCTACAGGACAGTCAATCCCTTGGATTAGAGTACTCCATTCAACTTCACGGCAGACAACGCGGTTATTCTGAATGGCGTAGGCCACGCGTGTTGGGTCGGGAATATTGTAGGGGTCAGCTGGATTATCTGGATCAAGCGCGTTAATAGGACTGTTACTTTGTGTGCATATAGAACCCGTCCCGGCAATCATTTCCGGTTCAACGCATATGGTTTCATATCCGGCGTTACCGCAATATTTAACACCAATTGTACTCACTTCGGCGCTTAACTCATTGTTAACATGCAGCTGCTGTTCGGGGTTGGCTACGTCAATGCCGACATAGCCTTGATTTGTATTATGTATATATGATTCACCGAGGGGAACTAATGGGCTTAATGATTGTGTCCAAAGCGGCACTTTTCCGGGTTTATTAAAAAATAGAAGGTCATCATAATAATCTGAGTTTTCTGCAAGAGAGCGAATACCTTTTACAAATAGAGCATCGGTGTTATCGCAATTTTCTATTTCAGTGATGATACCTGCACCGTTTGGCCCAGATGCTGCATCTGCATCTACGGGATTACCGAAGCCATCGATGACGGTGATTTGGCAATCGTCAATCATGGCACCTGACATTGTGTATCCGCCTCTTCCATTATCTCCGTGAGAGAATAAAACATAATGTGCGGAGCTGTCAGGGGTAATAACGCTTATGCCATTTTCATCGACAACATTTATTGCACCGGAATTTGGGTTGGTGGGTTTGTCAATTCCATGCGATTTGTAAGTCATTTGCTCGGTCACTGCATAAGATAAATATGTTCCGTATCCGTCTTTTCTATGAGCCTCAACGAAGGGAGTTGCAACAATTTCAATGTAAAGTGTACGGAATGGTAAAATACCGATTGTAACAATATCAGGATCGCCACTTTGATCGCCATCACGGCTGGATGCCGATGTGCATTCCAACGGAAATGGTGGGATGTCGGTTGTTGTGCAAATGTCGGGGAAGTTAATAATATCACCATCCAGACGGCATCTCTCTTTACCGTATTCAAGGTCATTGGGTAATAGAGTCGGGTCAGCTGGGCAAGGATACCTTTTTTGCACAACAAAAAATTCGCGTAAAGCCCTTTGTGCCATCCTCGTATTTTCAAGTGTTGTCTCATATTGCCCGTTGACTGTATAAACGCGCATAAATTCCGTCAGCATAAGCATGGAAAAGCCGGATATGATAATAACCAGAGCAAGTTCAAGCAATGTGAAACCAGCCTGCGTTTTGCTGTTTTTAAATGTTATTTTTCGCATGGTTTATTTTCTCCTGCTTTTAGTCTATTTGTGCAACACATGGACAATTGGTCCAAATGTCAAAGGGGCTGCCGTAATCCCAGCATTGGCTGGCTGCCGCGGATCCACATGCGCAGGTCTTTCCGACCTTTTTATCACTGCCGCCATAGGGGAATTCTTCCGAAATCGCCACGCCTGTACTTCTCCATGAACAGGGGTGACAGTTATTTTCTTTAAGTTCCCAGTCCACTTGGGCTTCCCAATCATCTGCGACACAATCCCACTCTCTTTCATAAACCATGCCGGTGCCTTCTAATCCTGCATCACAGGAAAGAGTTTTTGGACTTGTTAAGTTATTGTCACAGGTGCATGCGGGTGGGGTGGGGGTATATGCCGCTGTTGTTCCTATGGAGCCTGGATCAGGAAGACCATTAGTTATTGTTCCGGGGCATGTCCAGTTTGTTATATCAATGCCACTAACGCCGACTTCTGCACCGTAAGTACTGGTCCAGGCATTGGTAAGCCCTTGTGGGCAATAGGATCTGACAACCGTATCAGGATTTGCAGGGCATTCACAATCAGATGTGTCAGTTGTGGTTGGGGTTGGTGGTATGACAGGGGTGTCACCCGCACAGGTGACATCAAATGTGTGAGTGACATCTCCAATCAGGCCGGTTGTTGGTAGACCATCTGTGTTGCTTGGATCGTTGATTTCTTCATAATAGGAATTACAAGTCTGCGTTGTTGTTTGTGTATGTGGTGTGCATCCGCAAAATTCATAGCTATCTAATATTGTAGTCCATGAGTGCGCGGTTTGAGGGCATATGTGTTTGCGGATAACCACGCGTGATCCTGATTGGTTGCCCCCACACCCATACGTGCTGACGCGATAATCTTCGCGACACCAACAGTCATGATAATGGTTATTATTATTGTCATCATCACCAATGTAGGAGGTTTCTGCAATCCATACACCGCCAGTCTTGGGGTTGCTGGGGAAATTGCTTGAAGAGGAGCGTTTTTCATGGGCAATTATATGATCCCATTGGCCTGCATTACATTGATAGCGATCACGCACTTGTGAGTCAGAAGGTGTTGCACCGCATTCTACATCAGTTCGACCTGCTGCATTAAAGCCATCAATTAAGGTCGTGACCTCTGCCACGGTTGTGAAACCTGCCAATTGAGCGGTGAAATAAGCCGCATCATAATCTGCTATTTTATGGCATTGACCAGAATATTCGTATTGATATGTCTCAGGAGAGGATAACGGCATAGTGCGGGTGGTGTTGCACGTTGTCTGTATATCTTGGACTTGGCATATCGTTCCCAACGCATCAGAGCATTGGACAACACCCGCTGGGTCGATACCGGTTATAAACTGGCCGTCAGGGCAGGAAATATAAATTTCAGGCTCACAAGTAGCTTCACCATTTTTAATGCCTACTAAAAATTCATCCATTGCATCGGGTTGGCCAATGGGGATAAAGCAGCTCATCCCATCTCTATCAAATTGGAGGATACCTGTATCTTCATGGTATCGTTGTGCGGCACTATCCCATATAAGATCGCCTGCAAAGCGTCGTGGTCTAAAGCATTCTTCCTTACTCCCCGGATTGACTGCCCCATATATACAGAGCTGATCTGCGAAAAAAAGTCCTTCGTTAATATCTCTGATATTTGATGCCAAGATAGAGCCACCATCATCAACAGCAAAGCCATGAACAGAGGCATTCTCTGTTGCGCTGAGGTCTGTTGCTGTTGTCGCACCAATTGATATACTGTTGGCGTTTTTAAGGTGTATTTTTTGAGGATTGCCTTGAGATATTTGCCATTCAGAGAAAGCGACGCTACTAAAAAATCCGATACGATCATCAAAGTCATTATCAATTTCACCAGATCGGAAGGTTGCGTCTGTATTGCAATTTTCCTGCTCTAATGGTGTTCCGCTTAGGCAAACCGCGCTTAGAACGCCAGCTTTGGTTGTTCCGCCGATTTGATTTTGACCATGTGAAATCACGACAAAATGCCCTCTATGGGGAGGGTCAATAATTGAAACTGGGGTTTTATCAACAATACTGATTCCACCGCCTGTTAAGTCGAATGTTGTGCTGTCTGTTAATGCGAGTGTCACGGCGTAGCCAAGACGGTTCAAGTATTTATCATAGACTTCTGATTCTTGCAGGTTTAAAGTTTTAAAAGGTATTGCGCCTGTTAAAACTTGTTGACCTACGATGTTGCTTGTAAATGTACATGTGCCGCCAACGCATGTGCCAAATGGATGAACGGTGCAGTCTTCGTGACCATAATCCAGGTCGCCTGGTACGGCTGTTAGTGATGCAGGGCAAGGATAGTGTCCGTAAACTGAACGAAATCCGCCAATTTCGTCAACACTAGTATCCACATTATTTTCGGTTCCTTCCCAATCTGCTTTGATGCGTTGGGTATGGTATATGGAAATCGCGGGGGCAATCACCAGCCCGATCATAACCATAACAATGGCAAGCTCCAGTAAAGAAAATCCGTGTTCATTTCTTATATTTTTTATGGGGTGTGAATGGTACATTTTACTACTCCATTTGGGTAAACTCCTGAAACGAATTCAGTCAAATTATTGCATTGTCCACTAATTACGGATGTATCGACCTGTAAGGTAACGCCATCAATAGGCATGTTGCTTGTTGCGTCTACTGGCGAATTACAATGGACTTGACCGTTTGATATTTTCATGACGGCTTGATATTCGGCCATAGTATCCCCCGCTGGGTCACATTTCATTTCGTCCATGTCTCCGGCTATAAGCTCAGGGGCGAAGCAATCCGATCCTGTTATGTCGCATATGTCGTTTGATTTTAACATTCCATTGATGCGGATGTTACCTTGAACTTCTATGGCTTCTGCTGGATTGGTTATGGGTTCAGGGCCAATTCCTATGTGGGTTGATAGGGTCAGGAGGTAATCTTCTGTATATGTGCCATTATCTGGGTGTGGAAACCATAAAGGCTCAGGTAATGATAATTGGGCGCGGGTTATATCATCAAAGAAATTTGCACCCAGCACTTCGGAATACGCGCCCGCGTCATCGTCATCGGGGTTTTCTTTGTAGAAAAAGATATCGTCAAAGTCGCAATTTTCATGCTCAAACCCTGTTGTTGCATCACCGCAGGCTTGAATAAGAACACCGTCTTTCGTGTATCCTCCGACACCTGTCGCACCAGTAGAGAATAAAAAGAAGTCAACGCTATTGGTTTTTTCTTCCGGAATGCCGTCTTCTGTGCCTGCCAGAATTTCTTTTGGATTATCAACAGCTTTGACGCGTATTGCGCCATTATTTGTGGTGAATGTTGCGATGTTCGTTTGTTCAAAAGTGACGGCATAGATGATTTTGTTTCCCCAAAAATCTAATGCTTTTTCTTGCTGCATTTTGAGGTGGGAGAACGGCACAGCGCCAATGATAACAGCGTCTGTTGTATCGTCTGTTTTGCAAATACCCTCGGTTGTTGACCAAGTGGGGCTGGTGCATAATTTTAGGTTTGCTAATATGGAGCAGTCAACAGACGCACCAAAATTGGGTTGTCCTTCGCTTAAACTAACACTGGCGGGACAGGGATATACGAAATGGTCGGTGGCGTGATATTGGTTAATGGCATCTTCTATATTTGCCAAGGAACCTCTGGTTCGCGACAAGCTCTCTTGTACAAGGTTAACCTTGTACATTTGCATAAGAGGTACGGTGATGAGACCGACAATCACCAGGCCAATCGCAGCCTCAAGCAGGGTGAACCCTGCTTCCTTGCATATCGCGCCTTGGGTTGTTTTCACCGCATTTTTTAAATATTTTCTAAACATAGTAACTCGAAACTCACACAAAAATTTACTTGAAAACCAGTTTATCATGATTTTAGTTAAAATTTTATGAAATTTGTGTGTATTTCCCTATCCAATGACTTGAAGATCAACGGCTTCGCGACCTTTATCGACAATCTTCAAGGTGACACGAACGCGTTGTCCCGCCTCTAACCTATCCATCTCCAACTTATCAAGAAGGGTCTTGTGAATGAAAATATCCTTCATGCCATCATCAGGAATAATAAAACCAAACCCTTTTTCGGGTTTATACCATTTAACTAATCCACCCATGGTAATGGTTCCAGTTTCTTCATCTACTTCCGGCATGGTACTGATTGTGCCTTTATCTAAAACCTCGACAACTTCACGAACTTGGCAACCTTTACTGCCACTAAAGACTTTACACATTAGAATGGCACCTTCGCCAATGGAGTGTAATCCCGCCTGTTGTAGCGTTGTGATATGTAGGAATGCATCAAAGCTACCTTCATCAGGGACAAGAAAGCCAAAGCCTTTTGCGCCATTGAACCATTTTAAGTGCATTTTGACGGTGGAGAGTTCCTCCTCCGGAGGTGTGGTTTGAACGTTATCTTGCAACATTAAGAACGCCTTTACTTTTATTTAGAATAGTGACCAGAACGGTTACGCAGAGATATGGCGGATGCGCCAAGAAAACATAATGCCCTATTTTTTTCATAAAATCCAGCGTATTTTGTTGCATGCATGCGATACGGTTCTTGTTGCGATTTAAATATTATGGTTGCAGCATATGTTTTCCTCCTTTGTTTATATGTCTTATGGTATAATTGAGAAAAGTTGGGAGGCTCGTTTAATCTATGACAAATCAATCATATTTATGGCTTAAAAACTATCCGTCTGGTGTTGATTGGAATATGGATATTCGCGCAGAACCTGTGTTTTTTATGCTGCAAAAAACCGTCGAAAAATTTCCAGATTATCCGGCGTTTGATTTCTTGGGAAAGAAGTATAACTGGCAGGAAATATACGATTTATCATGTCATATGGCGAAAGGTCTACAAGATAAAGGTGTTGAAAAAGGGCAGAGGGTTGGTCTATTTTTACCTAATTGCCCGTATTTTATTGTGTCATATTTTGCTATTTTAATGACAGGCGCGACGGTGGTTAATCTTAACCCCCTTTATGCGGAAGATGAGCTGGCGCATTTGATTGAAGACAGCGAAATTGATTTGGTTGTGACGCTGAATATTGGCATGCTGTACGATAAAATGGAAAAAATGCTGCATGCGACGCGTTTGAAGAACATAATAATCTGTTCATTTACGGATGTTTTACCCTTTCCCAAGAACATATTATTCCCCATATTCAAGCGCAGAGAAATGGCGTGTATCCGTTCTGAAAAGCGGGTTATACGCTTTAACGACCTTATTGATAATAATGCCAATGTGGTGATACCTGTTATCGATCCGATCAATGATGTGGCGGTGCTGCAATATACGGGTGGAACAACAGGTGTGCCAAAGGGTGCAATGTTAACGCATCAAAACATACATGCGAATGCAGTTCAGGCAAAAGCATGGTTCCATCAGATAGAAATAGGCCAAGAAAAGATGCTTGGCGTCCTTCCATTCTTCCATGTCTTTGCGATGACTGCGGTGATGAATTTTAGTGTGATTAATGCGCTGGAAATTATTGCGCTGCCGCGTTTTGATCTGAAAGAGGCTTTGAAGGTGATCCAAAAGAAAAAACCGAGCGTCTTTCCTGCCGTTCCTGCGATTTACAGTGCGATCAATAATTCTCCGGTGCGCGAGAAGTATGATTTATCCTCGATTAGGTATTGTTTGTCAGGGGGTGCGCCTTTGCCTATGCAGGTAAAGGAAAAGTTTAAAAAAATAACCGGTGGCATTGTGATTGAAGGATATGGTTTGACCGAAAGTTCGCCCGTTGTCTGTGGGAATTTGATTGAGGGCGTCTATAAGGAAGGCTCAATCGGTATGCCTTTTCCACGCACGATTATCGAGATTATTGATGCCGAAGATAAGGTGACCCCCATGCCTGTCGGTGAACGGGGGGAGCTGTGTATTCGTGGTCCCCAAGTGATGAAAGGCTATTGGAATAATCCCGAAGCCACGGCGGATGCTCTGCGTGAAACGGGTGATGGCGATGTGCGCTTGCATACGGGCGATATCGCAATTATGGATGAGGATGGCTATATCTTTATCGTTGATCGCTTGAAAGATATGATTATCACCAATGGCTATAATGTCTATCCGCGTAATGTGGAGGAGGCGATTTACAAGCATCCAAGTGTTGAGGAATGCATTGTTGCAGGCTTGCCTGATCCGCGCCGCGGGGAAATTGTAAAGGCGTGGATCAAGCTGAAAGACGGGCGAGAGCTGAGCGTTGAAGATCTCAAAGAGTTCCTGAAAGAGAAGATATCCCCCATGGAAACACCAAAACGCATCGAATTTCGCGCTGAACCCTTGCCCAAAACCATGATCGGAAAATTGAGCAAGAAAGATATTCTGGCGGAGGAAGTGGCAAAAAGTTAGGGCGCTTTACTTAACTGATCCAAAAATTCAAAGAGCAGCGCATTCATTTCATTATAGTCATTGCTGCACAATGTTTCGGCAGATTGCACATATTTCTCATCTGAAAGTGCTGCGCGTTCTTCTTCGGAGTGCTCGATTGTGAAAACAATCTGAAGTGCGACTGATTATGTTAGGCATGGTATTTGATCCTCGCATTGGTGTAAATGATTATAGAACACCTCATGAGGTGTTCTATAATTGAGGCATTTTCTCGGCGTGTTATTTATGCGCTTAGAGACGGCATTCAATTCGGCATTGGAAAGCTCATTTAGGTTCGTGTTACTGGGTAAAAACTGTCTAATACGACCATTCGTATTTTCATTTGTACCTTTTTGCCATGGACTTCGTGGATCACAATAATAGCTGCCCAGTTCAACATGTTTAGTAAGCATTTTCCACGCAACAAACTCCGAACCACGATCAAACGTCACTGAGCGCCGTAAATGACGGGGAAGGGCAGTCAGCTTATCTCTGATCTTGCCAATCACCACTTCAGAACGTCTATTCTGATTTTTGATAAGCAAAGTATATCTGCTTTTCCGCTCAACCAATGTCGTAAGGTTTGTGTTGCCGTATTCACGTTTGAAAATCATTAAATCGCCCTCCCAATGGCCAAAATTATGGCGATCTGTAACTTCATCAGGGCGATTGTTAATGCTCCATTTCTGCGGGATACCGCGCAGATGCCGCGGCTTTCTTGTAAAACGTTTACGTCTGTTCTTGAATGATTTACGCAAACACCAATACAGCTTTAACGCGCGGCCTTCAGTACTGTAAATGAAATCATATATTGTCTCACGGCAAACATAAAAACCATCAATGCCAAGGCGCTTTAAATAGCCAGCTACTTGATCTGGAGACCATGGAAACTGCAACTTACTGATCACGAATGCCTGTAACTCTGGATAGCGAATGAGCTTACGAAGCTTAGCACGGCGGCGGCGCGTAAATTCTTGCGCATTAACATGGGAATAACCGTTGCACCGTTGATCTTCTGCGAGATAAAAACTATTGCGCCTGACTTCACGAAAAATTGTTGAACGATGGCGCCCAATCTGATCAGCAATATCTGTTTTACTTTTTCCGACCTCCAATAACTTGTAAATGGTGCGACGTTCATTCAGGCTGAGTTGGCTATAATTTTTGTGCATTTTGACTTTCTCCTTATCACCCCAAAGGGGCATAAATTAACGAAAGTCGCACTTCATTTTAGATTCCACCGATTAGCAACGTGATGAGTGCAGGTGTGATGGCTAGAGCCATAATATAAATTCTTATAACATACTGCTATAGAATGATTTATTTTTGACATTTATTATTTTGTCTACATTTTGTATAACGCGATGTGTGACAAAACAACCTGTAAATTTATTGATGTAACACCTACTATTGATGAGCTTAGAGAGTAAGTTAGAAATTCAGGCTTGCTCTTAGCTACATTCATACCTCTCATTTTTTTTATTGTATTCCTCAATCACTTTTTGGTATCCTTGTATATGTGAAAGTGAGTTAAGAATGATAGAAGAAAAAATAAATTTCTACGGATCTATAGAAGCGCGGGAAGAAGCAATGGCCTTACTCAACGATATACATGGAGAGAGAGTTACCGTTGATATCGACTGTCGTAAAAGGAGCTTTCCCTGATTCATGGAGATACGAAACAAGAAAATTAGCACATGAGAACAATGACAGTTTCAAAGATGGAATCAACAAACTCAACGGGCGTGATTTAGATTCAAAATATGCTCAAAGATTATTAAACTCAGTAAAGGACGATTCTAGGTCTCGCATAAATTTTCTAATACCAGTAGATTTAATGACATAATCTTACAAAAGAAGTAGATAAACCCACTTGTCTATTAAGCTTTAACGAACTTGTTGAAGTCACCCTTGAATATGAATTTGATTGCAAGAATGATGACGTAACGGCTGACACACTACAGTATTAGCTACCCCCGTAAAACACCGCCGCATTTATTGGCTACGGCGTCGATTACGTTATTCATCAACTCTTCTAGTTCTTCGTCTGTCAGCGTCGCGTTGATGGGCTGGATCGTGATATTTAGAGCGAGGGATTTATGCCCCTCCTCCACGCCTTTTCCGACATAGATATCGAAAATTTCTGCGTCCGTAATCAGTTTCTTATCGGCGGACTTGGCGGCGCGTAACATGTCGCTTGCGTTGATGTCATCTTTTACGATAAAGGCAAAATCACGGCTTAACGGTTGCAAGGGCGAGAGTTGCAGCAATGATCTGGCTGTGCCCTTTTTACGAGCGGCGGGGATGTTTTCCAGAAATACCTCAAAACCGACAATCGTGTTCTTAACACCCATTTCATCAAGGATCGCTGGATGTATCTCGCCGAATTGTGCAATGATATTCTTACCGAGGCGCAGCACGCCGGAGCGTCCGGGGTGATAATAATCCGGTGCATCGCACGATATTTGTGCGTTCTTGGCAGGTGCGCCGCATGCGCTTAATACCACCATGGCATCGGCTTTGGCGTCATAGACATCGACATTACGCGCGGGCGTATCGCTTGCCCATTGGCGAGAGATCTTCGCGCCTGCACGAATACCCGATGCAATATAATCTTGCCCATCGGCTTTGGATGTTCTGAAAACGGGGCCAACTTCACACAGAGCAACATCTGAAAATCCACGATCTGCATTGCGCCCTGCAGCCTCGATTAGGTTAGGCAGAATAGAGGGGCGCATTTGATTAAGCTCCGAGCTGATCGGATTGCCAAGCGTTAACGTGGGATTATCATTGGAACCAAATGACTTCGCCAAACCCTTTGGCATGAATGACCATGTCACGCATTCATTTAATCCTGCTGCTGCCATTGCTGCACGTGCGGAGCGCGCGCGGGTTAGATTTTGTGTCTCAGACGCCGCGGTCACCGCGTTTTCACTGCGTACGGACACGGGTGTGATTTTATCATAACCGTAAATGCGGATGATTTCTTCGGTTAAATCCGCCGCACCCTCGACATCACTGCGCCATGATGGTGGCGTCACATTATATGTATTCTGATCTTTTTCTATATCGAAGCCAAGTCGTTGTAATATATCAATTTGCTGCGTTGTATCGATGCAAACGCCGCACAATTTTTCGGTGAAAGTAGGATCGAATTTTATGCTGCGCTTCCATTCGGGCTCATCGCCTGCTTTGACGACTTCACTGACTTCGCTCTGCTCTGTTCCGCAAAGTTCCAGCACCAAACGGGTCGCCATTTCAATACCTGTTTTGGTGAACACCGGATCAACGCCGCGATCAAATCTGTAACGTGCATCACTTTGTATACCCATATCACGACCCGTACGGGCAATGCGCATGGGTGCGAAAAAGGCACTTTCGATGAAGACATTGACGGTATCCTTGGTGCAGCTGGTCGAGACACCGCCGACAATGCCACCCAGACCGATTAGACCGCTGTCATCTGTAATGCCAACCGCGCCTTCAATCGTCTCATAACTTTTATCATTCAGCGCATTCAGATTTTCACCTTTGCGCGTTGTGCGGACAACAATATCGCCCTGTAATTTGTCGGCGTCAAATACGTGCAGCGGGCGACACTGATCCATCGTCATCAGGTTGGTAATATCAACCAGCGCAGAAATAGGACGCAGACCAACCGCGTTCAGCATATTTTGCAGCCATACGGGAGAAGCGCCGTTTTTCACATTTCTAATCATACGACCATAGAATAGCTGACAGCCATCCGTGTCTTCGATTTTAACATTAATGGGGGACGTGAATGTGCCTTTAACGGCGCTTTCATCTTGATCTTTCATCGTGCCGAGACCAGCCGCCGCCAAATCACGCGCAATGCCACGTACTCCCGCACAATCTGCGCGGTTGGGTGTCAGGCCAATTTCGATAATTTTCTCATCCAAGCCATATATATCAGTGATAGACGTGCCGATTTCATATTTATCATCAACATCAATAATGCCTTCATGTTCATCCGAAAGGCACATTTCACGTTCTGACACCATCATGCCATTGGACTCAATGCCGCGGATTTTGGTTTTTTTAAGGGTAACATCCAGCCCCGGAATATACGTCCCCGATGGCGCGAAAATGGCTTTCATACCTGCGCGGGCATTGGGCGCACCGCAAACAACCTGTACGCTTTTCCCGTCAGCCGTCTTCACTTGGCAAACTTTCAGCTTATCCGCATCGGGATGTTTTTCCGCTGATTCCACGATGGCGACCTTAAATGGTGCAAATTCTTTGCCTTTATCCTCGAACTCTTCCAATTCTAATCCAATATCGGTTAGAACGCGGCAAATCTCTTCATCATTTGCATCTGTTTCTAGGTGGCGTTTTAGCCAATTAATCGTGAATTTCATCTTTAAACTTTACTTGTTATTGATTATGCAATTATGCAATTATGCAATTATGCAATTATGCAGCCTATCTAAGCGGAAAACCATTTGTTTTCCAAGGGGTTTCTTATGTTTTTTGTTGTCGCGCTGCGTGTTGCCTTGAAAGGTTAAAAAATTTGCATTATTTGTTTTTCTATGGCAAACTATGGCATAATTAAAAATAATAATTAGAGGGTGATTATGGAAGCAACATTAAGTAGTAGTAAAGAAGATTCAACGGTAACTGCGGATGCGGATATTGCTGCGAATGCTGCACGAATAGATGAGATACATGTGGTGACTAGTGATAATATTCAGGACATGGGGAATAACCCAACGCAAGAACAATTGTCTGCAAATCAACTTTTACTTGATGAGGCGGACTCTTTGCTTGAAGAAAATGCTTTATCCGCGCATAAGGAAACCCATGCCGCAGCTATCGCAGAGGGCGGTGTTGAGGGTGTTCTTAAAAAGAATGATGCAGAACTTGAAGCAGGTCACATCACAAAAGTAGCGCATGATAAATTGACAGAGATTTATACTGAAGCTGGTACAGATTCTTCAAAATTTTCTGAGCTTATGGTCGAAAATAATGGCCTTTTCGAACAAGAGACTGCAAAGATTGCAGAAGATGAAACGCATAAGAATGTTCTTACAGCCATGTTGGCTGAAAAAGGTATCGATATTGAGGGCATGGGTGGTTTCGGTATGGTGTTTGCCGTTATTTTTGCAATGATTGATCCTGAGTTTTCTAAGGAAATGATGGCGAAGATGAATGGCGCGGCTCAGGATAAACCTGATTCTGATTTGGCCGCTGAACAAAATTCTGCGGATGCCGAAAGCACGCAGCCTGTAACATCTGCTGAAGAGATAATTAGCACTCCAGAAGAAGCACAAGTTGCTGCTGTGGACAATACTTCTACAGCTGACCTTGGTGGTATTGATGGAACTGCTGTTACTTATATAATAACGCCGGATAAGCCAGCTGATGTTGCAGTTGAGGGATCGCCTGTTATACAAGCGGCAATGAATGATGGTTCTTCAGTTTTGACTGGATCGTTTAATAATAATGTCGTGGCAGAGGGGCAGCAGGTCAATGCGACAGTTGCTCTAGATGTTGTTGAACCGGTAGAGCCAGATTTTGAAATGAAAGATACATTGGCTATGTCTATTTAGTTGTCTTAACTGATCGGTAGAACGTAAAAGGTAAAGTCCAGCTTTATCCCGAAATTTTCATACATGGCTTTGGCTTCGCTGTTACCCACCTGGGTAAGCCAATACATGCGCGCCCATTTTTCTTGATTGCCAATTTCAGTGATTTCATTGACGAGGCGTTTCCCGATTCCCCTGCGCCTGTGCGCGGGATCTACGTAAACATCTTGCATATAGCAAACTGGATTAATATGCCCAGTTGTTGGGTGTAGGATATAATGTGCAATGCCCAGAATTTCACCATTCATTTCCGCGGCAATACCGTTAACCTGTGTGTTATCGGGGTCGCACAGGCGGCTCCATGTCTCGGTCGTGACCCTTTCATTGCGCTGTCCCAAATTATTGCCATCCCAAAGGGGCAGCCATTTGGCAAAATCATCAAATTGTAAGGGGCGGAGGATGATGCGGTTCATAATGTTGCTTTTCTATGCGCGTTTTTGTTTAACACCTGTTGCATTATTTGGCCGATCGAGCGGATCAAAGCCATAATGTTCCAGCCACCTAATATCGCTTTCATAGAAGGTGCGTAAATCTGGAATGCCGTATTTCAGCATCGCCATGCGCTCAATCCCCATGCCGAAGGCAAAGCCTTGATATTCTTCAGGGTCAAGACCGCAGCTTTTCAAGACATTCGGATGCACCATGCCGCAGCCCAAAATCTCCATCCAGCTATCAACCGAGCCATCTTTATTCGCGCCGATTTTCAGACCGCCCGTTTTGCGGGAACACGCAATATCCATTTCCGCGCCCGGTTCCACAAAGGGAAAAAAACTGGGGCGGAATTGAACAGTTAGATCGTCCAGCTCAAAAAATGCACGAACGAAATCTTGCAAGCACCCTTTTAAATGTCCCATATGGGTGGTCTTATCAATCATCAGACCTTCCATTTGATGGAACATCGGCGTGTGCGTCATATCATAATCTGATCTGTATGTGCGACCAAAGCAAATGATTTTATGCGGCGGTTGGTTGTCTTGCATGTGGCGAATTTGCACAGAAGATGTATGCGTGCGTAGCAGTTTTTTAATATGCTCGCCTTGCGCCTCTTCATCATCGGGCAGGAAGAATGTATCCTGCATTTCGCGCGCGGGATGTCCCGGCGGAAAATTTAGGGCAGTGAAGTTGTAAAAATCATCTTCAATATCCGGCCCTTCGGCAACGGAAAACCCCATATCTGCGAAAATCGCGGTGAGTTCCTCAATTGTTTGGGAAATCGGATGAATATGCCCTTTATCTTGCTGGCGTGGGGATAGGCTAATATCGAGAGTCTCGTTTGCTAAACGCGCATCCATCACTTGCTTTTTAAGCGCAGATTCCTGTATTTTTATCAGATCGGCAATCTCGTTTTTTAAAACGTTCAACGCTTGCCCCTTGGTTTTACGCTCTTCCGCGTCCATTTTGCCCAGAGTTTTCATCAACGCCGTAATGCGCCCCTTTTTCCCCAGAACGGTAACCCGCACATCATCAAGGGTTTTCAGGTCGTTCGCCGCCGTAATTTCGTTTGAAATCTCGGTCTTTAAATTTTGTATATCATTGCTCATGCGGGTGATTTAACACGATTTAGCGGCGGAAATAAAGGGAAAATAAGGATAATTCCGTGTGCTTTTTGAAATAAGATGATATTTTCCACATTAGGAGATGGATTTGAAAATGACAGATGATAAAAACACTTTTGATTTAGGTAAAGGTTTTGAAAAGAAATCCTCAAAATTTGCGGCTTCAAAGACGGATGAAGAACGTCGTGATGCAGGGGAAAAGGTTATACAAGCTCTGGACGCTGCTTCAAAAGAGGCGCGGGCTAAAGACTTAACGGAAGAAATTGGCCGTCAAATACTTAATGAATACTATGACGAGAAATACGGAAAGAAAGGTGATGATAATGCCTAGACGTCTGGTTATTGATACGAATGTGCATGTAAGTTTTATTTTTTCCTCTCCGGATAGTCCTATAAAGCAGGCTTTGGCATTTGCACATGAGCGGCATAATATTTTTCAAAGTCCTGAGACTTTTGAAGAGCTTGAAAGGTTTTGTCCCGTCCTAAGTTTAAGAAGTATAGTATAGTACTTCGCATTAATAATAGGACATTATAAGTTGATCGATAGTTGTTTGAGGCGTCATTCCTTGCCTGCGTTTTTTCATGCCGCCAAAAATTCCTTCGATGGGATTAAAGTCAGGAGAATAAGGTGGTAACGGTACAAGAAGATGGTAATCTTTTGCTAAAATATCCTGAACGCGCTTGTGGTTATGGA
>NVUR01000011.1 GCA_002401965.1 Alphaproteobacteria bacterium
GCATCAGAACCCATTCAGCGAATAACTACCTTCGCCTGTGGATTTTGAGAAAATTGGGAATGCCGCATAAAAAGGGTCCAGTTAACTGCTGCCAGATCATCGTTATGGGGTAAGGTTATTTCGGCCTTTAACATGGTCTTTATCGCTTTATATTTAAATTATAGAGCCATTATAGCGGATCAATAATCCCAATTCCAGAAAATACCCGCCCCGCCCCGCGCATCTTGCCCTATTTCACTCTCTAATGTGATATTTGGGGTTAATTCTATCTCTATATTGGCGCTGCCGCTGCCATCTGCGGAACCTGCTTCTACCTCCAGATAAACCTTATCTGATAAGTGTTTACCTGCACCAATACTGGCATTGCCGTTTGCATCTGCGTCGAAACGCAAATCATCCAGACCCGTTGTTGTGCGTAACAGCCCCACAGGATCAAAACCGCCGCTGCTGCTGCCGCGCCCTGTGAAACGTTGTAAGGTTTGGGCCAATTGTACCGCCTGAAAGGGTGATATGTCCCCCATGTTTTCACCGAATAAAATTCGCGCCAAGACTTCATCTTCAGGTAAGGAAGGATCGGACGAGAAATTTATGGTTGGCTTTAATGCATTACCCGTTATGCCAACGCGCGCCATAATATCGCCAGCCTTGGTTTCAACCAAAACATCAAATTTAGGATTAGGTGGAATACTGCCTGAGAAAATCAAATTCGCTTTAGCCACCTTGAAGCTCTTACCAAATTCATCGTAACGCCCCCGTTGTAATTTCATAACACCATCAAATTGAGGGTCATCCAATACACCATGAATTTTTACCTTACCGCCAAATTCCGCGTCTAACCCCCAGCCACGCACAAAAATCTGATTCGGCGCGTCCACAACAATATCCAACGTTAGATTCTTCCCCATACCATGTGTATTTGTCGCACGCGTTGTGGGTGTCTCAATATTAATTTCGGGAATGGCTTGCGTAAAGCGTTCAGGCAATGTGATGTTTATTTTCTCGGGCGAGATATTACCGCTCAACAAATAGGCCGCTTTATTTCCTTTAAAATTTAAATTTGCTTGAATGAACCCATCCGCAATACCGCCCTTTGGCGCATGGAAATGTTTCGCCTTCACAGATAAATCAATCGATTCACGAACCAAATCCACAGCGCCGGACACCTCAAAAGTGCCTTCTTCCAAATCATGTGCTTTCAAAGAAATCACACGCAGCATTGTCCCTGACAGACGCGCGTCCAAATCAATATCCCGCACAGCAATCAGTAAACTTTTATTGGCATAGGAACGCGCTTTTGCTTTTACGGAAACATCCTGTATGCCTGACGCACCAGCCAAGGTGATATCAAATTTGGCCGTATCCAATTCATGCCCTGTGCCAATAAGGTGTTTGTAAAAAGATAGCTTATCCAATTGGGCGGAGAACTGCCCCCGTGCCAAATTATTCGACAAATGAACGGCGACATGCCCTGCCCCCCGTAGATCAGGCGCAGATATGACAATATTAGACAGATTTAATGATTCTTCTTTTAAAGAGAATTTGGAACGCGCAGAAATACCTTCTCCGCGATAGAGAGCCTTCGCATCAAACGTCCCTGCCATAACATCGTCCAGCGTTGCATCCACATGGGCGCGAATACGAGAGATGGTATAAGGCGTCGATATAGCCTGATTATTATAAAACGTGACATCGCGTGCAGATAAGTCGACCTCCATATCCCCCGCCAGTAACGCCTTTATATCAATATCAAGGCTAACCACCTTCATCCGCAGCAATAGTCCTGTGGCATCGGATAAATCCAGACGCGTGACAGTGATGTTATCCCCCTCTAGATCATAATCAAAACCGTCCATCTCTAAACGATAACCCTGTGCTTTGGCTTGTTGTTCTATATAAGATCGTACAATACGCCGCGCGGAATCAGAATGCAGCCAAGTATAGCCCTCCACCAAAAGCGTCGGCAAAATAAACGTCATCGCGAACAAGATAGACAAGCCCCCGATAAGGGCGCGACCACCACGCTTGAACACTGATTTTATAATCTTCATCAACATGATTACGCCTAGATCCTAAAACGCCTGACCAATACTAATATAAACTTGAAAATTCTGTTCGGTATTGTCCTTGCCGCTTAATGGCACACCAACATCCAACCTTAAAGGTCCGAAGTCCGTATAATAGCGAAACCCGACCCCCGCGCCAACAGATAGATTATCAAAGCTTGGGCTAACCCTGTCATCAACTTGCCCCGCATCAACAAAGGCAACCGCGCCCAAAGTATCCGTCATTTTAAAACGTATCTCTGCCGAGCCTTCAACCAGTGACCTACCGCCTACGGGATCATTATCCTCAAACGGGCCAACCTCTTGATATCCAAAACCACGAACAGAACCGCCGCCACCTGCGTAAAGACGTTCGGTCGCGGGAATATCATCTGTATTTGCCCCCACGATAGAACCAATATTCAAACGTCCCGCCAACACGACTTTATCATGCACACTATAATAGCTCTGCGCGCCTATTTTTGCCTTTATGAACGGGCTACTCTGCCCCAGTACATCAACAAAAGGATGCAATGAGCCGCTAAGAACCCAGCCTTTATGCGGGTCAAACGTGTCATCGCGACTGTCATATAACAAAGATGCGAAGGGCGAGAGTAGCGCAAAGTTCTCTGTCTCCGCACTCTCATCCTTAATGCGTGTTACCTTAATATCCGCACCGACACGCCCCGAGAAATTTGTACCCAGAGAACGTTTAACCCCAAACCCTGCGCCCATACCCAATGTTTCATAGGCATCCGTATCTTCCCGATCCAAGAACGCGTTAAAGACGATTGATTGCCCTTTTCGCAGGAAAGGTGATTTGGTCAATTTGGTTTTTAAGGATTGTTCCCGCAGAGACAAAGTTAGGTCTGCATTGAACTTTTCACCTGCGCCTAAGAAATTTCGATGCTCCCACCCTAGAACCGCGCCGGGACCTTCATCGGTGTAATAGCTGACCCCCGCACGAACGGAGCGGTGCAGTTTTTCCTTCAAGACAAATTCAACAGGAATGACGCCGCCATTCTGCGCTTGCTCAGGTAACTTTATATCCACGTTGGCGAATAACCCTGTCGCCATAATTTTGTTCCGCACAGAAGCGATCGTATCATGACGAAAGCAATCGCCCTGTTTCCATGACACCATCTGATGTAGATAATCATCTTTCACGCTGCCTTGACCAGAAAAAATCGCCGCACCAAAGGACGCCGCCTGCCCTTGCGTCACATAAAAGGTTAAGTCCGCCATGCGTGTTGTCGGGTCAAGCAACACCTTATGCCCGACCTCCAACGCAAACGCGCAGTTCTCCACTTGCAGCTCTTTATGCAAAGCCGACTGTGCGGCCAAAACAACAGACGCGCTTAAAGGGGCATCAACTGAAACAGATAGATTTTTTAGATACTTAGTATAAAAACGAGGCGTAACTCTTATGCTTTTGATGCGCGTCACATCCCCCGCGACAACATTATAAAGCCCGATATCACCATCTTGATACGTCACAGCCGCATCATAATATCCTTTGGAACGCATCGCCTTTAGAACGTCCAACCGCACAGCCTCTTGCGCGTAATCAATATCATCCTGATTATCCGGCGCATCTGCCAACCCATTTGTAACAATAGAAGTAAGGTAACTTTGCACCGGATCGCCATCGTCAAGCCCTGCCACTTCATAGCGTTTATGCAAGTCATCATCAGACCAGAAATTCAAACGATCCGCCACGCAACCAGACAATAGGCAGCAGCAAGCAACAATAGATAAACAGTGAAATACTCTCATGCCCCAGACAATACTGATTACATCACGAAATAGAAAGAAATAACTGTGGAGGCAGGGTTTTGTGACCTAGAAATTCCATCAAGCCCCATATCCATCGAAGTACCAAATCAACATCTCCCCCTGTGTCAGGGGAGCAAGCTACATATCACTACAACTGGCACAGAAATAATCATTATTAAGAATCGTAGAGTTTATAAGCAACGTGTACTTATTCAAATCCATCGTATATTTAAGTTTTTGCCTTTTTAAATAGGATTCTTTTAGACGCTGCTCACCTTCGATAAGGTCAATTGCATTAATATTTCCCAATCTAAAATTTTCTGAATTCAGATATTTCACATTAATATTATTTTTGATTTCCGCATACACAGAATCTAATGAAATTTTGGATGATAAAACCTGATGGTATGCAAGTTGCAGATCTTTTCTTAGCACCTTCACTATTTTATCATTCTTAAATTCCAGCTCTCTAATTTCGCTTCCCACCCTGCTCGTCTTATGTTTTCTAAGAAAGCCATCAAAAATTTCATATCGCATGGAAAACGTAGCAGAAATATCATTTGCAGCACCAACATCACCACCATCATTATAGGTGCGCTTTGCACTGAGATTAAAATCAACGTCTGGAAGATACGCCGCCTTTTCTTTATTCAGTTTATGCTTTAACGCATCCAAATCAGCCATATTAATTTTTATTGCCATATTGTCCTGCTCAGCGCGTTCAAAATATAAATCAAAATCATACTTCTCTGGCATTAATTCATCAGGAGATACTGCAATGAACTCTGGTAATGAACCAGTAAGAAATTCAAGGTTACTAATGGCATCATTCAAAGAGGATCGCGCCCGACTAACCTCCAAAGCCGCGGCAGCCTGACGCGAGACAGCATAATCGTTCATAACTTTGCTAATTGCCCCTGCGGCATACATCTCACGAATATCAGATACAATTGTGTTTATGCCCTCCAAAAACCGCTCTAATATTTCAATATCCTTTTGATAACGATACGCGGTCAAATAAAATTTAATCGTATCTAAAATAATAAGCGTTCTTTGAGACTCTGCCGAATAACCAGCAGAATCAGTAACTTTTTGGCGGCGATTAACCTCTGATGTCGTAGAATGACCATCAAAAACTTTTTGAGTTAACTGCAATGTCGTCTTGGCAAAGTTGCTATTAGAATTCCCTGCGGTTGGTGATATATATTGGCGTCCCCCCTTAACCTTAACTTCAATGCGCGGTAAATAATCAGCGCGAGCCTCTTTTGTGAAATCGACCATCTGATTAACGCGCTCTTGGGCAATTAATAAATCAGGGTTATTATCCAGAGCAAAAAGAATAATCGTACTCAAGGATATACTGACAATATCATCCTCGGCGTCCGTGGCTTTTACATTGCCCCCATAAAAACAACACAATAAAATCATACACATGTGAAAAAATCTAGTTCGCATCTGGTTGCTCCTCAAATATGATTTTCACCCAATGATAGGAATTATCAATTTCTTCACCTTGCGTCAGGCTAGGGCTTACGCGCTCTATCGGTATTCCACCATCTAAAAATAGATTACGAACATTCAACATCCTTGATACTGCCAACTTCCTTGAGACAACATCATTGATAGAATTGGGGTCCTTTGAAGATATTATTTTAACGTGAGTATTAGGTGAGGACTTGTCCTTGATTAGATCAAGAAGCTTAACCCTATTCTCCTCAGTCACCGAGATGGAATCCTTACCAAAAAATACGATAAGCCCATCAGCATCACTTAGCTCATCAATATTTTGATCTAACGTTTCTGTAAACTCTGTATTCACTTGATAAAGTTGAACCTCATTATTATCCGATGGAATCACACTCAGCTTTAGCTTACTTTCAAGTTCTTCAATCTTTTCCATTAAAAACCTATTCGTATCAGCTAACTCCACGGTTTCGCTCGTACTCGCTTGCGTATATTCGCTCATTTCCGACAAAATTTTATTCTTGAAAATTATGATATGAAAGAAAAGCGCACTGGCAACAACCAACACAAAGAAAACAAACATAATGATAACAGAAGAAAGAATATCAACGAAGCCAGGCCAAGCCATAGATCCTAAATCTTCTTCCTCTTCTAACATTATAAGTCACCACTATCAAAATCTGATTTTGGCGGAGTTTTTTTCTTAGAAAAAAAGGAAAAACGCGTTTGCTCAGAAGAAGGGGTGCGCCCTATTTTTATTCCATTAATCGCCTGTGCTAATTCAATATTAGACTGCCGCATCCCACCTAACAAAACCTCGATATTCCGTAACGTTTTCTGAGTATTATCTTTTTCAGAGTTATCACTACTAATACGTTCGATCCCCTGCAAAATACCTTCAATGCTCTTGAGTGTCACTTGCGCTTCTTGTGCCTGCGTAATTTCATGACGTGCAACTTCTATTGATTGTTCATTCATCACATCTATAGATTTTTCAATAGATAACAGAGCCGGAGTGTAGGCGGATATAACCTCTTTTATTTCAGTGCCACCTGCATCAATGGTTTTTAATGCCTTATAGATAGCACCTGCATATTTCTTATTATCCTGCCCCATAACATCCAGAGAAGAGGATAAAACAGGCATCGTATCCGCAATATTTTTATTCGTTATATCGATGCTCGTCATCGCAATGTTCATTGCATGTGTAAGGTTTTGCACATCGACAATACTAACTTTTATGCCCTGCGCTTGTGTAACAATTTCACCTAAAGTATTCCCAAAAACACGCGAAACCTCAATAAGAGAAATTTGGTGCTTTGAAATATTCTTTAATTCATCTGACGCGCCACCAATTCCATCACCTACGGAAGATATAGCATCCACAAGGCTTAACAGCGTCTTATTTGTTTCTGTTGTCAGATAGACATATCCAGTCAACCAATCCTTCAAATCATGATCCGTCGCCTTCACTTGAGGTGCAGGTTTATCTTCAGTCTTATCTGACTTGTCTTCTTTTTCTGATTCAGCTTTTTCAGCCAATTTTTTAGGATCGAACTTTTGAACTCTGTCATCAATCCAGCGTGATACATTTTCAACAAAATAATTTTGCGGCGTTGCAGCAAGGTGCAAGAAGAAACCAATCAACAAAGAACCTGTCAAACCAAATAATGATGAACTAAACGCCAGCCCCATCCCCTGTAGTGGCGCAGCCAGAGACCCGATAAAGGTAGACATTTCCTCCATACCGATATCACCGCCATCACCACCAAGGTTCGCCATACCGTCCAGCGCCTTACCAACAGCGTCAATCGTACCCAATAGGCCAAGGAACGTCCCCAGCAAACCAAGCATAACCAGAAGACCCGCAATAAAGTTCGCACCTTTACGGTTATTCATCAACCGATAACCTAGCTTTGACTTTATAAAACGCGCCTGTGTATCACTGATGTTAAAATATTTAAACTCAGCATAATTTTCGATAACTTCCGCCATAGAGAAGGTATTAAACAATTCACCCTTTTTCTCTAAAGCAATTCTTAAATTTTCTATATCTCTCGATGTTACATTATCTTTCGCTATAGTACGTTCAAGTTGGCGCAAGAACGAACTCGCCTTAAAAATCAAAAAGCTATTATAATAAATACGCAAAATAGCAAAAATAGCCAAAGATACGATTAAGCCATTTAGGTAGACATTCGTTTCCAAGAAAACCAATAACGTCCAAGCACTTTGCACAATGACATACAACAAAGCCATCGTAATAAAGATCATCGGCCCAGTGATATAATAAAATATATGCGCTTTAATCCGCCCGTAACGCCGCACACGACGATCAGGGTGTATCAACTTCATTCTCAGAATTTTTCTAATAGCATTAGGAATGAAATGACGGTCATTCGTGTATATATATTTTTCACTTTCATCAGCTTCACCAATGTAAGTGTTTTTCATCTCTTTTAAGCGAGAGCGCAATGATCCAAGAATTTTAGTCATAAGAAAGAGTTTTCTTTATAGCTTTCAGAATAGAAATACCATTCTAGACTAGAATAAAAACCGCTTGTAAAACAACAGATAACAAAGGGTTATCAACAGAAAAATCATCACTCAAAAATCATAAAGCACATTCATAGAAAAGCTATGACTATTTTGATCGCCGTCATACCCAACATTATAGCCAGCATCAAGACGCAACGCGGCCAGTTCCTGTACTTTCACATTCACCCCCGCGTTGACCATATGCTTTGAAGGATCATGACCGTCAACATCGAACTCTTTATCCGCTAAACCGACATTAGTGTGAATACCATCCTTAAGCAGGCTGTATTCATACGATAAATGCGCCGATGGGTTAATGACAACATCATCATAACGAATAATATTCCCCAATATCGCACCAACACCGGAAGTAAGCGTATTTAACGAGCCATAACGAACACGTAAAGCAAGATCACTAGACCCTTTTTCCGTATATTCATCAGCGGAGATGTAATCATAAGAGATAAAGGCATGTGGTTGAAAATACACATTATTATCCAACTGCCTATACTGACTTAAACCTGCATTCATTGCTAAATGCTCACTTTTAAAATCACCTGTGGCGTTACTTCCATTTACAGTACCAACATTAAAGCGTGTCACATTATTATCATTTCGAATATAGGATAGCGCGCCATTGAATATCATTCTATTCGGAAGCTCTGCACTGCCATACAAGGAGGCACCGATGCTATCTATATCATTTTTAGAGGCTGTTGCATTATCTGACGAAACCTGAGACCTTGCCATAAGAAGCGCCCCACCAAACATGAAATCTCCGTCAATATCAGGGATGTCCAGCCCGACGATAAGCCCTTCTGCATTAAGGTCAAAACCATCAACATTATCAGCACTTTGCGCCCCTGTTTGAATCAATGCCTTCGCCCATAACGCCCCCTTAAGAGAACCGATTTCATTATAATTAGCTTTATGCACCTCACCCGTCATCATATCTTTTTTCCCAGATACAAAAACCAACTGATTATTGTTCATTACTGCCGCACGATTAGCATCAAAATATCTACTGGATACCGTACGGTCATAAATTGCCCCTTGTATCTGATCCATCATCGTATGAGATGCAGCAGAAAAGCCGCCATCCAAATCAGGTAATACTGACTCAAGGGCTTCATTAAAAGCCTCTCTTGTAGATATGTTGCCTAAAATAGACTGGATTTGATTAATCGCGGCGACCTCGCTTCCTGCAAGATCATCAAACAAGAACCTTACAACTGCACGATTACTGGAAGAAGAAGCCAATTCATCTATAGTATTAACCGTCACAATTAGATCAACATTATCGCCATTTTGCTGAAGAACAAAATCGTACATATATGAATTATCACTAAAGTTAGGGATAACAGTCGCACCACCATTACCAATAATCACAGAGGATATTGTTTCATTAACCAGAGCTTGTGAGAGCGAGCCAATATCTATCGTCAAGCTATCATTACTAAAATCAACTGGACCACCGGAAGAAATTGTAATTTGTGCAGAACTTGTACTGCCAGCAGTGCGTTTAACACCTAACGTATACGCCGCACTATCCGCATCGGCGACATATGTATCAGCAGATAAAACTCTACCTGCCCTTATATAAACATCCCCGTCTATATCAAGTGCGCCAGAAGTCGTTACGTTCGAATTAATGGTTAAATCTGCACCTGCATTCACACTCAAAGCACCAAGCGGCACACCGCTGCCTGCGCTACTCCCAATGGTAAGGCTACCACTTGTCAAGACAACACTCACGCCTTCAATCTGCGTCACAGTAGAAAAATTACCACCCGCGCCATCGGCTCCAAAATTAACGATATCGCCATTATGTCCATCAATCTCACCAAGAAAAGAGCTGCCCGACAGAAAATTTAAAACTTCTCCACCATCGCCCGCACCAAGGTCAATATCACTGCCATCATTATCAGTATTAATAGCCGCAGAAGTTGTCCATACATCATCATCAGTTATAGATAATTGCTCAATCCCAAGAGTTGAACCAATATCAGCATTCTGGATAATAGTATCTCCGCCACCAGATGTTGCAATGCTGCCGTCGCCAAGAACAGCACCCCCATCAATTTCATGATCAAGGTTAATGCTGCCACTCGTAAAAAGGGTGAAACCATTGTTAATTGTAAGGACTGCTGTAGTATTTTCATCTAGCGTACAATTCGCGCCAGGAAGAACGCCTGTACAATCCTCCGCCCGAGCAGAGGGAACCACGGCAAGACATGCCATTGCAGTTAAAAAAGTGCCTGATAAAATACTGAACTTTTGATATGACATGATAAGAATCAAATATAGTGGAAAGAAAATAATACAGAAAAGTACATAAATTATATTACGTTCAAATCAGCATTAACGCAAGACAAACCGTACTTATCGAAAGCCTTAAGCCTGAATACTCAGGCTATTACCATTATCCCAATCAACTGTTCTAACATTACCAACCGTCGAATCCGATATAATCGTGCCCGACTGCTCTAATACGCTTATATCTGTTAGTGCAATTGTGCTTGAATTAACAAAGATAGTCAGCGCATTTGACCCATCTGTCATTGAAGCAATATCGCTATCGCCAATTTCAAATAAATCCCCTGCGGTTAAGTCAGTATTCGTCAAATCGATTTCTTCAATATCAGAGAATAACGCCGCGAAATCCGAGCCATCAATACCGCCATCCGTAAGCGTACTTGCGCCACCGATAGAAACACTATCCGTACCCGCGCCACCATCAATTGACGATAACTCTGAAAAGGCATCTGTATCAATTTGGATTGAATCATCACCCGCTGTCAAAAGATAATTCTCAAATCCAGAAATCGTATCAACATCACCTTCAGCATTGGTTAACGAACCGCCGGCCAAATCAATCGTTCCTGATGTGATGGCTGATGCGCTGCCTGAGTAATCAAGAGTATCAATATCCGCGCCACCATTATAGGTATCGTCACCGTCATTACCACCATCGCCACCACTGATAACATCATTACCCGCGCCACCATTAATGACATCATCACCATCGCCGCCATCAATCACATCCGCACCCGCACCGCCATTAATGACATTCGCACCCGTATTACCAGTCAATATATCATCATTTGCGGAGCCTGTTATATTCTCGATACTTACCAAAGTATCACTACCGTCACCTGTCGCGGTATTTGCAACCAAGCTAACCGTCACAGATGATCCAGCCGCGGCGTAGTTCACTGTATCCGTGCCCGCACCACCATCAAGAGTATTATTGCCAATATCACCTGATAACGTATCACTAAAGCCAGAACCAATCACATTCTCAAAATTACCAAGTGTATCCACACCGCCACCACCACTGGCCGAACCACCAGAAAGACTAACCGTTACAGATGACCCCGCCGCAGCGTAACTGACCGTATCTGTGCCTGCGCCGCCATCAAGATCATTCGCATTATTATCGCCAATAATCGTATCATCATTCGCAGAACCAATCACATTCTCGATATTACTTAATGTGTCGGAGCCTTGCCCCGTTGCCGTTCCTGCGCTCAGGTTAATAATCATCGCGCCACCTGCCGCAGAATAATCAACCGCATCTGTATCCGCGCCACCATCAAAGCTGTCATTCCCTGTGCCAGCGAAAAGCGTGTCATTACCCGCGCCACCTTCAAGCGTATTATCACCCGTACCGCCATCAATCACATCCGCACCCGCACCGCCATTAATGACATTCGCACCCGTATTACCTGTAATCGTATCCGCACTTGAAGAACCAATTACATTCTCAAAGTTACTTAATATATCCGCACCACCACCACCTGTCGCAGAACCAGACAAAAGACTAACCGTAATAGATGACCCCGCCGCAACGTAACTCACTGTGTCTATGCCTGCGCCGCCATCAAGATCATTCGCATTATTATCGCCAATAATCGTATCATCATTCGCAGAGCCAATCACATTCTCGATATTACTTAACGTGTCGGAACCTTGCCCCGTCGCCGTTCCCGCACTTAAATTCACGATAACCGCACCGGCAGCTGAATAATCCATCGTATCTGTGCCGCCACTACCGTCGATAACATTATCACCAGCGTTGCCGACAAATGTATCATTCGAAGCAGAGCCAATCACATTCTCGATACTGCTAAACGTATCCGCACCACCACCACCACTGGCAGTGCCAAAAGATAGATCAACCGTTACAGAGGAAGCAGACGCGGCGTAACTGATTGTATCACTACCACCACCGCCAACAATATTATTTACCGCAGAATTACTCACGAATATATCATCATTCGCAGAACCAATCACATTCTCGATATTACTTAATGTGTCGGAGCCTTGCCCCGTCGCCGTTCCCGCGTTCAGGTTAACAGTCACCGCGCCTGCTGCGGCAGAGTAATCAACCGTATCTGTATCCGCACCACCATCAAAGCTGTCATTCCCTGTGCCAGCGAAAAGCGTGTCATTACCCGCGCCACCTTCAAGCGTATTATTACCCGTACCGCCATCAATCACATCCGCACCCGCGCCGCCAGATAACACATTCGCACTCGCATTACCTGTAATCGTATCCGCGCTTGAAGAACCAATTACATTCTCAATATTGCTTAATGTGTCAGAGCCACCGCCACCTGTGGCAGAACCAGACGACAAATCAACCATCACAGATGACCCCGCAGCAGCGTAGCTCACTGTGTCTATGCCTGCGCCGCCATCAAGATCATTTGCATTATTATCGCCAATAATCGTATCGTTATTCGCAGAGCCAATCACATTTTCGATATTACTTAACGTATCAGCCCCTTCACCAGTCGCTGTACCTGCGTTAAGGTCAACCGTTATAGCACCCGCAGCAGAGGAATAATCAATCGTATCCGTACCTGCCCCACCATCAAAGCTGTCATTACCAAGGCCCGAAATAATCGTATCATTACCAGCCGCAGCATCAATTGTATCATTACCTGCGCCACCGTCGATAATATTAGCAACGGCATCGCCCGTAATCGTATCCCCTTGCGCAGAACCAGTTACATTTTCTATACTACTCAGCGTATCAGAGCCTTCGCCAGTTGCCGTTCCTGCACCCAAATTAACAATTACATTCGTTGCAGAAGCAGAGTAATCAGCCGTATCACTGCCTGCACCTCCGACCAATACATCATCACCTAAACCACCCGATAAAGTGTCATCGTCACCACCACCATCAAGGGTATCATTACCCGTACCACCAATTAGAATATCATTACCGCCATTTCCAGTTAGCGTATTATCCTCGCTATTACCTGTTAATGTATCTGCGCTAATCGAACCAGTTATATTTTCAATGTTTTCAACGGTATCAAGGGCACTGCCACCGACGAAAACAGTGCTTGCCGCACCATCAAGTAAGGTCACTGAAATAACACCAAACAAACCAGAATAATCGGCCGTATCCGCGCCTGTGCCACCATCATATACATCATTACCAGTACTGGCCAAAAACACGTCATCACCAGCCATTCCAAAGACAGTATCATCACCAGTACTGCCCGTTAATGTGTCATTCTGATTGGATAGTGTATATATTTCAAAATTAGAAATGAGATTAGAATCACCATTAGATATGTTAGAAACACCAGCGGCAAGATTTAAACTAACGCTCATTCCCGTTAAGTTTAAATATGTTAGTGTATCCGTGTCCGCACCACCATCTAAGATATCATTGCCGATACTACCATATATAATATCATCGCCAGCATCACCATACACACCATCAGTACCACCTTCACCATCTAGTGTATCATTACCTGCTCCACCGATAAGAGTATTATTCCCTGAATTGCCTGTAATTATATCATTACCATCCGTGCCCGTAATTCTTTCAATAGAGGTTACACTGTCCGTTTGTGCCGCACCATTTAGAGTTACCGTTACTGCGCCGCTATCGTTCAAATCAACAACAATAAAGTTAATAGTCCCATTAAGTGTTGAATAATCAACACGATCCCAACCAGAATCTCCATCATATGTATCGCCCCCCAACGAAGCATAGAATGTGTCATTTCCACTGTTACCTGATAACGTATTGGCACTGGAATTTCCTGTAATTGTATCGTTAAAGTCAGATCCTGTAATATGTTCTATTTCATAGAGTGTGTCCGTCCCCTTACCGCTGATCGTAACAGTCGTGGGGTCAATATCCGACATAACAACTGTAATTGCATTGTTTTCATCATAACTAACCCGATCATTTCCTGTTCCGCCATAAATTGTTGCACCACTATCACGCGACACAAAAACATCATCACCTGCATCTCCATAAGCAGTAGCACCAGTTGCATCCCCATCTTCACCTAACAAAATGAAGTCATTATCATTGCCACCATAAACAACGCCACCATTATTTATCCGAAGGTTATCATTACCATCACCGCCTTCAATACGCGTAATCAATGTATCATCTGTTTCAATATAATCAGCAAAATCAGAACCTATAATAGTTTCTATACTGTTCGCAAGGTCAATTTCTGCGCCTGAATTAAGGCTAACGCTAAAGGCCAATCCGCCGGCCTCTGCATTCATACTAATGGCAAATGTACTGTTCGAATAATCAAGAACATCAGTTCCTGCATCACCATAAATTTCATCATTACCACCATCGGCATAAAACACATCATCGCCAGCACCACCGTATAAGTTAGTATCAGCACTGCCGCCCGCCAAAGTGTCATTCCCTGCCGTTGCGATTAAAACGGAAATGTTGCTAACACTATCATCATCACCACCATCGACAGTGACGGTTGATGCCGTCGCGCCATTAAGTGTCGCATTTATAAAGTTAACGCCTGCAAGCCCAGAATAATCTAAAGTATTATAGCCAGAACCACCATCAATGGTGTCATTCCCTGCCGAAGCCAATATTATATCATTCCCTGCATCACCATTAATGACATCATCACCAAGGTCACCATCCAATGTATCATTACCATCACCACCGGAAATCGTATCATTACCCGCGCCACCGATAATCGTGTCATACCCACCAAGACCTTGAATAACATTATCATTACCATCACCAGTAATAGTATCACCAGCAAATGACCCTGTAAGGTTTTCAATATTAGCGGCACTATCAGTGTATGAACCACCAACAACAATATCAAAATAGCCACCCGTGATATCACTCATATCCACAACAATAGCCTGTGCAGAGAATGAATAACTTAGTGTATCAATACCTGTACCACCATCAAGTGTATCACTTCCAGTGCCGCCGCTTAATATATCATCGCCTGCACCGCCATCTATAATATTGGCACGTGTATCACCGGAAATAACGTCGTTTCCAGTTGTTCCAATTACATTTTCAATATTACGAATTTGATCATCATCGCCGCCAGTAACCGTAACAGTTGCGTATGCACCACCATCCAAAGCCACTGAAATAGCTGTCACACCTGCCTCTACAGAGTAATCCACGGTATCGAAACCATCACCACCATCTAATAAATCAGCACCTGCACCACCAACAATTGTATCATCACCATCACCACCATCCAGCGTATTTGCCAAAATATCGCCGGTAATAAAGTCATTACCTGTTGACCCAATCACATTTTCTATATTTACGACCGTATCATCGGTTCCACCATCAACGGTGACAGTGGCATTCGTTGCCCCGTTCAATGTTAGCGTAATAAAGTTCACACCAGCCTGCAAAGAGTAATCAACAGTGTCTGTATCCGCGCCACCATCAAGGATGTCCGCGCCGCCACCGCCAGAAAGCGTATCATCACCAGCCAGCCCATAAAATGTATTATCAAGACTGTCACCAGAAATGGTGTCCGCGCCAGTCGTCCCAATGATAACCTCAACATTTTGCACTAGATCATTAACCGCGCCATCCAAAATAACCGATGCAAGACCAGAACCATTAAGCAATACAGAAATAAAATTCACACCAGCCTGTGATGAATAATCAAGAGTATCTTCTCCTGTACCACCATCATATGTGTTTTGCCCTGCGCTGCCCGTGAATATATCATCGCCTAAGCCACCGCTAAGATCATCCGCGCCCGCGCCACCATTAATCGTGTCATTCCCTGCGCCACCAATCAAAATATTATCCGCAGTATCGCCTGTGATGAAATCATCACCACTGGTCCCAGTAACATTTTCAATATTAGAAATCGTTTGATCAGTTCCGCCATCAACCGTGACCGTTGCATCCGTAGATGTATTAAGTGTTACGGTAATAAAATTAATACCACCGAGTGCAGTAAAGTCAATTGTATCAGACCCTGTACCACCATCGAGATTATCCGCGCCAGCAGATGCATTAAACACATCATCACCCGCAAGACCGAAAACAAAGTCAGCGGACAGGCTTCCTGTAATCGTATCGTCTAGGTTCGTTGTATAATATTCTTCGAAATTAGAAAAACTATCCGTACTGGCATCACCACCAAAAACAGCAGTAGATGCCGCCAAATTCAACGTAATTCCACCGCCTGTAATATCATCAAAGCGCAATTGATCCGTTCCACCAACGCCACCATCCAATATATCACTACCAAGACCGCCACGAATAACATCGTCACCCGCCCCGCCACTCAATGTATTTGCGCTTGAATCACCATCAATAGAGTCATTACCAGCCGTACCAATAACATTTTCAATATTACGAATACTGTCATCATCACCACCATCAACAACGACAGTTGAATAACTTGAACCGTTCAAATCAACGGTAATATAATTTACACCAGCCAGCGCAGAATAATCCAGCGTATCAGAATCATCGCCGCCATCCAGTGTATCCGAAGAAGCACTAGCGTTAATCGTATCATCACCTTCTGCTGCCAGCAGCACATTAACGCCACCATCTCCAGAAATAACATCATCGAATGCTGACCCTGTTATATTCTCGATATCTACAAAAATATCCGTTCCACCATCACCATCATCTGTCGCAGCATTTGTCGCAAGACTAGCAACGATGCCTGCCGCGGCGTCCGTATAATCGACAGTATCCGTGCCGCCGCCGCCATCAAGTGTATCATTACCACCACGCCCAGATAACGTGTCATCACCAAGACCAGCAGTAAATACGCTGTTTTGCGTATCACCAGAAATTATATCATTATTGGCTGATCCAATAATATTCTCAATATTCGAAATTGTATCCGTACCACCATTGCCATCATTCGACACAGCACCCACAGCCAAATCCACATTAATCCCTGATGCAGCCCCAGCATAACTTGCAGTATCCGTACCAGCACCACCGTCAAGCGTGTCATTACCGCCGCCGCCTATAATAAGGTCATTACCGCCACCGCTTGAAAGTGTATTATCATTGCCATCACCAGTAATTACATCATCAGATGCAGATCCGGTAATATTCTCAATATCAGTGAGCACATCATTGGCGCCATCACCGTCATTCGCAGCCGTACCCGCAGAAAGATCAACCACAATTCCAGCCGCGGCCAAGGAATAATCCGCAGTATCAGAACCTGCACCACCATCAAGCGTATCAATACCGCCACGCCCCCTGAATGTGTCATCACCTGCAAGACCAACTAAAACATTCACACCCACATCACCGAATAAAGTATCATTACTTGAAGATCCGGTTAAATTCTCTATCGAAATTAAAGTATCAGAAGCACCACTACCATCACTGACCGCAGAACCCGCCTGAAGATCCGCGATAACAGAAACAACAGCCAAAGAGTAATCCGCAGTATCCGTGCCGCCACCGCCATCTAATGTATCATCGCCACCACGCCCTCTTAAAACATCATCTCCAGTCCCCGCAGTAATAACATTATCACTATTACTGCCTACAATATCATCTGCAAAGTTTGAACCTACAATATTTTCAATACTACTTAGCGTATCCGCACCGCCATCGCCGTCATCCGTTGCGTCGCCAGCAAATAAATCAACAACAATTCCAGCCGCAGCACCAGAATAATCAACCGTATCCGTATCCGCACCACCACTTAATGTATCATCACCTGCACCACCAATTAATGTGTCATCGCCCCCACCTGAACTTATAACATTATCACCAGCATCACCCGTGATGACATCTGCCGATACAGAACCAGTTACATTCTCAATATTAGTGAGCGTATCAAACGCGCCGTCACCATCATTAGACGTATTACCAGTCGCCAAATTAACAGTAACACCACCAATAGCAGCAGAGTAATCAACCGTATCCGTACCCGCGCCGCCATCCAATGCATCGACACCACCGGCGCCACGCAAAGTATCATCGCCAAGCCCTGCGCTAATGTCATTTCCTACATTACTGCCGCGCAGAATGTCATTGTCATCAGATCCAATAATATTTTCGACAGAAATTAACGTATCTGTTCCACCATCACCATCACTGACTGCATTTCCAGAAAGAAGATCTACGATCACACCTGATAGAGCCGCCGCAGAATAATCAACAGTATCATCGCCTGCGCCGCCATCAAGGGTATCATTACCTGCGCCACCTTCAAGCGTATCATCACCGCCATCACCGTCTAAAACATTGTCAGCGGCATCACCCGTGATTACATCATTATTCGCAGAGCCTATAATATCTTCAATACTTGCAACCGTATCATTGCCGCCATCGCCATCATCTGCAACCGTTCCAGCAGACAGGTCAACCGTTACACCTGCCGCCGCGCCTGCAAAGGTTAACGTATCCGTGCCACCATCACCAATATACGCATCATCTCCGGCATTACTCACCAAGATATCATCACCTGCGCCACCACTTACCGTGTCATCGCCCGCGCCGCCATCTAATGTATCAATACCCGCACCACCACTTAGAACATTCGCCGCGACGTCACCAGTTATAGTATCCGCATTCACAGAACCAATAACATTTTCAATTTCAGACAAGGTATCGCTACCGCCATCACCGTCATTTGCCGCGGTACCTGCCGAAAGGTCAATAACAACACTACCAACAGCCGTTGCATACGTTACTGTATCCGTATCCGCACCACCGATAAGCGTATCATTACCACCACGACCACTGAACGTGTCATTACCTGCGCCACCTTCAAAACGGTTTGCATTGCCATCACCAACGAATACATCAGCTTGCGATGTACCAACAATATTCTCGACATTACGAACGCTATCATTATCACCACCTGCGACAGTAACCGTCGCGCTGGTCGCGCCGTTCAATGTCACGCTGATTGCGCCGCCACCGATCGCGCTATAATCAAGCGTATCTGTACCTGCACCACCATCATATGTATCCGTGCCTGTGCTTGCATTAAACGTATCATCGCCCGCATTACCATCAATCACATTCGCCGAAGCATTACCTGTAAGCGTATCATCATACGCGGAGCCATCTATATCCTCTATCCCGCTCAACGTATCTGCGCCGCCATCACCATCATCAGACGCCGTACCAGCAGAAAGGTCAACGGTCACCCCCGCCGCAGCAGCTGAATAATTCGCAACATCCGTACCCGCGCCACCAATCAGATCATCATTACCGCCCGCGCCATACAATGTGTCATTACCTGCGCCGCCATCCAAGACATTCGCGCCAGCACTGCCACTGATCGTATCGTTATTTCCTGAGCCTAATACATTCTCAATTCCAGTTATACTGTCTGTACCGCCATCACCATCATTGGACACAGTGCCTGCACCAAGATCAACAGTGACACCGCTGGCGGCGGAAACAAACGATATTGTATCGGTATCCGCACCGCCGATATAATCATCATCACCCGCACTACTGAGGAAAGTATCATCGCCCGTACCGCCATCTAATGTATCATCACCCGCGCCACCATCCAGCGTATCATCGCCTGTATTACCGCTTAAAACGTTCGCATTAGAATCACCAGTCAGCGTATCGTCACCCACAGACCCAACAATATTCTCAATATTTACAATACTGTCATCATCGCCGCCAGTAACCGTGACTGTCGCGGCGACAGCACCATTCAATGTAACGCTAAGCGCAGTCACGCCTGCCAAGCCGCTGTAATCCACTGTATCACTGCCTGCACCACCATCAAGAACATCACTGCCTGCGCTCGCATTTAGAATATCATCGCCTGATAGTGCAAATACGCTATCTGCGCCTGCCGACCCTGTAATCGTATCGTCTTGGTTAGAAACGTAATATATTTCAAAATTCGTCAGAGTATCAACGGTGCTGTCACCCAAGAAGGTCGCGCTACCCGCAGCAATGTCAAGAACGACACCAGCACCAGACAAATCATCAAAACGAACAGTATCAGTACCCGTACCACCATCCAAAACATCAGCACCACCACCACCACGAATAGTGTCATCACCAGCGCTGCCGATTAATGTATTGGCAAGCGCGTCACCTGTAATAAAATCATTACCAGCTGACCCAGTTACATTTTCAATATTAACGATACTATCATCATCGCCACCAGCCACGGTAATCGTCGTAGCGACGGCTTGATCCAATGTTACTGTAATGGATGTAACGCCTGCCAATGCAGAAAAGTCAATCGTATCGCTACCTGTACCACCATCATATGTATCCGTGCCTGCACTTGCATTAAGCGTATCATCGCCAGATAAAGCAAATACGAGATCTGCGCTCGTAGAACCGCTTAACGTATCGGCTTGATTGGTTAAATAATATTGTTCGAATTCAGTGAAATTATCAGTGCTTCCATCTGTGCTATAAAACGCGGTTCCTGCCAATAAATCAACAGACACACCAGAGCCAATCAAATCATCAAAACGCAGTTCATCAATACCAAGTCCACCAGTCAATGTATCACTACCACCACCGCCGCTAATCGTATCATTACCAGACCCAGCCAAGATCACATTCGCAACACTATTCCCAATAATAACATCCGCATTCACAGAACCTGTAATATTCTCAATAGACAGCAATGTGTCCGCACCGCCCTCCCCATCATCTGTTGCAACACCAGCAGAAAGATCAACAGATATTGCACCTATTGAACCAGAGTAATCAGCAGTATCCATATCGCCACCACCAACCAAAGCATCGTCACCAACACCACCAATCAAAACATCATCACCGGCGCCGCCCTCGAGAAGGTCATCATTATCACCACCATCAAGAATATCCGCGCCCGCACCACCGACAAGATTATTAACCAAAGTATCTCCCGTAATGACATCATCACCGGACGTACCAATTATATTCTCAAATGCACTGATCGTATCATCATCGCCACCATCCACAGTGACAAGAACACCCGTTCCACCCGCCAGCGTCACTGTAATAAAATTCGCAGCAGACGATGAATAATCCATCGTATCCGTACCCGCACCACCATCGAGAGTATCACTTCCGGCACTTTCATGAACAAGATCATCACCAGATAAGGTACTAACCGTATCAGCGGACGTTGAACCAAATACGATATCATCATTCAGCGTTGTAAAATAAAGTTCAAAATTGCTGAACGTATCAACGCTACCATCTACAGCATAGGACGCGGTGCTTCCAACAAGGTCCAAAGTCACGCCTGTACCGGTCAAGTCATCGAAACGCAAAGTATCCGTACCTGTACCGCCGTCTAGCGTATCAGACCCTGCGCCACCACGTATCGTATCCGCACCACCGAGCCCCATGATAATATTACCTAGAATATCACCCGTGACCAGATCATCACCACTTGTAGCAATTATATTTTCAACATTTCTGATCGTGTCATTATCACCACCATCAACAATAACAGTCCCACTACTACTCGCCTGCAATGTCACGTTTATGAAGTTAATGCCACCCAGACCAGAATAGTCCGCCGTATCGATATCCGCGCCACCATCAAGCGTATCATTGCCTGCGCTGGCCAGAAATGTATCTCCGCCACTTTGGCCATCCAAAACATCGTCACCGCCGCCACCATCGATAACATCCGCACCATCACCACCACTAATTATATTCGCACTGGCATCGCCTTCAAGCGTGTCATTAAACGCAGATCCCGTTATATTCTCGATTGAAATAAGAGTATCGCTACCACCATCACCATCATTGGATACAGTATTTGTCGACATATCCGCAGTTACAGATGACGCAGCAGCCGAATAATCTGCGGTATCCGTACCAGAACCACCATCAAGAACATCATTACCGCCGCCACCATAAAGCGTATCGCCGCCGCCATTCCCCTGAAGGTTATTCAAAGAGGCATCACCAGAGATAATATCACCACTTGCAGAGCCAAGAACATCTTCTATGCTAATAAGAATATCACTACCGCCATCACCGTCATTCGCGGCGGTTCCAGTCGTTAAGTCAACAACGACACCTGCCGCTGCTGTGCTGTAATCCGCAGTATCCGTTCCAAGACCACCGTCCAGAGTATCATCACCTGCATTACCACCGATAGAATCATTGCCTGAAAAGCCATCAATAATGTTATCCGCACTATCGCCATAAATGGTATCATCGCCTGTCGTGCCAATTACGTTTTCAATATTACGAACCGTGTCATTACTGCCGCCATCCGCAACGACAGTCGCAGCATTTGCGCCATCCAATGTAAGAGTAATGAAATTCACACCCGCAGCAGCAGAATAGTCCAGCGTATCAATATCCGCGCCACCATCAAACGCATCAGAACCCGCACTCGCGATAAACCGATCCGCACCACCGCCACCCGCAATGGTGTCATTTCCGCCCAAGCCATCAAACACATTATCAACACCATCACCTGTGATCGTATCGTTAAATGCAGATCCTGTTACATTTTCAATGCTAATAAGCGTATCAACACCGCCATCACCGTCATCTGTTGCGCTGCCTGCGACAAGATCAACGACAACAGCCGCGGATGCCAAAGAATAACTCACAGTGTCCAAGCCAGCGTTGCCATCAAGTGTATCATCACCGCCGCGCCCCGCAAGAATATCATCGCCAGCATCCCCATCAATCACATTATCAAGAGCATCGCCCGTTATAATATCATTGCCGGATGTGCCTACTACATTTTCAATATTACGGATAATCTGATTATCGCCACCATCAACAGTAACCGTTACATCATTTGATGTATCCAATGTCAACGAAACGAAATTAACACTGCCACTTAAACTGGTAAAATTAACGGTATCAACGCCCGCCTCACCATCAAGCGTATCATTACCTGCACTTGCGAAGAGCAAATCATCCCCAGCGCCAGCAAGAAGAATATTATCAGCACCATCCCCAGTTATAGTATCCGCGCCACTTCCCGTGGATATATTCTCGACTTCTTTAACGCGATCTTCTTGCTCGTTCACGCCAAGTGCATCAATTGTAATAATAGAATACCCGCCTAACAGGCTTCCCATATCAAGCTGTATGTCCACAGTTTCCGCAGAGAAATCTAATGTATCAATACCACTGCCACCGATAATCGTATCATCACCATCGCCTGAAACAATCAAATCATCGCCTGCACCACCGACAAGGATATCATCGCCCGCATAACCATATATCTCATCATTGCCCGCACCACCATTAATCGTATCCTGAACACGAGAACCATAGATGATATCATCACCACTGCCAGTGAACACCCTGTTCGCATTAGGATCATTCGCCAGCACCCAAACAGTTTCACCGCTACTATTTTCATAAGTGAAATCATTGGGACCAAGCACATCCGCGACCTCAACGAGCCAATCCTCATTAACCTCAACGTTTGTCTCGCTTGGTATAATAAGGGGAGCATCTGGATTTAACGTTTGATACAAAACAGGATTAAACTCACCCTCCAACGAAATATTCACTGAAAAGCTCAACGCACTCGGGACATCGTAAAGCACAATGACCTGATGTGTGCCAGTTCCCAACAATGCAGGGTTCGCTATCTCATAACCATCAGCCGTTAACGTCGCCCCCAGAATTTCAAAACCAGCAGGAAAGCCTGATATTATCATATTTGTAACTTCAAACCCATCGGGCAACATGGGATTAACATCAATAACCCGAGACATTTTTCCCGCACCAAAATAATCAGGATTATCGGCGTACACAACAACATCCGCGACTTCATCCGTTAAGTTAATGACTTCTGTCGAAAACTGAACTGCGTTGTCTGGACTAAAAAACGATGCTTCAGAACCGCCACCACCATCAAACACCTGTTTAAACACTCCAGGCGATACTTCTTCTACGGCACTTTCAGAGGATACTTGCAAAAGATTCGCCTCAAACAATACAAAATCTTCAGGCTCAGGATCTGCCGTAAATGTATTTTCCTCGGGAGCATCTTCCTGACTTACAGCAGCACTTGAGGATTCCTCAGTTGCCGTACGCGAAAATTCACCAGCCTGATCTACAGCAGATGCAGACGCATTACTTGTAAACTCATCAACAGAAACGCGTGGATTTTCATCCTCAGCCTCAACCCTGTACTGTGCATCCATCTGCGCCATAGACACCATGACCATTTCAGACGATTGGGATTCATCCGATTCATCCGTTTCATTCTCGGAACTCTGATCATTATCTTCTTCCGTCTTTTCAGGAAGAATACTAGACACCGCTATATAATCCTTAAGCGTCAGATTTCCAACTTCACCCAAGCTAGACAAAAGTAAATGAATGGGTACTGTCGCCCCATCAAAGACGAAATCCAACCCACCATCTTCATCAAACATGAACAACGCTGCACCGATCAAAATAATTTGAGCATGCGTCACCGTATCAGTTATAATTAGATCCGACCCAAGAATATCGATCTTCGCGTTATCAAAATCAATGCCTTGAAGTGCTATTTTAGAATTTGGCTGAACGGCAAAAGAAACGCGTTCGCCTTCATCAGGCATAGTGACATCGACAACAGCCTTCACATCCGTAGCATTATTCTTTGACGCCGTCCCTGACTGACTACCATCCAAAACGCAATAACTCCCTATTCAAACCAGAATACATGACCATCATTCTAGGAGAAAACCTTTAATTTAACCCTAAAATAAATACATAAATTGATAAAAACATGCACACGAGAACCGCATACAACAAAATAAAAAGGCAACTGCCCCAATTGACTATAGAAAAAAAACATCCCCGAGTACACAGAAAAATAAAAATCTTGCACAAAAAACATAACAACATTTTTATGCACAAGAAATAACACCAGAACCCCTATTAGAATTTGCGCCCAGCGATCTCCTAAATTAAATTGAGTCGTGAATATTTTTTAAGGCTCCACTTTAAAATGCGTTTAATATTACTACTCGGCATCATTACATTAACAAATATTAGCACGGCAGAAAGCCTTGCTGACGCATACGCACAAACATGGACAGCAGAGAACGTTGACTGGCAAGTTTTGCGTGCAAAAGATAATATGGGCAACAACGCATGTGTTATCCGCTGGGTTTATGATAAGACAATCTCCTTATCATTTCTAAAACGGCAAGAGAATTTCATTTTCTCACTACAGCTTCCTGAGCAAGCACCTAATCAACCAAACTTCCCAACGATAGAACAAGGCAAGGAATATTATGGTATATTAGATCAGCGCGGCGATACCATTAATCAAATCACTGCAAAGGCCATATCCTCCAAGACAATGGTCTTCGATGCACCTAACGTGCAACATATTCAAAAACTCAAACTATTAGAAAAAATATCACTATTTTTTACAGATTCAATCATAAACCTCCCCCTCCCTAATGCAGCAGAAAATTTTGATGCCTTTTCCCAATGCTTAGACACACTGGATGCACAGACAGAATCAGCAAAATTATCACCATCGAAAAAACAAGATTTAAACATAACCGCAGTGAAAAACCTGAGGAAAATACGTGATGACCTTACAATTCCTCCTCCCATGCCGGCATTCAAACGCAGCAAAACAAAGGCAAGTGTTCTTGATGAATATAAAAGATCAGAAAGAAACAATAACTACAAAGAAATCAATGCAAGCCTTCTCAAAAAACTTCGGATTTTGGAAGCAGAAAAAGAAGGGTTAAGAAAGAAACTCCTCTACCTAACTCAAGACGCCTATATAGCAGATCTTGTTGCCTGTGAACCAAGTACGGGGACGAACGACGACATGCTGAATTCCGAAATGGAGGCGCGTTACAAAATAGAACTCCAAAGGCTAGAGGCAGAAAACAACACCCTAAATCAAGGCATTGCTGAATCAACAAAAAACACTAGAGAATTAGAGGAAAACCTAAACACCTGCCAATCTTTTTTAGAGAAACAGTAAAATAAACAGCTACGGAATAAAAAGGGATTTCCTCACTTTTCAATAAAGGGACGATATGCAAAAATGAAGTGGACAGTCGCACGCAGCACCTCAGTAGAACACCCAAACTAAAATAATACCCCAGCGAAAGATCACCTGTGAAACATCAAAAACAATTTTCAAATGCTGATTTTTACCAAGAATGTATACAGGCCATAATATCCTTCTACGATATCCATGTCGATTTACAGGGCAGCTTTGACAGCATGCCTCCCCCCAATAATAAAATAACACATCAGGATTTAAAGAATATTAGCGATAAGCTAGACCTTAAAACCACAAAGGTTAAAAAGAAACTCTCACAAATAAATGACTTAAATGTTCCGGCAATCCTAGAGTTGGATAATCAAATATGCGCCTATATACCAAACCCATCCGGAGATGGGCGCTTCATTATCCCCAATGATCCAGATAAAGCATTATCCCTCACCTACCTTTCACAAGCCTACCAAGGCACATGCTATGTTTTCACTTTAAAAAACCAAAATTCACATGTTGATCTATCCCATATGAAAACGGGGCATGCTCTAGACTGGTTTTGGCAGCCTTTGATTTCATTTTGGGATCGCTATGCAGAAATATTACTTGCGACATTCTTTATCAACCTACTTGCCCTCGCCATTCCGCTTTACACTTTAAATATCTACGATCGGGTTGTCGTTAATTTTGTTGAAGATACGCTCATTGTTTTAACTATGGGCGTGATGACCGCCCTAACCTTTGACTTCTTTTTCAAAATGCTACGCACACATATCATTGAACGCATCGCCGTTAAAATATCAAGCGAATACGATGTAAAACTAATGGAGCGCATGTTAGATATAAAGGACGTAGACCTACATCTTTCAACAGGTGAAAAATCCAACTTATTCAGAGAGCTACAAGGCATCAAGGATTTTTATGCGGCGCGCCTTGTTCCCACAATTGTTGACCTACCTTTCTTTTTACTCTTTACGCTGATTATATATATGCTGGCACCGCCCCTTGCCCTAATCCCCATTACGGCCGCGGTACTCATTTTATTTATTAACCTCATCGCGCAAACCATCATCGCAAAATACACAATGCAGTATTTTACCGCGATGCAGAACAAATCCGCATATCTTATTGAAATGCTGAACGGTCTCTCAACAATAAAAGCTCTGGGCGCAACGGGGGGGAAACTGCTTCAATGGCAACAAATCACAGATAATTCTGCGAAGGCATCCTGCTACAACAATATGGTCAACCATGTTGTGTCTAACTTATCATCCTTTATCACGCAGATTGCACAAGTCTGTATTGTATTTTTTGGTGCTTACCTTATCCATGATGCAAGCCTAACAATTGGTGGTCTTGTCGCATGCTCTATTATATATGGACGCTCCATCGCCCCGATTGTAACAATGGCAGGTGTTCTCTCGCGTCTAAAACAATCCAGTGATATTCTGAAAACCATAGATACAATTTTCCAACTGCCCCACGATAATACGCAAAAAGGTGCAAAAGGACCATTCAAAGGTCAGATACAAATAAGAGACCTTACCTACCAATACCCTGACCAATCACACCCTGCGCTCTATAAAATAAACTTAGACATCAAAGCAGGTGAGCATATTGGCCTCATCGGTAAAACAGGCGCAGGAAAAAGCACACTCAGTAACATTATCGTCGGAATGATTACTCCCAACGAAGGACACGCTTACCTAGACAGCTACACCTATACATCAATTGCGGATACAGAACTAAAGCGATCTATTGGGTATGTCCCCCAAGACGGGCATTTCTTTAACGGCAGCCTGCGCGAAAATATTATCATGGGGAATAATAACATCAGTAAAGATAATCTGGATAATGCCGTACACATGTCCGGTCTTGATCTGGTTATGCAGCAAACAGCAGAAGGTCTGGATATGGATGTGGGCGAAGGTGGAAAACGCCTTTCAGGCGGACAACGCCAAGCATTATCCCTCGCACGTGCTTTTGCTAGAGACCCCCAAATTCTTGTATTCGATGAACCCACAACAGGCATGGACAGTGCCTTAGAGCTTCGCGTAAAAAACAGCATAAAAACATTCATTAAAGATAAAACGTTTATTATGATAACGCATAGAACGAGCCTGTTACCATTAGTGTCTCGCCTTATCCTACTAGACCAAGGTCGCATTATTGCAGACGGAGCCCGTGATGACATCATCAAAAAACTATCAAACCGCTAACTCCTCTAAATTACAGTTTAGCGATTCATCTGGGTTTGGGCGTTACAGGCTCACCCTCGCCCTCTGTACACTTTGTATCACAGCATTCTTAACATGGAGCGCCTTCACCACAATCCACCTTCACGTACGCGGCATGGGGAAAATCATCCCTTCTGGAAAAATACGCGCCATACAGCATTTAGAAGGCGGTATAATCAAGAAAATCCTGATAAAAGAAGGGCAAATCGTGAAAAAAAACGATGTCCTGTTTCAATTAGAAAATATACGCGCCGAATCCGACATGAAAGAGGTTCAACTTGAACTTAGCGCAATGGAAATTAAAAAAAACCGTCTACAAGCAGAATTAGACCTGAAAGATAAAGTTACCTTCCCTGAAATATTTTTAACAAAATATACCAATATCTGCACGAACGAAACACAGATATTTAACATACGAAAAAAAGAGTTTCATGAGAAAAAACAGGTATTCAAAAAGCAGATGAACCAAAAAGTTCTAAATCTGGACGAAATGGAAAATACTGTCAAAAACATCTATCAAGAGATGAATATTGCAAAACAACAGCTCTCAATTCGCGCACGCCTTATGAAAACGGGCGCAATATCACGCAGTCAGTATTTGGAAACAGACAGTAAAGTAAAAAGTTTTATCACACGCATATCAAAACTTAAAAAAGAAATTCCGATCGTAAAATCTGAAATTTCAGAGCTACTAAGCCTACTTGAAGAGATGAAACAAAACTGGCGCGCTAATATTGCCGTTGAACTAAACCAAACAGATATATCTGCCCAAAAACTTAATGAACGCATAAAATCCTATAACGATACTGTCAATCGTAAGGATGTTACCTCCCCTATTGATGGCATCGTTAAAACCATGAGCATAAACACAATTGGTGGCGTGTTGCAGCCAGGGCAAGTCATTGCTGAAATAATCCCCTTGCAAGAAACTCTTATTGTTGAGGCACATATATCAACAGAAGATCGCGGGAAAATTTGGGTTGGTCTACCTGTTATTGCGAAAATAACGGCTTATGATTATTCTGTGTATGGTGGCGTAAAGGGCACGCTGTCCTATATCAGCGCAGACAGCTTCATAGACAATCAAAACAGACAATATTATATAGTTCAGATCGAACTTAAAAACCACAACATAGGAAAAGACAAACCACTCTTACCTGGTATGGCTGTTGAAATAAATATACTTGCTAATAAAATTTCTATCCTAGATGCAATCCTGCGACCCTTTAGAAAATTACGAGATAACGCGATCCGTGAGATATAATGGTGATCGGTAAGCCCCCGAACCTAAAGCCCAGTCACACTACCAAGAGGTGGTCCCAGAAATTCGTACAGTGTGTTAAGTTCTCATATATTGCCTAAGGAGGGCTATAAATATAAGTAGAGTACGCAGGAATCACCCAGCAAAGTTCAAGGCA
>NVUR01000012.1 GCA_002401965.1 Alphaproteobacteria bacterium
AGCAAAGTCGGTATCAAAGCAAAACGCAAAAAAGCAGGCTGGAACAACGACTTCCTTAAACAAATCATTGCTCAATAAGCCAAATGCAATTGCCATGCAAATGCAATTGCCATGCTGTGGATACTCTATAAATAAAAGCCACCAGAACATAATGCTCTGGTGGCTGGGTGTTCGTATCCGCTTACAAGAAACAGAGCAATGCTTTTGGGTATACACCTTGAACATAACATCACCACCCAGCCAAAGCCGAAGGTGATACTCGTTTTACGGCGGTATCAGTGCCGCTTGTAAAGAGGCTACGAATCCCCATCAATCCCCACACGATTGATAGAATACTTATAACAGATAAAACTTTTAGTAGCAATAATGAGGGCGTTAAGGTGGAATGGAAGTGCATATGTTAACGCCCTCATTATTGCGCTTTAATAATATAAAATGGTAGAAAAGAGGAGATTCAAAGAGTTTCAATAGTGATTTTCTTGTTAGTATATACCGCATGCCAGATAGACTTTAGGGCGGAGAGCAAGAGCCATAATGTAACATCTTTACTTTGAAATTGTTGCAGAACAAAACCACAGCGGTCGAGATCATAAGCTTCGGGAGTATGCTGGGAGCGTTCATACCAATGAGTGATCGCATCTACTGGAATGCAGAAATTTCTGATATGTTTGAGCCATCTTTATCAAGGTCTAGCAATACGCGACGGATTTTTGAACGCTTACGCTTAAGTAAGGGTAATAGCTTGGTTTTTATCTACCCTTAATCTTCTTCCTATTCTCAATATGCGAAGAATTATAAGATTTTATTCACTTTTTAATCTTCAGACCCAATGTAAGACAGAATAACAACCATTATAAATCATTGAAAACATTAACTTCTATTCCTTTTCACCCTATTCCTTTTTATGGCACTAATCATGCATTATGTAATTAGAATGTTAAAGGAAATTAAAATAATGAGCCAAAACCAACCATACTTTAGAACAGACGGCATCAGGGGACGCGCCAACCAATTCCCTATGACCGCAGAAATATCAATGAAAATTGCAATGGCTACAGCTTGCGTATTAAAGGAGCAGAAAAAAGAATCTGAATCTACGAACCGCGTTGTTATCGGGAAAGATACAAGACTGTCTGGCTATATGTTTGAACACGCAATCACTGCCGGATTTTTATCCATAGGGCTTGATGTTATTCAGGTTGGCCCTATCCCAACCCCTGGTATTGCGATGCTAACGCGCTCTATGCGGGCGGATCTTGGGGTTATGATAACAGCCTCACATAACAAATTTCAGGATAATGGCTTTAAATTTTTTGATGCAAATAGCTTCAAGCTGGATGATGGGTTTCAAAAAAGAATAGAAACTTTGATTGAAAGCAATTTCGAAGATAAACTCGTTCTACCTGAGCAATGCGGAAAAGCCAAACGTCTGGATGACGCATTAGGGCGTTATGTTGAACATGTCAAGTCCAGCTTTCCCAAAAGCCAAAGCCTCGCCGGAATGAAAATTGTTTTGGATTGTGCCAATGGTGCGGCATATAAAGTTGCACCACAAATATTGTGGGAAATGGAAGCCGAACTTATCACTATTGGTGATGATCCCAATGGCCGAAATATAAATGAAGGCTGCGGCGCGACAAATACAAGAGCGCTACAATGCCGCGTAATACAAGAAGGTGCAGATATTGGAATTGCATTAGATGGAGATGCAGACCGCCTAATCATCGTTGATGAAAAAGGTCAAGTTGTTGATGGGGATCAGCTTATGGCTATATTAGCTGTGACCATGAAAAAGCAAGGTAAGCTGGCTAAGAACACACTTGTCGCGACCGTTATGTCTAATATGGGTATGGAACGGTTTCTGGAAAAAGAAAATATCCATACAGTACGCACCGCCGTAGGGGATCGCGCCCTGATCGAGGAGATGCGTGAAAATAAATTATCTCTGGGCGGCGAGCAATCCGGACATATCATTGTAAGCGAATATAGCACAACAGGTGACGGCCTGCTGGCTGCCTTACAAATTCTTAGTATTTTGAAAAACAGTAATAAACGCGCAAGTGAAGTACTTAACGTCTTTATGCCCTACCCGCAGCTTTTGAAGAATATTTACTATGTAACCGAAGACCCTCTCTCTAAAGATGAAATCCAAAACGCAATCACACTTGCACAAAATAATCTGGCAGATAATGGACGCGTTATTGTACGCCCATCAGGGACTGAGCCAGTTATCCGTGTTATGGCCGAAGGACAAGATAAAAACCTTATTGATAATATTGTTAATACGCTATGCCACACTATCGAAAAAGTAACCCAAGCATAACGCCAAAAAATGGAGCTTCTAATGACCAACATATTTTCTGATTTATCCAAAGCGAAAAAAACAAATATAAAGCGTACGGAAAAAAATATCCAAGCTCAACTAGAGCTGGATTACCTGCAAGAATTAATGGATATTTCAGATGTAATAACAGCCAATTTTTATGACCTCACACAAATGAACAATGACAAATGGGGTGGGCAAGAATTTCGTAAACTTGATAACCTCATAAAGGACTGTGAAGCATTTGAAGAATCAGCGCAAAAAATGAATTTGCCACTGTGGGAAAGCCGTATGATTTCCGTTTTATCGGCACTATATTATCTCAGCAAGTTCAAAAAAACGCCAACATTACCAAGTCTTGAAAAAATTAAAGACCTCATCACATCGCTTGACTATGACATGAAGCAACTCTACATTTTCAAACATGAATATGCGACAAGACCAAACGCAGCGCACTTTCCCAATCTTATTTTTATACTTGAAGATGATACACTATACGCCGACACCGTCGCGGCTCAGCTTCAAAACCTTGGATTTGAAACGCAATGCTTTGGGACAATTAAAGAAATCAGAATAATGTCCGAGCATCTACGCCCGAACCTCGTCCTTATTGATCTTAATCTACGTGAAGGAAAACTTGCCGGAATTGATTATCTCAAAGAAATTCAATCTGAGTTTCCCACATTAGTTATGAGCGGACGAACAGATCTTAAAGCGCGCCTTGAGAGTATCCGCGCAGGCGCAAAAGACTATATAGTGAAACCATTTGATGTGGATAAGCTACATATCATGCTTTGTAAATATCTGGAGTTGGATTACCTGAAAAAACCCAAAACATTGATTATCGACGATGACGAGCTTACCGCACTGACATATTCAAAATTTCTGGAAAATTACGAAATTGAAACACGCATACTAACTGATGCTTCTATGGCGCTTGAAGAAATATCAACACATCACCCAGATATAATCTTCATGGATATTCGTATGCCCTATGCAAATGGCTATGAAATAGCCAATGTTATTAAACAAGTTTATGGTCGGGAAAAATCTCCTGATATAATTTTTATGACAGGCGCAGTAAAAGACGGACTCCCCAAGCGGAGTAGACACCATAGTATCCAAACACAGAATACTTTGATTAAACCCCTAAAACCTATTCAAATGGCAAATATAATTGATGAGCACATGAAACGTAGACAATTTATGTCTAGCCATGTTTAAGAAAATATCTCCATCAGGGAATACGATTTCATCTACAATATTGATGAAATAAATTCAGCAGCCCTTTCAGGAGGCTTTGCCACACTATCCTCACCAAGTAATTTACCTAGTGCAGAAAATGCCTCTTTTTGCTCTTGCCTCTTCTCTTCATTTTGCAACAATTCTAAAGCCTCCTTCGCAATGTTTTCAGACGTACACTTCCCCTGTAGACACTCCGGAACGACCGCTTTATCAAGAAGGATATTCGCCAAATGTGCGTATTTTACTTTCACAAGAAAACGTAAAATTATGGACGTTATAGGATTTACCTTATAAGCAATAACATGTGGAATTTCTGCATAAGCAAGTTCCAGAGCCATTGTACCCGAAACAGAAATAGCAACATCACATGCTTTTATTGCATCCCATTTCATATTTGGATTCGCAACAACATAAATGGGCAACTTAAAATCTTCCAAAAGTTTTTGAACATTATATTCTAGTTTTGAAAGGGTTGGCGCAATAATATGGATACCCGGCTCAATATCATTCACCAGAAGAGCGGCCTCTTTAATGGCACCACTCAAGTTTTTGAATTCTGCTTCACGGCTTCCAAAGAACAGGCCAATCGTTTTTGCATTTTCGCCAATATTATTTTCTCGTCTAAACTCCTTACCACTAAACTCACGAGAGTTACTCATGACGAGAGGATGTCCTACATGCGCTGCTTTCATGCCGTGCTTTGTAAAATAATCCACCTCCATAGGGAAAAGGCACATCATGCCATCCATAAAGCCTGCTATCTTTTTTGCACGCCCAGGACGCCATGCCCAAACACTTGGGGCAACGTAATGAATAAGTTTCCCCTTATAAATCCCTCGTTTTTTGAGTGATTTTGCCAAAATAAAATTAAAATCAGGAAAATCCACGGTAATGACCGCATCAGGCTTTCGCTTCTCAATTTCCTCGACAATTGATTTATTGAGCTTCAATAGACGTGGGATTTTTGGAATAACTTCCCATATACCCATGACAGATATTTGATCCAGAGGTAATAACTCATCAAAGCCCTCTGCCTTCATTAACGGGCCACCAACACCCAAACATTCAACGTCATCACAATATTGCTCTTTCAATGCCTTAATAAGCGGAGCGGCCAACGCATCTCCCGAGTTTTCTCCAGCAATAAAAAAGAGTTTCATGTTTCAAGGGTTCTTTCAGTTTAGGATTTTATTTTATCATTGATGGGTACACCAACAACAAATAGTTTATATTTATCTGCGTACTTAGCAACGGTTTTCATATCAACGACAATAACATTATCGGCATGTAATACAATGCCAGACAGTCCGGCTTTATGCGCGTTAATAATTGTCTGTACGCCAATTGTTGGCATATCCAATGCTTTGTCTTGCTGTGGTTTACGGGTTTTAACCAGAATGCCACCACGCCCATTTTGTTGAAGGTCAGCGCACCGTTCGATCAAGGAATCTGTACCCTCAACCGCTTCAACACCAACGATTATACCATTTTGAACAATAACAGATTGACCAATATCAAGAGCGCCTATTCCTTGTGAAGCTTTTAGGCCAAACTCTATATCAATCAAGTCATCACCTTCGGGCTTGAAACGCCCAAGCGTGCCCTCTTCCACAAGCAAGCGATCACAAAAATCCTGTATACCATGAAGCGTGAAACCTTCGCTCTCCAGCTCTTTCTTCAGCACACTGAGAAGGTCATTATCCCCCAATGCACGTAGGCCTATACGAGACAAGATTTTAACAGCCTTGAAATCAGGCTTAATTTGTGTGAACGGCGGGCGTTTCACCCCGCCAATCATTACAAGGTCTGTCACACCATTGGATTTAAAGAATGAAATTATTTTTCCGACAGAGCCAAATTCTGCCCATTGATGGTTATGCCTGCTCATAAGCGCGGCATCGGTTTGCCCATTGAAACCAACAATAAATGGCTCTATACCTTTATCTTTGCAGACAGATAAAAGATATGCAGGCAAATTTCCACCACCCGCAATAAGACCTAATTTCTGAATATTTATTTCTTGCGTGGTTGGCATAACGGAAAATTACTTTTTGCACGGGCAAAGTCGACAATCGACATAATCAATTTATCATCGGAGAAATCCGTAGAGACCATATCAAGGCGTTGCTCCAACGTCCCCTCATCACCGAATAACTGATTAAACGCACGTTGAAGCTGTCTTATTTCAGCTTTTTCGAAGCCGCGACGCTCCAGACCGATTAAATTTAGCCCTGCAAGAGCCGCACGCTCTCCCTTTACACGACCATAAGGAATAACGTCGTTTTCAACACCTGACATACCGCCAATAATTGCATGATCGCCTATACGGGCAAATTGATGCACCCCCGAAAGACCACCAATAACGACAAAATTACCAACAACAACATGTCCGGCAATCGTCGCGTTATTCGCCATAATAACATTATTGCCCACCACACAATCATGTGCGACATGTGCCGCCATCATGAACAGGCAATTATCACCAATAACCGTTTCCATCGCCCCGTGTTTTGTGCCAGGGTTCATGGTGACGTGTTCTCGAATCGTATTGTTCTTACCAATAATGAGCTTGGTTTTCTCACCAGTAAATTTCAAATCTTGCGGCGGCGTGCCTAAAGATGCAAAAGGGAAAATTTGCGTCCCCTCACCAATGGATGTCAGCCCCTCTATATGCACATGAGAGCGGAGCGTGACGTTATCAGCCAAACTGACATTTTCTCCAACAATACAATAAGGACCAATTACAACATTATCGCCAATAATGGCACCATCATGAATAATTGCAGTTGAATGAATTTGTGAGGGCATAGAATGTCTTTGAAGGTTAGATGGTTATCTACTTATACTTAACCATAATAATGGATTTACGCGAAAGAACAAATCACGCTTTGTTACGAAAAATTTCAGGCTTACAGGGCGTTTATTAGACTGTAGATTCTGTTTCTGTAATCATCGCGCTGAATTTTGCCTCGGCGCAAACTTTACCATCAACAGTAGCCACACCTTTAAATTTCCAAACAGGGCCACGTGATTGTATTTTTTCAACATGTACATGCATACTATCGCCCGGCGTGACAGGGCGGCGAAAACGGGCATTATCTATCGTCATAAAATATACAACCTTTCCTTCGGCTTCTTTACCAAGGAAATCAACCACAACCAAAGCCGCCGTCTGTGCCATTGCCTCAATAATCAAGACACCTGGCATCACAGGAAAGCCAGGGAAATGGCCTGTAAAATGCGGTTCGTTCATTGTAACGTTTTTAAGGCTTGTTGCGCTTTCCCCTGGCGTTAGCTCAAGAATACGATCAATTAACAACATAGGGTAACGATGCGGGATCATATCCATGATTCCATTGATATCAATTTGAATTTTGTTGTCTTCGCTCATCTTTACACCTTATATTTTGTACATCTCGCATAATTATCGCAGTTAATCGTGTTTTTTCTTCTTAATCAAGCGATTTAACGCTGCAACCTGTCTGAAAAACTGTGATTTAGGGAATGCAGGAGACCCCAGATATTCTTGACCGCCTGGCACATCCGAAATCACACCAGCCTGTGCGCCAATTCGCGCCCCCATCCCAACTGTTATATGCCCTGCTATACCAACTTGCCCGCCGATTGCGACATAGTCTTCTATCTTTGCTGAACCTGATATACCAACCTGCGCCACAATAACGCAGCCACGACCAATCCTTACATTGTGGCCAATTTGCACAAGATTATCAATCCATGTCCCTTGTCCGATAACCGTATCAGGTCCTGCACCACGGTCTATCGTTGTATTTGCCCCTATTTCAACATGATCTTCTAAAATAACGCGCCCTAATTGTGGCACTTTTACATGTCCTGTCGGCGAAATTGCAAAGCCAAAGCCATCTTGACCGACACGAACACCCGGATATAAACGCACATAATCGGCAACCAGTGCATGTGATAGCGTTACATTGCTGCCGATGCGGCAATACGAACCAATTTTTACGTTATCTTCAATAACAGTATTGGATTCAATACGTGTATGCTCGCCAATCTCTACGTTTCGACCAATTGTAACGTGATGACCAATTGTAACAGATGCGCCAATATCCGCAGTTTTATCAATAGCCGCCGTCTCGGCGATGATGGCATTGGCAGGGGAATATTTTTCCGGATAAAAAGCCTGCGCCGCCAAAGCATAGGATTTATAAGGCGTTGGCGTTATAAGGCATATCGTATCTGCGGGTGCAAATTCTTCCATTGCAGGAGAAATAAAACATGCGCCAGCCTTTGTGCTTAAAAAATCTTCTTTATATTTAACATTATCTAGAAATGATAGGTGGTTTTCTTTTGCAGTATTAAGCGGCGCAACATCATCCAAAACAAACGCCGAATCAACGGCATCTGAAAATTCGCACCCAGAAATCTCTGCTATTTCAGCAACAGAGAAGTCCTTGAATTTTTTAAAAAAACGAGAATCGGCCATTTACATCGTCTCTATTTTTTACCAAGAGATAATTTAGGCAATTTTTTATTCAAACGCTCCATCACTGCCTTAGTAATATCCAACGACATACTTCCAACAACAATATTTTGGCGTGTTATAATTAAATCAATTTTGTCCTCAGCCGCAATTTTTGTGCAAACCTCATAAATTGATTTTGTAAGAGTATTCATCGCTTTAACGTACATCGCATCCAACTTTCCCTTTTTCTCCTGAATTGTATTCCGCGCGCTTAGGCGTTGCCTTTCAAAATCCTGCACTTTCTTTAATAATGCTTCTTTTGATAGCTCACCACGTTTTTGTTCCAGTTTTTTCTGATCCGCACGTAATTTTTCCTCGGCTGTTTTTACCTCATCAAGAAATGCTTTACGTTTAGCAGAAATTTGCCTCTGTATTGATTTTGCAGCACTCGATTCAACCAAAACCTTATCAATGTCTACTACAGCAATACTAACCTCTGCATGAGCGTGCGAAAAAGACATAAGTAACACTGTAAATGCCACGGCAAAAATAGTTCGTACAGAACGAAACTTCAAAATCAACATATTACTCTCCAAAATATTCTAATGAATGTGAACTATATTAAAAACGAGTGCCAAAATCAAATCTGAAATGCTCTTCTTCATCAAAATCTTCCTGCAGGTAAGGAACAGCAAAATCTACACGAATTGGGCCAAATGGAGATTTCCAAGACAAACCAAGCCCCGCAGTTGCACGAAGTGATGTCTCTTCAAAAATACCTGAACCGGTTTCGTCAATATCCCAAAGTGAACCAAAATCTGTAAATGCGTGACCTTTAATCCCTAGCTCCTTACCCAAACCAATAGGGAAAGACGTTTCAACACTGCCACGATAGAAATAATTTCCACCAAGCGAGTCATCGGTTGCGCCATCACGTGGTCCAACACCTGCACGCGCAAAACCACGAAGCGTAGAGCCCCCTAAGAAGTAGCGTTCATTGATCTCAACATCAGAGTCGCCGTATGCCTGAATACCACCAACCTCCGCCAACATATTCACACTCCAACGTTCAGCCAATGGATAGTAATAGGATGCCCCCGTTTTTGCGGACACATATTTTGCATCACCTCCAAGACCTGCGAGTTCAGTATCCAACCAGTAGGTCATGCCACTTGTTGTGAGAATCGAACTATCCCGTGTATCATAAAACAAGCGTTGCGAAAGAGCCAAAGTTGTGCGCTTACCCTCTTGATCTCGAATAAAACGAGAAGCATCACTTCCAACATCTGTGATCTCATTACGAGAAATCTTATAGCGAATAGTCTGCCTCCAATTTTCAGAAAGAGGATAACCTACACGAAGTCCACCACCAGTACGCGTCTGATCATATGAGCTTTCATCTTGAAGATCACGCTGCACGTGAAATAAATCAATGCCCGCTGAAATATCGCGCCCCAAGAAATATGGCTCTGTAAATGAAAAATCAACCTGGCTTTTTTCACCAGCAAGCACCATAGAAAGTGCTAAATTCTGACCTTTACCGAGTAAATTACGCTCTCTAATTGAAATATCTGCAAGAGGGCCATCCGAAGATGAAAAACCAGCACCAATTGATAATTCACCAGTTGATTTTTCCTGCACATCGATATCAATAACAGTTTTATCAGGTGCTGAGCCTTGAGAAACTCTAAGGTTTACGTTTTCAAAAAAGTTAATGTTTTTGATATTCTGTTCGGATTTAGCAATTTTGGCGCGGTTGAAAGGGTCACCTTCAACGACCTCAAGCTCTCGACGTAGAACCTTATCCAAAGTTCTTATATTGCCATTAACATTAATCCGCTCAACAAAGACACGTGGAGTTTCACTGATTGCAAACACAACAATAATTGCCTGATCTTCACGATTCTTTCTAATATCAGGACGCACATCAACAAATGCATATTGCAGATCGCCAAGTTGATCTGTCATCGCCTGAACGGTTTTAGTCACCTCATCGGCATCATACCAGTCATCGACATCAAATGTTATTGCCTGATTAAGAACAGTTTCATCAAAATGTTCAAGACTGGATAGAATTTCAGTCCCCTCAATTTTATAACGCTGCCCCTCTTCTACAGTGAAGGTTATAAAGAAGCTGTCTTTGTCATTTGACAGTTCAGCAACAGCAGATAGAATTTTAAAATCAGCATAACCTTGAGATTGATAGTAATCCCTTAATAGATCTTTATCATAGGACAACCGATCGGCATCGTAGCGATCACCGCTGGACATAAATTTATACCAGGCACTTTCTTTTGTACTTATAATGCTACGCAACTTACCGTCACTATAGTTTTTATTCCCCACAAAACGCACACTTTTAATTTTTGTGACGCCCCCCTCATGTATTTCAAAAACAAGGTTTACGCGGTTTTGATCCAACCGTATAATTTGTGGTTGAATTGAAACAGAGAAACGCCCTTGCCTTCTATAAATTTGGTATAGACGGCTTACATCTGATTGTACTTTCGAACGTGTAAAAACCTGTCTTTGACGCAATTGAACCTCTGCAAGAAGCTCCTCATTTTCGATTGCATCATTCCCCTCAAAACTAATAACATTAATAACTGGATTTTCAACAACGTAAACAGATACAAGGCCATTTACTTGCTGTACTTTAACATCCGCAAACAAACCCGTGGAAAACAAACTTTTCAACGCTCTATCTGTTGATTTATTATCAACAGGATCGCCAACCTTTAAGTCCATATAAGACGCAACCGTTGATTCTTCAATTCTTTGCACACCCGAAATTTCAATTTTTTTAACAATCTGCGCCGCGTAAGCATTTGCGGAAACCATAAGGCCAGCCAACAATAACGTTGAATAAAAAGCGCATCGTTTTAAATGTATAAGAAATTTCATTATAAAATCCGTTGTGTTTAAAGTAAAAATACCTAGTCAGAGTCTATAGGACTTAACATGGAAATCAAATCACTAATGTTTGCAATTATCATGATTCCCCCAAGAATTACCAGACCTATTATCATCGCAATATTCTGAATACGTGCGGATACTGGTTTTCCTCTGAGCAACTCATAGAAAAGAAATATTAAATATCCGCCATCAAGTACGGGAATAGGCAATAAATTTATGATTGCAACCATAAAGGAAAACCCCGCTATAAACATTACATAATCATAGAACCCTGCTTTAGCAGCCCTTGCTGTATGCTGACTAATTTTCCCTATACCGCCTAATAACGGCTCGTCCGTTTTACCTTTATGTGCAACGCTTATTAATTTATAGCCTTGAATCAATATACTCTTCATGGAAAATAATGAGCGTCCAAATGCCTCAGCAACTCCTAAACGCACAAAATACTGATTATCAGGATCAGATAGAAAAATACGATCATAATATTCATCGTCCGGATTACTTAGGTGTGCATTAACATTCGAGGGGAAATGTATAATGTAAGAATCGGCACGCTCATCATTAAGCGGCAATTTAATATGGATGTTTTTATCCATATTCTTCAGCAATAGTTCTCTTGCTTTTTCGGGATGTCCCTTTGTTGATATTCCCTCAACCGAAGTAATCCTCTTAAACTTTATGAAACGCAAACGAATCATACCAGTTTGCCCATGGCTTTTTGCAACACCTTTTTTATCTATATATTCGATATGCCGCGCCGTAAAGCCGATATGTTTAATCTGACCATCACGTAATATTGTGTATTCATGTGATTGCGGTGGCGTTTCATACCATGTGAAATCGTAAACATCCTCTAAGCGACGTATTTTCTTACCATCCATATCAATAAAAACATCACCTATTTTTACGCCCGCTTCATAGGCAGCAGTTCCAACCGCCAGACCATTAATAATTAATGGCTTAGATCGTTGACCGTATGTTGCGAAAACCAAAGAAAAGATAATCAACGTCAAAAGAAGGTTAATCGCCGGCCCTGCTGCAACAATCAATACCCTTTGCCAAACAGATTTGGTGCAAAATGCATGCCTCAGCTCTTCTTCGCTTAACGTGCGTTTACAATCATTTTCATGATCCCATACAACAGGGTCGTTTACATCAACATCACCAAATAATTTAACATAGCCACCAAGAGGAAAAAGGCAGAATGACCACCGTGTTTTAAAATCACCACCGCCAAAGCCAAAGATTTCTTTTCCAAAGCCAAAAGCAAATTGTTCAACATGGACCCCACATTTTCGTGCTGCCCAATAATGACCTAATTCATGTACTATGATGACAATGGCCAGCGTAACCACAAACATAAACCCATAGAAAAATATATTTTCCGCAGCATTTTGGGCAAAAAGTAATACCAAATCCATAAATCGTCCTAAGAGCTTATATTCAGGCTATATAAGCAGTTGATAGAGATCATTTAGGTTTGCAAATGCCATCAAACCAATTAAAAAAACAAATCCCGCTCTGAATGCATATTCCTGAAATTGTTCTGGCACGGGTTTACCCAGCACAGCCTCAAAGAAATAAAATAACAGATGCCCACCATCAAGCATCGGAATTGGCAACAGGTTGATAAATCCTAGATTAATAGACAGCAGAGCCATAAGCAAAATCAACGGCACCAGACCTTGTTGCGCCATATCACCGGCAATCGCGCCAATGCGAATAATACCGCCAAGCTCTGTTGCGCTTCTCACGCCAATAACCATCTGCCATAACGCTTCTAAAGAGCTGCGTGTCATAACATATGTTTCATTAATAGCCGCCTGTATTGCAGTCATAACAGTATGGGCAGAATATGTTTTAGCAGGAAGGTTAGAAAGATAAAGTGCCTCCTCTTCCACGCTTGCCGCTGTACCCAAATGTTGGTTCATGCTGGAAACGGGGCTGATAGTTAAGTTCTGCGTATCGTCACCGCGCTTCATGCTAATCATGAAGGTCGTGTCCAAACGGTTTTCGATTTCCATCAAAGCGGCTTCGGGGCTATCAACGGCAACGCCGTTCACATGAGTGACACGGCTAATCAGAATGCCTTGCTCTGCGCTGATTAAGCCTAGAAGGCCAATAGAACTTTTGAAACCAAAGCGATCCTCTATCGCCACACGTTCCGGTCTTGCATGTATATCGACAAATTCATTACCACGTTTGATAACAAAATGTCTTTCTTCATCCAAAGCAACCATCATTTCACGGCGAATATCACCGAAGGAATCTATACGTTTACTGTCAATTGAAACAATAATATCATGCGGCATAAAGCCGTGCTTATCTGCGCTGCTCTCCCCAATAATAGCGGCGGCGGTTGGTGATGAGACAGGCTTGCCATGCACGACATATAGACCAGTCAACAAAATAATTGCAAAAATATAGTTAATTGCAGGTCCTGCAAAAACAACAGCGGCACGTTGCCATAGCGGTTTTGTGAAGAAAGCCATTTCTTTTTCCGCCTGCGTCATTTCACGGGTTTCGCCATCTTCATCTTCCACAGAATCACTGTGCCCCGCGCTAGCCGGATCAGTATCTCCAAAAAGCTGTACATAGCCGCCCAGAGGAATTAATGACAGTTTCCACCGCGTGCCTGATTTATCGTTAAAACCCCAAACCTCTCGACCAAAACCAATAGAGAACATGTTCACATGCACCCCACACATACGCGCGACGATATAATGTCCCCACTCATGCACAAAGACGAGAATACTTAGAACGATGATAAACGCTCCACCGTAAATCCATATATTCTGTCCAATTTCTTGAAGAAGACTCAAAATATCCATGGCTTAATTTATTCCCTTATAATTATACTTGCCCAAATTATACTTGATTATAGCGTTCAACAGCTTGTCGCACAGTGTTATCTAATTCTTCTATATCTTCAACCGTTTTTAGCGCAATTGTTGATATCTCTGGATAGAATTCATCAACGGCGTAGGCGACACTCTTCATAATATCCGAAAAACCAATTTTCCCGTTTAAGAACTGATCTACAGCAACTTCATTCGCGGCGTTCAGAGCAATACAAGCCCCCTGCCCTAATTTGATACATTTATAAGCATAGCTGAGCGCAGGAAATTTTTCAAAGTCTGGTTGTTGGAACGTTAATTCAGATAAGGTTTTCAGATCAAGTTTATTGCCTGCGCTGTCCATACGTTGCGGCCATGCAAGAGCGTAAGCGATGGGTGTACGCATATCACTCGCCCCCATTTGCGAGAGAATAGACCCGTCGATATAAGACACCATAGAATGAATTGTAGATTGCGGGTGAATCAAGACCTCTATCATGTCAGGCGACATATTAAACAGATGTATGGCCTCGATAATCTCCAAAGCTTTATTCATCATTGTTGCGCTGTCTACGGAGATTTTTTTGCCCATTGTCCAGTTTGGGTGGGCTATTGCTTGTTCCGGCGTTGCGGCGGCGATGTCCTCTGCGCTCCAATTCAGGAAAGGACCACCCGATGCGGTCAGGATGATTTTATCAATGGCTGGTCTGTTATGTTCTTCAAGCACTTGGAAGATCGCATTATGCTCACTATCAACGGGAAGTATTTTTGCGTTATTCTTTCGCGTTGTTTCCATGATAAGCGCACCCGCGGCGACCAGCGGTTCTTTATTCGCAATGGCAACATTTGTGCCTTGCTCTAACGCACATAAAATAGGGCGCAGCCCTGCAAACCCCATAATAGCAGCCATAACCAAATCAACAGGTGTACGCGCCGCCTCTTCTATGGCTTTAGAGCCAGCCAGAACCTCTATGTCATGTAATTTTAATAAATTCTGTAGCGCGGGTTTCTGTGTTTCATCCGCAATAATTGCTTGTTTTGCTTGTAATTTTATTGCGGCGTCAGCTAAACGCGTAACATTTCTATGTGCGCTGATGACCTGAACGTCGAACATCTCGGGGGCAGATAGAATTACATCCATTGTGCTCTGCCCAATAGATCCGGTCACACCAAGTATCGTGATTTTCTTTTTAGAAGACATAGGATAACAACGTAATCAGGATTAAATAAACCGGCGCGCCAAGCAGCATTGAATCAATACGATCAAGCAAGCCGCCATGCCCCGGAATAAGTGTGCCTGTATCCTTCACATTGGCAAGACGCTTTACGAAGGAAATCATAAGATCGCCCGCCTGCCCGACGCAGCCTATCGTCACACCAAGAACGGCCGCAATCGGCAATAATACATACCAAGGGTTATGATTGAAAACATCATGAAACCCGAACGCCCATATCCATATAACGGCAAATAAAGCAGGAAAGAACAGCGCACCGCCAAAGCCTGACCACGTTTTATTAGGGCTGATTTCCTTAATAAGTTTAGGGCCGCCAAAGGTTTTACCAACAAAGTAAGCACCAATATCACTGGACCAGATCATGCCAATAAAGATAATAAGGACGTTGGTTGAATAAACTTCACGTAGAGCCAGAAAGCTACCGAATGAGATGGCCATATAAATTAAGCCGAGCAGCATTGTCGGTGCGAAATACTCCAGCTTTTTGGATAGGAAGAACCACTCATATAGAGAAATAAGAAATGCGATAAATAGTAAAATTTGTAGTGGGACGCCGCCAGACTTAATCGCGAAAATAAAACATGGCGCAAGGATCAAGGCGGATAAGATTCTTTTGATTAATGATGATGACATGTTTTTGATCACACCCTAGCCTTCGGACTGCTTCAAAGCACCAAAACGACGGTCACGTCCGGCATATTCATTAAGCGCATCATTTAGATCTTTTTCATTAAAATCAGGCCATAATGTTTGCGTGAACACCATTTCCGTATAGGCACATTGCCACAAGAGGAAATTACTAATGCGTTGTTCTCCGCTGGTGCGAATTAAAAGATCGGGGTCAGGAATACCGGCGGTTAGCAATGCGTTTGAAAGATCTGCCTCTATATCTTTAGCATCAGGTACATTGCCTGTTTTCAGTGCTTGTGCGATAAGCCTCTGCGCTGCCTGTGCTATATCGCCTCGCCCACCATAATTAAGGGCAATAATAACGTGAATTTTATCATTATCTTTGGTTAGGTTTTCCGCATTTTCAATAAGAGCAACAATGTCATCATCAAACGCACTGCGCCCACCAATAACGGAAAGGCGGACATTATTTTTATGAAGGTCTGCAGTTTGGGAGCGTAAATAATGACGCAAGAGCTTCATCAGCTCTTTGATTTCATCCTGCGGTCTATTCCAGTTCTCTGATGAAAATCCAAACAACGTTAAATATTTAACACCTGCCTTCGCAGCATTTTTCACAATATCACGCGCGGCTTCCGATCCTTTTTTATGACCAACACTGCGTGGTAAACCACGCTTACGCGCCCAACGCCCATTCCCATCCATAATGACGGCAACATGCTCTGGAATATTATGTATTACTTTGGTATCGGAAGAATGCGCCATGAAAAACTAAACCGTCATAATGTCTTTTTCTTTATCAGAAAGGGAAGAGTCAATGGATTTTATAACATCATCTGTTAATTTCTGAATTTCATCGGAAAAACGCTTGAGATCATCTTCTGATATATCACCATTTTTTTCCATCTTTTTGATACTATCCATGCCATCACGTCTAACATTACGCACCGAAATACGAGTGTTTTCTGCTATTTTCCCAGCAATTTTGGTAAGTTCCTTGCGGCGTTCCTCATTAAGATCAGGCACAGGAATCCGGATATTATTTCCATCAGGCATTGGGTTTAACCCCAGACCTGCATCACGGATCGCTTTTTCTACCTTTTTAACAGCATCGCCATCCCAGACCTGAACAGACAGCAATCGTGGCTCTGGCACACTCACTGTACCAACTTGGTTAAGGGGCATTTTACTGCCGTACATATCAACCATCACAGTATCAAGAAGATTGACCGAAGCCCGTCCAGTACGTAGACCTGAAAATTCTTTTTTCAATACATCCAATGCACCATCCATACGGCGTTTCAGATCTTGTTTATCATATGACATATCAAATACCTCTATCTTTTCTAATTTGTAACTACAGTAAATTTACCACTGGATTGAGAAACCGTCGCAAAATTCCCTTTTTCCATGATCGAAAAAACAATAATCGGTATATTATTTTCGCGTGCCAAAGAAATAGCCGTTGCATCCATCACTTTTAAATCTTTCGTGAGAACATCTATATAGGAGATGTGCGTATAATGCTCCGCATTTGGATCTTTTTTAGGGTCGGCACTGTATATACCATCAACCTTCGTACCCTTCATAATCACATCACAATTCATTTCAGACGCACGAAGGGCAGCCCCCGTATCCGTTGTAAAATAAGGATTACCAGTCCCCGCAGCAAAAATAACCACACGCCCCTTCTCCATATGGCGCATCGCCTTGCGACGGATATAGGGTTCACAAACTGAATCCATGCGAATAGCAGATTGAACGCGTGTATCAATATCCATATGCTCCAACGCATTTTGAAGCGCAAGCGCGTTAATCACAATGCCAAGCATCCCCATATAATCAGCCGTTGTACGATCCATACCATCCGCCGCACCAGCAACACCACGGAAGATATTCCCTGCACCAACAACAACACAAACCTCTATGCCCAAACCCACAACTTGCTTAATATCTTCGGCTACACGCTGCACAGTGTCAGGATCAAGTCCGAATTCCTTATCACCCATCAAAACCTCGCCAGACATTTTAAGCATAACACGCTTATACGGGAGACTTGATGCAAGATCTGAATTTTGAGTTTCTGCGTTTTTAAGGACGGTCATTCCCATGGGCTCCATTTTTCTACTCTATAAAATGACTGCCACTGAATATAGGGACACTCACACACCGAAGCAAGCCCAAAGGGCTTGTTCATATTATTTATAAACGGACAAAAATCAGATTTTTGCTATAGCTAAGAGTTATCAGCCATTTGCAACAGCAGCAACTTCAGCAGCAAAGTCTTCTTCTTTTTTCTCGATACCTTCACCAAGTTGAACACGAGCAAACGCAACCAACTTAATTTCTGCGCCAGCATCTTTACCCGCAGCAGCAACAGCTTCAGCAACAGTCTTATCTGTATCCATGATAAATGTTTGCTCAGTCAGGCAAATCTCTTCGTAGAATTTACGGATACGACCATCAACCATTTTCTCTGCAATTTCAGGAGGCTTACCAGAGGCAATCGCTTGCTCTTTTAGAACTGTACGTTCACGTTCAAGAACATCTGCATCAACATCGCCTTTACCAAGAAAACGTGGGTTAGATGCGGCAATGTGCATTGCAACTTGCTTACCAATCACTTGCAGCGCGTCGTCGCTTGCAGAAGATTCCAGTGCAACCAATACACCGATTTTACCAAGACCATCAGCCAAAGCACTATGTACGTAACCAACAACAGCACCTTCAGGCACTTTCAATGTTGTCATACGACGAAGAGACATATGTTCACCAATTGTCGCGATTTTACTTGTTATAACGTCTTCGACAGACTTACCACCAAGGTCAGCAGCAGCCAACGCTTCAACGCTGTCCACAGTTTTAGCAACATTAACGATTTCTCTTACAAAACCCTGAAATTCTTCGTTACGTGAAACGAAGTCAGTTTCGGAGTTGATTTCAACAACAGAGCCTGTTGTACCTTCAGTAACCACACCAACCAAGCCTTCAGCAGCAGTACGACCAGCTTTCTTTTCTGCTTTTGAAAGGCCTTGTGTACGGAGCCAATCAACCGATTTTTCCATATCACCATCATTTGCAACAAGTGCTTTTTTGGCATCCATCATGCCAACACCTGTGTTTGCACGAAGTTCTTTAACCATTGATGCTGTAACATCAGCCATATCTATATCCTCTTAATATAATTATACGTAATTTTTATAACGAAAAGTAATCAGAAGTGCAAAGCACCGGCGATTATGCCGATGCTGCCTTTTTTTCTGTTTTACTATCAGCTTTACCAGCTTTTTTCGCAGCAGGCTTAGCCTTTGATTTTGCATCATCCTTTTTGGCTTTTTTTGCCTCTGGAAGATCAACTTTCGCGTCAACTGCCGCACCCGTATCACGATCTGCAGATTTCAGTTCAGCTTGCAAACCATCAAGAACCGCACCAGAAAAAAGTTCACAATACAAGTCAATCGCACGCAATGAATCGTCATTACCAGGAATAACGTAATCAATACCATCCGTATTAGAGTTACTATCAACGATAGCAAAAACAGGAATACCGAGTTTATTTGCTTCTTTAATTGCAATTTCTTCTTTGTTTGTATCAATAACAAACAACGCATCAGGCTGTCCGCCCATGTCTTTGATACCGCCGATAGCCAAAACAAGTTTGTCATGTTGACGTGTCATCATAAGAAGTTCTTTTTTCGTGAAACCGGATTGGTCACCTTTAAAGATTTTTTCAAGTTCACGTAGACGATTGATTGATGATGTAATTGTTTTCCAATTTGTCATCATCCCACCAAGCCAGCGGTGATTAACATAGTATTGACCGCAACGGCTTGCGCTTTCTGCGATAGAATTTTGTGCTTGACGTTTCGTACCAACAAAAAGGATACGACCACCTTTAGAAACGATATTACGAATCTCTGTCAGTGCCGTTGCCAACAATGGTTGTGTTTGTTGTAAGTCAAGAATGTGAACGCCGTTACGTACACCAAAGATATATTGACGCATCTTCGGGTTCCAGCGACGTGTGTGATGTCCAAAGTGAACACCAGCCTCTAGTAGTTGACGCATTGTGAATTCAGGTACTGCCATTTTAGTTCTCCTATATTTCCAGTTATACCTCTGTAAGCCTTGGTTTGTTCAATCAAACACTGGTTAAGGAACTTACATGTGAATTTAGTTGGATATCTTCTATAGGGAAACCTTAGGGATTGCAAGGAAAATATAGACAGAGCAGCCTTGTTATTTAATGTTGTAACATTGCTTAATAATATTACAAAAACACAAGACTGCTCCAAAACCACTAAACGTCCAATTGCTCCAACGCTTTTTCAAATTTACCGCGCTTCATCAAGGCATCTTCTTTGCGAGATTTCTGTTCTGCAATAACAGCTTCCGGTGCATTTTTTACAAATTTCTCATTACCCAGCTTCGCATCGATTTTACCGATATCAATATCGATTTTACCAATTGCTTTGTTAAGACGCGCACGTTCAGCGTCCAGATCAATAATATCGGCAATCGGTAATATAAGCGTCGTTTCACCAACGACCGTCTGTATAGAGCCTTTGGGAACGTCTTCCACATGCGCGATACTTTTCAAACGTGCCATGCGTAACAACACATCCTCAAACGCCGTAAAGCCCTCTTTCGTTTCAGCACAAGCGCCTTTCACCAGCAAATCAATCTTTGCCCCCGCAGGAACATGCATATCGGCGCGCACTGAACGAATTTCAGTGATAATGCTTTGTAACCATTGCATTTTATTAACCGCATCATCATCAAGAAGCCCATCATCATAAACAGGCCAAGCAGAGGTTAGAAGACGATCCCCCTCGTCCCTTTGCGCGATAGAGGCATAAAGCTCCTCCGTGATAAAAGGCATAAATGGGTTAAGCAGGGTTAGAATTTGTTCCAAAGCCCAACTGGTGGTTTGACGCACCTCTTCCGCAGCATCACCGCCCTCTTGCAATACAGGCTTAGAGAATTCGAGATACCAATCACAATATGTCCCCCAAACAAAACCATAGACCGCATTGGCTGCTTCATTGAATTTAAAACCATCTATGGCTTTTTCAATATCCTTCGTGGCTGTTGCCAATTCATGGATCAACCATTTATTCGGCGTATAGGTAACAGAGGCAGGGTCAAAGCCTTCATGCTTATCCAGACAGTCATTCATTTCACAATAACGCGCCGCATTCCACAGCTTGGTCGCAAAATTACGATATCCACCAAGGCGATCTTCCGACATTTTGATATCACGCCCCTGCGCCGCCATCGCAACCATCGTAAAGCGTAATGCATCTGTGCCATATTCCTCTATCAAATCCAGAGGGTCCATAACATTGCCCTTGGATTTGGACATTTTCTGTCCTTTTTCATCACGAACCAGCGCGTGCATATAGACCGTCTTAAATGGCACTTCACCATCCATAAAGTGCATACCCATCATCATCATCCGCGCCACCCAGAAGAAAATAATGTCAAAGCCAGTCAATAAAACATCGGTTTGATAATATTTATCCAACTCAGGCGTTTTATCCGGCCAACCTAATGTAGAAAATGGCCACAATGCGGAGGAAAACCAAGTATCCAGTACATCAGGGTCGCGTGTAATTGAAACATCTGCACCTGCTTCGGCTTGCGCCTCTTCCTCAGTCTCGGCAACGTAAACATTGCCTTTATCATCATACCAAGCCGGAATTTGGTGTCCCCACCATAGCTGGCGTGAAATACACCATGGCTGGATATCACGCATCCACGCAAAGTAAGTATTTTCCCACTGCTTAGGCACGAATTCCATTTTGCCAGTTTCAACAGCTTCAATCGCAGGCTTTGCCATTGTTTTGGCATCAACATACCACTGATCTGTCAAATACGGCTCAATAATCGTGCCGGAGCGATCGCCATAAGGCACAGTGTGTTGAATATCTTCAACCCGAACTAAGAAATCCAGATCTTCTAGCTCAGCAAGGACTTTCTTCCGCGCCTTGAAACGATCCATGCCCCAATATGCCTCAGGCGTATTTTCGTTCAAACATCCATGAATATCGAGGATATTAATCATCGGCAAATCATGGCGTTTTCCAACCTCATAGTCGTTGAAATCATGTGCAGGCGTTATCTTAACCGCACCACTTCCCGCCTCAGGGTCTGCATGCTCATCGGCAATAATAGGGATAAGGCGATCCGTTAACGGCAAAGCCACAGATTTCCCGATCAACTTCTTATAACGTGGATCTTCTGGATTAACCGCAACGGCAGTATCACCCAACAATGTTTCAGGGCGCGTTGTCGCAACAGTGATAAAGCGTTCAACTTCCCCCTCAATCGGATAACGAATATGCCACATTTTGCCTTTTTGATCTTTTGATTCTACTTCCAGATCAGAGATAGAAGTTAGTAATTTCGTATCCCAATTCACAAGGCGCTTATCTTTATAGAGTAGCTTTTCCTTATAAAGCTGAACGAATACTTTACGAACCGCGCGTGACAACCCTTCATCCATCGTGAAACGCTCACGCGCCCAATCAGGGGTCGCACCAATGGCGCGCATTTGTTTAACAATCGTGCCGCCAGATTCTTCTTTCCAGTCCCAAACACGTTCCAGAAATTTTTCACGCCCTAATTCCTTGCGGGATATGCCTTCCTTATCCAGCATCCGCTCCACAATCATCTGGGTGGCAATACCCGCATGATCTGTTCCTGGTTGCCAAAGCGCGTCATAGCCTTTCATACGGTGATAGCGCGTCAACAAATCCTGCAATGTCGTATTCAGCGCATGCCCCATATGCAAAGAACCTGTGACATTGGGTGGCGGCATCATAATGGTATAAGGCGTTTTATCGCTTTGCGGCGCACAAGCAAACGCACCAGATTCTTCCCAATCCTTATAGTGCTTTTCTTCAATATTTTTGGGATCGAATGTCTTGTCCAGTGCCATTTTTATTTTCCTTACGTTCAGAGCAGGAAAATCATACGGTTTTTCATTTGGAAAGCAAGCGAAACAGCCTTAAATCGCGATAATTATTCGTCAAGAACGCGTTTAGAAACACGCTCCAACTCTTCACGTACTAAACGCTCAATAACAACGGGAAGGTTTTTGTCCAACCAAACCCGCAATAATGGCTTAAGTTCACTACGAACGATATCCTCAAGGGTAATGCCACTATGTTCCACCGCGGTTTTACGGGCAAGTTCGCTAATCGCATCAAAAGCCGCTTCTTCAGCCACTTCGGTTAAAAGAGCATCTTCTTCCACAGCAGCAGGAACAACAGGAGCAATCGGCTTTGGTTCTTCAACACGCTCCGTCAGCTCCAAAATCTCTTCCTCCTCTACGGGCTCAGGCTCAGGCTCAGGCTCAGGCTCAGGCTCAGGATCTGGAACAACAGCAGGTGTGTCAAAATCTATATCATCAACAGCAGATTGATCTAATGGCTCTTCAGCCGCTGGCTCTGGCGTAGGCGCATCGAAATCCATATCGTCAATAGCGGATTGATCCAATGGTTCTTCAGCCGCTGACTCTGGCATAGGCTCTTCCGGTGTGGATTCATCATCCTCGTCCTCAGAGATAATCTGGCGAATCGAATCCAGAATCTCTTCGATAGACGGGTCTTCTTCTGTTTGCGCTTCTTCGGTCATGTTTGGATATATTTATTCAGATGGTTACAAGAATCAGTTAACAACAGCTTGATCTATTGCAACGATATTGTCAAAGGCTCTTCATAGTAGAAAGAGAATGCTATCCACAATTAAAAAAGAACAGCGCACATCTATTCATAGTTTTTTCTTAGTTCTGCACTTAATTTATTGATATAAGCGCGAATGCACCTCGCCTACTGGAACAGGTGAAGGCACTTTTATAACGCGACTGGCAGGCACAAGGGTTAACCCCTTTTCCTCCAATGTCGGTAGCCATTCTTTTAATGCAGCGATTGTTTCCTTATGCGGATGCCCAATCGCAATGGCATAACCCTGATCCCGCGCGGTGCGCTCCAGTTGTTTCAAAGCATCCTTGATAAATGCTGTATTAATTTCATGATCCAAAAACACATCACGCTCCGCATAGGGAATGCCTGTATCACGGGCAATACGCGCCGCCACGGAAGAGCCTATGGTTTTCGAATCTATAAAATACAAATCTTTATCCTTCAGATGATCCATCACGCGATGCATAGAGAGCGCATCTTTGGTCAAACGGCTGCCCATATGGTTATTCACCCCGACAAAACCATTGAAGCTATCCAGCCCCCATTGCAAGGTCTCTATAAATGCCACCTCGCCCTGCTTCGTCGTTAGAACACGTGGCCCACCATCAAGGCTGCCATTCATTGGCTCCATCGGCATATGCAGCATAAGCTCATGTCCATTTGCAGAAGCACGCTTTGTGCGCTCGCTCAAATTTTTCGCATAAGGCAGGTAAGACAAAGTTAATGGCCCAGACAGAACCTCCACTTGCTTGCTACGCAAAGTGATGCCCATATCATCGATAATAATAACCACCATGCCCGACCCTTGTGGTTCATTATAATGATGTTTTACGAGATTTTCGGAAGGCGTATCAACATTTTCTACCGCCGAAATAACATCATTCAACGTAACAGAAGCCGCCTCCATTTCTGTTTCTTCAGGAATATGAAGGGCTGAAATTATATCTGAAACGCTTTTCTCTTCTTCATAATGTGCCATTTCTACCAAAGGCTTTTGTTTAAAGTAGCGTTCTATATCTTGCGTATTTCTTTCAACACCTACCGCAGGTGCTATTTTGGCCAAAACAGTTTCTGTGGCCTGCACATCCATAATCGGCGCACGGATATCAACGATCTCTATATTTTCATCCATTATTGGTGGCGGCATAGCATGCGCGAGAGATAGAATTTCAGGCTCTATTTCTATGCCCTCATCCATATAGGATTTATGCTGTATTTTGAGGTTTGAAATAACGAGATCTTCACCTAGATCACTTGAAATAAAACTGTTAAACACAGTGTGTTTCTTATCAAGAATAAACAAATCAGTCAAAATAACCAAAGCGCCACCAATTAAGATGAAGACTATTATTTTGAATGGGTTGCTGTTGCGTTCTTGATGTTCCATGGTACTACACTACTCATTAGACACAGGTCATTAAAATAAGGTTTCCTGCGTACTTGCTTTTTCTAACACAGAACGGCATAACAAATCCATGATTACATTAATAGATAACTATGACAGCTTCACATATAATCTGGTTCAATATCTCGGCGATTTAAAATCAGAGGTCAGAGTATACCGTAATGACGAGGTTACAGCGCAGCATATTATAGACGAGAAACCATCGGGAATCCTTATCTCTCCGGGGCCAAGCGACCCTGATCATGCGGGCATTTGTCTGGATACAATATTACTGGCAGCGGAAAATAATGTGCCTTTATTTGGCGTATGTCTAGGGCATCAATCTATTGCGCAAGCCTTTGGCGGCAAGATTATCCGCGCACCTGAACCGCTTCACGGAAAGACATCTGTGATTACCCATACCGGAAAGAAGATGTTTGAAGGCCTTCCTTCGCCCTACACAGTGACACGTTATCATTCCCTAACGGCAGAAAGAAAAATCTTTCCTGATTGTCTGGAGATTACAGCAGAAACAGATGATGGCGTTATCATGGCGCTATCCCACAAGGAAAAGCCAATCCACGGCGTACAATTCCACCCTGAAAGCATTGCGACCGAACATGGCCATGCTTTGCTGAAGAACTTTGTCAGACTAACCCAATGATTGATGGCATCTTAGAAAAAATCCAAAGCGGCAAAACGCTTAGCGAAGACGAGATGCGCGCGGCTATGTCCGGCATCATGGAAGGCCAATGGAGCGATGCGCAAATCACAGAATTCCTTGTTGGCTTATCCAAACGCGGGGAAAGCGTTGCAGAAATTACAGGCGCTGCAAATGTTATGCGCGAAAAAGCCTTACCCATAAATGCCCCCGAAGGCGCGGTTGATTGCTGCGGCACGGGTGGAGATAAATCAGGCACTTATAACATCTCGACAGCGGTGGCGATTGTTGCGGCGGCGTGCGGTGTGCCGATTGCAAAGCACGGCAACCGTAGTGCCAGCTCAAAATCAGGTGCGGCGGACGTGCTAGAGGCTCTGGGCATTAATTTGGATGTGCCGCAAGATAAGCTGGAAGAGGCGTTAAAGCTCTATAACTTCGCTTTTCTTATGGCGCCGCGCCATCACGGAGCGATGAAATATGTTGCCCCTGCGCGTAAAGCCCTCGGCACGCGGACGATTTTCAATATATTGGGGCCACTCGCCAACCCTGCCAAAACAAAACATCAATTGCTCGGCGTGTTTGATCGGACTTTGGTTTTACCCATTGCGCAGGTTTTGCAGAATTTAGGCACGACAAGCGCATGGGTGGTGCATGGCTCTGACGGGTTGGACGAAATCACAACAACGGGCGAAACATATGTCGCCAAGCTGGAAAATGGTGAGATTACCGAAACAACGCTAACACCAAGTGATTTCGGCCTTCCACAAAGCAATCCCAATGATCTTATTGGCGGAGTGCCAGAGATTAACGCGCAAGCCTTGCTCAATATTATGGGTGGCGCAAAGAATGCATATAGAGACATTGTCGTTGCCAACACTGCCGCAACCCTAATTATTGCAGGCAAAGAGAATGACCTAACCCACGCCGCAAAGACAGCAATGCAAGCCATAGATAACGGCCGCGCCCTAAAATTACTCAACGAATACAAAGCCTTCACACAAGAGCATGGAGCCACCGCCTGATGAATACTTTAGAAAAAATATGTAATAAAAAGAAAGAACATATTACATACAAGAAGTCCTTACGCTCTCTCGCAGATTTACAATACATCTCCTCCGAGCAGCCTCTTCCATGCGGGTTCTTAAGTAAGATGAAGCGGACAAAAGGAACGGCTCTGATTGCAGAAGTTAAAAAAGCATCCCCCAGCAAAGGTATTATTCGTGAAGATTTCGATCCTGTAGAAATTGCTAAAATATACAAAGAAGCAGGTGCGAGTTGCCTTTCCGTTTTAACCGATGAGCCATATTTTCAAGGCCATGATGATTTCCTGATAAACATCAAAAAAGCCGTTGATATTCCGGTGTTACGTAAAGACTTTATGGTTGAACCCTATCAGATCTACGAATCACGCGCCTTGGGTGCAGATTGCATTTTGCTAATCATTGCCGCGCTGGATGATACGATGGCGCGGGAGCTTTATGAAACCGCCGTTGGGCTTGGCATGGATATTCTGGTCGAAGTACATAATTTAGCCGAGCTTGAGCGCGCATTAAAGCTAAACCCGATGATGTTAGGCATTAATAATCGCAACTTGAAGACATTGGATGTCGATATAACGACATCTTTTGAACTTTCCATGAACATCCCCTCTTCAACGTATAAAATATCGGAGAGCGGTATCGGTGGCAATGAAACGATAAAGAAACTTGAAAGCGTTGGATATGAAGGATTTCTTGTTGGTGAAAGCCTGATGCGTCAGGATGATATACAGGCGGCAGTTTATGATTTATTAGGAACATAAACCTTCCTATTGACACAAACAGTGAACTAAAATAGAACAAATAGTGTATATCAATGCCTAGAATAGGGATTTATTAAAAATGCTGACCAGAAAACAAAAAGATTTACTCCTCTATATTCACGAGAAAATGTCCGAAGATGATATTCCACCATCATTCGAGGAAATGAAAAATGCTTTGGGCTTAAAATCCAAATCCGGCATTCATCGCCTTATATCAGCCTTGGTTGAGCGCGGCTATATCGAACGATTACCACACCGCGCACGCGCCCTTGAAATTAAACGTCTGCCGGAGGGTTTTAAATCCGCCAAAGGTGATCAAAGTGCCGTCGCAAAACTATCAAATGAAATCACTGCCACACATGAAGCCGCAGGCTTTGCTGCACTGGATGAAGTGCCTTTATATGGCCGCATCGCTGCAGGCACACCAATAGAGGCCATTCGTAATGAGGGCGAGATGTTGCAAGTTCCACAAGGTTTTGTTGGGCATGGAGATCACTACGCCCTCATTGTTGATGGCGATTCCATGATTAACGCCGGCATACACGATCAAGATACTGTTATCATTAAACGCTGTGACAGCGCAGAAAATGGCACGATCGTCGTTGCATTGGTTGATGATTTAGAAGTTACCTTAAAACGTTTACGCCGCGCAGGAAGTAAAATAGTTCTCGAACCTGAGAATGATGCTTATGAACCCCGTATTTTAGAGCCGGAGCGCGTAAAAATACAAGGCCGCTTGGCAAGTCTGCTGCGCACATATCACTAATCAATGTTTTTTAGGTTTTGGCGGGTATGCAGACCATGGGCGGTTTGATGTTGTTTCTGCAACATTTTCGACCATCACGCTGCCATCACGGCCTATCCATATTGCATGAGCACCATTTCTCCAACTATCGAATTTATCAATAATAATCTGCGCTTTGCAGTGATTTTTTCGTTTATACATTCTCTCAACAGGCTTGGTGGAGATCATAACATCCGCCCAGCCACACTCATCATTTTGAATATATGGATTGCGAATAAATGAAATATTTTGTCCATTAATCGTAAAACGACAACCATCCGCTCCACAGCTATAAAAATCATTCACATCTTTTTTAGCGCCCTTGTAAGGCAGTAATTGCGCTGACTTTTTTTCCAACCCATAAAACCTTTCCCAATTTTTCAGGACAAAACGCTCACTTCGCCGCGTAGAAACATACAGCGCCCCGCCACGATCCTTAAAACCAAACAGCTTATGCGATGAAGATATCAAAATGTCAGGTTGTATCTGCGCCTGAATAAGAACAACGGCGAATACAATAAAAGGGACGGCACAAAGTTTTCCCCAGCCTTTCCACAAAACCATAAACAGGGCGGACAACACCAAAATAACAAAAGAAGGAAACCCCCATGAGCCAACATGGATAACCGCCGCGGGCAATGACGCCGCCCAATAGGAAATCTCCAATATATAACTATCCCCAGCCCAACAATTTGGAGAGGCCAGTAATCCAAGCCAAAGGGCATTGCAATCAAGCTGAGCAACGCAAAGGGCATAATAAGAAAAGCCAATAACGGCACAGCCACAAAATTAGCAAGCGACCCCAAATAAGAAACTTGCCCGAAATGATAGAGTGCGAACGGTGCGGTGGCAAAGCTGGCAATTAACGTCGTCATACAAACACTGATGAAATAGAGCAGGAATTTCCGATGCCATCCGCGTTTCTTATACCAAGACATCCAGAACTTCCGTGTGACTTCATAGAAATAAATCAAACATATCACTGCGGCGAAAGACATATGAAAGCTCGCCGACATTAGGCTTTCAGGGGCAATCACCAAAACCACCAGAGCCGATAGTGCCACCAGCCGTAAGGAAATGGGTGAACGATCCAGAATAATTGCCAGCCCCCTGTGTCAGGGTAGTTGTCACCTAAACTGAAATAACAGGAGACAACAGGTATGAGCAAGAAATACAGCGAAACTTTCAAGAAACGTGCGATAG
>NVUR01000013.1 GCA_002401965.1 Alphaproteobacteria bacterium
AAATACCCTCCTCAAATCCTTACAATTATCCATGCTAAAGAACAAGGAAAGCCAACAAATCGGCCACGTATAGAATGGAAGATTATAACTGATCTGCCGGTAATGCTCCCCTAAAATAAAGGTATTTAAAAGTAGAATATTCTCGTACCGTAAACAGAGGAGTTTTACATGAAAAAGTCACGTTATAGCGACAGTCAAATACTAAATATATTAAAGCAATCGGAGTCAGGTATCCCCGTATCAGCTTTATGCCGTGAACATGGCATGAGCAGTGCGTTGTTTTATAAATGGCGAAGCAAATTTAGCGGCATGGATGCGTCATTAATGGCCCGTATGAAGGAATTAGAATCCGAAAACTCTCGTTTGAAGAAAATGTACGCCGAAGTTCAGCTTCAAAATGATGTTATACAGGACGCTCTTGCAAAAAAGTGGTAAGGCCGTCTGATCGTCGTGAGCTGGCCAAAGCCGCGCTCACGTGCGACGCCTATAAAGGGCGGCTAAATATCAGTGTTGCTTGCAGGACGTTCATGATAAGTGAAACCTGTTATCGCTATAGTCCTAAACTGAGCAGTGAGAACGAGTTCATAGCAGATTGCCTGATTAACCTTACGGAGGAACATCGTAATTGGGGCTTCAAACTATGCTTTCTTCATCTTCGTAATGTTCAGGGCTATAAATGGAACCATAAACGCGTATACCGTATCTACTGTGAGCTATGGCTTAATTTGCGCATCAAACCTAAAAGGCGTATCAAGCGAAAAAAGCCAGATAAACTGTCTGTGCCAACATGCATAAATCATACATGGTCTATGGATTTTATGCATGCTCATTTGTCTGATGGCCGCAGTTTTAGGCTGTTTAACGTTATCGATGACTATAATCGTGAAGGCCTTGGAATTGATGTTGATTTCTCATTGCCTGCCTCTCGGGTCATTCGGGCACTAGATCAAATCATCGAATGGCGTGGCAAGCCGTTTAATATACGCTGTGATAATGGGCCTGAGTATATTAGTGACCTGTTGGCTAAATGGGCGGAAAACATGGCATAACGCTACAATTTATCCAGCCCGGAAACCCGCAGCAAAATGCTTATGTTGAGCGGTATAATAGGACGGTAAGGTATGATTGGCTCAATCAATATTTATTTAAAGAAATTGAGGATGTTCAGGACGCTGCAACAAAATGGCTCTGGACATACAATAATGAAAGGCCCAATATGGCGATTGGAGGCATTACGCCTATTCAAAAACTAGGCATGGAAATGGTTTCTATGCCTGCTTAAAGTCTCTACTTTTGAAACCCTCTATAAAGGGGAGCATTACCTACTCATTGCCTGCGATTTTTAAGTTTAATGCGGACTCGCAAACATGGATACATAATGAAAAACCGTTTATGCAGTATTCACGTTCAAGATATGCAGGAGAAGGATTTACGGAGGTCATTAATCCAGCTTTTGGATTAGTGGGAGTGTTTCTATTTTATGTGTCGCATTTTTTATTTTTTAGTGTTGTCGTTTTACTATCCGTTGTTTTGTGTCTCCAAATTGTAAAATTTCATGATATCCCAGAAGAACAGAAAAAGTGGTATCATCATATATTCTTTATGATAAATTCGTTCAACCCTACTTACATACCAATTGAGCCATATATGCTTACAGCAATTGTGGCTTTTTCTATAAGTGCGTTGGGAATGCTGTTTTGGGGGATTCCAAGTACATTGATAGTGTTTACTATAATGGTTACATTTTTTTATACGGCAATGAAGGTTGCAAAAATGAAAGTGCGTGGCTGATACTTGTTCTTAGGTACGTTAGTCTTCTGAATGTTTCTTCGCATTTAAAATCTGGTTTCTGAACCATGTCACCTGCTGTTTCGCGTATTGTCTGGTGCGGGCTTGGGATTGGGTTATGGCGTCGTCTTTGCTGATCTCGCCCTTGATATAGGAGAGCAGCGGGCGGTATCCCAATGATTTCACCAAGGCGACGTTCTCGCGTATTTCACCGCTTTCGATGCGTTTACTGAATGCTTCGACTTCACCCAGAATGCCATTATCCATCATCCATAGAAACCTGTCGTTACAGCGTTGATGTTGTACGGGGCGTTCGGGGATGATGACTTCGATTTGAAAGTCCCACTCTTCGGGTGGGGCGCTGCGCGTTAGGGTTTGCCATTCGGCAAGGCTTTTTCCTGTGGCCTCCAAAACTTCCCATGCGCGTACCAAACGGGCGGTGTGGAAGGGATGAAAGCGTTCTGCCATCACGGGGTCGCGTTTTTTAAGTTCCGCGTGAAAGGCGGGGTTTCCAAGCTCTTCTTGTTTCTTAACGGCGGCGTCACGTATGTCTTGCGGAACATCAGGCATGGGTGACAGGCCATCGGTCAAAGCGCGGATATACAGACCTGATCCACCCACGATAATCGGGGCTTTGCCTTGCTTTAGAACGTCATGGATGATCGGCTCAACAATTTCCCGCCAATTCCCGGCAGAGCAAGTATCGTTCGGGTGGATATGACTGTAGAGCATATGTGGGGCGCGGGCTAAATCCTCGGCGGGGGGCTGCGCGGTCAGGGTTTGCAGGCCGTTATAAACCTGCATAGAGTCGCAATTAATAATCACACCGTCCAATGCTTCGCACTGCTCAATCGCGCGCGCAGATTTTCCGCTTGCCGTTGGGCCTGCAATAATGTGTATTGTTTGCTTGTTATCCATATCATCTCGCATAATGCGCGGGATTATAAGCGGGATTAAAGGAAATGACCAAGAATAAAACGAATAAAGCAATATTTGTAACGCTTCTTGCGTTTAGCGCATTTTCTATCAGTGACGGTTTGCGTAAGTTGTTGTCGCAAGATTATGCGGTTATTGATATCTTATTTTGGCAAGCCGTCTGTGGGCTTGGTTTTGTATGTATTGCTGTGCCGTTTATGGGGGGCGTGAAATCCTTATTTAACGTGAAAACGTTGAAATGGCAATTGTTACGGGGGTGCTTTTTTGCACTGAATACGACCTGTTCTTTGCACGCGATCAGCCGCATCCCGATGATGGATGCGTATACTATTTTCTTTTTAACGCCCTTCGTCGTTAGTATTACTGCGGTAATTATATTCAAAGAGGCGATAGGAAAATATAGAGCTTTTTCTATTATATGTGGGTTTGTCGGAGCATTTGTTGCGTTTCGTCCGGGTTTTGAGGCACTTAATCCTGCCTATTTTTATGCTTTTGCATGTGTGTTCCTGTTTTCGTTTGCTGGTATTATTGCGCGTTATATCGGTCGTGATAATGGTTTGTTATCTTTCGCTTTCTGGCCTTTCTTATGTTTGATTTGTGGTATTCTGATTTATAAAGGTGGCGAAATTCCGCCACTGCATAATATGGAGTTTCTTGGTTATGTGGCTGTTATCGGGGCGGTTTATGGGTCTGCACTTATTTTGATATCTTACGGTTATACTTTGGCCGCGGTTGCTGTTGTCGCACCGTATCAATATGTGCAAATTATTTTTGCGCTTGGGATTGATTATTTTATCTGGGCGAGTGTGCCTGATTTTTATAAAATAGTGGGGAGTTCAATCATCGTTGGGGCGGGTATTTTCCTGTTCGTTAGAGAGGGTATGAATAAGCAGGGAAATGATATCGTCGTTGAGGATCAGGTGGCATGAAATTGATCTTTGTGCATGGCTGGGGAATGAATTCGGAGATCTGGTTGCAGGTGGCTGCGGGTTTTCCTGATGATGATGTTTATTGCCCTGAACTTGGTTTTGTTGGCGCCGCGCGCGCGCATGGGATTTGCGGTAAAGCCGTTTATGTGACGCATTCTCTGGGCACGATGTGGGCTTTGAAGCATCACGCTGCTGATATGCAGGCTTTGATTGTAATTAACGGTTTTACGTGTTTTCACCCTTTCACGTTGGAGCGCACATTACGCACGATGCAAAAACGTTTGGCGCGTAATGCCGGTGCACAAATGCATTCATTTTGGGATAGCTGCGGTTTACCTGAGGAGATGCAAAATAACCTTGACGGCGCGCTGAATACCGATAAATTGCAGGACGGTTTGGAATGGCTGATTGATTGGGATATGGCGGATGCTTTGCAGGCGCTATCTGTGCCGATTTTATCGCTGGGTGGTCGTGAGGATTTGGTTTTACCGCATGATAAAATGCAGGCGCAGTGGGCTGGGTTTGATTTACAAACTCATGAGCAGGGCGGGCATATCTTGCCCTTGTCACATCCTGATTGGTGCGTTGATAAAATAAAGGATTTTACGCGTGAGCATGGGTTGGAAAAATAATGTAGTGCGGAGCTTCGATAGGAAATCCGCGGCATATGACCAAAATTGCAGTGTGCAGCAATCAATTGCGCTGCGCCTCGCTGCTGATCTTCCTGTCTCTGATGAGGTTACAGATATCCTTGAAATTGGCTGCGGGACAGGGAATTTAACGCAGCATTTATTTCGTCAATATGAAGGTTGTAACTTACGTATTACCGATGTTAGCCCCGCAATGGTTGAACGTGCGAAGGCGAAGTTTTCTGGCAAGGAGGCGTGCTGGTCTGTGATGGATGGTGAAAACTCCGATAACACCGATACTTATGATTTGATCGTCTCTAATATGGCTTTCCAGTGGTTTGAGGATATCGGCGCGGCGGTGGAGCGTTTATCTTCTATGCTGAAACCGAATGGATCATTGTTTTATACGATGCCAGGGAATAAGAGTTTCTGTGAATGGAAACAGGTTCTCACAGACCTTAATCTGTCCATCGGTATTCTCGATTTTCCAACGTCATCCGATATTTATCGGGAGGAAAATATCATGCATGATTATAAGGGCGCGGTTGATTTTTTGCGCTCAATGAAGAATATTGGCGCGGGGACGGCTAGAAAAGATTATACTCCTTTAACGCATAGCGAAATGAAGCAGGCTTGCGCCGCACTTGATCGAAATCATGGTGGAAAGACCACATGGCATGTTCTGTATGGTCGTATTGATAAATAGAGGTATAGAGCATGAAAATAGCAATTATCGGCGCGGGCATTTTAGGGATGAGTACGGCTTACATCCTTGCAAAAAGAGGGTTTGCGGTTTCAGTGTTCGAGAAACAAGCTGTTCCCCCTGTAAATGCAAGTTCGATTGCGGGCGGGATGCTTGCGCCTTTTAGTGAAATTGAAGCGCTTCCCGTTCGTTTTGTTCGTGCGGGGCTGAAGGGCATTGAATTTTGGGATGAATTTCTAGGCGATGACGCGTCCGGTATTTTACAAAAAGCGGGCAGTTTACTGATCGCACATCCTGAAGATCGCCACATGTTGGATCGTTTCGCGCAGCATTTACACGCGGTTTCCGATCAGTGGGAATGGGTCGATACGCAGCGTATGAATGCGTTAGAGCCCTCTATTGGTAATAAATTTGGTAAAGGTCTGTATATGCCTTTAGAGGCCAATATTAACCCAGAACCTGCATTAGTGATGCTGGTGGAGCAATTGGTAGCGTTGGGTGGTCAAATTCTGCATGAGGACGTAAATCCTGATGACTTAAAGGCAGACCCCGCCTATGACTGGGTTATTGATTGCCGCGGTTATATCGAGGGGCAAGATCGTGATTTGCGTGGGATTAAAGGCGAGATTTTGCTGCTTGAAAATCATGAATTTACGCTGCAACGTCCTGTGCGTTTGATGCATCCGCGTTATCCGCTCTATATCATTCCGCGCCCTGATAATATGTTTGCAGTGGGGGCGAGCGTGATCGAAAATTCGGATGAGGATGATGGACATGTTTTTTTACGTTCCGCGATGGAGCTGATGAGCGCAGCATATTCCTTGCACCCTAGTTTCGGTGAAGCGAAAATACTGGATATGTCCTCGGCGGTGCGCCCAGCCTATCTGGATAGCTTGCCGCGTATTAAAATCGATCAGGATCATAATTATATACGGTGTAACGGATTGTTCCGCCACGGATATTTGCTTTCTCCTATTATGGGAGAGTGTGTGGCGCATTTTCTTGAGACAAGCGCGGAAAATGCAGATTTTTCTCTGTTTTCAGGGTTGGGTCATGCATAAAACGATCAATAAATCCGAACGTTATAAACGTCAAATCGTCCTGCCCGAGATTGGTGAAGCAGGGCAAGCGCGTATTAATGCCGCCTCTGTTCTGGTCATTGGTGCGGGCGGGCTTGGCTGTCCGGTTTTGCTCTACTTGGCTGCGGCGGGGGTTGGGCATATCGGAATTGTTGATTTTGACAGCGTTGATGAAACCAATTTACAGCGGCAAATCTTGTTCAACATCAATGATATCGGCGCGAATAAAGCGCAAGCTGCCGCCGCACATTTACACGTGCTTAACCCTGATATTACAATCGAGGCATTTTCCGTAGCGTTGGATAACAGCAATGTTGAGGAGCTGTTTAATCGTTTTGACCTTGTTATTGACGGAACGGATAATTTTGCAACGAAATTCTTGATTAATGATGCTGCGGTTAAGACGTCGACGCCTTTTATTTATGGCTCTATTTTGGGGTTTGACGGGCAAGTATCGGTCTTTGGTGTGCCTGATGAACCATGTTATCGATGCTTATTTCCTGAATCGCCAAAGGGGCATATTCCTAACTGCGCGGAAGCTGGCGTTATTGGCGCGGTTGCGGGTATGATCGGTACTGTGCAGGCGATGGAAGCCATAAAAATGATCGCGCCGCATGACAGCTTTCAGCCCCTTGCAGGGCGGTTATTAACGGTTGATATGCACTCTATGCAGACCCGTGTGCTTACATTATCTAAAAACCCTGACTGCCCTGTGTGCAGCAAAAATAAGGAAGATATCATTTTGGAACATACCTCACCCATGTGCAGCATTATCCCCGAAATTAGCGTCGATCAAGTGCAGCATAAAAATGATGCACGGTTGATTGATGTGCGCGAACGTGATGAATGGGACGTTGGGCATATCGATGGTGCAGATCATATTGCGCTGTCATGGCTGATGGCGGGGAATGTCCCTGATATAGATAAGGATCAGGGCATCATTCTATATTGCCAAAAAGGAATGCGTAGCTTGCAGGCCGCGCAATATCTTGCGGGTCTTGGGTTTTCAAACCTCCGTAATATGACGGGCGGGTATGAACAGTGGCTTGGCTTGGGCGATGTGTAAATTCTATATAGTTTGTTTGTAGAACTTTTTACGCGCTAACTTTGTGTTTCATTGTTTATCAGTGGGTTACGATAGTGGCATCTGTGGCGCGATTTTGATAGTGCTTCATGGGGTTCGGGCGTATATTGCTTTTATTATAGGATAATATTCCCTTAAAAGCAAGTGGAGATTATGATGGGCGTTGTTCCGTATTGGGCGGTAAAAAAGTGGCTTAAAATGAATTAAGCCACTTTTTGATTTCTTTAATGTCGTGTTGCAGGAATTATGCTGCGTCACGTCTTTTCTTTGGGGCGGAGAAGCTTTTCTTCCCACCAGCGTTGCCGCCTTTACTGTATTGACCGTATTTTTTGCTGTTATTGTTACGGTCATCTTTTTTGTTCTTGTCGTCGCGCCCGAAGTTCTTGCCGCCCTTGCTTGGCTTAGAGAATTTTTTCTCTTCGCCGTTACGGTCGTCTCTACGTCCTTCATTGCGCCCCTCATTACGATTATTGCTCTTGCGGTTTTCGCCATCACGATCATCACGTTTGAAGTTCTTGCGGCTTTCACCATTACGCTCGTCGCGGGTATTATAGCCTTTGTCTTTGTTAAAGCTACGGCCTTCGGTTTTACGCCCTTCATTGCGGTTTTCACCGTCACGGTCATCGCGGTTGTTGAAGCGTTTATCTTTATTAAAGCTACGACCTTCGCTTTTGCGACCATCATTGCGGTTTTCGCCGTCACGGTCATCGCGTTTGAAGTTTTTGCCTTTATTATAGCTGCGGCCTTCATTACGGTTTTCACCATCGCGCGTATCAGAGCGTTTTCCTTTGGAGAACTTTTTATCTGAATCAAAGCGTTTGTTTTTACCGTATTTTGAATTGCCTCTGTTTTTAGTGCTGTTGTCGTTACGGGCAGGTCCTCTGGCTGGTTTTTTGCTTGGGTCCATAAGGATTTCAATTGCGTTCCATTTACGACCATCTTGCGGTGTAATCATGCATAGGGACGCGCCCTTTGCACCTGCACGCGCAGTTCTGCCGATACGGTGAATGTAATCTTCCGGTACTTGCGGCAAGTCATAATTGATAACATGTTCGATATGTGGAACATCAAGGCCACGTGCCACAACATCAGTAGCAACCAGAATTCTGAACTGCTTGTTACGATATTCTCTGATGACACGGTCACGTTTACGTTGTTGTAAGTCACCATGAATAGCGCACGCATCAAAATCGTCGCTGCTCAGCTTTTTCGCCATTTTATCGGCGCCGCGTTTTGTTTTCACAAAAATGATAACGGATCCGCTACGGGCGTGAAGCTCGTTGAGAAGCTCAGGGTATTTCTTGTCTGCGGCAACGTGAATGATATCCTGTTTGATATTTTTCACAGGATTAAAGGTTGAGCCAACGGAAATGCGCTCTGGATTATTTTGATATTTTTTCGCCATTTTGATAATGCTGTCAGGCATTGTGGCAGAGAAAAGCAATGTTTGGCGCTTTTCAGGCATATATTTGACAATGCGATCGATTTGAACACTAAAGCCCATATCAAGCATACGATCCATTTCGTCCAAAACGAGGAATTCTGCATTATCGAGGTCAAGATTACCACGCTCCAGATGGTCGTTAATACGTCCCGGTGTACCCACAACAAGGCGTGGACGTTGACGTAGCTGCTGGCACTGTCTGTGCATGGCTTCGCCGCCAATTAGGAATGCTGTTTTGATTGGGCTTTTCGAGCCAAGCATTTGCAGCATAACATCCATAACTTGTTTACCAAGTTCTCTTGTTGGTGTCATAACCAGCGCAGTACCGCGCTCAGAGTTTAAAAGTTGTTCAAGCAATGGAATAGAGAACGCCGCCGTTTTTCCGGTTCCTGTTTGTGCAGAACCCAGAATATCGCGCCCTTGTAGGGCAATAGGGATCGCCTGTGCCTGAATAGGGGTTGGTGTGTCGTATTTCATTTGTGTTAGAGATCGTGCAAGCACGTGGTGTAGGCCGAGGCCATCAAAATTTTTCATTAATTCATCCTTTCGCCGTTCATCGTCCATATTGTCATTTTGGCGGCGTTATGCGTTCCTAACGTATAAAATATACGTGTCGTCACACATGCCTAGCCCAAATAAAAATCTGAACGACTATGCGTTTTATGTTGTTGAACTTTTCGGGAAAGGTGAATTCTAAGGCTCACATAATATCTGTTTCAGATATTTACCTAAAGCTCCGTTTGCGTGTACATCACACCAAACTGGGGCGGAACATCGCAGGTTTTTTATGTAATGTCAAGAAATTAAGATGACCTGTTCAAGTATGAGGCGATGAAAGCATATAAAGCCTTGACTAAAATCATCTACAAGCCTCTTTTAATATGGTTGAAATGCAATGCAGAGGCATTTGGTTAGAATAGGATGGCTATGATGGATCATGATATTATAATTATTGGCGCAGGTCCCGCGGGTCTTAGTTTCGCCAGAGCGATGGCGGAAACCAAACTCGATATTTTATTGATCGAGAAACAGCCTGAGTCTGTTCTTGCTGATCCGCCTTATGACGGGCGAGAAATCGCGCTGACGCACTTGTCGCATAAAATTATGAATGAGCTGGGGATGTGGGATCTTGTTCCCGAGGAGCATATCTCCCTGATTAAAACGGCGAAGGTTATGAACGGGCATTCCCCTTATGCTTTGTCTTTTGATCACACAGAAGTCGGTGAAGAAAATCTCGGCTTTATGATTTCTAATCATCGCATCAGGAAAGCCGCCTATGACTCGGTGAAGGATTATCCGAATGTGACCTTCTTGAACGAGGTTACGGTTTCTAAAGTTGATACGGATGATGATAAGGGCTGGGTAGAGCTGTCTAATGGCAAGCGTTTGGAGGCTCCGTTGATTATTGCGGCGGATAGCCGTTTTTCCAATACGCGCCGTATGATGGGGATTTCGACGAACTTGCTTGATTTCGGGCGCACTTGTATTGTTTGCACGATGGAACATGAATTGCCGCATAATGATACGGCGTATGAGTGTTTTTATTATGATCGCACGGTTGCGGTTTTGCCGCTGAATAATGGTCAGGTCTCCGTGGTTATGACCTTAACGTCTGAGGAAGATACAGACGTTTTAGGCATGGATGAACAGGAATTTGCCGATGATGTGGCGCAGCGTATCGACCATAAATTCGGGCATTTGAAGCTGTCTAGTAAACGCCACCCATATCCGCTTGTGTCAACTTTGGCGAAGAGTTTTTGCGCCAACCGTTTTGGTTTGATCGGGGATGCCGCTGTTGGTATGCATCCTGTAACCGCGCATGGCTTTAACCTTGGCCTACGCGGCGCGCAGGCTTTAGCGCATGAGATTCAGGAAACATTACAAAGCGACGGGACGTTTCCCCCGAATATCGCGCTGGAGCGTTACAGCCGTAAACATCGCAAGCATTGCTTGCCGCTTTATCATGGGACGAATGCGTTGGTGCGGTTGTATGCGATATCGGATTACCGTACGGCGAAATTTGCGCGTAAGGCTCTGTTACGGCTTGGTAATCATATTAAACCTGCGAAACGCTTTATTATGAATCAGTTGACCGAGACCAAAGATATATAGCTTAAGGTCGGTGGTGTTTTGACAACCCGGCGACGAATAGCGTATGATCCCATCAATTATAAAATGCGGGAATGGTGATATATAATGATAGCAGCACTTAATTTTGGGAATGCCGTTGGCGTAAGTATCGACGAGGATGAGGAAACCATTGCGTTACAGGCGTTGAACAAATTTCTGGAAAGCCCGCATTCCATTGGTTTGGACACGATCAAAGAATCTTTACGCAATGTGGTTCAGCTGATGATGGAGCTGAAGGGTTATGCCACAGGGTTTTCCTTGCAGCATCTGGTGCATGGTGAGCATTCATCCATGGCTGTGGATGGTGGCTTGCGCGATGATGCGGAGAAAAAGAGGAGAATTCAAGAGTTTTGGGATGAGATGATGCGTCTTGAACGCCTTATGGCGGCGGGGTTTGAACATGTTTTTGCGCATGTTGCTGCGGAAATTGTGGAAATTAAGGAAGATATTGCGGATGAAATTGAAGCAATTGACGCGCAGATCGAAGAGGCTGCAGACACGGTAGAGGAAGCGCGAGCTTTAAAGGCGAAGAACACTAAGCGTAGGAAACTTATTAAATTCAAAAAGCACATTGAAGAACATGAAGTTGAATTGCATGAGGCTGATACGACGGAAGAATTGATAGAAGTTCAAAGTAATGTTCTTGAAGATGTGCAGGATTTTAAAGAGAACCGTTTTGATCCGTATAAGAATAAATTGGATATTCTTGCACCAGTCAGAGGCATTATGGAATCGACCCGTGCCCGCAATGACCATAATTATGATAATAGTTATAATGTTAGCCATGGTCTTAGTCTTGGTTCGGATTATAGTTTTGGAGAGGATGATTCTGATGTTAATGCATCTGCATCGTGGCAACATAAAAACAGTAATGCTGCTGATTCTTCGGATACGGGGTCTGGCTCTGGCTCGGCTTCAGGGGCGGTGGGTGATGATACATCTGGATCAGGCGATGGTGGCGCAGGCAGTGGCGACAAAGATGGCGATGTTAAACCTCCGCCGTTAGAGCTTGATTATTAAAAAAATTACCACAGCATTTGCAGCGAATGCACAGCGCGTCCTGTAAAATTGGAAATCGCTGTGGTTTTCTTTGTGTTAAGGGTCGTTTTACGCCGCGTCGGTCATTTTCTTTGGTGCGTTCACTTTGACATGAAGATCTTTGAGCAGTGCGGGGTCAACTTCGCTTGGGGCTTGCATCATTTGATCTTCATATTGACCGTTCATGACAAAGGCATAGACTTCGCGCAAATTCGGCTCATCAGCGAGCAGCATGATGATACGGTCAACTCCGAAGGCTAAACCACCATGCGGTGGGGCGCCGTAACGCATTGCATTCAGCATGCCGCCAAATTCTTCTTCCAGAACGTCCTTGCTGTAGCCCGCGATACCGAAGGCTTTTTCCATGATTTCAGGTTTGTGATTACGGATCGCGCCGGAGGCCAGCTCAAACCCGTTACAAATACAGTCATATTGCCATGCATAAATATCCGTAGGCTCTTTATTTTCCAGATCATCCATACCGCCTTGTGGCATAGAGAACGGGTTGTGTGAGAAGTCGATTTTTTGTGCTTTTTCATCAAATTCATACATCGGGAAGTCGATAATCCATGCGAGTTTGAAAACACCTTTTTCACGCGCTGATGAGTGACCTTCAGGCAAAGCAGAGCAAATGGCATCACGCGCCGCGCCTGCGAATTTTGCGGCGGGTAGTTCTTGATTACAGATGAAGAAGATTGCGTCGCCATCTTCGCAACCTGATATTTCCTTGATGGCGGCTTGTGCGGCCTCGGGGATGAATTTCGCGATCGGGCCTTTGCCTGCGCCGTCTGCAAATAACACATAACCAAGTCCGAATGCACCTTCACCCTTTGCCCAGCTATCCAGCTTGTCAAAGAAGCTGCGCGGTTGATCGCCAACTTTTGGAGCGCGGATAGCGCGAACAACGCCGCCTTTTTTAATAACATTCTTGAACGCATTAAATTCAACATCATCGCGAGAGAAAACCTCGGTCAGGTCGCAAATTTCTAATGGGTTACGAAGGTCAGGTTTGTCAGAGCCGTATTTCATCATGGCTTCTTTATACGGGATTGACGGGCACCAGATCACCTCACGTTTTTCACCTGTGAAGTCCGAGAATTCCTCGAAAATGCCGTGAACAACGGGTTGGATTGTGTCGAATATATCTTGTTGGGTGACGAAGCTCATCTCGACATCAAGTTGATAGAACTCGGCCAAGCGGTCGGCGCGGCCATCTTCATCACGGAAACAAGGTGCGATTTGGAAATATTTATCAAAGCCCGACATCATTAGAAGTTGTTTAAACTGCTGTGGTGCTTGCGGTAGAGCGTAGAATTTTCCAGGGTGCAGGCGTGATGGCACAAGGTAATCACGCGCGCCTTCTGGTGAACTTGCCGTTAGGATTGGTGTTTGGAATTCTTGGAAATCCTGCGCGTGCATTTTCTCACGCATCGTGCGGATCACATTGTTTCTAAGGCGGATTTTCTTTTGCATGCCTTCGCGGCGTAAATCAAGATAGCGGTATCTAAGGCGGATATCTTCGCCTGCGCCGTCATCTTCGTAAACTTGGAATGGGATAACATCGGCGCTGGATTGCAGCTCGGCTTCGTCAATATCAATTTCAATTTCGCCAGTTTCCATTTTCTTATTAATGGTCTCGTCAGAACGTGCGCGGACTTTTCCTGTAACGGTTACAACGGATTCAACGCGCCACTGGCTGATGGTTTCAAACAGGTCGCTGCCTTCTTCGATGACGCATTGGGTCAGGCCGTGCGTGTCACGTAAAATAACGAATAGAACACCACCCAAATCATAGATACGGTGTATCCAGCCAGATATTTTGACTGTATCGCCTGTATTTTCTTTTCTAAGGGCGTCACATTTATGCGTTCTAAAGGCGTGCATGATTTTATCCTGTTAATAAGTATACGTTATGATTAAGCGTTGATTTATAACGTATCACCACACAATGTCACGCCTATTTTTCAAAATTAATGCCTTTATGCTGGACGAAAAGGTCAGGTTTTGTATGATGGCTTTCTCAAGATTTAAGGATATCATGCCCATAATTACAAAATCAGACGATGTGGCGGCTTTCTGTAAAGAGCTGTCGGTACATGAATTCGTGACAATTGACACGGAATTTTTACGCGAAAAAACCTACTATCCGAAGCTGTGCCTTGTGCAGTTGAGCGGTCCCGATAAGAAGGCCAGAGCGATTGACCCGCTGGTGGAGGGGATTGATTTGTCGCCTTTATTTGAGTTGTTGGCGAATAAAAACATCCTGAAAGTATTTCATTCAGGTCGTCAGGATTTGGAGATTTTCTACAATCTGACAGGCGCGGTGGTGCAATCATTTTTCGATACGCAAATCGCGGCGATGGTTTGCGGGTATGGTGATTCGGTTGGGTATGAGAATATCGTACGTCAGGTTTCAGGGTATCAGGTGGATAAAAGCTCTCAATTCACCAATTGGTCGATACGCCCTTTAAGTGATAAGCAAATCACTTATGCGCTGGGCGATGTGACGCATTTATGTGATGTGTATTTGCATTTGAAAGCGGAGCTGGAAAAGCGTGGGCGTACAGAATGGGTGGCGCAGGAAGAGCGTATTTTGAATAACCCTGATACTTATGCAAATGACCCTTATAAAGCGTGGGAGCGTATTAAGATTAAATCGCCAAAGGCTAAGAGCTTGGCTGTTTTGCGGGAGCTTGCCGCATGGCGGGAAATGCAGGCGCAAAAACGTGATATCCCCAAAACATGGGTGATGCGTGATGATGCGCTGTCTGATATGGCGAACCAAGCACCACAGAATAAGAACCAGTTGGCGAAGATTCGTAATGTTTCCAAGGAGATGGCAGAGGGTAAAACTGGCGTGCAGTTGTTGAAAGTGATTGCAAAGGGGCTGGAAACACCACGTGATACTTGGCCTGTGCCAAAGCGTAAGGCGTCTTTGTCGCAAGGGGCAATGGCGATGGTTGATATCTTGAAAATGTTGTTGAAGGTACAAAGCGCGGTGCATGATGTCGCGCCGAAGGTTATTGCCTCTGCCGCAGATATTGAAGCAATTGCACAAGATGATAATGCCGACGTCCCTGCGTTAGAGGGTTGGCGTAAAGATGTGTTCGGCGAGGGTGCGTTGGCGGTGAAGCACGGGAAATTGGCAATTGGCTTGAAAGATGGGAAAATTACAGTCTTCAAGATTGCAGATTTATAAGGGATTTATAGGGGAGGCGTTTTCATATGCCATCATCTGAATTTAAAGGAAAACGGTTGTTTTTGTTGCGTCATGCTATGGCTTTGTCGCAAGGCAATGACGGGGATGTGAATCGCCTTTTGGCACCGAAAGGTGTTGAGGATGCACAGGCTTTGGGGCACATGATGGCGCATAAAGGATATGTGCCTGATGTGGTTTTATGTTCTTCCGCCGTGCGTACGCGCCAAACCTTGGCAGGGGCTTTTCCTGAGCTGGATACGGCGAAGGTTCGGTTTATCGATATTCTTTATAATGGTAGTGTCGGGGATTACCTCTATGAAATTCAAAAAATCGATAATACGCATCAAAATATACTTATGATCGCACATAATCCCTGTATTTACGAGCTGGTGATTTTGTTGGCCGCGCAGGGGCATGATTCCGTGATGCAGCGTTTGTCAGAGGGCTACAGCCCCGCATCGTTAAGCGTTATTCATTGTGCATGTGATAAATGGGCGGATATTCAGCCTGCGGTGAATGCGCTGGATCATTTGTCTAATCCGATGGATTATAACGCGCCCGCGCGCCCGACGCGCTGGATGTAGCCGTGTATTCCCCCGTTAATTAAATAGACCAGCTATCTTGTAATTCTGGCTCTGCTGTTTCGGCGGGCATGATGGTGCTGCGCGGTTTTATGATGGTTGCACGATCGGGATGTTGTTCCAGATGCTCAACACATTTTTTTAAGAAAATAACCATTTTATCGATGCCTTGTGGTGTGGCGATCAGGTCATTGCGAATTTCTAATCCTAAATATTGTATATCGTTATTTGTTGTAATCATCGGGGCGGCGTTTTGTTTGCGTTCTGCCACGCGGTATGGCTCACCGGAGACGAAAAGATATTCAGGTTGTGCCCTGAGATAGGCTTCGAAGGCGCGTGAGAACGGTGTTTTCTCACAACGTAGCGTGCCAAGCTCTACATTACGTTTTTTTTGATCCCATGTTGGGGAAAAACTGTGCAAATCAAGGACGATCGCGCCGCCAAGCTGTTTGCGTTTTTCGTTTATGGTGGCCGTTTTGGTGTTGTGATAAGGCCAGTACACGGCCTCCAGTCTGCGTGCATGTTGTACCTTACAGCATGTATCAGGCTGATTTTGCGGAATTTTTATATGAACATGTTCCGGTGAATGTCTGGTGATGGCATAGTCCGGCAAGGCGTTCAAATCACAAACGAGGCGTGAATAGTTCCCCGCGATCAGGGTGATATTATCACATGATTCTTCCAGAGCATCAAATAACGTATTCATGTGTAAATCCATGGCTTCGTGCGCTTCAAAAAACCAGTTTTCATCTGTGCCTAAGCATGGCTCAAGGCAGGCGGGAACGGCGCGCCCATTATGTGGCCCTGAAAACACAAAAATACCATCCCGTTTAATCGTTTTAACGGGGGCAAGGTCTTGTTTTTGTAATAGATCAGATGATGCATTCATGGTGCTTGGCAGTATATCTAGCAGTTATTAAAAAAGCGTTTATAGTTTGGCGCATTTATGTCCGTATGCTGGATACTTCAATATCTGAATGTTACCGCTTCTGTCAATGGTTTGGCTGGGAATGCGTTGTATCAGGAAATGTGTCTGTCGAGTTTTTCCGCAAGCTCCAGAACTCTAGTGTCTTCTTGGAGGCGTGTGTTCATTTGTTGATGGAGGGTTTCACTGGAGGCCTTATCAAGGATGGTGGCTTTGTAGTGATCCTCAACACTTGATATGCCAGCATCTTTTAAAATGGATTGGTAATGTTTTTGAATGAGGGCGGCATATTCGGCGCGATCACTGGAGGAGCCTGTTTCAGTTTCAGGTTTTGCGCCCAGCTGGCTTGAAAGTTCGTTACTATGTTGGGCGAGCCATTCTGGCAGTTGATAATATTCGAGCGGATAGTTTTCATCAGCAGGCGGGCTTTGAGTGGCTTCTGTAGGGGAGGACGCCGTTATTGTGTCGGTATCCTGTTTGGTTATTACTGTGCCTTCTTCTGCTTTTTGGGCGGTGCGTTCTTTGATTTTCTCTTGAATTTCTATCTCTAGCGCGAGTTTTTCTTCAGGGGGTAGAGCATCATATTGCTCTCTGGTGAGGCCTTTTTCGGCCAGCATCGCATCAAACCAGCGTTCTTCCGGTGTTTTACTCATATAATCGAGGAATTCTTTGACCGGATCTGGATCGTTGGAGACAGATTCTGTGCTTTCCTCGACGCCGGAGGGGGCTGTTTGTTGTGTTTGGAGGTTGGTCCGGTTGTTTTTATTATCATTGGAAGTGTTATAAGGCTTGCCGTTTGCGGTAACGTTTATTTCACCGTTGGCGCTAAAATTTAATGTGATATCGATATAATTATTGTGACTATTCGTGCCTTGTGCAGCGGCTTGCATTCCGGCAAGGTGGCTGGTCAGAGCGGCTATTGTGCTTAATTCTCGCGCTAGCCCATCATTTTCTTGCAGTGCTTGTTTTAATTCATCCGCATAGGGATAGTCCGCAGGGAATTTTATGTTACCGGCGGTATCATAGGTTATTTTGTCCGGCCCTTCGGGGATGCCGTATTCTGTAAGTAGGTTTTGTAACTTTGTGGAGGCGTGTTTGGACAGGGCATCTATATTATTTGCTGATGGCGTAAGAAGAAGGGCTGTATCAAGGTCGACCTTACCTTGTGGTGCGAAATAGGCATCGATATCCAGTGCTTCCTTCCCATTACTTGTGTCCAAAATGACTTTTTCGGCGGGCGTATTATCTTGAAGGCCTTCTTGTGCAATTTGCTGGGCGAGGAACAGTGTTCTTGCTTGCTTGGTTTTTTGTAATTTCTCATACATGGGGTCTTCATGCATTGCTTTGTAATCAACGGTGCCTTGTGGCTGCCCTGTGGCATTAAACTGTGCTTGTGTCATGGCAGTGGAAGATTTTTCCACTGTGCCGCCCAGTAACTCGGCAATTTTTCCCGCCCTGTCTTGTGCACCCGCTGGCCCGCTTAGGTTTGTGTTTTCATTGGCAAATAGTTTTTGTATCTTTGCGCCTAGTGCATTTGATGAAGATACGCTGCCACTGTTGTATAATGTAGCCACTGTTTTTCCATCAACTTGTACGGTTGCATAGGGTTGGTATAGTGGGTGGTTCGATGTGTCAGGGTGTTCGGTATATTGGGATTTAAGGAATTTTTCTTCGGCGCTGATAAAGCTTTGGTACAGTTCTTCCGGTGCTTCGGAAACATGAAATGCTTTCATCTTGCTCGTATCCAGAGCTGTAACATGTGGGCTGTTAATATAGATTCCAGTTTGAATAGAGGTCATGGCACCGTTCCTTTATCTGCAATAAACTATGATGTTTTATGCAAAAAACAGGCCAGTAAAGTGCTGTATTATATTGGTATATGCGTAAAATTTATTGATAGGGGTGCTAAATATGAAATTCCTTATTGTAAAAGGGGGCTTGCCTGCCTAAAGTCTATCTTATGACACAAAATAATACGCCTCAGAGCAAGAAGAAATATTTCGGAACGGACGGTATTCGCGGTAAGGCGAACAGCTTCCCTATGACGGCGGATATGGCGTTAAAGGTTGCGATGGCAACGGGCAGTGTTTTGCGCACAGCGCGTGGTGGCAAGCATATGGATCGTGTGGTTATTGGTAAAGATACCCGTCTGTCAGGTTATATGTTGGAACAAGCGATGAGCGCGGGTTTTATCTCTATGGGGATGGATGTGATTTTGGTTGGGCCGATCCCGACCCCCGGTATTGCAAAATTAACACGGTCATTGCGTGCGGATGTCGGTGTGATGATTTCTGCGTCTCATAACCCATATCAGGATAATGGAATAAAGTTATTTGGCCCTGATGGGTTTAAGCTGGAAGATGAGATTGAGCGCGATATTGAGAAGAAAATAGATGCAGATTTAAGTGCGGAGCTGGTTGCACCGGAGGATCTTGGTAAAGCCAATCGTCTGGATGATGCGCTGGGACGTTATATTGAATCGCTTAAACGTTCTATTCCGCGCACAGAGTCTTTGGCAGGTTTAAAAGTTGTTGTCGATTGCGCGCATGGTGCGGCCTATAAGGTTGCGCCGCAAGTCCTCTGGGAATTAGAAGTCGATGTGATTGCTATCGGGAATACGCCGGATGGGCGTAATATTAATGATGGGTATGGTGCGACTTCAACAGGCGCATTGCAGGAGGCTGTGGTTGACCATGGCGCGGATTTGGGCATTGCGCTGGACGGGGATGCAGATCGCCTGATTATGGTGGATGAAAAGGGCGATAAGATTGATGGCGATCAATTAATGGCGGCTTTGGCACTGTGGTTTAAAGAGCAAGGAACACTCCGTGGTGGCGGTCTGGTTGCAACGGTAATGTCGAATTTAGGGCTGGAGCGTTTGATGAAAGCCAATGGTCTTGATTTTATTCGCACTGATGTTGGTGATCGCCATGTTGTGGAGCATATGCGCAAAGAGGGCTTCAATTTAGGGGGCGAGCAATCAGGGCATTTAATTATGAGTGATTATGCAACCACAGGCGATGGTTTGCTGGCGGCGTTGCAGATTTTGAACTATATAAAGCACAAGAAAATACCTGCTAGTGAAGCTCTTAATATGTTTGTTCCATGCCCGCAACGTCTTAGAAATGTTAGGTTTTCGGGCGATAGCCCATTGCATACCGATACGGTTCGAAATGCAATATCGGGTGCGCAGAAAAAGTTTAATGGCTCAGGGCGGGTCTTGGTGCGTCCATCAGGTACAGAATCATTAATCCGCGTGATGGCAGAGGGCGATGACGCCGACATGGTGGACAATGTTGTCAATGACTTGTGTGACGTGATCGAGAAGGCAGCGGCTTGTTAATTGTTGTTTCTTAATCTTGCATAGCACAACAATAATCTTGAACACGCTTTCCTTTTTCGTCTTTGAATAAATCGTCGGAAATTGTTAAATCCTGAATACGATCAATTCTGAAATTTCGGAAATCATCGCGTTTTTCGCACCATGCCAGCAACAGCCAAACGGGGCTGAAAAAAGCCAGAGATAAGGGGCGAACTCTGCGACTGGTCAGCGATTTTTTTTCATCTTCATAGGAAAAGTCGAGCTTATTTTTGCCGCGGATCGCACGGCGCAGGGCGGTGAAATCAATGTTAATTATCACTTCCGTTTTTGAGGTCATTGAGAAGAGGAAGGTTTGCTCCAGTTCTTTTTGTATGGATTCGGGTAAAACGGTGGTGATTTTATCTATGGCTTGGCTTGCTGCTTGCGCCAGTCCCTTGTCACCCCAGTTTTTAACCATCTGTGCGCCCAGTATCAGGGCGTCAATTTCTTCCAGCCCGAACATAAGGGGCTGTACTTTGTGGTCTTTGCTCAGGATATAGCCAACGCCGGCTTCGCCCATGATGGGGATGCCCGATGCATTCAAATCGGCGATATCACGGTAAATTGTGCGTGGGCTGACTTCCAGAACGTTAGCGAGTTTTTGAGCGGTGACGACGGTGCGCCGTGCCTTTAAATACTCGACAATACGAAATAATCGATCTGCTCTACGCATGGTTTTAATCTCCTTTATGTGGTTTTATTCTATCCTACACCAACACTACTGACAACACGCTGTCAGTAGTGTTGTGCCAGTATGCAAATCAACGGCAATAATGCCGTATTTTACTTATATTGGAGATAAAAATGACAACAAAACAAGCGATTGTCGAAGCGTTAGCACAAGCATGGATAACAAAGGATGCCTCTGTCTTTCGTAAATATATGCATGCAGATATGCATATGGAGGGGCCAATGATAGCATTTGAGAGTTTGGATGATTTTCTGGACTCTATTAAGGGCTGCCCATTTGAAAGTCTGTGCCAAAATAGTGATATAATCGTGCAGGGTGATAAGGTCGTTCATGTGTTTGATTGGGTGGTAACAGCGCCGTTTCAAGCGACAATTCCGTTTGTCGAGGTGATGGTGTTTGAAGGTGATAAGGTGAAAACGTCACGTTCGTTTTTTGATACAGCAATATTTCCTGCCGACTTTATCGAACAGATGAAACAGCAAGCCGCGTAAATAATGTATGGAGTCGTCGTCAGGGGTGTGACCTTTGGTGGCGGTCTCCTTTTATATTGTTATTGTGTTAAAAGGGCGCACTTAACTTCTATTGTGATGGAAACATCGTGTTTTCGATATTTAAACTGGACTTTGGCGGCGCATAGCGATAAGTTTTTTTGGTTTATAAAGTGTTTATTGGTATCGAAAAGATATGAACAAAAAAGATGATAGTCTGGCCTTGTTGCCAAATGGTTTTGCCGATCTTCTGCCGCCTTATGCGGAGGAAGAGGCGAAGTCTATTCAGGCTTTGATGGATAAATTTTCCGCGTTTGGTTATCGCCGTGTGAAACCGCCTTTACTGGAATTTGAAGATAGCCTGCTGGCACCTGGTCCGGGGGAGCGTCTGGCCAATGAAACCTTCCGTCTTATGGACCCTGTATCGCATCGCATGATGGGGATCAGATCTGATGTGACAGCGCAGATTTCGCGCATTGTGTCTTCCCGATTAATGAATGCAGAGCGTCCGTTACGCCTGATGTATGCGAATGATGTTTTGCGTACACGCGGCAGCCAAATGCGTACTGAACGTCAATTCGCACAAGTTGGCTGTGAACTGATTGGCGATGATAACGGTGTACAGACGGATATAGAGGTCTGTGTGCTGGCTGTTTTAGGGCTGAAAGCGGTTGGTATTAACGATATTACATTGGATATGACCATTCCTGGTTTTGTGTCTAGTTTGTTGTGCGTGGTGAAGCCAGAGTATCGTGACGCAGTTGAAAAAGCAGTGGCGCAGCGTGATATTGATGCTCTGCAAGCGTTGAAATGTAAGACAGCGCAAATTATTGCACAGGCGATGGGGGCTTCGGGTGGGGCGGATGATGCGTTCTCCGTTTTGAAAAAAATTAAATTTAAAGGTGAAATGGCGGGTCATGTCACGCGATTGAAGGATGTTTCGATTGGTGTGCAGGCGGCGTTAACAGATCTGGGTATTGATGATGTTTCTTTGACTATTGATGTTTTGGAGCAAAACGGCTTTGAATATCATAGGGCTCTTGGCTTTACGCTGTTTTCTTCTGAGGTGCGCGGTGAGTTAGGGCGCGGTGGTTGTTATAATATTCATTTCGGGAAAAGTGAAAGCAGTGAGATGGCTAAGGGGTTCACTCTGTACATGGATACGATTGCACAATCTTCTGTAACGCCGCTGGAATGTGACAAGGTTTTTGTCCGTAGTGCAGAGGCGTGGAGCGTGATACTGGATTTACAGGCGCAAGGGTGGACGGTTATTCGTGGCACTGGTGCGGGTGACGTGTCTGAGGTTTGTACACATATTTACGAAAATAGAAAAATATCAAAATTAGGTTAAATAACAAGGTTTTAGCAAAGGTTTTATTATGGGTAATGTAGTCGTTATAGGGTCACAATGGGGCGATGAAGGCAAAGGCAAGATTGTTGATTGGTTGTCTTCACGCGCGGATATTGTTGTGCGTTTTCAAGGCGGGCATAATGCGGGTCATACACTGGTTATTGATGGTGAGGTTTATAAGCTGAACTTACTGCCTTCTGGTGTGGTGCGTAAGAATAAAAGATCAATGATTGGTAATGGCGTTGTTGTTTGTCCTTGGTCATTGCTTAAAGAAATTACCATGATTAAAAAGCAAGGCGTTGAGATTACGCTGGATAATTTTGTGGTTGCGGAAAACGCGCATTTGATTTTGCCTGTTCATCAGGCGTTGGATCAAGCGATGGAAGCAGGACGCGGCGATGATAAAATCGGTACGACAAAACGCGGCATCGGGCCGGCTTATGAAGACAAAGTTGCGCGTCGCGGTGTTCGTGTCTGTGATTTGCGTCACCCTGAATTGCTGAAAGAAAAAATCGAAAATATGATGTTTCATCATAATATTTTGCTTAAAGGCATGGGCGCGGAAACGATATCTGCCGATGAAATCTATAAGAAATTGATGGAGATTTCAGAGGATATCTTACAATATGCAGGCGTGGTTTGGCGTGAATTGGACGTGGCGCGGACAGCGGGTAAGAAAATCCTGTTTGAGGGCGCGCAAGGTACGATGCTGGATATCGACCATGGAACATATCCGTTTGTGACATCGTCGAATACGGCTGCGGCGCAGGCTGCGCTTGGTTCGGGTGTTGGCGCGGATGCGATGAAATATGTTTTGGGGATTACTAAGGCCTATACAACGCGCGTTGGTTCGGGGCCGTTTCCGACAGAACAGAATAATGAAATTGGTGAATTCCTTGGTGAAAAGGGGCATGAATTTGGTACAAATACAGGGCGCAAGCGTCGCTGTGGTTGGTTTGATGCGGTGATGGTGCGTCAAGCGGTGAAAGTGAATGGTATTCACGGAATTTCACTGACCAAACTGGATGTACTTGATGGTATGAAGGAGCTGAAGATCTGTGTTGGCTATCGTTTGAACGGTAAGGAAATTGATTACTATCCTGCCTCACAAATTGAGCAAGCCGCGGTTGAACCGATTTACGAGACCATGGATGGTTGGCAAGACAGCACCTATGGTGCGCGCACATGGGGCGAATTACCAGCCGCTGCGGTAAAATATGTCCGCCATATTGAAGAGCTGATCGGCGCGCCTGTCAGTATGCTGTCCACCAGTCCTGAGCGTGATGACACAATCTTGATGCATGATCCTTTTGTTGGTTAGGGGCTGAGGTGGTTCTAGGCTGAAGCTATATCGTTCAATGTGTTTTGAACATCGGCGACATGACCTTTGACCTTTACTTTACGCCATATCGCGGCGATTTTACCTTCTGGATCAATCAGGAAGGTGGAGCGTTCAATGCCCATGTATTTTTTGCCATACAGGTTCTTTTCTTTCCATGTGCCGTACGCTTCGCACACGCTGCCATTTTCGTCGGAAGCGAGGGGGAAGTTTAAATCATATTTTCCGACAAATTTATCGTGTTTTGTAACGCTGCATTTTGACAGGCCGATGATGGAGGCATTTAATGTCTCGAAAGCGGGCAATGCATCACGGAATGCACAGGATTCGATGGAACATCCAGGGGTGCTGTCTTTGGGGTAGAAATAAAGCACAACATATTTCCCTTTAAGTGATGACAGGGATATTTCGCCATTATTATCAGTCGGTAGGGTGAAGTCAGGGGCTTGGTTTCCTATTTCTAAATCTGTCATCGCTTTTGCTTTCGTATAATTCCAGTGGGTTTTATCAGTAAAGCAGGATGGGGATATGGTCAAATCCTTTGGGGTGGGATAAAATAACTAATCGAAGTCTTTGTCCTCTATGAAAAGGAAGTCTTGTGCCCAAAAAGGTACGGCATTTTTGTTGGCATATTAGCCGCTTTAGCCTAAGCATGCTGTGGTTGCTCAGCATGATTGTGGTTATTTTGGTGACGGTATTTGTGTGGCGCGTTTCGACGCGACCTTTGGATATTGGCTTTGCGAAGGGTTACATACAAGCGGCTCTATATGATGAAGAAACAGGCAATGCAATGCGTATGGAGCGCGTTGTTTTATACTGGCCTGAATTGCGAGGACCGCTTTATCTGCAATTGCATGGTGGGCAATTGGTGAATAAGCAGGGCGCAACGATTATTTCCATTGATAAGGCATCGATTAGTTTCTCACGCGGTGGCTTGTTAACAGGGCGTATTTTACCCAAGGCGATTATTCTTGAAAAACCAACATTGCAGCTTATCCGAACAGCGGATGGTGAATTTAAACTGGATTTGGGGCAAGAGACGCAGGAAGAAGAATCACAAGAACAATTTGATTTGAGCACTCGTATATTTGGTTATATTGCCCGTCCGGGTCGTGAAAGTGCAAAGCGTTCGATTATTTCGCGCCTTGAATCTTTTGCAATTGAGGATGCACGGTTCTATATTGATGACCAAATCGCCCATCAATCATGGTCTCTGCCAGATTTTAATGTTGGATTTCACAGTACAGTTTCGGGGATGAAGGGTTATGTTCATGCGAAGTTGCCTGATGTTGGTCTGGAAACATCAGAGATGAATATTGACATGAATTATTTGTGGAATCAAAAAAATGTCGAGTTATCGGCGGATTTTAAAAATATAGATATTAAAGCGATTGCGGGAAAGATTCCTGCGCTTGGCATTCTTAGTCAGCAAAATATTACTTTGGATGCTCATCTTGAAACTATTTTGGATGAAACATTTATGCCTGCGGATGTCAGGTTGGATATAACATCACAGGGCGGCGACCTTATGCATCCCGACATATCGGATGATCCCATTCCTTATACTGATTTATCTCTGCATGCCTCTTATAATTACGATGGTAAGGCTTTGGTATTGAGCGATACGCAAATCACCGTGCAGGACGTCACGATTTTTGCCAAGGCGGATATTATCCATACCGATGATCGGGTGAGTGGTCCCGTTAAAATATGGTTGGCGGATTTAAAGCAGTCGCAGATTGAACCTTTATGGCCGAAGATATTGCGTGGTGATAATAGTGAAAAATGGGTTGTGAAGAGAATGTCGAAGGGGACGCTCCACGATGTTTGGCTTGGTTTTGATTTTCTGGCGGAGAAGGTTTTGCCTGATGATAGCGCGAAAATATACGGCCCGCGCGCCGCGCCGATATGGGACGCTGATGTTGAAAATCTGGAGGCTGAATTTACTTTTAAGGATATGAGTATTGATTATCGCGCGCCTCTGGATGCTGCTGTTAATGTATACGGATCGGGTCGTTTTGATTTAAATAAAGACGAGCTGAGTATTGAAATTACGAAGGGGAAGCTCGGTGTTATGCCTGTGTCGGGTGCTACACTTCTGTTCGATCAGGTCGCTGCTGTTGGGAAAGGTGGCGCGGATATTAAGATTAATTTGAATGGTGGCTTGCAAGATATCATGCGCTATATATCGAAAGAACCGATTAACCTTGGTGATGATATTCATATGGATATTGCGAAGGTGAGAGGGCAGGCCAACTTAAAAATTGCATTGCAGTTTCCGACGCAATCCGATGTAAAACTTAAAGACTTTAAAATTGGTGTTGATGGGACGCTGAAGGATGTGTTGCTGCCTGATGTTGTTTCTACGCTGGATTTAAGCGGCGGGCCATTGGTCTTTTCCGTGAAAGACGGGTTGGCCAGCATGAAGGGCAAAGCGATGTTGGCAAACCGCCCTGTGGATTTTGCGTGGGAAGAGTTTTTGAGCAGCAAGGGCAAGCCATATAAAGAAAAAGTGACAGCAAAAATTACGGCTGATCCTAATATTCGGGAGATGTTGGGCATTGATCTAACTGATTTTATAGAAGGTTCATTGCCTGTTGAAATAGAGTATGTGTCTTACCGTGATGGGGCAGGTAAGGCGGATGTCCGTGTGGATGTTACGCCGGCATTGTTTTTTGTTGATCCGTTTGATTTCGAAAAATCACCAAGTGAACAGGCCAGTGCGACATTTACAGCGCATCTTCAAAATGGAGATTTAAAGAAAATCACTAATTTGGAGGCACGCGGCGCGCATTTTTCTTTATCCAAAGCGGAAATTTTGTTCAAGATTAAAATGGGCAAAACCGAGCTGTCCAGTGGCCGTATCCCGCATTTTACATTGGATGGTACGACGGGAAAACTGGACTTTGTTTTTGATGATACGGGCGCGGTGAATATTGTTCTGGATGCGCCCTTTATGGATGTACAGCCCTTTATGGATGCGGAGGAAACACAAGGCGAATATCAGGAACCGCCTATGATTATCTCTGTGACGGCGAAGAAATTACGGACTGCGCCGAATGAAATTATCCATGATGCTAAGCTGTTTTTCGATATTGACGGGCAGGGGCGCTTTAACCAGATGGAAATGGATGCAAAGGTCGGTAAGGGCAATCTTTATGTGCGCTTTAAACCTGATAAAGAGGGCAAACGTACTTTTCGCCTGAAGGCTGATGATGCGGGTGCATTCTTGAAAGCGTTTCAAGTTTATAGCGATATTCGTGGTGGTACGATGGTGATTTATGGAGAGCCTGTGCGCGGTGTTTTGGATCGCAATTTGCGCGGTAAAGCAGAGATTTCCAATTTTACAGTTGTGAATGCTCCCGTTTTGACCAGTTTGTTGAGTATTTTGTCTTTGACGGGCATTGGAGAAGTACTTAGCGGTGATGGGTTGGCTTTTGATAAGCTAGAAGCAGATTTTAGTTGGCTCTATCGTAAAGGTGGTAGTTTGCTTGTTTTGAAAGAGGGGCGTACCTCGGGTAATTCTCTTGGTTTGTTGTTTGACGGGACGTTCGATAATCAAAAGCGCGAGGTTGATGTTTCGGGTACTGTTGTACCGATGTCAGCGGTGAACGAGATTATTGGCGCGATTCCAATTATTGGCGACATCTTAACCGGTGGCTCGGGCGGTGTGTTCGCCGCCACATACAGCATTAAAGGCCCATTCGAAAAGCCTGTAATTTCCGTGAACCCGCTTTCTATCCTGACACCGGGTATTCTGCGCCGAATCTTGTGGGAATAGGTATATGTGCAGTGGATAGGCTGACGTGGGGGAGTATATTAATGGATGTTATCAGAGCTGTAAGAGATTTGGGTCTTTCAAAAGAGACGATGGTTAACGAGCTGCAGATTAATGCTGGAACATGCAAGGTTGAGGATAGGGGGGGTGGAATCTAAAATGAAGTGCGACTTTCGTTAATTTATGCCCCTTTGGGGTGATAAAGAGAAAGTCAAAATGCACAAAAATTATAGCCAACTCAGCCT
>NVUR01000002.1 GCA_002401965.1 Alphaproteobacteria bacterium
GATAAGCCTTAATCCTGATAAAAGTAAACGTGAAAAGGAAGTTAAAATTGCAGCATGATTTGAAAATTTCACATGACAACTTCCTTGACACCTTCCGGTGTTCGTAAATGAGTAAAATCTTTGTTTGGTGAATTGGGCGATAAATTTTCCGTTTCGACGCGTTCATGCCACCATGATCGAAATGCGAGAATATCGTTTCTGGTTATTTTCTCAATCGACAAGTCACCGCAAACTAATATGAAATTGTTGACTGCCTTTAATTTCGGGTTCTTCCATTTCCTGAGCTGATCTTCACTTTTTCTAGTATGGTTAGGTTTCTCAAATTCAATAAATGAGTCTATTGCCTCACTAATTGGGAAAGAGGGCTTTTCTTCTCCACCGAGTAAAGCACTTATATTTTCAGGTGTTTCAGGGACATCGGATTGCAAGGCATCCAGACGATGTACTATTTTTTCAATATCAGAACTGGCAAGCTCTGATATTGATTTATAAGAGAAGTTGAATGTTTGAGCTGTATGAACAGCCTTATGATATGAGTGGTTCTTATCGAGAGAGGTGTTTTCTGATAATTTCGACCAGAGCCTATCCAGCTCTTCTCGTAATACCGATGCGCGCTGAATGGCAACAGCCTCAGATGTTGTCTTTAAACTTACTTGTATGACATCTTGATATTCATAATATTTTTTATACCTTTTAGGTATACGGCGTTTGAAGTGATACCAAGATTTTATTTTTATAATATGGCGCATGTGTGACGTTTTGTGTGAAAAATGTGTGATGTTTTACAATAACAGTGTTAAGTAAATATTCCGTTTACGTCAATGACTTATCTTGAAAGCCACGGTCACAATTGATTTTGAGGGAGTGTTAATTTTAAGAATGTGGGGAAAGTGGCGGAGACTGAGGGATTCGAACCCTCGATAGAGCTATAAACCCTATACACCCTTAGCAGGGGCGCGCCTTCAGCCACTCGGCCAAGTCTCCTAATAAGCACAGATATCTTGTATATACGCTATGCAAAGTCAAACTTTTCTATAGCATCTATATGCACTTGTCTAGACAAAAATATGCACTATAAAAAGTTTTAAAAATAATGGTGTGAAAGTAGTCTGAAGTGCGACTGGTTACGTTAAACACGTTATTCTATCCTCGATCTGGTGTAAATGATTATAGAACACCTCATGAGGTGTTCTATAATTTAGGCATCGTCTTGGCGTGTGATGTAGCTTTTCACAAATCCGATTAATCTGCACCTGTGATACTTCATTGATATTGGTTTTTCTCGGTAGAAACTGCCTTACACGGCCGTTCGTATTTTCATTCGTTCCTTTCTGCCACGGTGTCTGCGGATCACAATAATAACTCCCAAGTTCCACATGTTTTTCTAGCAATTTCCATGCAAGAAACTCGGAACCACGATCAAAGGTTACAGAGCACCGTGAATGACGGGGGAGGGATACAAGCTTATCCCTGATCTTCGACATCACTGGCTCTGAACGCCTATTCTGGTTTTTAATCAAATAGGTATAGCGGCTCTGGCGTTCAACCAATGACGTGATATTAGCATTGCCAAACTCACGCCGAAATATCATTAAATCACCTTCCCAATGACCGAACCCTTGGAGCTCATCAATATCTTCTGGTCGATTGTGAATACTTAGTTCATGCGGGATACCGCGTAAATGACGTGGCTTTCTTGTAAAACGTTTACGCCTATTTTTGAAAGATTTACGCAAGTAACGATACAGTTTCAATTCACGCCCTTCAGAGCTGTAAATGAAATCATATATTGTTTCACGGCAGACATAAAAACCATCAATGCCAAGGCGTTTAAGGTAACCAGCTATTTGATCTGGCGACCATGGGAACTGAAGCTTGCTGATGACAAACGCTTTGAACTCAGGGTAACGAATAAGCTTACGTAGCTTAAACCTACGGCGCTTGGCAAATTCCTGAGCATTCACATGAAAGTAACCACGTACGAATGGATCTTCATGATAAAATGAGTTGCGGCGAACCTCACGAAAGATCGTAGCACGATGACGGCCAAGATATTCTGCAATTGAAGTTTTGCTCCTGCCAGCTTCTAATAATTTGTAAATTGTTCGGCGTTCATCCAAACTCAATTGACTATAATTTTTACTCATTTTGACTTTCTCCATTGCCCGCAATAGGGCACATTTCATAGAAAGTCGCACTTCATTTTAGATTCCACCTGGTGACAGGCCGTTTCTACAATAATTTCCATTAGGGCATTATGACAATTTATTTCAAGTGCCATACGCCTTTCATAATTTACACAATTGCCTTTGATTATTTTTTTATCTAACATGCCCCCATGTATATAAATCCATTTTATATTTTAAGATCGGCACAGCGTAAGCGAGAGGATATGATCTCTTACGTTATGCAGGATAAATTCTTTGCTGAAATGATGCATGATATGGTGGATTTCGGTCATGAAATTTCCTTTTCTTTACGTGGCGGGGCAGGCGCGTATCAGCCTTTTTCCGTGCAGACAGAAAAAATTGATACACCAGAAAAGCAACTGCAATTTACCAGTGGTTTCTGGCGCATGATTGAACAAGGTCACGTTATGGCGAAGCTGCGCTTTTCTGCTTTATCTGGTGGCGATATGAACGCACATTATTTATTACATGAAATGATGCATTTTTATCAGGATATGCACGGGCTTTACCTGTTGCCGATTCATGAACAAGGTGTATTTCCTGTTCTTCTTGACGCAAAAAGCGATGTTATCGCAATTCTATTTTGTGAGGCTTGGGCAGAGGTCGAAGCGATCCGCACATCATGGGCTTTACGAGAAAAGGGCAATGCACATGGTTGGAACGGCGCAATAGCATCACCCGATTGGCGCGATTTGGCGCGTGCCTACGATAATGATTTGACGAACGGCGTAGATGAGGCCAAGGCCGCGGCGGATACATTCCACAGATGGTATACGGGCAAGCATCGACATTTCTACGAAGCACATGCTTTGAACATTCATGAAACAAATTTGGCGCGCTTTCAACAGGGTGTCGCGGACATAAATCAAGCCGACCTAACCCAAAATTTCAGAGTGCTGGAGCTACCGATGTTGGTGGCGCGTTTACCAAAAGGCGGAATTCCTAAGTTTTTCCACCAAATTGACTGGATGGATGACACTTATAATAAGGTCGCATCTCCCGATATTTTGACGCGCATACAGAATTTAGAACAACAATATGGCGTTGCCGATAACCCGAATATTCAAGAGATAAAATGCGGCGCGCCACCATATTTATGGCACCGCTTACGCAGCGCAGCACAAGAATCATCGGAAATACCACCACATTAACGCATCAGTGATATAGTGATTTGACCTTAACGGGCAAAAACGACATCATTATTATCATCAAACAACTATTGTTTTTTCGCCACTTTGTTTGTATGAATATGCAATGACATCTCTTAAAATTACAAAATTATCAAATGGTTTGCGTGTTGTAACAGACAATGTTGCATCGGTGGAAAGCGTCGCTGTCGGCGTTTGGATCGGTGTTGGAACGCGTGATGAGGATTTAATCCATAACGGCACGGCGCATATGGTTGAACATATGTTGTTCAAAGGCACAAAGACACGTAATGCATTGGAAATTGCGAAAGTGATCGAAAATGTCGGCGGACATATTAATGCCTATACCAGCCGCGAATTGACCAGCTATCACATTCATCTGTTGAAGGATGACCTACCGCTGGCTGTGGATGTGTTATCAGACATTGTACAACATTCAACAATGCCCGAGGACGAAATAGAGCGAGAGCGCAATGTGATTTTGCAGGAAATCGGCATGTGCCATGATACGCCCGATGATATTATCTTTGATAATTATTTTGAAACCGCTTACCCGAAGCAATCTTTCGGTGCGCCAATTTTGGGGACAAATCAAATTATTGAGGGCATGAGCCGCGAAACCCTGATGGATTTCACGAAACAGCTTTATACGCCTTCAAATATGGTGATATGTGCCAGCGGCAATATTGACCATGATCGCTTTATTCAGAAAATAGAAGAAAAATTTAACGCTCTGCCCGATGATACGGAGCAGATGAAAACCCCTACAAATTATCACGGTGGTGAGCATAGAGAATCTCGCGATCTGGAGCAAAGCCACGTTATTCTGGGCTTTAATGGTGTATCGCGTGTCAGTGATGATTATTACGCGGCGCAGACTCTGGCGACGTTAATGGGCGGGGGGATGTCTTCACGCTTGTTTCAAGAGGTGCGCGAAAAACGGGGTCTTGTTTATTCGATCTACAGTTTCCATTCCGCGCATTCTGACGGCGGTCAGTTCGGAATCTACGCCGGCACGGGGCCAGATAAACTACCGGAATTAATCCCTGTGATTTGTGATGAAGTAAAGAAAATTGGCACTACCATTACCTCAGCAGAGCTTTCCCGCGCCAAAGCGCAACTGCGATCATCCATCCTGATTGCCCGTGAATCGATGATGAGCCGCGCCGATCAAAATGCCAAGGCGATTTTATTGCGGGGCTCTATCCGCTCTCCTGAGGACATCATAGAGCGCATTGATGCGGTGAATATCAAAGCCTTGAAAAAAGTGGCGGGGCAGATATTCTCGTCTGCGCCAACGCTCGCCGCGTTGGGGCCATTAGGGGCTTTGGAAAGTTTCGATAAAATTAAAGTGCGCTTAACATCAGTGAATTAGTGATAGGTTAAAACTTGCTCCGTCAAAAAGGAATAAATTCCTTGACGCGATGGGGTAATATCCTATATATTCCCGTAAGACTGGTTCGCATGAAAGAACCTCAGGCCGTCGGCAGGCTCATCAGCCTTGGGTAGTCCTACGCAGGAAAGATCATGCTCCTATAAGGCTATATGCGCGATTTATGGGCGCCCATTTTTATATCAATGCTGATATTGGATAAAAGAGAAAAAAGCAGGAACAGACACGATAGAAACAAGGAAAACACTCAGGCTACTCGTCCCTTTTTATCATTCAGCAAGCCAGCGAACTCTTTTGTCATGCCAAGCAAACGCCCATCCTGTCATCCCGAGAAAGAGCAACGACTAGGGATCTAAATCTCCACCACAAGAAGATCTCTCCACGCTATGTTCGGGATGACACTGTAGAATAGGAAATTTTAAAGGCAAGCAGGAGAATAAATTCTACGAACAAACTAATAAGGCAGAGGTTTTTAGTCTTTCAAGGGGGCTGCGCGCTTTATCTTGTAATTAAAATAACGGCAACTGTTGCCATTATCAGGCCTGCTATTTGCGTTAATTTGAGCGTCTCATGAAAGAAAAAAATGCCTAAGAACACTGCGAAGATAGCGGGAACAAATCTTGCGATTGGTGTTGCAAGGCTAATCGGCGCGCCGGCTTTAAACATATAGAAGATACCGACATGCGCGATCGTAATACAAAACCCAACCAATATATAAAGCAGCATTCCTTTACCAGAAGATGTTGATTTTACAATGCTTTCTTGTGCAAAAGGTAAAAAACATAGAGCAAGAAAGAGGGCGGATATCATTGTTATGACTAAGGCGACAAGTGGGTCTAAAGTGCCTTTTGCCAATTTAGCAAAAAAGTGAATTCCTGTTGCCGCAACAACGACAATTGACGTGAAATGATACCATAGCATAACCTATGTATAGAGTTATCAGCCTGTAAATGCAATGTCCTACTTTTCTGTGGTATCGCCTAAGGAAACTCAACCATTCCAGGGGTTTTTTGGTAAGGGTTTATTGGGATGGTTGGAAGTGGGGGAGCTTCCTCAATGAAATCGCTTTCATCCTCTATCAAGTCGTCATCCTCTTCGGGCGCTGGCGGGGCGGTTAGCTCTTCTTTTAACAATATTAAGGTAATTCGCCTGTTTCTGGCATCCAGTGGGTCATCCACGATTAGGGGCAGTGTATCTGCCTTGCCCATAACATTATTGAGACGTTCTACAGGTATACCCGCGCCCAACATAACACGGCGTGATGCATTGGCACGATCCGCTGACAGCTCCCAGTTCGTATATGTTGCCCCCTTGGCATAGCGCGTGGCATCGGTGTGCCCACGAATGGATAGTTCATTGGGCATATCGAGAACAATTTCGGTGATTTGTTCTAACAAAAGTTTGGTTTTGCCAAACATTCGCGCACTGCCTGGCGGAAACATGGATTCGCCCTCTTGATCGGTGATTTGAATGCGTAAGCCCTCTAGCGTGACATCAATCAGCAGGTTTTTGGACAGCTTGGCAAGGGCTTTGTTTTCTTGTACGGCTTTTCTTATTTTCTCAGCTGTTTTTTCGAAACGTTTCTTTTCCGCGGCTTCACGCGCTTTGGCAACGGTTGATTTACTCTTTGTTCCACGCTTGCGTTGTGTGCTGACTTGTTGTGGGATAATAGGGTTTTTGTTAGAGGCCATAGCACCTTCCGGTGACATGGTTAAGCCGCCCATAAGACCGCCTGCACCACTTTTACTGTCGGAAATCATGGGGTGGCTAGGGTTGAAATAATCGGAAATAGCATTTTTTTGTTCCTTGGTTGTAACATTCAACAGCCACATGAGCAAAAAGAACGCCATCATTGCCGTCACAAAATCGGCATAGGCCACTTTCCATGCACCACCATGATGAACATAGGGCAGCGCAACAATTTTAATATTAATGTCTATGTGGTCTGATTGAGACATGTGTTTTTCGTTTATCTTTCTATTAGCCTGTTGGTGGCGGCGGTAATTCGTTTAAGATTTCTTCCAGTTCGGCAAAACTGGGGGCAATGCCATGGGGCAGGGCTTTGCGTGCGAATTCAACGGCAACTTGCGGGGCTGCACCACTAAGGAACCCGACGATACCTGCTCTTAAAACTTTGTAATACATAACTTTGGAATCTGCTTTTTCTTGCATCGCTTCTGATAGAGGTCCAACCATACCGTATGAGATCCACACGCCAAGGAACGTACCAACAAGCGCGCCCCCGATCAGTTTACCCAGAACTTCTGGTGGTTCGGAAATTGAGGCCATGGTTTTGATAACCCCCAACACTGCCGCAACAATACCAAGGGCAGGAATACCTTCGGCCATCATGTGAACCGCGTGGGCGGGATGACCTTCGTGATGTGCTATTTCCGCTATTTCTTTATCCATTAAGCTGCCGATTTGCCCCGGATCTTCGTTGCCTAATGATATAATACGGAAATAATCGCAGACAAATTCAACGGCATGATGATTGCCGTTGAATTTAGGGAATTGATTAAAAAGCTCACTATCATTCGGGTTTTCAACATGGACTTCTAAGGCGAGGAAGCCTTTCGAACGTGCCAGCTTAAACATTGTGAACATCATACTGAGCAGCTCTATATAGTCGTCTTTTTTATACTCAACGGGCTTAATCATAACGTTTAAGCCTTTTATAGAGGCTTTAATTGTGTCAATGGAGTTGGCAATCATAAATGCTGCAAACGCACAGCCCATAATAATTACCGTCTCACCAGGGGCTGCGGGAACAATAACGCCCATAAGAAGGTGCATTGCCTTTTCAAAGCCGGCAGTCATAACAAGACCACCAAATGTCGCTCCGAAAACCATAAGAAAGCCGACCATTTTCATTGTCTGATTTTATCCTTTTTCATACTGTATTGCAGCGAGATCGCATGCACGGGCAATACTTGCCCAAAAAATAAATTAGATGACTATAGAATACGCAGTGGATATATGACGCGAAAGAATGAATGCAGAGCCATATATGGAATTTATGTCTTATTATGCTGTTTTTTCCCTTGAAAATCAAGAAATTGGATATATTTTTTAATAAATATAAACCATTAGTTTTGTAAGGCTTTTGCCAAATCGATCGCCGCATACGTCAGAACGCCGTTTGCGCCTGCGCGCTTGAACGAAACCATGGTCTCCATAATCGCTGCGTCATAGTCCAGCCATCCATTATCGCAGGCGGCGCGCAGCATCGCATATTCACCACTGACGTGATAAGCAAAGGTCGGAACCTTATACTCATCTTTAACGCGTGTGATAATATCCAGATAGGGCATGCCAGGTTTGATCATAATCATATCCGCACCTTCTTGCAGGTCCAGCGCAACTTCGTGCATTGCTTCATCACTGTTGGCGGGGTTCATTTGGTATGTTTTTTTATCGCCGTTTAGGCAGCCTGAGGATTGGACGGCATCACGGAATGGACCATAGAAAGAAGATGCATATTTAGCCGCATAGGATAGGATTGTGACATTGCTCTGGCTGTTTTTATCCAGCGTCGCTCTGATCGCGCCAATACGCCCATCCATCATATCTGATGGGGCAATGATATCCGCGCCTGCTTGCGCCTGCGTCAGGGCTTGTTTGCAAAGGATTTCAACAGTGGGATCATTTAGAATTTCACCATTCTCGATTAAACCGTCATGCCCGTGGCTTGTATAGGGGTCTAACGCGACATCCGTGATAATGCCGATGTCAGGCACGGCGTCTTTGATGGCTTTGATCGCACGACACATTAGGTTGTCAGGATTATATGATTCGCGCCCATCCGCTGTCTTTTTCTCTGACGGGGTAACAGGGAATAGGGCGATTGCGGGAATGCCAAGTGCATGCGCGGATATGACCTCTTTGACTAAAAGATCAATAGAATAACGATTAACATTCGGCATAGAGGCAATGGATTCGCATTTATTTTTGCCATCTATAACAAAAACCGGCCAGATGAGGTCTGTGATATACACATTATTTTCTTCTACTAAGTTTCTGATCCATGTGCTGGAACGAAGCCTACGTAAGCGTTTGGAAGGGTATGAAGCATTAATCATGGTAAATTCTCATGTTTTTTACGTTTCTTTAAGTAAAAGATATATAAAATTACTTTGAGGTTAGATCAACTTTAATTATGATCGGCTGTAATAAATTAAGTCAGAAAAATATCCGGAGATACATTGTGACCACACCCTATTATGAATCAATTCAGCTGATTGAACGATTACACCGTCATTTTTTGGACGTGTTGAAGGTGGAGCTGGATAAAAAAAATATTCAGGATATTAACAACGTGCAATGCATGATCTTGTACAATGTCGGTGAGGAGGAGATGACAGTTGGTGAGCTGACAATCCGCGGTTATTATCTTGGTTCTAATGTTTCTTACAATGTTAAGAAGATGGTCGAAAATGATTACCTTATTCAAGAGCGTTCTGTGCATGATAAGCGTTCTATCCGTGTTAGGTTATCCGAGAAGGGCATTGAACTTTGTGGTATGATTTCTGCTATGTTTGATCGCCATGAAGAACAAATAGCAGGGTCTGATATTACGGAAGAGCGTTTGGCTGATCTGAACCAAACCCTTAAAATGTTAGAGCGTTTCTGGGCGCAACAAACCAATTTCGGCAGTGGATTCTAGTCTGCCTAATTTACTTCTCTTCTCACGTATTATAAATACGCTTCGTCGTTCGTGCCTTGCAGGAAAACAAATTACTTTGACTAATGCTGGTAGATTATTTTAGGAGAGGCATATATGTCTGATAAACTTCAAGGGCGCGAAATTATTATCGAATTTAACCCCATAGGCAATGTGGTAAAGGTTTCCGCAATGGATACGCAATCCCTTACTGAAATTTCTATACAAGGGCCGGCCAACGGTCAGGAATCTATTTTAAAGCGCAATGCCTTAAAACGTCTGGAGTATGTTTTGAAAAAGAAAGGATTGATTTAGGAGCATCGCAACGATATATTATTTTCTCTTTATAAAGTTGATATGCGTTGTGCGTAAAAGGATTCTAAATGGAAAAGCTTGCGATAGCTTGTGACCACGGTGGCTATGCTTTGAAAGAGGCAATAAAAGCGCGCTTTGCGGATAAGGTTGAGTTCATCGATCTCGGCGCACATTCTATTGATTCTGTCGATTACCCTGAATACGGTCAAGCCGTCGCCAAAGCCATTGTTGATGGTGATGTGACGCGCGGTATACTTATCTGTGGAACAGGCATTGGCATATCAATCGCAGCCAATCGTTTTCCTGAAATTCGGGCGGCTCTGTGTACGGATGTAACGATGGCACGTCTGACACGACTACATAATGATGCGAACGTTCTTGCGCTTGGTGCGCGGATTATCGGTGAGGAAGTCGCTTTTGACATCATAGAGACATTTTTAACAACGGAATTTGAAGGCGGGCGTCATTTGAACCGCATTAAAAAATTATAGATAAAACGAATTAGATAACAAATTGATTTTCAAAATAGAAGGATATGAGAATAATGGGTAATGCAGCAGAAAAACTAGACACAAATGATAATGGTTTCTTCACGGACGATCTTAAAAATGTGGATGTGGATATATATAACGCCATTCAGGGCGAATTAGTGCGTCAACAAGATGGAATCGAGCTGATTGCATCTGAAAACATTGTGTCTAAAGCGGTTTTAGAAGCTCAAGGTTCTGTTTTTACCAATAAATATGCGGAAGGTTACCCGGGGCGTCGTTATTACGGTGGTTGTGAGTTTTCTGATGTTGTAGAGAATATCGCTCGTGATCGCGCGAAGGAGCTGTTCGGTGCAAAATACGTTAACGTTCAGCCAAATTCAGGTTCACAAGCAAACCAAGGCGTTATGATGGCGTTGCTGCAGCCTGGTGATACTATTTTGGGGATGAGCCTTGCTGCTGGTGGTCACTTGACTCACGGTGCCGCTCCTAATCAGTCCGGTAAATGGTTTAATGCTATTCAATATGGTGTGCGCGAGAGCGATTCACTGCTTGATTACGAAGAAGTTGAAAGACTGGCGAAAGAGCATAAGCCGAAGATGATTGTTGCCGGTGCTTCTGCGTATCCACGTCAAATTGATTTTAAACGTTTCCGTGAAATAGCAGACAGCGTTGGTGCGATTTTGTTTGTTGATATGGCGCATTATGCGGGTTTGATTGCGGCGGGGACATATCCTTCACCTGTTCCGCATGCACATGTAACAACAACAACAACGCATAAGACTTTGCGCGGCCCGCGTGGTGGTATGATCCTGACCAATGATCTTGAGATTTTCAAGAAATTGAACTCTGCGATTTTCCCGGGTATTCAAGGTGGTCCATTGATGCATGTTATCGCTGCTAAAGCAGTGTCTTATGCTGAGGCTCTAAAGCCTGAATTTAAAATATATGGTCAAGCTGTTATCGATAATGCGCGCGCGCTGGCTGAAGCTTTGAAAGATGGTGGTTGTGATATCGTTTCAGGCGGTACGGATTCTCACATTGTTCTTGTTGATCTACGCCCCAAAGGCCTAACAGGTAAAGATACGGAAGAGGCGTTAGAGCGTGCAGGCATGACCTGTAACAAAAACGCTGTGCCATTTGACCCTGCGCCGCCAATGATAACCTCAGGCGTGCGCCTTGGTACACCAGCGGCAACAACGCGCGGCTTTGGTGTTGAAGAATTTAAACTTGTTGGTGAATATGCAACTGAAGTTCTTGATGGCTTGGTTGCGAATGGTGCAGAAGAAAATGCCGCCGTTGAACAGGCTGTGAAAGCCAAGGTTGATGCTTTGTGTAAGCTTTTCCCGATCTACCCTGACGAATAATTTATTAAGTAAAGGGCTTATATGCGCTGTCCATTTTGTGGAAATGAGGAAACTCAAGTTAAAGATTCGAGGCCGACGGAGGATAATTCAACAATCCGTCGCCGTCGCTCTTGCCCTGAGTGTGAGCAACGCTTCACCACGTTTGAGCGTGTCCAACTCCGCGAAATGACAGTGTTAAAGGAGGGCGGCCGAAAGCAGCCCTTCACCCGCGATAAAATTATCCGTTCCATGCAGGTGGCGTTGCGTAAACGTCCTGTTGATCTGGATGAAATTGAGCAAGAAGCCAATAAAATCGTACGCATCCTTGAATCTCAAGGCGAGCCGGAAATTGTCTCCGATAAAATCGGCGCACTTGTGATGGAAGCCTTAACGCGGTTGGACGCGGTTGGTTATATTCGCTTCGCCTCCGTTTATAAAGATTTCCGCAATCCCGAAGACTTCAATGACTTCTTGAATAAAGTCAGTCACTTAAAAGATAAATGAACCATGGTTCAAAACTCTGATATTCACCACATAAAATCCGCATTGTCCTTGGCACGCAGAGGGCTGGGGCGTGTCTGGCCGAACCCGAGTGTCGGTTGTGTCATTGTACAGGATGATTGTGTGATTGCACGGGCGCGCACCGCCGATGGTGGTAGGCCGCATGCAGAGTCTCAGGCCTTAGAGCAAGTAGGCGCGTTAGCAAAAGGCGCGACGCTCTACGTGACGTTGGAGCCTTGTACACATCATGGACAGACTGCACCGTGCGTGGAGGCTATTATTGCGGCAGGCATCGCGCGTGTTGTGATTGGGACGCAAGATGTTGATCCACGCGTTAGCGGTAAATCTGTTGCCACCCTCGAGGCAGCAGGAATTAAGGTAATGCAAGGCGTACTTGCTGATGAATGCCGCGCTCTCAATATCGGTTTTATAAAACGCATCACCGAAAACCGCCCGTTTGTAACGCTTAAAATGGCGTGTACGCTGGACGGCAAGATTGCTTGCACCTCAGGAGAGAGCAAGTGGATCACGGGAGACCTAGCGCGCCGTCATACGCACCAACTGCGCAGTCGACATGATGCTATCCTTGTTGGTTGCGGTACGGCGTTGGTGGATGATCCTGCGCTTTCAACGCGTCTTGATGGTGTGGCGCATACACCTGTTCGCGTTGTTCTGGATAGTAACTTAAGAATTTCATCCGATAGTCAGTTGGTGCGTACGGCAAAAGACGTTCCGTTATGGGCTTTTGGTAATGGAGACGATGAGCACGCCGCCGCACTGAAACAACAGGGCGTTGTCATACATTCTTGTAACCCACATGATTTAACTTCCGTCTTGGAACTGTTGGTAAGCCAAGGTATAACCCGTGTACTTGTTGAAGGCGGCGCAGAGGCGCATGCATCGTTTTTGCGTCAGGGCTTGTTTGATGAATTGCTTATCTATCGTGCGCCGACTATGCTGGGCGGAGACGCTAAATCTATGGTCGGGTCGTTAGGTGTTGAAACTCTGGTACAGCGCCATGATTTAGTGCGGTGTTCTACTCAAACACTGGGGTTGGATGTGCTAGAGGTATATAAGCGGAAGGACGAAAGTTAGATGTTTACAGGACTTGTGAGAGAAATTGGTGTTGTTCGCTCCATTATTAAATCGCGTGGTGATATGCGGATCGAAATTGGCACGCTTATGAACCTGTCATCGGTTCAATTGGGTGCATCCATTTGCTGTTCAGGGTGCTGTCTTACTGTTGTGGATAAAACAGAAAGTTCTTTTTCTGTCGATGTTTCTAATGAAACTTTAAGTAAAACCATTATAGACGCATGGCAGATCAAGACCCGAATTAACCTTGAGCCATCCTTGAAAGTCGGTGATGATATGGGTGGGCATTTTGTATCGGGGCATGTCGATGCCACAACCAAAATTCTGGAGATTAAGGAAGAGGGCGGATCATATCGTTTAAAAATTACCATCCCTTCGGCGTTAAGAATATTCATCGCGGAAAAAGGGTCTGTCACCATTGACGGTATTTCCTTAACAGTGAACGATGTTGATGATACAAGCTTCAACGTAAATATTATTCCCCACACTTGGGCGAAAACGACGTTAAGTGATCGCCAAGTGGGTGATGAGGTTAATATAGAAATCGACTTACTCGCGCGTTATGCGGTGAATATGTTGAATAAGAAGGATGAGGCATGAGCAATAAAGCTACGATATCAAAGCAAGACGTGCGTGATGCGCGTTTGGGCACAGAAGATCAGAAAATTTTATCCTCCATCGATGAAATTATCGAGGATATGCGTAACGGAAAGCCTGTGATTATCGTTGATGATGAAGACCGCGAGAATGAAGGTGACTTAGTGATTGCCGCGCAAATGGCAACACCGGAGAATATTAACTTTATGGCCAAGGATGGTCGCGGCTTGATTTGTCTGCCGATGGAAGAGGCAATGGTTGATCGTCTTGGTCTACAGCTTATGGGGCGCGGTAATAACGCGCAGCACCGCACCGCTTTCACCGTTTCTATTGAGGCGAAAGAGGGCGTAACCACGGGGATTTCTGCGGCGGATCGTGCAAAAACAATTCAAACAGCAATTAACCCGCAAAATGGCCCCAATTCTGTGGCAACGCCTGGTCATGTATTCCCCTTAATGGCGCGTGAGGGCGGCGTTTTGGTGCGTGCAGGCCATACTGAGGCATCTGTGGATTTAGCAAAAATGGCTGGATTCAGTGGTGCAGGCGTTATTTGCGAGATTATGAATGACGATGGCACAATGGCGCGCTTGGACGATCTCGTCGGTTTCGCGCAGCTCCACAATTTGAAAATCGGAACAATCGCAGATTTGATTTCTTACCGCCGCCGTAATGAGGTACTGGTAAAACGTATTCACGAAACTACAATCTCATCACAATATGGCGGTGATTTTAATCTGTGCCTTTACGCCGCGCAAATTGAATATGCGGAGCATGTTGCCTTGGTCAAGGGCGATATATCCAATGCGGATGAACCGGTATTGGTGCGTATGCATGCGATGAACATCCTTGGTGATGTTTTGGGTATGGACGGTGATGCAACGCTTCAAAAATCTATGGAAATCATCGAAAAAGAGGGGCGCGGCGTGATTGTTCTACTGCGCTCACCCAATGCAACCAGCTTATCAGAGCGTCTTTTGAAGAAGCAAGAAAAGGCGAATTCCAAAGCCAACCCAAAACAAAATGAAAAAGTTTTGCGTGATTATGGTATCGGAGCGCAAATTTTGCTGGACTTGGGGGTCAGGAATATGGTTTTACTGTCCAACAGTCCGAAAAGTGTAATTGGTCTTGATGGATATGACCTACACATACAAGGCCATCGGGCAATATCCTGAAGTTAAAGAGAGCGTTCTATGCCACATATTATGATTGTTGTATCGCCTTATTATGATGAGGTAGCTGAGCATTTATTAACGGGTGCAAAAGCCGCGTTAGATGAGGCACATGCCACTTATGAAGTGTTTGATGTTGCAGGCGCATTTGAAATTCCAACAGCTATAAAAATGGGATCATTGCGAGAGGAAAAACGCAGTACGGATCATCGGGAATTTGATGGTTTTCTTGCTTTGGGTTGTGTTATTCGTGGTGAAACAGCACATTATGATATTGTCAGCAATGAAAGCGCACGTGGCTTAACGCAATTATCACTGGATTACAATTTGTTGATCGGTAATGCGATTTTAACATGTGACACGCATGAACAGGCCGTTATTCGCGCTAACCCTGCGGAAAAGAATAAGGGCGCGGACGCGGTTGCGGCTGTATTATCTTTGTTGAACTTGAAACGGGCGTTGTATTCAAAATGACAAAAAATAATAAAAGAGATAGCCAGAAACTGGATAATAACAAAGAACTCTCTGCGCGTTTACTGGCGGTTCAGGCCTATTATGAAGTGCTGCACAATGCCAAGCCCGTGCGCCTTGTGATAGAGGAATGTCTGGAGCGTGGCTTACAACTGGATGATAGCGATGATTTAGCACCGCCACATGGTGCGTTATTCAAGAAAATTATTACATCTTTGGATACACGTTTGGCAGATATAAGCAAAATACTTGGCGCGCATATTCATAAGAAAGAAGCTCCTGCACCTGTTATTGTCGCGGATGATACAAAGGCAGATGATACTAAGAAAGACGCTGCCGATACAGAAGGCGTAGCGCAAGATTGCGAAACACCTGACGAAGAACCTGCGCCGCCGCCACCTGAAAAAGAGCTGGAGCCGTTACTGAAATCTATTCTTCTTTGCGGTGTTTGCGAGTTGTTGGAACATCAAGACACTGACGCGCCGATTATCATTAATGATTACCTAAACGTAACTCACGCGTTTTATGAACAACAGCAAGTTAATTTTGTAAATGGTGTCCTTGGTAAAGTCTCCTCTGTTTTGCGTGATTAACTCTCGCCAATAAACCTTAAATTGTATGTATACCTAACGCCCTGTTAATTAATTTTTGATAGGCTGTCCTGAGTGATGTTTTGTGAACAGGGATAACGATTATGTATATAATAAGATTATTTTTAGCGGTGATAGCGGGATTTTTTATCGCAGGGAATGCATATGCGTCTTCTTCGGAAGAAACATCGGATGAAGGCAGTGTCGAGTATGTAACGTTAGATCCGTTAATTTTACCGATTATCGACCAAGATGGCGTGTATCAGGTTTTAAGCCTTGCTGTGGTGATTGAGGTTAGTGGTGTTTCTGACGCCGATAAAATCAAAGCAAAAGCACCACGGTTAAAGGATGCCTATATTCAGGATATGTACGGTATATTGAATGAAAATGCCGCGTTAAAGGGCGGTGTTGTCCAGGTTAATATGATTAAAAAACGTTTGAATTACTTGACCAACAAAATTATGGGTGATGATGTCAAAACAGAAGTTTTGCTTCAGGTCGTTCAACAACGCCCTATATAAACAGGCTATTGATCTGTTGGACTTGCCTTTGGTGTGTTAAAACGCCCCATATTTCCCAGTAATTGTTGCGTAAAGGTCAGTTCATTCCCGTGTGTTGGCGTTTTTGACCGCGCATAAGGGATGTTTATTCTTTGTGCGTCTTGATCTCCAATAGATTCGACGATGCCTTCTTTTGTGAAGGAAACAACGACAATACGCTCTTTAACAACCTCATCATCAAGAATACCGTGTTTTTCTGTTTCCTGCCCAATATAATACCAAATATTAGCATCAAAAGTTGATTGCGTCGTGGGTGAGCCCAATACACGTAACACATCTGACCTTGTGTGTTGTCCCGCAACAATATCACTCACTTGAGAGTCTTGCAGAAGGTTACCGCGTTGCGCCGTTACGGGTGAACAGGCGATGATGTTTGTGCTAATAAGGCAACAAAAAATGATTTTTAAAAACTTTTGCATAGCATTCTTTTGTAATAATGGTATTTCTTACGGACTGTAGAGATAATTTTAGAAAAAACCTAGAGCTAAAATCAATGTTGGGCATGTTATTCAAACAAAAATACAATACGAAAAGGCATAATAAGAAAATTGCCAAGGACTTATATGCATGCGCGTTGGAAAATACGCGTAAGGAGGCTTTTTATACCGAATATGGTGTGCCTGATAATTTTGATGGTCGGTTTGATTTGCTGTTGTTGCATATATTCTTGATTTTACACCGCATTATGGATCACGATGATTATGAGGCGATTTCCCAAGCATTGTTTGATGTCATGTTTAAGGACATGGACCAGACATTGCGTGAGATGGGAATCGGTGATGTTGGTGTCCCTAAGCATATGAAGCGCATGATGAAAGCGTTTAATGGGCGTATGTATAATTATCAAGTTGCCCTTGCCCCCGAGAGTGTTGAGATTGAAAATGTTGAGGGGTTGGTTATTGCAAACCTTGATGATGTTCTTGCACGTAATATCTATGGCGGAAGAGACCACGATAAAGCGCACCTCGCCAGAATGTCTGTTTTTGTGCGGTCTAATATAGATTATGATAAAATGAGCGTTGAAAAAATAATGAATGGGCAGGCATGCTTTTTGAATGATGCCCCTGATAATATAGGAGAAGTAGAGAATGTCGGATAAAGGTTTTGAGATATCAGGCGCCGATCAGGAGTGGTCGCACTTTGTTGAATCGGATGATATCGGTGCGGCATGTTTTCGTGTTGACGTTGCCCCTTCAGATGTTTTTTACCCTGTGCTATGTCGGCGTCTTGGTCTGCATTCTATTGAGAATTTAAGGGCTGAGCTGAAACTGCAAAGGAATAGCGTGAATAAGGTTATTCATATTAAGGGCAGTATTTCTGCGGATGTTCATCAGAAATGCGTTGTAACGGCAGAACCTGTGCAAGAAACGATAAATGATACTTTTAATGCATGGTTTGAAGATCCCAATCAAACGGTCTCTTTCGAAAAGGCCAAGCGTGAGCGGATGAGCCGTAAAGAACAAGATAAACAGCCAATGATCGGTGAGGCAGAGGATCCAGAAGCCATTACCGATGGGGAAATTGATCTTGGTGAATTGGTGATACAGCATCTGTCCTTGGCTCTACACCCTTATCCGCGTATCGATGGGGCGGTGTATGAGGGTGATGATGGGGCGTTAAAAGATGCGCCAGAGGGAACATATAACAACCCGTTTGCTGCGCTGAAAGACTGGAAAAAGAACGAAACAAAGAAAGATAAATGAGCGATCGTTAAAAAAAGCAGGGTGTTTTTGTATAATTTTCTTGCTTTGAGGTTGAATTTTAGGTATTACCCACTTTCGTTTATTAAGAATAATTCATAAAGGGAATCGGACTATGGCCGTACCAAAGAGAAAAACAACAAAGTCAAAACGCAACATGCGTCGCGCTCATGATTCATTACCTGTAGAAAACTGGGTAGAAGACGGTACCACGGGTGAGCCTGTGCGTCGCCACCACGTTGATCTGAAAACTGGTATGTATAAAGGTCGTCAGGTTATTGAAGAGCGCGGTTAGTCGCTTTATATTCTGACACTTTTAATATCATCGTGTTTTATGCACCGTTCATTGTGACGGGTTTATTTAAGGCATAGCGCGTTTAAGATATTTTCGTTATATAGTATTATATGGCCGATAAGCATAGCTCTATTGGCCATCTTCTTTTTAATAGATAAGGCTCGTTCTTTTGTCTGACTCAAACTCTCCTGATATGATACGTATTGCAATTGATGCAATGGGCGGCGATTTCGGTCCCAAAGCGATTATCCCTGCGCTGGATATGGTTTTAAAGGGACGTCCCGAAGTTCATTTCCTTATCTATGGGGATGAAGTAAAGATAAAGAAATATCTGTCCAGATATAAAAACTTGAACCGACAGGTCACAATTTTCCACACTGATAAAATGGTTCAAAATGATGATAAGCCGTCTACTGCTTTGCGTGCAAGTAAGGGCTCAGGCATGCGTATGGCAATCGAGGCAGTTAAGAATGGTGAGGCCGAGGCGGTTGTCTCCGCGGGGAATACCGGTGCGTTGATGGCCATGGCGAAAATAGTTCTGAAAACAGTGCCTGGCATTCATCGCCCTGCAATTGCTTCTGTCATGCCGGGAATTCACGGTGATACAATTATGCTTGATCTGGGCGCGAATGTTTTGGTTGATGCCGATACATTGGTGCAGTTCGCGGTTCTGGGGTCTGTTTTTGCGCGGGCAAATAAAACCCGCGATCAGCAAGGTGCACAAGATGATAAGCCGCCAAGTGTTGGGTTGCTTAATATCGGTTCAGAAGAAACCAAAGGACCTGAGCATGTGCGTGAGGCAGGCGAGATACTCTCCCGCATTGATTTCCCAGGCGAATATAAAGGCTTTGTTGAGGGGAATGATATTACAAGAGGCACTGTCGATGTGATTGTCAGTGACGGCTATGCGGGGAATATATCTTTGAAAACGGCGGAGGGCGTCGGTCATCTTGTCAGGACATATCTAAAAGAATCATTCAAATCCAGCCTTCTTTCTAAAATTGGTGCGTTCTTTGCTTATTTTGCTCTAAGAGATTTGCGAGAGCGCATGGATCCGCGCCGTTATAATGGCGGTGTTTTCCTTGGTCTGAATGGCGTATGTATCAAAAGTCACGGCGGGGCAGATGCTCTGGGGTTTTCAAGTGCTGTTATTTTGGCGGTGCGTTTGGCGCGTCAGGGCTATATTGAACAAATTGCACGTGATATTGGTCATTTAACAGATCAGGAAAACCTTCTCTCGGAAGATGATTAATACAAAAAGGGTTACTTAAATCATGTCGACAAGGTCTCATATTCTTTCAACGGGCAGCTATCTTCCCGAGAAAATAATGACGAACCATGATTTGTCAAAAATCGTTGATACGTCGGATGAATGGATATTCCAGCGCAGCGGTATTAAATCGCGCAGAATTGCCGCGGATGACCAATCAACATCGGACATGGCGATTAAGGCGGCAGAGGCGGCGATAGAGCGCGCAGGCATTCAGCCAAGCGATATTGACGGCATTATTGTTGCAACCACAACACCCGACCAGACCTTTCCATCGGTTGCGGTGCGTGTGCAGGCGGCTCTGGGTGTGCCTGTTGGTATTGCCTTTGATGTTCAGGCTGTTTGTAGTGGTTTTATTTATGCACTAAGTGTTGCCGATAACTTTATTAAAGTTGGGCAGCTGAAGCGTGTTTTGGTGATTGGCGCAGATAAAATGAGTTCCCTTCTTGATTGGAGTGATCGCACCACTTGTGTTTTATTTGGTGATGGTGCAGGTGCGGTGATATTGGAGGCGCGTGATGGCGCAGAAGACGGCACAGGGGTGTTGTCAACACATCTCTATGCAAATGGCGGGATGCGTGATTTGCTCTATACTGATGGTGGGGTCAGCACAACAGGCGATAGTGGTCACATCATTATGCATGGTCGCGAAATATTCAAATATGCAGTAAAACTTATGGCGGATGCCGTCAATGCGGCTCTTGATGCCAATGATTTATCGGCGGATCAAATTGATTGGCTTGTTCCACATCAGGCGAACCTTCGCATTATTGAGGCAACAGCTAAAAAACTTTCCATGCCGATGGAGCGTGTTATCGTGAGCGTGGAAGAGCATGGCAATACCTCTGCCGCCTCTATTCCTTTGGCATTCGATGGTGCGGTGCGCGATGGGAAAATCAAGGAGGGCGACCTTGTTTTATTTGAGGCACTTGGCGGTGGATTAACATGGGGTTCTGCTCTTTTGCGCCTATAAACATCCTCAATACTACCTTCTTACGCGTTGAATTGAATCATTTTTTTGTGGTTATTCCTTTTATCAAGATTGACGCGGGGCTGAAGAATCGTATAGTCTCAAATCATACAATATGGAGCTATTTGGTATGGAAAGTCGTACAGTAACACGCGCAGATCTCGCAGAAGCCGTTTATGAAGAGGTCGGATTGTCTCGTAATGAGTCCTCTGATTTGGTTGAATCTGTTTTGGATGAAGTATCTAAGGCATTGATTGAAGGCGAAAATGTAAAGATTTCTTCCTTCGGCAGCTTTACCATCCGTGAAAAGGGGGAGCGTATTGGCCGCAATCCTAAGACAGGCATTGAAGTGCCGATTTCACCGCGGAAAGTTTTGGTGTTCAGGGCGTCACACGTTTTAAAAGATCGTGTGAATAAAGGTGAGTAAGTTATTTTAAAATAAGAACAATATCGAAAAGTAAGGTTTAAAATGGACGCGAAGATACAATCAGCAGGGGATTTATTTCAAAGCAATAAAGAGCAAGGCGATGATTCTGTTACGCCTGATACCTCTTCTTATGAGAGTAAGAGTATGCGTCAAGCTGGGGCGGCTCAGAAAAGTGCACGCCCCCGTAAGTCCGCCGCAGCCTTCCGCACGATCAGCGAGGTTGCAGATGACCTTGGTGTGCAACAACATGTTTTGCGCTTTTGGGAAACTAAATTTTCACAAGTAAAACCATTGAAACGTGGTGGTGGACGTCGTTATTATCGCCCTGAAGATATCAGCCTACTGCAAGCGATCCATTGCTTACTTTATGTTGAAGGCTACACAATTAAAGGTGTGCAAAAATTATTGCGCGATGTCGGGAAAAAGCAAATTGTTACTAATTTTTCTGGTGGTGCGGCAAAGGATTCTGCTGCGTCACATCGCGGTGATCGTACCAGTACTGGCGTCGCTGCGTTGGATGTTTCAGTTGAGAAAACCGAAAAACAGACAGAATCAGAAGAAAAGCAGAGCTTGAGTGACCCCCAACGTGATGCTCTTAAATCTGTATTGGCGGAGCTTAAGGAATTGCGTGGAATGGTAAAGAAACGTAATTAGATCTGCTTGGTATAAAATGCCGATTGATTTCTGTTTTTATATCCTTTAAAAATCACATAAATGATATGTCGGAGCGTAGCGCAGTCTGGTAGCGCACTCGCCTGGGGGGCGAGGGGGCGGAGGTTCAAATCCTCTCGTTCCGACCATTATTTCAGATAACTCTTATATATCAAGGCGATAATCCGAGTGGGTGCATGGTGTAACCGCGAGGTGCGACCTAAATGTATAACGAGCCATCTGATTAAGTCCCAGACACAGTATCTACTGCTTTTGTTATCCCTTGGAGCAGCTATGCGGCGCAGTATGTCGTAGCCAAAATTATTCCTCAAAAACGGCTTATATACATTACCAGCGGTAAAATATAAAAAATAATTTTCTAACATATTGCGTTTAATATTAAATTCACCAAAATTATTGCCTTGTCGCATCGGGTTGTTCATTCTCTGTATGTGCATTTACCAAGAATGTTGGTACATCAAGGTCCTGTGGGCATGGGTTTTCTTTGCTTTCATCAAGGCATTCTTTGCAAAGGATACAAATGTCGGATAATGTTTCCAAATATTTTACTGGAATTTGGGCATGCTCCATTTCTTCTGGCTCAATATTCAGTGATTGGCTTGTTTTTTCGTATTTTTCAACAAAGCTCTCTACTTTTTCACGGGCATAATTAAAGGCTGGTTTTACGACGAATTTATTTGCGCCATAGGCCGTAGACCCTGAACCATAACCTAGACCGCCCAGCCCTAAATGCGCGAAAACAAGGTCATCAATTGGGTTAATCAGTAAAAACATTCCGCTTGCCCCAAGAACACCAAGGCTGTATCCCGCATCAGGAACGATGCTTTGCAAGGTCTCACCACCAACGCCCGCTGTGTCCATACCAGCTAGAGTAAGCCCCGCACCAACAAGGGCGATGCCTGCCTTTCCCTTATGCGGAATTTCTCTGGTAATACCTTGAGCGCCACGTGCACCACGGGCAATTTTATCCCATAGAGGATTCCACGCTTGTTTTGTACGCTCCCACGCGATTTTTGCACTGATATCAAGTTTATTGATTGCGTTATTAAGGGCATATGCGGCCTGTGTCACGCCGTTGCGTTGATGCAGGGGGATATGCGGAAAGTCTACATGTCCCTTGCCGATTTTATGCCTTTGTTCTTTCAGACCTCTAATATTTAGGCTGTTTTTCTGAAAGTTCTCTTTACGGGACTGGATATTATATTGCACTTCTCCGGCAAAGGTGAGGCGATCTGTCATGCCTTCCGAGGGAGCTTTTCTGTATATTGCGTTATATATATCTGCGTTATCGCTGAGGAATGCTTGCGCCTGCATTACTTCTTTTAAATCTTTGTTAATATGGTATTCAAATTCTTTTATGTTGATTTCTTCGTTTTGAACATCTTTGAGCGCATTGGTGAATGATTCAATCTTGCCGTGAATGAAATTGTGATAAGTCTTGTTTTCTTCCCCCATATAGCGTGATGAAATATCCATCGCCAGATCGAATTTACGCAGGGCGGTTAATGTTGGCTCAAGGTTATCAGCGGCAATTTTGAAATTGTTTGATAATCCACCTGTCAGGCGTTTTCTGGAATAGGATATTTCTTTTATATCATCGGGCAGACCTGCTCTGACTTGTTCTTGCAGTAGTGCGGCTTGTGACAGGGATTCAATGATATCGGGGCGAGAATCCAGCAATTGAAAGCGTGCTTCATTATCGTTAAGGTGATCGGTCAGTATACGCGCATTTTTGGTTGTTTCACTATGGAGGTCTTTGGTGGAGCTTGCTTTGCGCTTCCACACAGATGCGGCGGCAATTCCGGCAAGCAGGGGAAATGCAAAACCACCCTTATCCGCTTCATTGGCCAGAATAAGCATTTGTGGCTCAAAAACAGCTGTATATGCGGCGGCAGGTATCGCTAAAGGGCGATCCTTTAATGTTGCAATTGTTGAATTCATGAAACCATCAAAAAAGCCAAAAATTCGCTTCATGCCGTTTCTTGGCCCCGATGTATACGCCATAAGGGCAAGTGTTGTAATCATCGGAATATGTCCGACAGTTGTTTGAAGCGTATTGATTTTAAAGATTTCTTCACCGGCATCAATTGCGCCGTTATTTGCGGATTTAAAGAAGGACGCTGTTTCATTCACTGTTCCACCCAGTGTTCCTACTGCGCCTTCCATTGCCTGCCGTGCAATATCAAGAAGGGACATTGTGGTTCCCGTTACCGCATTGTCGATGGTGAAATGTTTATACGTGCCTAAAATTCCATAATTATTATGGACATAGCCGGAGAGCTGGCGCATTTGCTCATCAGACATGTCCAGGCCATTGTCACGGATAAATCGGGTGAACTCCTTTTTATCGCTTTCGGTTAATTGACTAAGGTCAATATTTTTGATTTGAGCAGTTGTATCGCTTAGGCTTTCACCGTCATTCATGCTGCCCATTATATCATCAAAGGACGTGGTGGCATCTACGGTTTCATTCATGGTATTGGCGGCATCAAGCAATTGGTTTGCACCTTCAACATCGCCCCCTGATTGCATATAATAGGTAAGCCACCCCAAAACTGCGACAGAGGCAATAAATTCTTTTTTAGAGGCAAAAGGGCGTTGGTAAATATCTTGGAAAAAATCAACTGTATTATCGATGAACTCTGTCGACATACGCCCTAGACCATCATGTCCTATCCCCATTGTTCTTTCAAACACATCCCTCACGGTTTTTTGGTCATTATTCAGGTGCTTGTTGGCGATGTTTTGTCCGGATACAGACATATCGCCAATCATTTTTTGAACCGTGCGATAGCTTTCTTGGTGCTGTTCTTGTTCTTCTTTTGGCATGTTTTTGATTTTAGGAATTGAATTTTCAATAGCGTGCGCCATGTTCTTCTGGAAGGAAAGCGTCTCTTGTAGCTGTGGATCTTGGGCGATTGCTTCCATATGTGCCTGCGTTACATCTTCAGCCGCATTGAAATACGAAACAACATCGTTGAGGACATTAACATTATCAACGATGCTGGCCATTGCCGGGTCTTTTCTTTGCATGAAATAGTAATGTGACCAGCGTGCCTCCATCGCCTCGGATTTAAGGATTGGTGTTATTGCCGAACTGGCAACAATCAAGTCTGTAAGGGTGTTTCTTTTATCCTCGGGGATGGCCGTATCTTTGATAATAGCCCTATAAATAGGAGAGTTTATATCCTGAACCTCTGCTTTAATGCGTTCAATGGTTTCTTCAACGCGCTCTTGGTGGCGTGTATCTTTCAGTAAATCTATAAATTCCGGTGTTTGTAATCTATCGTGGGTAAGGGCGCAGAAATCATCCATCTCCGCCAGTGTGAAATGGAGTGTGTTGCCGCCGTGGGCATCGTGCCCTTTAACCGTTGAGATCATATTCCAAATGATAGGGGTAATGTCTTTTTGTGTGTTTGGGTTCATAAATTCGGGCGATAGATCAAATTGAAACCCTTTCGAGGGGTGAAAATGGCTACCGTTAATAATGGCAGGTTCAAGGGCTGTCTTTGCTTCGTCGGGGGTGTAGTCTTTGGCGTGATCTTTAATGTCGATTTCACACGTATCGCGCCACATATCGGCTGTACGAATTTCGTGTTCAGAGCCATGTTGATGCTCTTCATCGCTGTTGGGGTCGGTATATTCAGGTAAGGTCGCGGTATTCTGCGTCATAACATGAAACAGGGCAAGAGTGTCCTTACGTTCATTCTGGACTTGCTCACCAATTCTACGAAGCATCATTATTTTCTGACCAGCACTTGCAATATTATAGCCAGAACTTTCCTTCACGGCGCGTTCTATTCCCATATTGATGGGTTGGTGCAGGTTATGCAGGTGTGTTTTGAGTTCCGACAGCTTACCCGTAAAGTCTTGTGTGCCGTTTCCACCGAAAAACACCATTGTGTAGTCCTGTGATTTTGGTACGGCCTGTATATATGCGCCGTAATCTTGCGCCATATTCAGTAATGCTCCATCAATCTGGAAATGAGCTTTCCCGACTTTATTCGTAGGCAAAGGCGTGCCTTTTTTACGGAACTGCTCATTGATATCATGCGTCGTCATAGCGGGTTTCTGTATGTTTATATTTCAACTATTTTAGTGAAGGTAAGGGGCGCGGATTTAAGGCTGCGGCGGCTTTGCAAATAAATCCATGGCATCATTGTTCAGTTCATTCAACCTGTCTTCACAACATTCTTTAAACATACCTTTGGTGACTTCTACATAGGGAATTTTATGAAAGCTGTCTAGTAGTGCATGGTCATCGGGATGGCCTGAAAAAATCTGTTCGGGGATTGTAAAGATATGCGTTGCTGCTGGTTTTGTACTTTTTTGACCGATTGGGTAGATTGATGTTCTGGATGCTGTCATCAAATCTTTTTCAACATCACGATTCGGGTCAGGATTTATTCCGTTTAAAGCCAAATGAAATTGACTGGTCATGGCCAATGTTGGTTGCATGAAAAATTGCAAATATTTTTTGCCTTCTTCTATAACATTGCCGTTTTCCCTTATAATATCCTTATTGGCGGTAAAAGGGCGTATACCAATATAGGAAAGATCGCCATCAATTGGTACATTGATCTCGCGTCCATTATAGTTATAGGAAAAGAATCCATCTGCCCCCTTGCCGAATAATGCGGTGATTTGTCGCTGTGCGTCTATCATCTTTGCACCTGCTGCGTTCTGTGCGTCAATATTTTCGGATTTTAGTGCCTTATCCATGGCTAGCGTTGGGGGATAGAGCAGGGTGATTGCTTTCTTCGCGGTGTTGATTGTATCATCTGCAAAGGCTGGTTGAGAAGCCATAGAAAGGGATGCTGCAAGCCCTAATCTTGCTATTGTGTTAAAGATTTTTGACTTTATCTCATTCATTTTTTGACTCTGGTTTTGTTTTTATTGATAATCATTCGCAATTTAATACTTGACGATGGTCTTTGTCAATGATAATTATTCGCAATAATAATATTGTAAGAACCCTAGATAGGTTTTAAAAATGGCAGCGGATGCAATGAAAAAAGATGATGATGGCTGGGTTCCTGGTGGGTTGAGCACGGCTTTCTCGTATGCGGTGAAAGGGGTCGCGTGGTATTTTGGCTTCTTTATGCTAGATTCTTTTATGGATTTTGGCTTGTTACATAGTGAAGGCTGGATGAAATCTGATGTTTCTAATGTTGCACATGAATTTATGCTTCCGATTTCTAATGCGTTGCCGGGGTTCTTTTCAGAAGGTGTTGGCGCGAATATTTTAAGTGTTCTAACAGATATTTTAACAGGTATTCATCGTTTATTTGGTATTACAGATACTTTTCTTGGTGATTCTTTTACTACGGGTGGTCAATCATTTGGCACTATTTTTGATGGGGATGTTGATTTTGGTACTTCTACAGATTTTGGTGGCATCGAATTACCTTTCTAGGCTACAAAACCATGCCTCCGCAGTTATTTTTTTTCATTTTGTAGATCTAATGCCGCAAGTTCAGAAGAATATACGGCTAAAAATTCCCATCACTAATGGCACAGGGGGAAACGCAATGAAAGATGTCGGGCATAACGGGATGTTCTGATTTTACGAATTTATGAAATCCCTCGAAAACTTAAAAAATTCATACGATGGAATGATGCTGTGGTGTTGGTGGTTTTTCTTATTCCTTTGTTATTCTTGGTTTAAACTCACCCAGTGATTGTTTTTTGTGCATTTTATATTCTATGATATTTACATGGTACGCTATGATCTTTAGTCTAGGTTTTGCGTATTAGTTTAATGATATCAATAACATACGGTGGTGTTCAGGCGCGCGTTGTATTCTGTGTTTTATGGTTTCATTATACCTAATGCGGTTTTATTCTCTCTAAGTATATGTGGGGGAGGCTTTAGCGAAATGGAAATTAAAAACCCATGACTGTAGATCGAAAGTTAAATCCTCTGATAAAAGGGGGCTACACGTTTCTTCCTAAATTTCTGGAAGAAGCGATACAGCATCCGCCTGTATCGTTTCGTGTACCCAAAATGCAGTTGGCTATTTCGTCTTTGGCTATAAATATTCTATCGCTTGCATTACCAATTTTGACATTACAGGTTTATGATAGGCTTTTGGTGAGCGAGAATATTGGCACGTTAAGGGTTCTTGTCAGCGGTGTTGTGATTGTTATTCTTCTTGAAATGATAATGCGGTTGGGGCGTTCTTATATTATTGGCTGGGCGGGTGCAGCGTATGAGCATGCCGTGTCATGTAATGCGATGCGCCATATTTTGAGCGCAGAGTTAGCACCTTTGGAGAGCGAAGGCGTAGGCGCGCATCTTCAGCGCATGAATAGCATTGGTAAGATGCGCGAGTTTTTGAGTGGTCAGGCCTTGGTAACATTGATTGATTTGCCTTTTGTTCTGATATTTTTGGGGCTTGTCTTTTATCTTGCTGGTTGGTTGGTGTTAGTACCATTGGTGCTGTTAGCGTTGTTTGTAATGGTTGCGGTTCTTCTGGGTAGAACATTGGAGCGTGCGTTAAAAAAGCATGATAATGCGGATCAAAATCGTGTGAATTTCATTATTGAGGCATTGGAGGGCGTTCATTCGCTCAAAAGTCTTGCTTTGGAGCCGTTTTTTCAACGACGGTTTGAGGTGTATCAAAACCATGCCAGTGCCGCTAGTTTGGATTTGGGGCGGATTAATGCATTGGCGGTGATGTTAGGGACGCTATTTTCGCAAACAATGATGATTGGTGTTGTCGTTTTTGGTGCGCCGATGGCGATGGACGGTAGTATTACGCTTGGCACTATGATTGCCGTGGTTATTTTATCCGCGCGCATTACCCAGCCAGTGCAAAAAGCGTTGGGGCTGTGGACACGTTATCAGAATTTCCGTTTGGCACGGGTGGATATCAGTAAAACCTTTGCTTTGCCTGTCTTGGAGCGTTCCGACCCAAAACAACTTGGTGAGAGTAATGGGCTTGTAGAACTCGTGAACCTTAATTTTAGCTATAGCTCTGACGCAGAGCCGTTGCTTCAGGATGTTGGGCTGACGCTAAAGCGTGGGGATGTGATTTCCATTAGTGGTGATCGCGGAACGGGAAAGACGACATTGCTGAAACTCTTGGCGGGGCTATATACCCCCACAAGTGGTGAGGTTTTGATTGATGGTGTGGCTGCAACGCGTTATCCAGCGCGTGAGTTGGTGCGCCATGTTGGTTATTTGCCGATGGATGGTATGATTTTTCGTGGCACAATTTGGGAGAATATTAGTGCTTTTGGAGAGTCTAGCGCGGAAAATGTGTCCGAGATTGTTCAATTATTGGGTATGGATGCGGCAATCAGACATTTACCGGATGGTTATGATACAAGGCTGGAGGGCGGTAATTCGGACGCCGTTCCACCAGGCTTGCGTCAGCGTATAGCATTGGCCAGAGCATTAGCACCCAAGCCACGCGTTATTCTATTTGATAATGCTGACCGCGCTTTAGACAAGGAAGGGTATAATAGTGTTTATCGTTTGCTTGCCCGCCTTAACGGTAAGGCAACATTGGTGATCGTTAGCGATGATCTGAACATTACACGCCTTGCTAATAAACATTATGTTTTGGTCACAGGGTCGCAAATGGAAAGCTCAATGCCAATTAATGACTCACTTCATGACATCGTTCCTTATCAGGAGCAGCGCCTATGACAGCCAACATGAATGTAAAAGCGCGGCAAAAATCCAAAACAGGACACGTTGTTTTAGAGGCGTTACGCCGTGGTGGTTGGGTTAATAGAGACAGTAAGGCGCATGATCTTATCTCTGTGTTATCTGTGTTGATTGAAGAACTGGACGTGGATATCGAAACCTATGAGCTATGTTCGGTGTTGCCTTGGCATAATGATTATACGGGGGAAGATAAAACTCTGAAATTGACAGGTTTACTGAATACTTTGTCGGAGTTAGGCTTTGTTGCACATGCGTTAAATATGCGCTTATGTGATCTTGATGTGCGGTTATGTCCTTGTTTATTTGTTTCAGACGCAGGTGTGGGGGAGCAAAAACATGTAATGGTGGTTCTTCGTTTTGATAAAGCCGCAGGTCTCTATGATGTTTTTGATTCCAAAACACAGCAATACGAAAAAATTTCAGTTGAAGATACTCCTTTTGGTACGGCATGGATCTTTATGGAAGAAGATAATGTGCAAGACGCCCTTTCTGATAGTGTTCGGGAGGCTTCTGGTTATAGTTGGTTTCGTGCGTTGATGGAGCGATTTTCCGGTGGGTTATGGCAAGTTATTGCGGTCGGAGCAATGCTGACGTTCCTTTCTTTGGCGGCACCGATCTTTGTTATGTTGGTTTATGATCGCGTGATTGGGGCTCACGCGCCAGAAGCCCTCATGCCGCTATTAATTGGTGCATTATTGGCTCTATGTACGGAGGGTGTTTTAAGATTAGTGCGGGCGCATCTGCTTTCTTGGTATGGCGCGCGGTTGGATTATATTGTCGGAACACAGGTTTTTGAGCATTTATTGCGTATGCCAGTTTTATTTACCGAACGTGCCTCGGTTGCCGCGCAAATATCTCGTATTAAGGCCTTCGACGCTGTGCGTGCCTTCTTTACGGGAACAGCGTTTCTGGCGATGGTGGAGCTTCCATTTACTCTGATTTTAATTACTATTATCGCGATTATTGCTGGGTGGTTGGCCATTATTCCGATAATCGCGGCGGGGTTTTACGCTCTATTGGTTTTTGTAATGCGTCTGCGCGTTCGTACATCAATGCGCCTGACCTCTAAGGCGGCATCATTAAAGCAAGAGATGATGATTGAGACGTTTGAAAAAATGTCTGGGTTGCGTGTTGGTGGTTTGACATCTATCTGGTTTAGTAATTTTCGTGACTTATCCGGCAAGGCTTCATTGGCAGGGTTTAATACTGGATTTCTGGCTGCAATCCTAGAAACATTGAGCCATGGTATTTATCTATTGGCGGGGTTATCGGTTGTAACGATGGGGGTTATATCTATCTGGGCAGGCAGCATGTCGGCAGGGGCTTTGATTGCAGTGATGATATTAACGTGGCGTGTATTGGCGCCGATGCAAATTCTTAGTAATGCTTTGCCACGTTACGAACAGCTGAAAAATGCTGTAGAGCAGATTAATCGTTTAATGAATATTGAAACGGAAAATACTAAGGCTAATGTGACGGCACGATTGGATGATCCCAAGGGTGATATTAATTTTAAGCAAGTTGGTTTGCGCTATACTAAGGAAAGTGATCCTGTATTTACAGGGGTGTCTTTTGTCGCAAGACAGGGGGAAATGATTGCTATTACTGGCGGAAATGGCGTTGGTAAATCAACGGTATTGAAGCTCATAAACGGGCTTTATCATCCGCAGGCTGGGGCTATTTATATTGATGGCATTGATATCAGACAGATGGAGGCACAGCATTTACGTCGCCAGATCGCGTATGTTCCACAAAATCCTTCGGTCTTTAATGGAACTATTGCTGAAAACCTTCGTTTTGCCAATCCGTTAGCTGATGACGATAGGGTTCGTGATGTTTTGGAAAAAGTTGATTTATGGGGGTATGTGCAGGGATTACCACTTGGTATGCATACGGTTATAGGGGCGCATGGGTCTTCGCAGTTGCCAACAGGGCTGTCTTACAATCTTAATCTTGCCCGTGCCTATGTCAAAGATACGTCAATTATGCTGATTGATGAAATGCCTTATGCGTTCTTGAATAGTGCCGCCGGTGAGTATTTCAAAGATATGATTAGGGCTTGGAAGGGGCATAAAACAGTGGTGATGGTGACACATCGTGAGGATTATTTAGCGTTGGCTGATATGGCTGTTTTATTGCGTTCTGGTCAGGCGGCACTGGTTAATACACCAGAGGCTATTATTCGTACTATTTATGATTCTCAGGAGGCTGCTTATGCATGAGTTCTTTTTCAAAAGTTTTACCCGAAGCCGCGCGGAGCAGCTTCGTTATCTTCCGCAATCTGTAAAGATGGAGGAGGCGGTTAATCCACATATTGCGCGCTTAACGATGATGTTGATTAGTGCCTCGGTTTTTATATTTATTTTCTGGGCATCATTTACGGAAATTCATGAGGTAACACGCGCCGATGGTCATGTTGTACCACAAGGATTCGTGCAGGTTGTTCAGCATTTAGATGGTGGCTTGGTACGCGAAATATTGGTTGTGGAAGGTGAGAACGTCGATCAAGGGCAGGTCTTGGTGCGTATTGATGATGGGGGTGCGCGGCAGGATTTAGCCGAAATACAGGCTTTACAAGAGTCACTTGAAATGCAGGCAGAGCGTTTATATGCCTTTGTGGAGGCGCGTGTTCCTGTGTTTTCTTCGTTCAATGTAGGGGATGATATTATTAAAAACCAGAAACGTATTTATATGTCGATGATTGATGCGCGTAAGAAAGAGAAAAATGTTATTGAGCATCAAATCTCCCAAAAACGAGAGCTTTTGAACACGTTAAGGGTGCGTAAAGATACGTTAGGGAAGAATATAAAAATCTCCGAAGAACTTATGAAAATGAATGAAAAGGCAAAAGTCAGAGGTTCGGTGTCTCAAAAAGATTATTTGGAAACAAAACGTTCATTGAATGATTTACAAGGTGGACTGGCAGAGGTACAGGCAGATGTTATTGGCGCGCAAAGCACTTTGGCGGAATATAATAATCGTTTATTCTCATTAGAGGCACGGCATCTTGATGAGGTTTATTCGCAGCTTGATGGTATTGGCGCGGAAATGAAACAAAATAGAGAAGTTATAACGAAGTTAGAAAACCGTGTGAGCCGTCTGGATATTCGTGCGCCGGTTACGGGTGTGATAAAGGGCTTAAACCTTAATACGATTGGTGGTGTTGTTGAACCAGGGCGAACATTGATGGAGATTGTACCGATGGACAAAATCTTGGTTGTAGAGGCACGGATTTTGCCATCGGATATAGGCCATGTGAAAGTCGGTCAAAATGTAAGGGTTAAGGTGAAGAGCTTTGATTTCTCTCGCTATGGCGCGTTGGATGGTACATTGGACTTTGTAACGGCAACGACATTTATGGATGAACAAAATAAACCTTATTACCGTGGGCGCGTGGCGTTGTCACAAAATTATGTAGGTTCTGACTCTGCTAAGAACTCTATATTGCCTGGTATGACGGTTGATGTTGATATTGTGACAGGTCAAAAAACGATTTTAGCATATCTTCTTAAACCTATTCACCTGTCTTTACGCAGCGCACTTTCAGAAAGGTAAGCCATAACCATGCAAAACATAGAGCATATTAATACAGAGATTAATGTTTCTTGCCAGCAGGAAGAGGAACGCCCTATGCGGGTCTTGATCGTTGATGATGATCGTGTAATGCGTATGATTGTTCAAAGACAAATCGATGATTTGGGGCATGAAACGGAAACGGCGATTAATGGTCGTAAGGCGATGGACATATTAAATGCGGATAAGAGTAAATTTGACATCATCGTTCTGGATCGAGAAATGCCGGAAATGGGGGGGCTCGAGGTTGTTGCCCGTATGAAAGCAGATAAGGATTTGCGTAAAATCCCAATTATTATGGCGACGGGATCGAAACGTCCAGAGGATATTAAAAAAGGCATTGATGCGGGTGTGTTTTATTATTTGACCAAGCCAATTGATGGGGATGTTCTCAATTCCGTCTTTATTTCTGCTGTGCGTGAAGTAGAAATGCAAAAAAACCTAAAAAGGGAATTAAAGAAACATAAAACCAGCTTTAACCTGATTCATTCTTCCACCTTTTACTTGCGTACAATTGCAGAGGCAGAAGCTTTGGCTGCTTTTCTGGCAAATTGCTACCCTGATCCAGAGCGTGTTATTGTCGGTCTTGCAGAATTGATTACCAATGCTGTTGAACATGGAAACCTTAGCATTAGCTATGAAGAAAAAACCGATTTAGTGGAGCGCGGGGTATGGCGAAAAGAAGTTGACCGTCGGTTGAACCTTCCTGGGCGAATGGAAAAAAAGGTTGAGGTTGTTTTTCGGTGTAATGACGATGGTCTATATGTGAGAATACTGGATGAGGGGAATGGCTTTGATTGGCGACGATATTTGGAGATTGACCCCGCGCGCGCGACGCATAACCATGGTCGCGGTATTGCACAGGCCAATGCCGTTAGCTTTGACGAGCTTCGTTATAATACCGCAGGAAATGAAGTTATAGCGATTGTGCGCGAAGCAGAAGAATTGGATTGGTAGGGGGTAAGAATAATGATGAATAGGTTTGAAAATCTTTCCATTAGAAAAAAGCTGATGAGTGTTATTATAAGCCTTGCGCTTGTTACACTTGCGAGTCTTTATCTCATGGAGTTTATGGTTGCACCTTATGTCGTGCAGGCTGAAGGGCAATTAAGTTTAATAAGAGTTGCAATCCATATAGCCATGCTTATGTCTTTTTCGGCTTTTTTGGTGTTATGGCTGCAAAAAACTATTATAGACCCGATTGATAATCTTGCTGATGCTTCTGCGGTGGCTGTAGAAAAATATCAGGAAGAAGCACGCATCGCGCGGGAGGATGCACAGCATGCCAACCGTATAAAATCTGATTTCCTTGCAACGATGAGCCATGAAATTCGTACGCCAATGAATGGTGTGTTGGGTACAACTGAATTATTATTTGATACTGATTTAACACAGCAGCAGAAAAAATATGTGCAAACAGTTATGTATTCTGCTGAGGCATTATTAGACATTATTAATGATATTCTTGATTTTTCGGAAATTGAAATTGGTAATTTGAGACTGAAGCCTGTTCCTTTGGATTTGCTAAAAGTTATAGATGATATGGCGGAACGTATGGCCATTAAGGCGCAAGAAAAAGGGGTTGAGTTAATTGTGCATTTCGCGCCAGAAACCGCGCAATATTTAATTGGCGACCCAGATCGTATTTGCCAAGCTGTGGCTAATTTAGTCAGCAATGCCATTAAATTTACTGAAAAGGGTCATGTTTTAATTTCGGTGGAGGAGGAAGCAAATGCGTTCTTGAATGCGGGGCAGCGTCAGTTAAAAATATCAGTTACAGATACTGGTATTGGTATTCCAAAAGATGTGCAAGACGGGTTATTTCAGAAATTCACGCAGGCGGATTCATCTGCCACCCGTCGCTATGGCGGGACGGGGATAGGTTTGGTAATTTGTAAGAGCTTATCAGAGATGATGAATGGTCATGTCGGGTTGAAAAGTGATGAGGGAGTAGGCTCTACTTTTTGGTTCTCTATGATGTTAGAGGAGGATAGCCACAAGGATTTTATTACGCTGCCACCGGCAAATTTGCAGAACGTGAAAATTCTGGTTGTTGATGATGTTTGGATTAATGGCGAGTTTTTATGCGATCATTTTAGCCGTCTATCTATGCATTGTGAAATGAGTGCTGACGGGGATGATGCGCTTGAAAAATTAAGGCATGCTGCTGATAAGGGTGCTCCCTTCAATATTGTTGTGATTGATTACCTGATGCCTGATATGGATGGTGAAGAATTGGCGCAGGCAATCAAGAGTGATGATAAAATTAAAGATATGGCATTGATTTTACTGGCTTCTGCGAAAATGAAAAGTCATGTATCGCATTTTTCCAAGGTTGGGTTTTCTGCTTTTATGCCCAAACCAGTACGTATGCAGGATTTGACCAATATAGTGGCACAGGTTTGGGAAAAATACGCCTCTGGAGATAGAGATAGTTTTATCAGTTCTGTGGATCTGCCGAGTCATGAGAATAAGGAATTTACAAATTTCGGAGAAATAAAGTTCAAAGATACACATGTCTTATTGGTTGAAGATAACCGTATCAATTGCATGATGGAGGAAGAAATGCTGCAAAATATGGGAATTTTCGTTGATATCGCAGAAAATGGAAAAATTTGCCTAAATGCAGTGGGTAAGAAGAAGTATGACTTGATTTTAATGGATGTCCAGATGCCTATTATGGATGGTTTAGAGGCAACACGCCAAATACGTTCTTTGATCGCCGCTGGACGTCTTGGTGATGTTATTATCGTTGCGCTTACCGCTAATGTTATGAAAGGCGATCGAAAGGAGTGTTTGGATGCGGGGATGAATGATTATATCAGTAAGCCAGTATGTAAGGAAATGTTGAAGACCTCGCTCGTCAAGTGGTTGCCACATAAAACGGCTGTTGGTTCAGCGGATGATAAGGAAATCCTACCTGCTTCGGTGATATTAAATGAAGAAACTCTTGGGAATTATTGCTACATTATGCAGGATAAATTTATGTATGGTATTGATGTGTTTTTGCATGAAACATGGTTGCTGTTTGGAAATATTTCTGAATCATGGAAAAAAAACGACATAAAGGCAGTACACCACGCCGCGCATTCTTTGAAATCCTCTACCGCGATGTTTGGTGCGATGCAATTATTTTCTCTGTGTGAAGATTTGGAAGAAGAAACATATAACATTATGGAGCAGGGCAGGACTCTAGAAGATATGGATGATGCAATTATTGATGATATGGTACAGGCATTGAAGCGTTTTGAGCCGCTTCTTAACCTATATATTCAAAATACAGAGAAGATAAAAATGACAGGGTGATGGTTGTATGATTCAGTCAGTGAATATCAGCTTGTCTTTCATACGCAGACAAAGAGAGAATATTTTGAATATAGATTTATCTTAAAAAATAGTTTAACAGCTTACTTCTTATATTTTTAATAAAGTTGAAGTGAGTGCGTAAATGAGTTTACCTATACAAAAAATGTTTAATGCTATCGTGTTATCAGGTGTGGTACTTGTTGCTGCAACGCAGGATGCCACAGCCACCGAGCCCACCCCATCGGCGAGTGATAATGCTTTGACATTCTCTCCCTCTGATTTTGTCTCATACAAGAATCAAGACAGAACGGTAACGACTTTTGATGTTGTTAATAATAATGAGGTTCATGCAGCTGGTAACACTTGGAAAGCGGTAGATCTCAGCCATGTTGTAACCGATGACAGCTATGTCCAGTTAGAGTATAAAACCGTAGAGCAAGCAGAGATACAGGGCTTGATGTTCCTTTACGATGGTTTAGAGCCAGCGGATGCGATCCATCATATACCAAGCATTATTCGTATGGATGGTAGTCAAGATTATTCAGGTGCGCTTGATCCTCTTTATATGGAGGCGAATGGAGAATGGCAGACAATTACGGTGAAACTGTCTGATTATTATGAAATTGGGGCATCTCTGGACCACCTCGTCTTTATAAATGACAGCGATAAAGATGCCACAGGCGGGAGTGAGTATAAAAATATTTTTGTGTTTAAGGCGATAGCCGGGCCCACTCCACCGGCGAGTGATAATGCTTTGACATTCTCTCCCTCTGATTTTGTCTCATACAAGAATCAAGACAGAACGGTAACGACTTTTGATGTTGCTAATAATAATGAGCTTCATATAGGTGGTAACATTTGGAAAGCGGTAGATCACAGCCATGTTGTAACCGATGACAGCTATGTCCAGTTAGAGTATAAAACCGTAGAGCAAGCAGAAATACAGGGGTTGATGTTCCTTTACGATGGTTTAGAGCCAGCGGATGCGATCCATCATATACCAAGCATTATTCGTATGGATGGTAGTCAAGATTATTCAGGTGCGCTTGACCCTCTATATACGGAGGCGAATGGAGAATGGCAGACAATTACGGTGAAACTGTCTGATTATTATGAGATTGGGGCATCTCTTGACCATCTCGTCTTTGTAAATGACAGCGATAAAGATGCCACAGGCGAAAGTCAGTATAAAAATATTCATGTGTTTGAGTATGTAAATAGTCCTGATATCGGCGTTCAACTTGATTGTTCCAAGGACGTTCAAACCTATGTTGGTGGAGAGGGTGATGACACAATAAATTGCAGCAATCTTGATGTTACTGTTGAAATTGACTTGGAGAGCGGTAACGGAGCTTTTGGTAAAGAGGCAGGGTATATATTTACGAATTTAGAAAATATTATAGGCACTGATTTGGCATTTATGCAGGGTGATATTTTATATGGAAATGCTGAAGATAATGATATTGCAGCAGGGCGTGGCCCTGACGTTATTAGGCCACGCGCTGGTGTTGATTATATTGATGGTGGTGATGGTTTTGATTTGGTTGAATATACAGATTCGTCAGAGGCCGTTATTATTGATGTAAATTATTTAAGTTATTATGGTCTGCCGATGGGGCAAGGGGGTGACGCACAAGGTGATGAATATCGCTTTATAGAGGCTTTTGGCGGCTCTAATTTTAATGATATATTTATAGGCGATGATTCTGTAAATATTTTCAATGGTCATGGTGGAAATGATACATATGATCTAGGCGCAGGGCGGGATCAAGTCACCGATGATGGTGGTGACGATACATATATATATACATCAGGTGCAGACATCTATCATGATACGGGTGGTCAGGATACTGTTATTTTTAAGAGTAATTTATCTCCTGATGATGCCTATATATATCAAAATATCGTTACATTTGATAATGATAACTATGTTACATTTAATGATATAAATCAGATCGAAAATTTTCAATTTACAGCACTGGATGGTGGGTCTGATACTACTCTAACGTTACAACAATTTAAGGAATTAGCAGCTGGTGTTGGTGACGAAAACCCACAGCCCGATCCAGATAATAATAATCCTGTTTTGGGTGCTGACAGCTTTAAGGTTGATGAAGATACGTTGACGGAGCTGGATATACTTTTCAATGATACTGACCCTGAAAATGATTATTTAACCATTACCTCATGCACATCGCCTATGGAGGGAGCCAGCCTGACATGGCCTGTGACAGAGGGTAATACCCTTTGGTATAATCCGAAGGCAGAGTATAATGGCTCTGACCATTTTGATTGTACAGTGACGGATGATCGTGGGGGGCAAGCGACACAACGTGTTAATATCACGGTTGTCCCAGATATTAATGAGGTGGAAACTTATCTGTATTTAGTGATGAGCGCCAGTAATGATGCAGGCTATGGCGGAAGGTCAGATCCCGCCGAAGGGCAGTTTGATGATCCATATATTACAATTTCTTTCGATAGACCGACACGACTGGAAAATGGTAAATGTATAGAGGATGGACCAGAAGCGGTTGCTGAGTACAAAATAGAATTTGGTGTAGAGCAAGGCGTATATGAGTATATGGATGTAATATCTGCAGAGTCTGTTCATGTTAATTGTACCCTAACCGGTCTCTATGATGAGCAATGCGGGGTTGAGATCGAAAGATGCACAGAAGAAGATTTTTATATCGAAGGTTATTATCAGAATTTCGAGCAATAAATATCTGTGGTCATAGCCTGCTTTTGTATGTTGGTGGAGGGTTACTTTATGCCCTGTTGTATGGCATGTTTTTTCAAATAATTTGAGTTTGATCTGTTTTGTCAAAAAATCATAATCTAAGCCTTGCTCGATCAAGATGCCCAAGTGTTTTATTAAGAATACTTCCTCTTTTGCCTATTGTGTGGCATAAGCTCCTGAGCTAAGGAGTAAGATGAATGCTAACCGTATCAAAACTGACCTATAAAATAGGTGCACGCACGATTTTAGATGAGTGCAGCATCAACATTATGGATGGCTGGAAAACTGGCATTATTGGCCTGAACGGCGCAGGGAAGTCTACTCTGTTCAAGCTGATCTCTGGTGATTTACAGGCTGATGGCGGCACAGTCAGCTATCCCTCCAGCCAGAAATTAGGCATGGTGCGTCAGGATATAGAAGAAACAGACGATGCGCTGATTGATATCGTTCTGGCGGCCGATGAAGAAATGGCGCAGCTTTGGAAAGCAACGGAAACCGAAGAAGACCCCAATAAAATCGCCGAAATATACGAGAAACTCTCTGATATGGATGCGTATTCTGCACCCTCAAAGGCGGCGCGTTTATTGACGGGGCTTGGTTTTAAGGAAGAACAACTGCAAGAGCCTTTCTCCTCCTTTAGTGGAGGGTGGCGCATGCGCGTGGCGTTGGCGGCGGCGTTGTTTGTAGAGCCTGAAATCCTGCTACTTGATGAGCCGACCAATCACTTGGATCTGGAAGCCATCATGTGGTTAGAGGCGTATTTGGCGGCATATCCGCACACACTTTTGATTATCTCACATGACCGTGAAGTCTTGAATAAATGTATCGACCATGTCGTCCATGTCGATAATCAACAGCTGACCATGTATACAGGTAATTACGACACGTTTGAGCGTGAGCGCGCAGAACGCCTCGGTCTACAGCAAAAAATGTTCGAAAAACAACAAGCCGAACGCGCGCATATGCAAAAGTTCGTTGATCGCTTTAAGGCACAAGCCAGTAAAGCCAGCCAAGCCCAAAGCCGTATGAAAGCCTTGGAACGCATGGATATTGTGGACGCAGTAATCGCGCATAGAGCCGTTACCTTTACCTTCCCCAACCCTGATAAAATTGCCTCACCGATGGTGTCGATTGATCGCGCCGATGTCGGTTATGAGGAAGGCAACCCCATCCTGCGCGATGTTCATGAGAGCATTGATTGCGATGACCGTATCGCCATTTTGGGTGCGAACGGGAATGGTAAATCCACGATGATGAAATTGATCGCTGGAAAGCTGGGCGTGATGGAGGGGTCGCTTTACCGCTCCAAAAAGCTGCGCATCGGTTATTTCTCGCAGCATCAAACAGAGGAGCTGGACGTAAACGCCACCGCCTATGAAGAAATGATGACCATGATGCGCCAAAAATACCCAGAGGTGAGCGAGCCTATTGTGCGCGCGAAACTCGGCGCGTTCGGATTTTCAAGACAGCTTGCAGATAACAAAATCGCCACTTTGAGTGGGGGCGAAAAAGCACGGCTTCTCTTCGCGTTTATGAGCTTTGACGCACCGCATCTCCTCCTGCTGGATGAGCCGACCAATCACCTTGACATTGATGCACGCGAAGCCTTGGTGCAGGCCTTGAATGGCTATGAAGGCGCGATCATTATCGTCAGCCATGATCCCAATATGATTGAACGCGTTGCCGACCGCCTGTGGTTGGTAAAAGACGGTGCGTGCCAACATTTTGACGGCGATCTGGAGGATTACCGCAAATTCACAATCCAAGCTCGCCGTGATGAGCGTAAGGGCGATAAAAAGAAGAAGAAAAAGAAGGATACACCCGAGCCAGTAAAAGCCACCACAGATGTAAATCCACAAGCTGTTGCCAAGCTCGAAAAAGAAATAGCCAAACTGGAATCCAAAAAGACCGAGCTTGAAGCCCTCATGAGCGCAGAAGGCTTCTACACAAAACCCAACATCGACACCGCCAAAATCCAAGAAACCCACACCAAAGTGCTGGCAGATTTGGTGGTCGCAGAAACGCAATGGATGGAAGTGTCGGGGGGGTGATAGTTTACTATTCAGTTGTCCATATTCTGTCCATAGGAGTTTCCTCTGGTTTTTTAAATTTTGTACCTCTAGGAAGGCTGGAGGGAATAGAAGTAATTTCTATATCGTTAAAACGATAAACAGTTTCAATAGATATTTCCTTAATTTCAATTTCTCCATTTTTTTCTTGCTTCTTATACTCAACTAGAATTTGAAGAATATCGTTATTTTTGGTTTGCTTTACTGGATACTTACCATTTAACAAGCCTTGTTTAAATGCATCATACATGCATGTATGCTGATATTTTAGTTTTTGTAACTCTATCCTCTAACACCCATTTTATATCTTTATCTATAGTAACAGGAGAAACAAGTACGGCATCATAGACATAAAAATCTGATTCAACAGCACGAGTACGGTCTTTAGAAATATGCTGCTTAAAATCACTATGCCGTATTGGAAAAACTTTTGTAGTATCAAAGCCTATACCATTAATAAGTTCGCTCTTCTGGCACGAAATATAAAAGTCTGATTTCGCTTTAAAGGCGCGATCTAAGTTTAGATTATGTGGGATAATTCTGTCTAATTCTTCAACTTCTTTGGAGAAAAAACCTGTAGTCAAATCTTTTAATGCTTTCATATGTTGTTGTCCATAGTGAGAGGGAGCGTTTTGTGCTAACTCTTCGAATGCACCTAGTGCATAATCTTGGACAATCGGCACAACAACGTTACTAGCAATCACAGTAAATGCAAGAATGCCTATTGTTTTAAGAAAAGTACCATCATCAGGCGGAACAATAACAAGCTTATACTTTAGGTCGCCTCCCAGAAATTGTACATTTAGATCATTAATAATTCTTTCAGCAGACTTCGATGCTGTAAGGAAATCACTCATAGATATAAAATGATCGTTAACATCATAATGAATATGAAATTTTATTAAATCATCATCCATAGAATATATCCCCTTCTGTTATATGTTAGCGCGAATCGTAAATACACATTCACCATAATACTTATAAACCACACATTGAAGAACTAAACACCACCAGCATCGCCATCGCTGCCGCTCTTGCGATGCATAATGTTTCCTATTAACGCGCTTTTGGCGCGTTTAAGGAAACCTAATCAGGGTCTATAAGCATCGCCAGTGCCGCATTTCGGTGTCCGGGGGTGATACGCATAAACAGGGTACGGGCGTGTTTTATGTCTTTGGGGTCTTCGCTTGCCACCGCTGCGCGCAGTGCGACCACGGCGGGATCACTGTCTGATCCGATAAAGGCTAAGGCTCTGGCCAAACGTCCCATTGTATCGATATCGATTTTTAACTCTGACATAGTGTTCGCGCTCCTTTTAACTTTGCAATATTGCATAGCTATGGTACTCACACACTGACCTTTTGTCCATCGGAGCCGTAATATGAAACTCATCGCCCTAAATTTACCTCGTGATCTTAGTGAACAAGACATCGCCGAACTGTTCAAAACCTATGGTAATATCAAGGCGTGTAACCTTGTCCTGAATGAAGATAGCGGCAAGTCCAAGGGCTTTGCCTTTGTTGAAATGGCGTTAGAGCATGAGGGCGAAATCGCGATTACAGAGCTTCACGGCAGTAAAGTCGGTAAAAACAAAATCCGCGTTAAACAAGCCGATTAACGGTCTAAGCCTCTTCAACCAATGCAATAAATTTAGGGTCAATTTTAATCAGCCGTTGCTTATATAGGCTGCCGATTGCGCGCTTGAAATTCTTTTTACTGACCTTAAACGCCTTGAATATTTCGTCAGGCGGGCTTTTATCCGAAATATCAATACGCCCGTTTTCTTGCTTTAACTGCGCCAGAATTTGTGCCTCTAATTCATCGCGTGTATCCGTATCAAACGCATTGATGTTAAGGTTTATTTTCCCATCATCACGGATTCCCTTAACCCAGCCTTTCATTCTCGTACCCAGCTGCAACGGTTGTGACAGCTCACTATGATAGATAAGGCCAAGTTGCTCGTGATTAATAACCGCCTTAAACCCAAGATCATTGTCATCAGCAATCAAAAGGTCAACTTGCTGACCTACCTCTAAATCACCTTGATACTCATCCAAATGATGGTAAAGCAATGATGATGCGGCGGGGCGACCTTTTTTATCAAGATACACATGCACAACACAATAATCGCCTTCATCAACGTAATAGGCTTGCTCCTTATGGGGGAGGAACAAATCTTTCGGCAAGCCCCAATCCAAAAACGCACCGTTATCACCGGCGGAAACCACCTCTAAATTCGCGCACTCACCAACCCTTACATAGGCGGGCGCAACGGTGGCGACAACGTTATCAGATGTATTGCGATAGATAAAAACCTCTATCTCTTCGCCTTCGTGAAGATTATCGGGTGCATCAACCAGATGGATATCCCCTTCATCATCGCCCTCAAGGAAAACGCCGTCTTTACCGACCTCGATAATCGTGAGTAGATTCATTTGATAGAGCTGCGGCATTTTCGAAATCCATAGGTTAAGTTTAAGTGCTGTGATTGTACATAATGCAAAATCATGTGTAGGGATAGTTTATATTGCTCAACAAGGCAAAATACACAAAGAGTTGATTATAAAGAACGCTTGTTTTTGCATGACGATCACGCCATAGTGCCTGTCTATGTTTAAATATGGGGCGAAAAAATGGCTGAAACAGGGAATAAAACACCATTGGATAATGATGCCGTCGATGATGTGAATATACATGCACGTGGGCCAGCCGCACGCCTGCGCGGGTATTTATTTGCCGGTATTGTCGTGACCGCGCCGATCAGCATCACTATTTATCTGACCTACGTATTTCTAACCTTTGTCGATAGCAAAGTGGCAGGCCTGTTGCCGCGTGATTGGTATGATGCGCTTTATGGTGCAACAACATTTCCGGGGATTGGACTGGTTATATCGTTGATCGGTTTTATTTTGATCGGCTGGTTTGCAACGAATTTTCTTGGTCGTCTGATTATCCGAATTTCTGAATATATTGTGGATCGTATGCCAGTTGTGCGTACTGTATACAGTGCGATTAAGCAAATATTTGAAACCATTATGGCCAGCCAATCCAGCGCATTTCGTGAGGTTGTTATGCTGGAATATCCGCGTAGAGGCGTATGGTCGATTGGTTTTATTACAGGAACATCAGAAGGGCAAATTCAGGATTTCACTGAAGCTGAGACAATGAATGTCTTTGTACCGACCACCCCGAACCCGACCTCGGGCTATTTATTATTTGTGCCGCGTGATGAGCTTAAATTTCTGGATATGAGCGTAGAAGAGGGCGTTAAGCTGGTCGTTTCTGCGGGTATTATCACACCGGAAGAAGGGACGTCTGCCGAGGCCAAGAAGAACGGTAAAAGAAAAAAGAAATAGGATATTCTGATGTTCGACCTTATCAAATCAATAAAAGAACGTGACCCTGCTAAGCCTAGCTCCGCAGAGGTTTTTTTTGCCTATAATGGTTTTCATGCAGTTACGTTTCACCGTATGAATAATTTTATTTGGCATCTTGGATTGCACGCATTTGCACGTTTTATGGCCAATATCACACGTTTTTTAACTGGAGTAGAAATTCACCCCGAAGCACGTATCGGCAAGGGATTTTTTATAGATCACGGAACGGGGGTTGTTATTGGGCAAACCACGGTGGTTGAAGATAATGTCACGATTTACCATGGGGTAACCCTTGGTGGAGTTGGGCGCGTTGGTCAGGTTAATGAAAAACGCCATCCGACGTTAAAAAATGGTGCTATTATTGGTGCAGGAGCGCAAATCTTAGGGGATATAACGATTGGTGAGCATGCGAAAATTGGTGCGAATTCGGTTGTGACCTCTGATATTCCTGATGGGATGACGGCAATCGGTATTCCTGCGCGGGTGATTGGCGGCGATGATAATGCGCGTGCCTATGGTATGCCCTCTCGCAAGGAAATGGGCGATGTGACCTTCACAATTGATTGTATTATCCGTGAAATGGGCAAAATCAAGAAAGAGCTGAATATTGAAGGTGAGCATGCAGAAGGCATGAGTGACTGCCTTGAAAAGAAGGTTAAACCCCTAGAGAATAAGTAAGGTGGGTCATCCACCTCTAAAATACTGGATCGCTTGATCGCATTCAAATAAGTAAAGTAGGGTCTTAAGTGCTTTGCCACGCTCAGTTTCCAGTTTCGGGTCTTTTGCGATAATCAGTTTTGCATCATCGCGCGCCGCCGCCAATAAATCCCCGTGCGCCGCAAGATTGGCGAGCCTAAATTCGGTCATGCCGCTCTGTTTTGTACCTAAAATGTTACCAGAGCCGCGCAGCTCAAGATCTTTTTCGGCAATGATAAAACCGTCCTCGGTGTCGCGCATAATGTTCAGGCGTTCTTTCGCGGTTTCACCCAAAGGTGCAGAATAGATCAGGAAGCAATAGGATTTCTCCGCCCCACGCCCCACACGCCCACGCAATTGGTGCAGCTGAGACAAGCCGAAACGCTCCGCATGTTCGATCACCATTATTGTGGCTTCGGGGATGTTAACGCCAACCTCAATGACGGTGGTGGCGATCAGAATATCCAGCGCACCGTTGGCAAATTTCTCCATAACCGCATCTTTTTCTGCTGGCTTCAGGCGACCATGAATCAGGCCAATGCGCTCCCCGAAAGTGGCTTTTAGTATGTCATATCGTTCTTCCGCCGCGGCAAGGTCAAGGGTCTCGGACTCCTCAACCAGCGGGCAAACCCAATAAACCCGTACACCTTCCACGATTTTGCGTTTAATACCCGCCACAACTTGATCCAGCTTATCATTCGAAAACAGCATCGTATCGATGGGTTTACGCCCTGGTGGTTTCTCGTCCAGCTTCGAAACCTCCATATCGCCATAAGCGGTCAGCGCCAATGTTCGTGGAATAGGGGTCGCCGTCATCACCAGAATGTCGGTGCCTTTGTTCTTATTGGATAGCTCAAGGCGTTGATGCACGCCGAATTTATGTTGTTCATCAATCACCGCTAACCCTAAATCCTTATATTCCACGTCCTTTTGGAAAATGGCATGCGTGCCGATAATAACCTGCGCGGTGCCGTCTTTGATTTGCTTCAAGATCAAGTCACGGCTTTTGCCTTTATCGCGCCCCGTCAGCGTCACAAAGCGAATACCCGCCGTATCCAGCCAGTCTTTAAAGGTCTCTGCATGCTGCCGCGCAAGGATTTCCGTCGGTGCCATAATGGCGGCTTGGGTGTTATTTTCGATAGCGCTGAGCATCGCAAGGCAGGCAACTACGGTTTTACCACTACCAACATCCCCTTGCAGCAGGCGGAGCATGCGGGCTGGCTCGGCCATATCGCTATCAATTTCGGCGAGACTGCGTTTTTGCGCGCCCGTTAATTCAAAGGGAATAACCGCCATGACCTTATCACGCAGGGTCATGGTCGCAGGAAAAGCGCGCCCGTTAATCTTGCGTTGTCTATCGCGGACAAGGGCTAGCGTCAATTGGTTGGCAAGCAACTCATCATAGGCGAGACGCATTCTAGTGTCATGCATTGGGTCAAGCGCGTCATCACTCATGGGCGTGTGCAGGGCTTGCAAACATGTATGCCAATCGCCCCATTTCTCGCGCTTTTTATGCGCATCGTTTAACCATTCGGGCAGAACAGGGATATGCGTTAACGCGGCGGTTACCGCTTTACGCGTGACTTTATTCGTAACCCCTTGGGTTAGCGGGTATATAGCCTCCACCGTTTCCAGTGTTTCGCGTTCATCCGGTGCGGCAATATCGGGATGCATCATTTGCGGCTGGCCTTGGAAATGCTCGATTTTGCCACTAATAACCACAGCTTTCCCAATAGGCAGCAGCTTTTCAATCCAGCCTTTATTCGCATGAAAGAACACCAGCGAGATCGCGCCGCTATCATCTGTCGCTTTCACCCGATAAGGCAAGGATTTCCGCGCACTAGGGAAGTGCTTCTCAATGCGCACCTCCATCGTGACGACCTTACCATTGGGGCAATCCGATATTGGGCAGGAAAAGCGGCGATCAATAAAATCCACCGGCGCATGAAATAACAGATCGAGGATTTTCGGCCCTTCAATCAGCTTTTCCATCAATTTACTGATGCGTGATCCTACACCAGGCAGAGTGCTTATGCTCAAGAATAGTGGGTCAAGATCAAAGGGGCGTTGGGACATGTTTGAAAAACACTCTTTCAAAATTCAAATATAACGCTATTCTAACGCTTAACGCGAACAAGATCGAGAATATTTAATGACTATATTTATGGAAGTCGTCGGTAAGGAAGATGAACTGATCGAAAATAAGCGCAGACGCTTGATTTTCAGATCGGCGCATCGCGGGATAAAGGAAATGGATTTGATTATGGGCGGCTTTGCCACCGCGCATGTCCCTGATTTCACGGAGGAGGAGCTGGCCGAATATGATGCTCTGCTCTGTAATAATGACCCTGATTTATATAACTGGATCACCGAAAAAGAACCTGCCCCGAAAGAGGTCACTGAAATGTCTGTGTTTGTTAAATTATTGGCGCATCGGTTGGTTTAGGTAACGCTATATTATTTCTGTTTTGCGCGGCCTTCTTTTATGTTTCTTGTTTTCGCATAGTCTGCAAAACCATGCATCATTTTGTCATATTCTTCTTTCGGAATTTCTGTTTTAGAGTAGCCTCTCTCTACAAGGCAAGCTTCCCATATTCTCCTTGGTGCAGCTCTGCGCTCATAGCCTTCTATGAATCCGCTAATCCCTGCTCCTGCATACCCCGCATTTTGCATGTTAATTTTGGTGGCAGGAGGTGGATTATCAATGATTAACCAACTGCATTCGTAGTAATCTTTGCTAAATGCTGCTTGAGTGCCCTCAGGCTTTATGTGCACTTTTTTCATTCCGGATGTAACGCACCCTGATAAAATAAGTGATGAAACTATTACAGTTAAAATTTTGAACATGTTGGCTTTTCTTTCTTCTAAATTTTCTTAAACACCGCTCTATACGTATAGCCCTTATAAAGATGGGTTATATCCAGAGTGCCTTTTTTCTCGACTTCCAGACGTTTGAGGTAATCAAGGATTTCAGGTTTATAAAACACATGGAACATCTTTAACCACCAGAAGATAAACTTACTGAACGCTTTTGGCAGATCGTCTTGTCCGCCGAAATCAACAATGTGAATTTCACCGCCCTCAGGCAACAGCTCCAGCGCGTGGTCAATGGATTCCTGCCACGGTAGAATGATGGAGAGGGCATAGGAAAAAACGATCTTATTCAACGGCTTATCAATGTTAAATAATTCATCAGGTTGAAAGGATTGGGAATAGGCTTGCTTTAGGGTGATGGTCTGCGCCATTTTGGCGTTTTCCAGATTATGCCCCGCAGTTTTCAGCATTTCATCCGATGCATCCAGCCCGTAAAAATTAGCTTTCGGGTAACGTTGTGCAATTTTGATTAGGTTGCGCGCCGTGCCACAGCCAACTTCGCAAATATTCTCGCCTTCATTCGCATCGATACTCTCAATCAGGTTATCACGTCCCAAGAGGTAATATTTGCGCGTAATATCGTAAATGTGGCGCGTGCGGCGATACATTTTATCCATATTTTGTTTAATTTGATCTTCACCGGAATTCTGTCCAGATTTTTGCTCAGAATTTTGAACGGTGCTTGCTGTCATGTTATGCGACCTTTGTTTTTGCATTTACTTTAGAGCGATCAAGTGTGTAGGTATGAAACCCACCATAGATGGAGGAGCGATCTTCTTCGTTACGCGGTGCGGCGAGGCTTTCATCGTAATCCCAAGGCGATAGATTATCTTCGATCAACCCTTTGGTCAATGGGCTGTGATCGCCTGCGGTGCGGAAGATAACCCGCGCACCATCGTTGGCAGAGCGTAAAACCGCGCTCCACAGCTCATTAAGCTGATCTGTGTTCATCCAGTCTTGTGCGTCTAAAAAGACAAAGCAATCTACGCTATCTGCGCCTTTCTCGTCTAAATATTCGGTAATTGTTTTATGTACTACTTGTGCTTTGTCGATATTGGACTTTAATATTTCGTAGTTTTCTTCCTTGAGATAGCGTGGGATAGCGCGTTTATTTTCGCGGTCATAACCACGGTTAAAGGCTTGCCATGCAAAGTAATTATCTTCGATCGGGAACTGACACGCCATGCGCTCTAAACGCGCCTTAAGCAAACGCGCCATATTACCGTCCGCAGATTCGTTCAATTCATCAAACTGTGATGGTGGGATGCCGAGACCATATAGTGACTCAGGGTTTCCGCAAATCATGCGGATGAGTTTTTTGTCAAATAACGGACCTAAGGTACGATCAAAAATCTCTTTTTGCTCTTCCATGGAGCGTGCCTTTAGAAGGTCACGCGGGTTCTGTCCGTAAATTTTTGCGACAAGGTGAACCATGCCAATAGACTTACCCAAAAGACCAAATCTGTAGAGGTTTTTCTTGAACATGTTAATGCGGCGACCATGCGGGAATACAAACTTTCCCCAATAGTCTTTTGTATATTTATCAAGGTTCGGTGCGATGTAGCGATCATAATTCTCTACATTTTTGGCGGAATCGGCGCAACCAAAGAACAGGAAGAAACTCTCGTAATCAGGCAAATGCTTTAAGGCCGCGATCTTCAGGCGACCCAATGCAACATGGTGTGGATTGAGGTCAACGGCTGTCACAGAAGCAGGAGATTCGGTCAGGTAATTCATCATGTTACAACCGCCCGAGCAAATCGTCATAATGCGTGATGTAGAGTCGATCTTCATGGCCGGAATATCCACCTCGGGATCTTCCCAGATTTGCGGGTATACAAAGCCGCTGAACACGGCTGTAAACATGCGTTCCTGCAAGCCACGCTTTGACGTCGCTTTATTCTCGTGTACCGCGCCTTTGAGCAATTCTTTGTTTGCTACTGTCTCTGTTTCGCTCATATTACTTAATGTCCCTTGAAATACACTGAAACCTATATATAAAAAGCAATTCAAAGGCAAACAACTATTTACTCTAAAAAAAGGTAAAATTGTGCACAGCATAGCGCAAAACGAGAATATGACGCAGATCGGAAATACTATATATGGTGCGCCTGAGGGGCAGGACGCAAGGGTTCTGGCTGATAAAGCACGCGCGCTGATGCCTGATGATCGTGTGTTGGTTCATGTAGCTCTGGATGATGCGCGCCAAAATACGTTGGAGGAATTGCTCAAATTCTTTGCGCCCGATGTGCGGGTGCTTGTTTTGCCCGCATGGGATTGTTTGCCCTATGACCGCGTATCGCCCCATGGTGACATCGCCGCCGCACGTGTGGCAGTTCTGACGCAGCTAATGGCATGGGATCACGAGAAAGAGCGTCACCCCCGCATTCTACTGGTCAGTGTGAACGCCGCGATGCAGCGCGTAATGCCGCGTGAGGTTCTGCGTGAGGCAAGCTTTAGCGGAAAAGCAGGCGCACAGGTCGATCTGGGCAAACTACAGCTCTTCTTGGCGCAAAATGGCTATATCCGCAGTGAAACCGTACGCGAGCCGGGCGACTTTGCCATACGTGGCGGGATTGTTGATATCTTTCCTGCGGGCTATAAATTGCCGTTACGCCTTGATTTGTTCGGTGATGAGATCGACACCATCAAGGATTTTGACCCGATAACCCAACGCACACAAAACAAAGTCCGTGAATTCTCTCTACAGCCCGCCTGTGAGTTCTTTATGGATGATGAGTCTATTGCGCGTTTCCGCTCCGGTTATCGTGAGGCTTTCGGCGTTGCACGCAGTGATGACCCACTCTACGAATCTGTGGGTGAGGGGCGACGCTATAACGGGATGGAGCATTGGTTGCCCTTGTTTCATGACCATATGGACACAATCTTTGATTATACGCCCAATGCCGCCGTGACGTTTGATTTTCATGTGCATGAAGCCTATGCGGAGCGTATGGATCAGGTGCGCGATTTCTTCAAGTCCCGCCAAATCCTTGAAAAATCAGCACAGGAATCCGCCAAGAAGAAGGATAAGAACACCCTGTCAGGCTCTGTTTACCATCCGTTGGCGGTTCAAACACTCTATATAGAGACGAGCGAATGGCGCACATTAACAGATGGCGTTTGGAGCTTATCGGGCTTCGGCGCACCGGAAGATACAGGGTTTGAGGATAGCGGTGCACGTAAAGGAAGAGATTTCTCCGATATCCGTAGCCTGCCCGATGGTGACGTTTTTGCGGAGCTGAAAAAGTTTATTGCGCTGCAGCAGGCAGAAGGCAAAAAAGTCCTTGTCGCAGCTTATAGTAAAGGATCAGAAACGCGCCTTAAGGGCTTGATGGAAAATGCACTTATTAAAGATATTGTCGCGTTACCTGACTATCGTAATATTAAAAAATTACAACCGCATCAAGTCGGTTTATGTGTGCTTTCATTGGAGAGTGGCTTTAACGCTACGGATCTCACCGTATTTACTGAGCAGGACATTCTTGGTGACCGCCTCGCCCGTAAAGCAAAGAAGAGCCGCAAAGCCGATAATTTCCTGACCGAAGCCTCTGCTTTGGCTGCAGGGGATCTCGTGGTTCATGTGGATCACGGTATCGGACGCTTTATCGCACTTGAGACATTGCAAGCTGCAGGGGTTCTTTATGATTGCCTCAAGATAGAATACGCAGGCGGTGATCGCCTGTTTGTGCCTGTGGTGAGTTTAGAGGTGCTGTCGCGCTTTGGTTCGGACGAGGGTACGACGCAGCTTGATAAGCTGGGCGGCGCAGGATGGCAAGCGCGTAAAGCTAAGGCCAAAAAGAATTTGATGGAAATTGCCGATAAACTCCTCGGCATTGCCGCCGCGCGTCAGCTTAAGAAGGCCGATAAACTGGAAATCGGGCCGGAGCTGTATAACGAATTTGTCGCCCGCTTCCCTTATGCAGAGACAGAGGATCAGGAACGTTCGATAAATTCTGTGCTGGAGGGCATGGCAGGGGATTATCCGATGGATCATCTGGTCTGCGGTGATGTTGGTTTTGGTAAAACTGAAATTGCGTTGCGTGCGGCCTATGTCGCGGCAATGTCGGGGGTGCAGGTGGCGATTGTGGTGCCGACAACGTTGCTGGCGCGTCAGCATTACAACAATTTCCAGCAGCGTTTTGCGGGCATGGGCATTCGTATCGAGCAGCTCTCCCGCATGGTTTCGGCAAAGGATGCCAAGCGCACGAAAGAGGGGCTGGCTGATGGTTCCGTTCAAATAGTTATCGGAACGCACGCTTTGTTCGCTAGTACGATGAAGTTTGATAACCTTGGTTTATTGGTCGTCGATGAAGAACAGAAATTCGGCGTGAAGCAAAAGGAAAAGCTCAAAGAACTTAAAAGCAACATCCATGTCCTCACCCTAACCGCAACGCCAATCCCACGTACCCTGCAAATGTCTTTGACAGGTGTGAAGGAAATGAGCCTGATTACCACACCGCCCGTTGATCGCCTTGCAATTCGCACGTTTGTGATGCCGGTGGATACAATGGTTATCCGTGATGCTTTGTTGCGTGAACATTATCGTGGCGGGCAGAGTTTTTACGTTGTTCCGCGTATTAAAGACCTGAAAGAGGTCTCTGATATGCTTAAAGACATTGTACCTGAAATAAAATTAATTGATGCCCATGGCCAGATGACGCCGACTGAATTGGAAGATCGTATGACCGCCTTTTATGACGGGCAATATGATGTGCTGCTCGCCACCAATATTATCGAAAGCGGTATTGATATTCCAACGGCTAATACGATGATTATTCATCGCGCCGATATGTTCGGCTTGTCGCAGCTTTACCAGATTCGCGGGCGGATAGGGCGATCAAAAGTGCGTGCCTATGCATACCTGACTTATAAGCCGAATGTGAAGCTGAACGATCAAGCGCAAAAACGCCTTGAGGTGATGGAAACGCTGGATACGCTAGGCTCCGGCTTTCAACTTGCCTCTCATGATATGGATATTCGCGGCGCAGGGAATTTGCTGGGCGATGCACAATCGGGTCATATTCGTGAGATCGGGGTGGAACTGTACCAGCAAATGCTGGAAGAAGCCGTTGCCGCTGCGCGCGCAGGTGTCACAGAAATCGAAGATATGCCCGAAGAACAATGGTCACCGCAGATTAATCTGGGTGCATCTGTTCTTATTCCTGAAAGCTATGTTGAGGATTTAGGCGTGCGGATGAGCCTTTATCGCCGCCTCAATGATTTGGTTGAGAAAGAGGAAATAGAAGGCTTCGCTGCCGAGATGATTGATCGCTTTGGTGATTTACCGGAGGAGGTCGAAAACCTGCTCGATATCCTCGCGATTAAACAGCTGTGTAAAAAGGCAGGGGTTTCGCATGTTGATGCAGGGCCAAAGGGCGCAACGATTGCATTTCATAAGAACGTGCCGCCAAATGTTGATGGTCTTATGGGCTGGATCGTAACCAAAGCAGGCAGCGTCAAAATCCGTCCCGACCAGAAAATATCCGCCATCCGTGCATGGCCAAAAACCGCGCAACGCGTGAAGGGTATTCAAAACCTGATGAAAGAATTGGCAGGACTATCTGGATAGCCTGTGGCTAAACCTATGAATTATTGTAAAGATATGGCACACTTATTGTCTGAATAGATTCGCGCGGGAGCATCTTTACATGACCAAAGAATATGCTGAAAGCAAGATTAGAGAAGCCTTAACGGCGCATGGTGGTAATGTTGCCCTTGCGCGCCAGCACATCGTGAGCATGGCGCAAACAGACGCCGCGTTAATGCGCGCTTTGGCGCATCCGCATTTGGACGGGATTGTGGCCTATCAAGTGGAGCGCGTGGCATCAGGCAGGGCAGAGATGGAAAAAAGACACCCTAAAGAGCCCGCCAAAAACAAGGTTGATAATTTCGGGATGGAGCTGTTACGCGCCGTCGCCGCCAGTGACGCGGAAACGTTCGGGCAGGAAGGCATGGGCGCAAAGCGCAAAGTTGCGTCCAAACAACATATTAATGCAATCCATCAAATGGCTTCTAAGTCACAAATTTTCAAGCCTTCAGATAAGAAATAATGAGTATTGATTGTGGTAGATAAGGATTCTCTCGCACGTGAAATTGGTGTGGATGTATTAAAGCCTTTGCCGCGTGATGTTTCGCCGCGTGAGTATTTTCGCGGACGTAAAGATGATCGCGATTTTATCCTGATGCTCTATCCTGATGCCAGTGCGCCGCACCGTGAAGAAATGCTGTGCTTTATTCGCCTCGGCGCATGGCTGGATCAGCAGGGGGTTAAAGCCCCCACCTTGTATGAGAAAGACGAGCAGCAATGCTACGCTTTGTTTGAGGATTTAGGCGCACAATCCTTTGGCGCATGTCTGCGGGATTGTTCTGTTGGTCGGGCGGAGCTGTATATTCTGGCTACGGATGTGTTGAAAACTCTGGGGCAATCGGGAAATCTACCTGATGGGCTGCCCCTATATAAAGACAGCCGCACCCATGAAAACCGCAGACAAATCGTGGATTATTACATGACTCTGTTGCGTAAAGAACACACCAGTGAGCAAACCTTGCAATCTTATTTATCTATGTGGGATGAAATTGAATCTGCTTTGCCCCTATGTCCGCAAGGTTTTGTGCATGGGGACTTTCATCTTGAAAATATGATCTATGTTACGTATGAGGGCGGTCTAAAGCGTTGTGGGTTGATTGATTATCAAGACGCATTGCATGGGTCATTACCTTATGATCTTGTGAATTTGTTGGAGGATGCGCGCATTGATGTGCCGCAAGACCTGCGCGTGGCGATGATTGATCGTTATTGCGCGGGAATGAGCGCACAGGAAAAATTCACATTTCTTGATTGGTATCGCGTGTTGGGGACGCAGTTCCATTGCCGCGTACTTGGCTTATTCATTAAGCTATCGGCGGAGCAGGGGCGCGATTCTTATCTCGTTCATATCAATCGTTTGCAAAACTACATTAAGGATGCTTTGGAAAACCCAATCCTTTCACCCTTAAAGTTATGGTTTGAAAAAGAAGGGGTTGATTTTAGCTCTATAAAGGATTTAGATGGCGATATAATTCGCAAAATTTTTCGAAACACATCGTTTTGATATAAACTCGTCAGGAGCTAGAGCTATGTCCATTGTCGCCAACCGTTTGAGCCGTATTAAACCATCCCCTACGATCGCTGTGACGAATAAGGCGAAGGAGCTTAAAGCCGCAGGGCGCGATATAATTGGTCTTGGTGCAGGTGAACCTGATTTTGACACACCTGACTTCGTAAAAGATGCGGCATGCAAAGCTATTGCGGCAGGCGAAACCAAATATACGGCTGTTGATGGGACACCTGCTTTAAAAGATGCAATTATCGCAAAGTTCAAGCGTGACAATGACCTTGATTATGCGCGCGATCAAATCACTGTTGGAACAGGTGGAAAGCAAGTGCTTTATAATGCGTTGATGGCGTCTGTGAACCCAGGTGATGAAGTTCTTATTCCTGCGCCTTATTGGGTGTCATATCCTGATATGGTTCTGTTGGCGGAGGGAACACCTGTCACAATAGAATGTAAGCCAGAGAATAATTTCAAATTAACCGCCGAGGCATTAGAGGCCGCAATTACACCAAAAACCAAATGGTTAATTTTTAACTCACCTTCAAACCCAACGGGTGGCGCATATACACGCGCGGAACTGAAAGATCTGACCGATGTTTTGGTGAAGCACCCACATGTATATATCATGACCGATGATATGTATGAGCATCTTGTTTATGACGGTTTTGAATTCTCCACGCCCGCGCAAGTAGAGCCAAGCCTTTATGATCGTACATTGACTTGTAACGGTGTGTCTAAATCCTATGCGATGACAGGATGGCGTATTGGTTATGCGGGCGGGCCGAAAGAGTTGATTAAGGCGATGTCTAAAATTCAAAGTCAAAGCACCTCAAATCCATCTTCTATATCGCAAGCCGCAGCGTTAGCGGCACTTGAGGGGGATCAGTCCTTCTTAGCGGAGCGTAATGAGGTCTTTAAGGAACGCCGTAATATGGTTGTTGATTTACTGAATGCAGCAGAAGGTCTGGAATGTTTGAAGCCTGAAGGTGCATTTTATGTGTATCCATCCTGCGCTGGCTTGATTGGTAAGAAAACACCGGATGGTAAAGTGATTGAGTCTGATGAAGATTTTGTGACGTATTTGCTGGAAAGTGAAGGGGTTGCTTGTGTACAGGGGGCGGCGTTTGGCTTGTCACCGTATTTCCGTATTTCTTATGCGACAAGCACAGAGAACTTGACTGAAGCCTGCGCCAGAATTCAACGTGCGTGTGCCGCTCTGTCATAATTTATAGCTTAAAATTTCTATTCTGCGGGGAAGCGATTCTCTGTGGAGTAGAATGTGTAAACGAAACGAGAATAATTCCATAAAAGAAAAAAACCGAACCCAAAGGGCTCGGCGAGTTGAACAGGGAGATTTAACGTCTTGGGAGACGCAAGTATCTTCACTAAGAAGATCCTTGAATGTAATTTTGCAATTACAGTCACGAGTGTACGTATATTAGAGAAATGTCACAAACGCGATTATCGCAATCCAGTTATGCGCTGTTTGCATGACTGTGGTTGATCCGGTATGTGAATTTTGTTTTTGCCTTTTATGGCTCAGCTGGTTGTGGTGTTAGATGCTGTGATTTTTGATGTGTTCAAACAGGAAATCTTTTAGGACGGAAATTCGTTTGGAATTACGCCGTTCCTGCGGATAAACAAAATACAAATCCACACTTGGAATATCAAGATCAGGGAAGAGAACTTCCAAATCATCATCTTGATGAATGATATAGCGGGGAAGCGCCGTAATGCCAGTACCGCTTTTCACCGCAGCATAGCGTGCGTGCATTGAGTTAATAAGTAAAATTTTTGGATTACCCTTAACCTCAATATTAAAGCGATTAAATGTCCAGTTCGGCTTTAAAAATGGCGTTCGTGTATTGGGTGGGTAGGCAATCATGACGTGGTTTTTAAGGTCTTCCAGTGTCTTTGGTCTACCATGTCTTTCGAGATAGTGTTTAGAGGTGCAAAGCGCAAAATTAATTGTCGTAATATGTTTTTCAATTAAGTCGCTGTTATTTGCAGGCTGTAGACGCAGTGCAACATCGGCCTCTCTTTTTCCCAAATCAAAGACACGGTCATCCAGCAACATCGTCACTTGGATTCCGGGGAATTCTTGGTGGAATTTGCCGATTTGTGGTGCAAGCCACGTTGATGCAATAAACTCCACCGTTGTAATGGTCAGTGAACCCTCTGGTAGCATGCGTGAATCAGAAAGTCGTGCTTCAACTTGTTGCAGGCGATTGAAAACATCATTGGTTGTTTGAAGCAACATATCACCTTGCTCCGTCAGGATTAACCCGCGGGCATGACGATGAAACAGGGGCAGGCCAAGACTGCTTTCCAGAGAGCTGATTTGCCGTGAAATTGCGGATTGGCTGAGGTTCAGTTCATCACCCGCATGGGTGAAGCTGCCCGCTTCGGCGACAGCTTTAAAAACTCTTAATTTGTCCCAGTCCATCACAATCCCCCTGCATGACTAGTTTATCTTTTTCATCAAAATGTTATTCAGCCGCATGAATCTTTTCTGCGCTTTTAGGCACTTCACTTGCAGCAAGAAAACGATCCGCCTCCAGTGCCGCCATGCACCCCATACCTGCGGCAGTAACGGCTTGGCGGTAAGTGTGGTCGGTGACATCACCTGCGGCGTAAACACCATGAATGGATGTTGCCGTTGAATCGCTTGCCGTAATCAGATAGTTATCCTCATCCATTTCAAGTACATCTTTGAACAGCTCCGTTGCTGGGTCATGACCAATCGCAATAAAGGCGCCATCTTTTTGAATATCGCTAATCTCTCCGGTTTTGGTGCTTTTAATACGCAGTCCCGTCATGCCAGTCTCATCGCCAAGTATTTCTTCAACCGTATGATCCCAAAGCGTTTCAATTTTATCATTACCGAAGAAACGTTTTTGTAGGATCTTCTCGGCGCGCAGTGAATCGCGTCGATGGATCAGGGTCACTTTAGAGCAGAAATTGGTTAGGAATAGTGCTTCTTCCACGGCTGTATTCCCACCGCCGATAATCGCGACCTCTTTGCCACGAAAGAAGAAGCCGTCACAGGTGGCGCAGGCCGATACGCCTTTACCTTGAAACTCTTTTTCAGAAGGCAGGCCTAGCCAACGTGCTTTTGCGCCTGTCGCAATAATCACTGTGTCACCAGTATAAATCGTTCCTGAATCGCCGATGGCTTTGTAGGGGCGGGAAGAAAAATCAACCTCGGTAATATAGTCGGTAATCAGGTTCGTGCCGACATGCTCCGCCTGTGCCTTCATTTGCTCCATCAACCAAGGTCCTTGAATGACATCCGCAAAACCGGGGTAATTTTCAACTTCGGTGGTAATCATAAGTTGCCCACCTGGCTCCATTCCCGTGACCAAAATCGGTTCAAGATTGGCGCGTGCGGCATATATCGCGGCGGTGTATCCGGCGGGGCCTGACCCGATAATAAGAACCTTTGTGTGGTGCGTTTGTGTCATTGCTTTATACCTTAGATTTGTGTGTGGGAGCATTCTAACTATTCGTTAGGCCGAGTAAAGTCCCAAAGCGTTTTTTAATTTCTTTTGCAACCATTTCAGCATCATTAAGCGGCTCATAGGAAAATGATTTTAATGTGCCGTTAAATGGTTTTAGTGCGCCGTGACGCATGATGTTGTTATGAAATGTGGAGATGCGTTTTGAGCCACCTTTAAGGTCAATCATGTAAACGGGCTTTCCCGTGGTGCAACTCTCTGAAATCATAGAGGCGCTATCGGCGCTCACAAGGATATAGTCGGCGTGGCCAAGCATAGCCAGATAGGGGTTCTTTCCTTGTCCATCCCAGAAGTAATTCGCATCATTTTTAAGGTGTGTCTCAAGAATGGCTTGGTTCTCTGCACCAGTTCTGCGAGAGCAAGTAATCATGAGTGACGCATTCAAGCTCTCATTCAAGTGGCTTAAATTATTAGCCAGTTTCTCCGTGATGGAGCGGGTCATTCTATAGGCTTTGCTTGTGCCACCAATCAAAACGGCAATGCGCGGTGACCTCAAAGACCCAAGTGCAGGGAAATCAGCCTTGGCATTATTGATGCCCTTGGGTGTGATTTTGTTCGGGCTGCCTTTGGTGACGATAACATTATTTCCGCGTAAAGGATCATGCTCTGGCACGGCAACTAAATCAAACTTATTTGCAGAAACTCTCGGGTCTTGAATATGAACCAAAATGGTTTTTTGCCGGCTCATTTTTTTAATATAGCGCGCCACCGCGATGCTTTTGCGCCCACTGGTGATAAGAAGGTTAGGCCATGGTGGCGCAAGAGCAGGGTTAAAGCTCCATTTTTGTTCTAACCCTAAATAGGGAGATAGGCTTTTCCATGGTTCGTTGAGGGTAATGCGTTTTATGTCTGGTTCTAGCCCCAAAGCATTTGTGACGCCGATACACTGGTTTTCAGTGCCAGCTATCCCTTCGGTTATAATCCAACAGGAAATTTTATAGCGTTTGTGCGTTATTTTATGCATCTGCGTAATTTTGTTTCAAAAGTGCTTGCTTATTTTATGCTGTAATCTTATACAGCTCTATCATCATTATAAGCGACCTGACAAGTGGCTGATTTATTCAAAGGACATTAACAATAATGAAAAAATCCCGTCTTGATAAAATTGACATAAACATTTTAAAGAGACTTCAAGATGAGGGACGTGTGACAAATGTTGCGTTGGCGAAATCTGTTGGTATGTCCGCGCCACCTTGTTTGCGTCGTGTTCGTGCGTTGGAAAATGCGGGGCATATTAAGGGTTATAACGCGCGGATTAATCCTAATACGATGGGCTATGGTGTGACGGTCTTTGCGATGGTAAAACTGAAAAGCCAAGTGGAAAATGATCTCGCAGAATTTGAAAAATATATTGCGAAGATACCAGTGATTAGGGAGTGCCACATGTTGGCTGGTGAAGTTGATTTCATCCTAAAAATTGTTGCGAAAGACTGGGATGCTTATCACAATATTTTTAGAAAAGAATTAAGCAACGCGCCACATGTTCTTTCAATCAAATCATCATTGTCTGTTCGCATATCCAAAAATCAACCAGGTATTCCGATTGACTTGGTTTAGGGCGTTTTATTTGCATCATGATCGAATTTATTGTGCTTTAAAAAATGCAGAGCCTGCGTCATTACATCACCGTTGAACATCATAAAACTGTGTGTGGCAGGCATAGTAATATGATCTGCCATGCCGTCAATTTTTGTGCGCTCAACGGGGACGATGCCGTCATGCTCCCCCTCTAATAGCCATGGTGATAATGGGTTAACCGACATGTTTCCCGCAATCACACCAAGGGGATAGGTTATATCGCCATCGATATGTTCGTAATCAGTGGTTAATTGATCGCTGGCAGGGCCAAAAATCGTCCTGAAAATTGGGGCAATAATTTTTGTATCATGCAGCCAATCCGCAAGCTCGCTGCCTGTGTTTGGTGGCCCTAACATAACCACTTTCCCCATATTCTTCGGCGTGTATTTTGCAATATAATAGCGGGTAATCAGACCGCCCATAGAATGCGTTACAAAATTAAGTGTCGTATTATCATGATAGTCAGGGCAGTTGATAATCTTGTCATGCACAAAATCTCTCAGCTCTTCAAGTTCGAATTTTCGTGAGGGGTAGAGAATGTTTAAAACAGCGTAGTCATTTTTCTCGAAGAACTTTTCTAAAAGGATCATGTCCATTTTGCTGCGTAATATTCCATGCAGCAAAACGATGAGTTCTTTGTTTTTTTGATGCGGAGTAACCATATCGCTCGATACTTTCTGGTTTGTTGTGCAAGATGTTATTAATAATATTATACTCAAATGTAAAAGTAATGTCTTGCTAAAGCTATTATGCTGCATCTCGTTTCTCATTTAACCATGCATTAAAATCACGGCGCGCCAAGTCTGTGTAAACCTTTTTACGGTCTTTACCTTTCAGTTTTCTGCGGCGCCCATTTTCTTGTTTCGGGCGCAACAATTCATCAGGTGGTAAAGGGAACAGACCGAAATTAATGTTCATTGGCTGGAATGTATCGGCATTCGCGCCGCCTGTTACATGATTAAGCAATGCGCCCATTGATGTCGTTTTAGGGGGTGATGTTATCTCCAGCCCTAATATTTCTGATGCCGCAAAACGTCCTGCCATTAAACCAACAGAGGCACTCTCAATATAGCCTTCACATCCTGTGATTTGTCCAGCAAAGCGAATGCGTGGTTGAACCTTTAGACGTAAAGTCTCATCAAGTAACTTAGGTGAATTGATGAAGGTGTTACGATGCATGCCGCCCAAGCGCGCAAACTCAGCATTTTCTAAGCCAGGGATGGCTTTAAAGACCCGTATTTGCTCCCCATATTTCATTTTGGTCTGAAAGCCTACGATGTTATAGAGCGTACCGAGCTTATTATCCTGACGCAATTGAACCACGGCATAAGGCTTTTCCTCCGAGTTTGGATTTGTTAAGCCCACAGGTTTCATCGGACCAAAACGCAGCGTTTCGATACCGCGCGCCGCCATGACTTCAATCGGCATACATCCTTCGAAGTAGGGTGTGTCTTTTTCCCATTGCTTAAAATCACCGTATTCCGCAGTAACCAGAGCCTCGATAAACGCATCATACTGTTCCTTATTCATGGGGCAGTTCAGGTAATCTTTTCCTGTTCCAGCGGGGCCAACCTTATCATAGCGTGACTGAAACCATGCAACATCCATATTGATGCTGTCTGTATGCACGATAGGTGCAAGTGCGTCAAAGAAAGCCAGCGCATCTTCACCCGTGAGCTTTTGAACCGCTTCTGCAAGGGGCGTTGATGTTAATGGCCCTGTCGCAATGATGACGTGTTCCCATTCCTTCGGTGGTAATCCATCTATTTCCGCGCGCTCTATCGTGATATTGGGGTGGTCTTCCAGTGATTTAGTGACCCCTTGAGAGAACAAATAACGATCCACCGCCAATGCACCGCCCGCAGGAACGGCTGTGCTATCCCCCTCACGCATGATAAGGGAGTCCAAACGGCGCATTTCCGCGTGAATTAAGCCCACGGCGTTATGTTCCTGATCGTCAGATCGAAAGGAGTTAGAGCATACAAGCTCCGCGCAGTTATCAGTTTGATGCGCGGCAGTCTTAACCACAGGGCGCATTTCGTGAAGCACGACTTGAACATCCATATTTGCGGCTTGCCATGCTGCTTCGCTGCCTGCCAATCCCGCGCCAATAATATGTAGAGTTTCTTTTTTCATGGGTAAATCTCTAGCAAAAAGGCAGCGTAAGGGCAATCCAAATGTTTTGACTGCTGATTTTTTGCGTGTAATTTAACCAGATTACTTTAATAATGTTCAAAAATATGTTCCAATAGTGTAGTGGATATTAATTAGGGAATGGCTTTAGCTATGGTCGATGACGATAATCTTGAAAATGAAGTAAGCGAGAGCCGTTTTTATATGTGGCGTACTCTGTTCTCTGTGGCACATGCAGATAATATCGTCACAGACGAGGAAATAGAGTTTATGGCGCATATCCTTGAGGATATAAATTTCTCGGATGAGCAAACCACACTCTTAAAGGATGATATTATAAATCCTAAAAACGTTGAGGATATGTTCCGTGGTGTAAGCGATCCAAATGACCGCAAAGAATTTTTTGGATTTGCGCGTGATCTTGTCTGGGTTGATGGCGACTTTGGCGCACAAGAACAAAGTGTTATGATAAAATTGCTTCAGAGCCATTTTGAGGACATTGATTTCGACGAACTTGTAGGCAGCGTTTCTTTGGAATTAGAAGAAGATACCCCTTATGTCACGCAGGATGCGACCCTACAAAATAATCAAGTCAGTTTGATTGGCGCATTTTTCCGTCGCATTTTAGGCAAAAAATAGTTTTCGATTTTTCTTGTGTTTTAGGGGAATGCACGCGCATAAACAGGGTGCAGCATTGTTCTTTCTGCGGGTAATGTTGCGACGTTTCCATGGTATTCTGTGCCATCAAATCGTAAAACCACATTCTTTGCTTTTTCTGTTCGTCCTGATACGCGTACGATAATATTTCGCCATCCCTCACTGAGTGTATCGCTGATATAAAAGGGAGAACGAAGGGAAAAAATCTCCCCCGCAGGTATGAATTTATCTTCTTTTGCCTGAAGAACAAGCAAGGTGCATCCGTTTATATCACACCATTTTCCGTAGGGTGTCGTGATGTAAATCAATGCGTCTTGCCATCCATCTTTATCCAAATCCACACGCATAAAATCATATTGTGAAAAGGGTGGGGCGTGTTTTTGTTTCAGGTAATCCTGAACCGCAGCAATGACATATCGATTATCCAAAGCCACGCGCTCCGTCGGTTTAATAATAAGTGGCAAAAGTGACGTCTGCTGATGTTTATTTGCGCCACACCCGCTAAGGAAAGTGCTTGTAACAGCGAGTAAGTAAAAATAGCGAATCTGATGTTTCATGGACCGCATTCTACTTGAAGATATTTTCTAAGCATATAGATTATGTATTCCGCTGCATATTTTCCGATAAAAGCGGCTTGCCTTATGAATCGGGGCGAATTAATGTAGCCTACGATTTAAGACCATAAATTTAAGACTATAAAGAAGAGTAAATTCAAATGACATTTGTCGTTATAGATTCATGTATCCGTTGTAAATACACTGATTGTGTTGAAGTTTGCCCCGTAGATTGTTTCTATGAGGGAGAAAACATGCTTGTCATTAACCCTGAGGAGTGTATCGATTGCGGCGTGTGTGAACCTGAATGCCCTATTGAGGCGATCTTACCTGACACGGACGAAAAGGCCGATGACTGGGTTGAGTTTAATCAGAAATATTCAGATGAATGGCCGAATATAACGCTTAAAAAAGATCCGCTGCCTGAAGCAGAAGAAATGAAGGATAAGCAAGGTAAACTTGAATCCGACTTTAGTAGTGAACCCGGTGAGGGCGATTAATTTTGTAATATTTTTAGTTTCTAAATTTAATTTACCGACATTAAAAGGAGAATATTGATGAGTTTTAAAACAATTAAGCATGGTGAAGACGCCCTTATGCCCAATGTAGAAGTACGTGGTCGCGTTTATGATAATATTCTGGATACGATTGGCGCAACGCCTTTGGTTCGTGTGTCCAAATTTATGGATAAATATAACCTTGAGGCCGAAATTCTTGCCAAGTTGGAATTTTTTAACCCTATTGCCTCGGTCAAGGATCGCATAGGCTTTGCAATGATCGAAGCCGCAGAGCGCGCTGGTAAAATTCATCCTGATAAAACAGTTCTGATTGAGCCAACATCGGGTAATACTGGTATTGCTCTGGCATTTGTTGCGGCTTATAAAGGCTATCGCTTGATCCTGACTATGCCTGAAAGCATGTCGTTGGAACGCCGCAAAATGTTATATCTCTATGGTGCGGAATTGGTTCTAACCCCGAAAGAAAAGGGGATGAACGGGGCAATCTCCCGTGCGGAAGAGCTGTTATTAGAGCATGAAAATGGCTTTGCTCTTGGTCAGTTTGAAAATCCTGCAAACCCACAAATTCACAGTGAAACAACGGCAGAAGAAATCTGGCATGACACAGATGGTCAGGCTGATATCTTAGTCTCTGGTGTTGGTACTGGCGGTACTTTGACAGGTGTGTCACAAGTTCTAAAATCCCGTAAAGAGGGGTTCAAAGCCTATGCGGTTGAGCCAACGGAAAGTCCAGTACTTTCAGGTGGGCAGGGTGGTCCGCATAAAATACAAGGTATTGGCGCAGGCTTTATTCCATCTGTTTTGGACACTGACCTTATAGATGGTATTGTACAAATCAGCAGTGATACCGCCATCGAGACCGCCCGTGAAATGGCACGTTTGGAAGGTATTCCCTGTGGTATTTCATCTGGTGCAGCCTTCGCAGGCGCACGTGAAGTTGCTAAAATGCCTGAAAATAAGGGCAAGAAAATTGTTGTTATCATTCCATCCTTTGCCGAGCGTTATATGTCTAGCGTTCTGTTTGACGGGATTGAAAACACTTAAATGATGGGCGAATTAAGTTCTTCTAGTGGGCTGGTTGTTCGTTATGATGGTGACAAGCTTATTGGGGGAATGCCTTTATTCTTAATAGTTTGTTCGTAGAATTTTTTTAAGCTAGCCTTTGGGATTTTCTTTTATTTGTGACATAAGCGCAGCTTTCCCGTATGCAAGAGCATTATAGGAAAAAATACCCACAAAGTCAATGCAAGCCCACTATGGCTTAGTCATTTACGCCCAGTTTATCCTGCAATGAAGAGCTGGATGTTGTGTATTCAAAGCGTAATTTTGCATCTGGGCGGCAATATTTGAATGCTTGGCGCGCCATCAGGGCGGCTTCGTGAAAACCTGATAGGATCAGCTTTAATTTTCCCGGATAGGTGTTGATGTCACCAACCGCGAAAATCCCCGCCTGCGATGTTTCGAATTTTTCTGTATCAACAGGAATAACGTTCTTATCAAGATTAAGGCCAAATTCTGCAATTGGCCCCAATTTCATGGTTAAGCCAAAGAAGGGCAACAATGTGTCACATTCAAATGTTTGCATCTGTTTATCTGCATCCAGAATTTCAACGGCTTGTAGCTGGCCATTCGCGCCAATCAGTTTTTTGATCTGACCCATGTGGAAGTTCATTGCGCCATCATCAACCATCTTACGCATCTTTGAAACACTGTCAGGTGCCGCGCGGAATGCATCGCGTCTGTGAACAAGGCTGAGGCTGTCTGCGATGGGTTGCAGGTTCAGGCTCCAATCCAGAGCGGAGTCACCACCACCAGCAATAATGATTTTCTTGCCCTTGAATTGATCCATTTTACGCACCGCATAAAACACAGAAGTGCCTTCAAATTCTTCTATACCTGGAATAGGGGGCTTCTTGGGGACAAAGCTGCCGCCACCTGCGGCAATGATGATGCATGTGGCATCGAAAACTGTGCCAACATCAGTGGTTAAACGCCAGCGTCCATTATCCAGTTTCTCTAATCCCTCGGCCATTTCCTGAAAATGGAAAACAGGCGAAAACGGTTTAATTTGTTCCATGAGACGATCCGTTAGATCCTGACCCGAAATACTGGGGTAGGCGGGAATATCAAAGATCGGTTTTTCAGGATACAGCTCCGCGCATTGTCCGCCAGGGCGATCAAGAATATCAATCAAATGGCACTTCATATCCAGAAGCCCCATTTCAAATACGGTAAACAGACCACAAGGTCCTGCACCGATAATAACGGCGTCTATTTCGATTGGTGTGTTTGTTTTGCTCATGTCTCTGTCTTAAAATATTATGGGGTGTAAGTAAATATGCTTATAATTTTAATCGGTCTTTAAAGTGTTTTTCAACGCGTAAAGAACCTCTAATGCATCGCGGGGGCTTAGTGCGTCAGGGTCAATATCGGTAAGCTGCTGTTCCAGTACAGATGGTTCATGAACTTGCGTCTCTTTTGCCAAAATGACATCAAATAAGGGCAGTTCATTCATAATATCTTGCGGTGTGTTTTTGCGTTTATCCGATTGCAACAGCTCTAATATCGTAGTGGAGCGCGAAATAACTGCCGAGGGGATACCCGCCAGTTGCGCGACATGAATACCGTAAGATCGATCTGCACTGCCTTTTATGACTTTATGCATGAATATGATCTCGTCCTCCCATTCTTTGACCTGTACCGTATGACACGACAACGTATTGAGCGTTTCTTCTAACGTGGTTAGCTCATGGTAATGTGTAGCGAACAGGGATCGGCATTTGTTCTTGTTATGCAGATATTCAACGCATGCCCATGCAATGGATAGACCATCATAGGTCGCCGTACCGCGTCCGATTTCATCCAAAATGACCAAAGATCGTTCGGTGGATTGGTTTAATATTGATGCGGTTTCCACCATTTCGACCATGAATGTTGATTGCCCGCGCGCCAAATCATCTGACGCACCAACGCGACTGAAGCATTTGTCAATGACGCCAATATGCGCGGAGGTGGCAGGCACAAATGATCCTGCCTGTGCCATAATGGCGATCAAAGCATTCTGACGAAGGAATGTTGACTTACCCGCCATGTTCGGCCCCGTAAGCAACCATAGTTTCTGTTCTGGGTTCAAATTACAGTGATTAGGGATGAATGCTACACTTTGCTTTTGCAGCACCGTTTCAACAACAGGGTGTCGTCCCTCTATAATATCAAAATTTAGTGATTGATCTATCTTCGGGCGCACGTAATTCATATTTTGTGCAAGCTCAGCCAGTGCAGCAGAAACATCAATCGCCGCAATTGTGCGGGCTATTGTGCAAATTTCTTCGGAAAGGTTGGTGGCACGTTGCACCATTTTTGCAAAAATATCATTTTCTATTGCAATGATTTTCTCCGCCGCGGAGGATATATCACGCTCCAGCTCTGAAAGTTCTACTGTTGTAAAACGCACGACATTGGCAAGGGTTTGACGATGCACAAAGTGATTGTTTTGCTGCGCGTTATTGTCGTTCTCACCAGCCTTTAACATCAGCTTATCACCATGCTTTGCCGATACTTCAATGAAATAGCCAAGCACGTTGTTGAACTTTATTTTTAACGCAGTTACGCCAGCGTCTTTTTGGTATTTACCTTGTAATGCTGCAATCAGTTGACGGCTTTTGTCACGCAACAAACGTAGATCATCCAGCTTTGCGGAGTACCCTGTGCGGATAAACCCACCATCTCTGGCCAGTGCAGGTGGGTTGTCTTCTAAGGCTTGTTTTAATTGGTCTTGTAAATCTGATAAAACAGGGTTTTGTTGCAAATGTTTCAGGAGGTCTTCGAAAATGCTGCGCGTTATATTGCCGTCCTGAATCTCTGCGCGGATGATTTCGCTTTGTGCAAGCCCGTCACGGATCATGCATAAATCTTTGGGCCCTCCACGGTCAACACTTATCCGAGAGAGCGCTCGCGCCATATCAGGGCATCCACGCAAGAAGTCGCGAATAATGCTGCGTATATCTGCATCATTAACGAAGCATTCTACGCGGTCAAGTCGACGGTTTATTTTCTCTATATTGGCCAGTGGTGCAGAAATACAAGATTGCAACATTCGCGCACCAGAACCTGTTATTGTGCGGTCTATCGTCTCTAATAGGCTGCCTTTACGCTCGCCCGATAATGTACGGATTAACTCAAGGCTCTTGCGTGTTGCTGCATCAATTTCCATCACTGAGTCGGATGTCATTTTTTCTGGATGACTGATATGCGGGATTTTGCCTTTTTGCGTACGTAGAACGTAATCAATTAAAGACCCTGCTGCGGATATCTCTGCACGGTTAAAATTCCCGAAGCTCTCTAGCGTATCAACATTGAAAAATCCCTTTAAATGTTGCGCCGCATTATCACTGTTAAACAACGATGTGGGTTGTGGGCTGAGTTTATGTTCGGATAAAACCAGAATTTCGTGATATTTCTCGACCATCTTGTCAGAGAGCAGAATTTCACTGGGGTCAATGCGTTCTAATACCGCGCGCAGATGTGCAACGGGCGTTGTTTGCACCATAAACGCACCAGTGGATAGCTCCAGCCACGCAACGCCGCATTCACCTGTTGCCTCTGATAAAGCGCAGAGATAGTTATTCTGACGCGCGTCCAGCAAGTTATCCTCGGTCAATGTACCTTGGGTAACAATTCTGACGGCCTCACGATTAACGAGGGTCTTTGATGTGCTTCTGCCTTCGCGTTTTGCGCGGGCTTTGGCTTGGTCAGGGGTTTCGGTTTGCTCACAGATGGCGACTTTGCATCCTGCGCGGATTAATTTTGCCAAATATGGTTCATAAGCATGAAACGGCACACCGCACATCGGGATGCCATTGCCTTGTGCCTTGCCGCGTTGCGTCAGGGTGATGTTCAGTATTTCTGAGGCTTTGACGGCATCATCATAGAACAGCTCATAAAAATCACCCATACGATAGAAAAGTAGGCAATTAGGGTGGTCGGATTTCAAAACATGATATTGCGCCATCATTGGCGTATGACCCTGTGCCAGATATTCACCCATTCTCTCCTCAACCGTTATGGAGGAGGGGGTAGCTAAACCATTTTCAGTCTTTTTAGCAGCCTGTGCCATTGAAACATTACTCTTTTCCTGTTGAGCCAAAACCACCTTCACCGCGTTCTGTCTCATCGCTTAGTTCGCTGACAGTTTTCCAGTTCACGTGAGTATAACGCTCCACAACCATTTGGGCGATACGCATGCCACGTTGAATCGTGAACGGTTCTTTTCCGTGGTTAATTAGAATGACCTTTATTTCACCGCGGTAATCGGCGTCAATTGTCCCAGGGCTGTTCAAAACGGTGACCCCATGGTTTATCGCAAGACCAGAGCGCGGACGTATTTGCGCCTCAAACCCTTGGGGCAGAGCAATGGATAGACCAGTCGGTATAAGCGCGCGATCGCCTGAATCCAGTTCTAACGCTTCATCCAGTGCGGCGGTTAAGTCCATACCTGCGGACTGTGTCGTTGCATATGTCGGTAACTTTAGACCGACAGCATGGCTAAGGGGCAGTAGTTCAACTTCAATGTCATCTTTATTAATTGTTGTCTTATGATCCATTGTTCTTATCCATATAATTGATTATTTGTTGTACTAGTTTTTGGGCGATAGCATCTTTGCTGGCGCGGTTCCATTTTTCATTTTGATCTTGAGTAATGAAATATATTTGATTTTCATCTGAACCGAAAGTCTTTTCGATGCCATTTTCATCTATTCCCACTTCATTTGCAATAATCCAGTCACATCCTTTTTTCTTTAGCTTCGCCTTTGCATTTTTTTCAAGGTTTTGTGTTTCTGCGGCGAAGCCAATGACCAATTCAGGTCGGTTTTTTGGGTGCGCTGATATCATCTTTAGGATATCCGGTGTTTGTTTTAGGCGCAGTTTGGGAATGTTATTGTCATCTGTTTTCTTGATTTTTTGTGCGCTTGGTGCATCGACGCACCAATCACTGACGGCGGCGGCGCATATTGCAATATTCACGGGCAATGTGTTGGTGCAAGCCTTTAACATATCATTGGCGGTTTGGATGTTTGTGATTGTCATGCCTTGTGGGTCAGGCAAGTTTGTTGGACCAGTGATTAATGTAACATTTGCGCCCGCATTGCGGAGTGCTGTTGCAATCGCATAACCTTGTTTCCCCGATGAACGATTGCCCAGAAACCGAACAGGGTCTAGTGGTTCATAAGTGGGCCCACTGGTGACAAGGGCGGTGTAGCCCTTTAGTGGCTTTTCAAAAAAAAAATCAGTGATGGCAGTGAATATTTCTTCTGGCTCACTCATGCGTCCTAATCCGGTTTCACCGCAGGCCATTTCACCATTGTTAGGTCCAGTGAACATCACACCACGTTCCTTTAATGTAGTTATGTTGACTTGTGTAGCCGTGTTTTCCCACATTTCGGGGTTCATGCCTGGTGCAAGCAATACAGGTTTGTTTGCAGCCAATAGAGTTGTTGTCGCCAAATCATTTGCCATCCCGTGTGCCATTTTTGCCATGATATCTGCACTTGCGGGTGCGACAACAATAAGGTCATTATCCCGACTGAGGCGAATATGCCCCATGTCTGATTCATCGTTTAATGACCATAGATCACTATAAACCTGATTGCCTGATAGGGATGATACGCTTAACGGGGTTACGAATTGTGAACCACCTTCGGTTAAAATGCATTGAACCGTGCCATTGTTTTTTCTAATCAAACGAATGAGTTCAAGTGTCTTATAGGCGGCGATGCCACCTGAGATGATGAGTAATATTTTTTTGTCTTTAAGCATTGGCTATTATTACGTTTTTCATTGTGTCCTGTAAAGAAAAAGAACGCGCAAAGAAAAAGCCTTGCTCAAATGGCAAGGCTTTATATTCTTGTGATTAGGAGGGGAGGGCTTAGTGAGCCATCATGTCCTTGGCTGTATCTTTCGCCATGTCAGCTGCGCTTTTGGCACTGTCTGTTGCTGTTTCAACGACGGCGTCAGTCGCGGCATCTGCGGCTGGCTCAATCATGTCTGCTGCTTTCTCGGTTGCAGCGTCTTCAACGGCGTGTTGTGCATCATCTGCTGCATCTTCGACAGGGGCAACCGTTTCTGCAACGGCTTCAACGGCCATATCAACTGTTCCTGATACTGCTTCGCCAGCGGCTGTTGCCATGTTGTTTAGTGTTTCGGCAGAGCCTGCTGTCACATTTTGTGCCGTTTCCATTGCGGATACTGCTGTGCTTTTTATCGCTTCGGCAGTATTAGCAGAGGCTTCTTGCGCCATTTCTTTTGCACTATCTAATGCTACGCCGAAATCGATACCCAGTGTGCTTTCCCCTGCGGCAGGTGCTATATTTGCAACTGTTGTGCCATCTTGCGAAGTTGTGATGTTGTTGTATATCGCGAAGATTGCAACAAGACCAGCGGCCAATACTGTTGTTGAATATAGAATAGATTTTGTGAAGTTGCTCATTTTATAGCCTTCCCTTTTTAATTTTTATATTGATAAATTTCCTTATAATTGCGCGGATGATGCCTCAGAACAGGAACGTCTGTCAAATAAAATAAAATACATGACCCTTATATGCACATTTAGTTTTTATTTCTAACGTTTTGTTCCTTGATGTATTGCAACGATTCCAGCGGACATATTGTTGTATTTTGTGCGTGTGAAACCGGCATCTTGAATGCGTTGTTGCAGGTGTTCTTGCGTCGGGAATTTGCGGATGCTTTCAACCAGGTACTGATAACTGTCTGCATCATTGGCAATTAATTTCCCTAAACGCGGAATGACATTATAAGAGAATAGGTCATATGCTTTGGCAAGTGGTGCAGGTTGTACATGGCTGAATTCGAGACAGAAGAATTTCCCGCCCGGACGGAGAACACGATAGGCTTCGCCCAGTCCGGTATCTATATGTGTCACATTGCGTAAACCAAAGGCAATTGTATAGACATCAACGCTGTTATCGGGCAGGGGAAGTGCCTCTGCATTGCCTGTGACCCATTCAAAATCATTGACCCAGCCTTTATCAATGGCGCGATCTCTGCCAACTGATAGCATGTTATCATTCAGGTCACATAAGGTGATATTCGCGCCTGCGCCGATTTTCTTGCGGATACGAAAGGCAATATCACCGGTGCCGCCTGCAACATCAAGATAATTCGTAGGGCGTCCTGAAATTGTTTTGCGCGGGCGGATCATGCGGATAAGTTGGTCTTTCCACAGGCGATGCATGCCACCACTCATCAAATCATTCATCAGGTCATATTGGTCGGCAACGCTGTCGAAGACACCGATAACGCCTTCTGTTTTTTCCTCGGGAGAGACTTGTTTTTCTCCGAACCATGATTTTTCTGGATTTTGCATGCTGTTATTCTTTCTATAATAGCGCATTCTACAATTTGTATTAATGTTAAAACGTTAATGCAAATCACTATAAACGGTGATAATAGTTATCACATGAATTTAATGAAAGCTATGGCTACTGTTGCAGGAATGACGGGATTATCACGGATCGCTGGATTCGCGCGTGATATCCTGACGGCGGCCTATTTAGGAGCAGGGCCTGCGGGGGATGCTTTCTTTGTCGCGTTAAAGTTACCCAATTTTTTTCGCCGCGTAACAGCCGAGGGTGCATTTAGCATCGCTTTCGTTCCAATCTATTCCAAAACGATAGAGCGCGAAAATAAAGAGACTGCCGACCTGTTTGCCAGTAATGCTTTTATGGTGATGCTGAGTATATTGTCTGTGGTGACGCTTCTTGCACTTATAATGATGCCTTATGTGATCCATGCGATTGCGCCCGGGTTTGCTGGCTATATGGTTCGTACACCCTTGGCTATTGAGCTTTCTCGCATCACATTTCCTTATCTTCTCTTAATGTCATTATCGGCTCTTTTAGGGGGCGTTCTGAACGCAGTGAACCGCTTTGCACCGTTCGCCTTCGCACCCGTCTTATTTAACATTTCTTTGATTACAGCATTGCTCTTAAGCAACCATTTCGAAACGATAGGGCACGCTTTATCATGGGGCGTATTGGTTGCTGGGTTTTTACAGCTTGGTTTTCTATGGTGCTGTGCCAAACGCGCAGGTATAAAAATTACATTCGCTTTGCCAAAGATGGATACAGACATTCGTAAGTTGCTGAAAATCATGGGCCCTGCGGTTTTAGGCGCGGGTGTGGTTCACATTAACTTGTTTGCTGACCTTATTTTAGCGTCATTTTTGGAAACAGGCTCTATTTCCTACCTCTATTATGCAGACCGCCTGAACCAGCTCCCCCTTGGCGTGGTTGGCATCGCAGTGGGGACGGCATTATTGCCGATGTTGTCACGCGCTATGATGGAAGATGATAAGCAACACGCGCAGGATTTGTTTAATCGCGCCTTGGAGATTTGCTTGTTATTGGCTCTGCCCGCGGCGATTGCCTTAGCGATCATCCCTTTATCTCTCGTTAGTGTCTTGTTTGAACGCGGCGCGTTTGATGCCGCAGACAGCCAGATAACCGCCAATGTTTTGATGGCCTATGCGCTTGGTTTGCCTGCCTATATTGCGATAAAGGTATTTTCAACGGCGCATTGGGCGCGCGGAGATACAAAAACCCCTGTGCGTATTTCGGTTGTTGCCACCTTGCTGAATATCGCGCTGAGCATTGTTTTGATCCAATATATAGGTGTGGTCGGGATTGCACTTGCGACGGGTTTAACGGGCTGGTTACAGTTTTATTTACATGTGCGGGCGTTGCGTGACCATCCTACGGCGAAATTCGATAAACGGTTCTTGACGAATATGCCCAAAATCCTTCTGTCTTCTTGCCTTATGGGCGGGGGCGTGTATATACTTGCCGCGCTTTTACAGGGCTTTATATTTGATGGAACAACGTTATTTCAGGTTATAGGGCTTGCGGTTGTTGTTGGTGCAGGGGGTGTGTTATACGGTGCATCTATTCTGATAACAGGCGTCGTTAAGCCACGGGATATAAAGAAGTTATTACTTAAGAAGGGCCAAAAGACATGAAACGCATTTTTTCAGGCATGCAACCAACCAGCCAGCTCCATTTAGGGAATTATCTGGGTGCGTTAAAGAATTGGGTGAGCCTTCAAGATGAGCCTGATTCTGAGTGTCTGTATTGTGTCATGGATTTACATGCTGTGACGGCGGAGTATGATTCAGCGAGGCTAAGCGATGCCACCCGTGAGATCGCCGCCGCGTATATCGCCGCAGGCATAGATCCGAATAAGTCCTCTGTCTTTGTCCAATCCGCCATCCCTGAGCATTCGCAACTTATGTGGTTGCTGGCCACGATGGCGCAGATGGGCAAGTTGGAGCGCATGACTCAGTTCAAAGATAAAGCAGGCAAAAATCAAGAACGCGCAGGGCTGGGGCTGTTTGCATATCCGGTTTTGATGGCCGCAGATATACTTATATATAAGGCGTCGCATGTGCCCGTCGGTGAAGATCAAAAACAGCATCTTGAATTGGCGCGTGATTTGGCGGCTACATTTAATACGCGTTACGGTGTGGATTTCTTTCCACAGCCGCAGCCCGTTATTACAGGCCCCGCGCCGCGTGTAATGTCTCTACGTGATGGATCACAGAAGATGAGTAAGTCCGCAGACTCTGATATGACGCGGATTAACTTAACCGATGATGCCGATTTGATTGCCAAGAAAATTAAGAAAGCCAAAACCGACGCAGATCCATTGCCTGAAACGTTGGGGGAGCTAAAAGGCCGTCCAGAGGCTCTGAATCTTATCACTTTATATGCGGCATTGGCTGAAATCAGTAAGCAAGAGGCGCTGACTTTATTCATAGGAAAGCAGTTTGGGCAGTTCAAACCCGCTTTTGCCGATTTGGCCGTAGAAAAATTATCGCCAATTACGATGCGTATGAATGAATTAATGGATGATCCTGCACAAATCGACGTTATTCTCGCTAAAGGCACGGAAAAGGCGCGCTCTATTGCTGCTCCTATACTCTCTGATGTACAAAAAATTATGGGCTTTCATAGATAGAGTAGGGGTTTACCCCAAAAATATACGCTGGTGTTAAGAAGATGTTTGCATTTTGCCTATTAAAATAGCACAATGTTGGTGAGTTAACTTATTGGGACAGCGTAATTATGCACTCTTTTTTCAAATCATTCCTTGTTGGGGCGGCATTCTGCTCTATGGCTATATCATCTGCAAGCGCAGAGATCTTCTTCGTTGAAGATCAAAATGATCGCTTTACGGTGGCTTTCCCAGATTTGTGGAAGAAAATAGGAAATCAGAAACCTGATGATAAATTGACGGTTGTTGGCCCTGGAGAGAACGCTTTTGCGAATTGTCGTGTGCGTGTGCGTAGTGATCGTCGCTATGTAATATTCCCGAATAAATTTGGAAATGCGATACAGAAAATCTCTTTCAGTAAAGAATTCTGGAATAACTACCTTGGTGAATATGATGATGTGTCTGTTGAGGCATTCAAAGATGATGCTGGGTTAGGGCGCGGTCATGCCAGCGTGGTTGAGGCATCTTATGACACAGCGGAAGGTCCGCTTGTTCACAAGCGTGGCATTATGTTTGCATCACTTTATTACGATCAACTTTATATCGTTGATTGTTCCACAGAGGCAAGTGTCTATCCTAAATGGCGATCTGAGCTTTTGGGGATTGTAAAATCTGTTGATTTCGAAAAGATGCAGTTTGAAAAATCGAGCGGTCATTACAGAGACTTTCAGGAAGACAAACCTGTCGAGGTTGCAGGTCCTAATGAACTGGATGTTTATAAGTTCTAGACTTTATACAAGAAACATTGTCATGCTCTGATCGCTATCATATAAGAATGGTGCGCGTTGCTTTTAGGCTGTTGCTTGATAGGTGACAGGTTTTCTGTTGATGATTTGGTCACAATTTAATGCGTGTCAATTGTCTTTGGGGTGGTCATGCAAATTTATTTACCTATTGCGGAAATGAGTATACCAGTAGAAATGATTTTTCTTCTGGGTGGCTTTGTTGGTTTCATCTCTGGTGTTTTCGGTGTTGGTGGTGGTTTTCTGACAACGCCTCTCCTAATTTTCATGGGTATTCCCTCTGCCGTCGCTGTTGGAACGCAGGGCAGTCAGCTGGTTGCGTCCGGTGTGAGTGGGGTTACGGGATATTGGCGGCGTGGGCATGTTGATTTTATGGTTGGCACGATCATGCTTGTCGGGGGTATTGGGGGCTCTCTTGTTGGAATTGTTTTTTTCCAATTTATAAAATATTTAGGGCAAATGGATTTGATTATCTCATTGCTTTACATCGTTTTGCTGGGTTCGATCGGCATTATGATGCTATTTGAGAGCGTTTTCACAATATTTCGTAAGAAAAGTGTTAAATCAGAGTTTAATCGCCTGAAATCCCCATCTTTAATCTCTAAATTGCCGTATAAAATGCGCTTTCCACGATCGAAGCTGTATATCAGCGTATTTGTGCCTATTGGTATAGGGTTTGTAAGCGGATTTTTGGTCTCCACGATGGGGGTCGGGGGTGGGTTCTTGCTTGTGCCTGCGATGATTTATATTCTGGGGATGCCGCCTTTGCTTGTGGCGGGGACATCTTTGTTCCAGATTATATTCACCAGTGCCTTCGCCACGATTATGCATGCCACAGTCAGTAACAGTGTTGATATATTATTGGCAATATTTTTGATATTAGGCGGTGTTATCGGGGCGCAGTTTGGGGTGTTGGTTTCCAGAAAAATAACGGGTGCGCGGGCGCGTATTATTCTCGCACTTTTGGTTCTTGGTGTGTGTACGCAGTTGGGGATACAGTTATTCCTGCACCCGTATGATATTTTTGTGATGGTGGTGCAGTGATGATTTTAAGGCTATTTATCATTGCTGTTTTGGGTGTCGTTTTACCGTTAAGCGCGCGCGCTGATACAGGTGATTTGGTGATCGGTGTGGCAAATAATCATATTGATGTGACCGTTGGGTTTTCTGGTTCTTCTATTGAAGTTTTTGGTGATCGCCGTGATAAGGATACTGATGTAGCTATTGTTATGGAAGGTCCCCGCAAAAAGGTTACGATTTGGCAGAAGGATCGTATCGCTGGCACATGGGTTAATAGATATTATACAAAATTCAAAGAGATGCCAGTCTATTACAATTATGCAATCAGTGCAGAGATTATCTCCGCGCCATTGCAGAGTGCGATGTTAAAAAATGGTATTGGGCATGAAGCATTATTCCGCAAGGTAAGCACTAAAAAATCCAGCGGTTTAAAGGATGAAAATATCTTTCAGGATGCATTATTGAGAAAGAATCAAGATCTTGGAGTGTTCTTTAAGAAATCACAGCCGATAACCTTTATGAATGATAATTTTTTCAGGGTACGTTTTGCTCTTCCTCCATCCGCGCCAACAGGCGAGTATAAAATTTATAGCTTTTTGATTAAAGATGGTAAAGTGACTGAGCGTGGCGTTGACTTATTAACCGTTGAACAGGTCGGTTTGAACGCTTTTATATATAAAGCCGCACACGAATATAGCTTGATATATGCCTTGGTATGTATATTTTTAGCGTTATTTTTCGGGTGGTTAGCAGGCGCGTTAAGAGTGAAACCGTAAAGATATAAGAATAGAGGAGCATGCGTGATGAGTGATAAAGTTATGATAGAAAAGCGTAAAGGCGTTTTTTTGGTTATTGTTGATACGACAGAAGAGTTTCTGGTTGCGGTTGATTATGCATCACAATTTGCAAATGCGGAGGATGGTTACGTTGCTTTGCTGAACGTTATTCAGCATGCCCATTTCCAAAATTGGAAGAATATAGAAGATCGGGTACGTAGTGAAATGCGCGGACAGGCGGAGCAGGCGACGTGGGATGCTGCGGGTCGTGTGATTGAAAACACACACAAAATGCCTATGATTTGTATAGAAGAGGGCGATCGCGTTGATTTGATTATAAAGACGATTGAAGAGAATGAAAATATTGCTGCCCTTGTCTTGGCGTCATCTTCTAACTCTACTAAGCCTGGTCCGCTAATTACGTATTTTTCTGGAAAAGGTCTGTCACGCTTACCTATTCCTTTGATGATTATCCCTGGAGATTTAGAGCCGTTGGCTATTTCCTGACTTTTTATTATAAGAGAGACTGCTTTTTATGTTTATACAAACCGAAGACACGCCTAATCCGGCGACTGTAAAATTTATACCAGGGCAACAGATATTGGCGTCTGGCACGTTGGACTTTGCGTCGCAGGGTGATGCATCGCGCTCTCCGTTGGCGGCGCGATTATTTGGGTTGGTTGGTGTTGCGCGCGTATTTTTGAGTGCGGATTTTGTATCGGTTAGCAAGGCTGATGACACAGATTGGTCCATGTTGAAGCCGATGATATTGGCCGTATTGATGGAGCATTTATCAACAAAGCAGCCTATTTTGGATGAAGGCTTTTATTCTGAAGAGGCACCCGCGGAAGAAGATGATGAAATCACGAAGCAAATTAAGGAATTATTAGACGAGCGTGTTCGGCCGATGGTGGCGATGGATGGTGGTGACATCGTTTTTGAACGTTTTGAAGATGGTATCGTGTATTTGCAAATGCGTGGTGCATGCTCAGGCTGCCCTAGTTCTACGGCGACTTTGAAGGTCGGCATAGAAAATATGTTGCGCCATTATATCCCCGAAGTTCAAGAGGTTCGCCCCTCTGCCGAGTATTAAATATGATAACCCTTGCCATTGACAGCACCATGAATGGCTGTTCTGCTGGATTATATCATGATGAAAAAGGCTGTATGGCCGAGAAAATTATGGAGATGATACGCGGGCAGGCAGAGCATTTGATGCCGATGATTGATGCTGTCTTGATTGAGGCAGATATAAATTATAGCGAAATTGATTTGATTGCGGTGACGAAAGGGCCGGGGGCTTTTACAGGAATGCGTATTGGGTTGGCCACGGCAAAGTCTTTGGCATTGGCTTTAGAGATTCCAGTTGTTGGTGTGTGTACATTTCGTGCGGTTTTACAGACATATTTGAATGATGAACCGTCGTTGGGGCATGAATTTTATGGTGTATTGCTTGAAACAAAGCGGCACGATTACTATTTTCAGATGTTTGACGGTAAAACGTTACAGCCTTGCTCTGATAAATTATCAGTATCCGCGCAAGGGGTTATGGATTTGGTGGATGCGCGTATCTGCGCTGTGTTGGGGGATGCTTGCAATCGATTTAGGTCGGAAATTGATACTAAAAACATTTCTTTTTATGATATAAAGTTGCCACATCCCTCTATGGTTGCTGATTGTGCCATGCTTGATAATTTTAAAACGGGGTGCGAGCCTGTTTATTTGCGTGCGCCCGAGATCGGAACACCAAAAAATCCACCAAGGAAAATTAAGTCCTAAGCGTTATTTTCTGAATTTAAAACCGCCTTTATGGGTTGAGATAATAATAAAACTGTGTATTTTGTAGGGCGATAAATAATAACAGAGTGGAATATGTAATGAGTGATGAAATTAGCCGTGAAGAATTATTGGTTTTAACGACGGAGGTTGTGTCGTCTTATGTCGCTCATAATTCTATTGCTACGGCTGAGATACCAGATGTTATTGCACAGGTGTTCAAGGCGTTATCTAACGTTGGTGGGGACAGCATGACTGCAAGTGATCGCCCACAGCCAGCCGTTCCGATTAAACGTTCTATTACAGTTGATTATTTGATCTGTCTGGAAGATGGCAAAAAGTTAAAAATGTTAAAACGCCACCTTAAAACGGCTTATAATATGACACCCGAAGCCTATAGGGAGCGTTGGGGCTTGCCTGCGGATTACCCAATGGTCGCACCAAGCTATGCAGAAAAGCGCAGCAAACTTGCAAAAGATATAGGGCTTGGAACGCGCAACTAGCTTAGTTCTTGTGAGCGTTTCTTCGCAGCATTCAGGGCTTCGTCCAGTATGGTTTGAAACCGCCCATCCATCAGCGTTTCCAGTGCGGCTTGCGTTGTTCCGCCCGGGCTAGTTACATTTTTTCTTAAAGTTTCGGCACTGATGCCGCCATCATATTCGGCGAGGGCGGCACTGCCGATCACAGTTTGTCGTGCAAGCGACATGGATAAATCAGCATCTAAGCCTAATTTTTCTCCTGCATCTGCCAGTGTTTCAATAAAATGAAAGAGGTAAGCGGGGCCACTGCCTGATAACGCCGTAACCGCGTCCATTAAACCTTCATCTTTGATCCATTTATGTTCACCTGAAGCACGAAGTAAGGTATCTGCGATCTCTTTTTGATCTAAGCTGACATGCGTATTGGCAACGGAGACGCTGACCCCTTTGCCAATCGCAGCAGGGGTGTTGGGCATTGTTCTGATAATGGGCTGATCTGAACCGAATATGCTTTCCAATGTTGATAGACGTTGCCCCGCCGCAATGGAGAGTAGCACCGTTTTATCATTGATATCGTTGGCGATTTTCTGCGATGCTTCTTTCAAAATTTGCGGTTTTACAGCAAGAATTAAAATGTCTGAAGTTGGTATGCCCCCTTGATAAGACGGGTAATAATATACGCGTGGGTCATCAGATAAATGCACTGGTAGAGGGGATGGATCAATAACATTTACACGGGAAACAAGACCATTTTCGAGCCACGATGCCATCATCGCACTACCCATTTTGCCGCATCCGATCAGTGTCGCAGAATATGTTTTTGCGTCATGTTGGTTATGAGATGCGGGCATGTATGCGTATCCTTATGATTCCCCAAGTGTTTCCATCATTGCCAAAGATAATATGTCGGCATTAACGGCTTTGTCATGGGATAATAACTGAAACACGGCCTGATATCTTTCACATTGAACCAAAGAAATATCAACAAGGTCTTCAATATAGTTTCTTCTTTGTTGATGCCCGTGGATCAAACATGTTTGGCGGAATGAAGGGGATAGGCTGTCTTTTGTGATTTCAAAATGACCCATCCATAATTTCGCATTCATGTCCATCAAGGCGGTTGCTGCGATGCCCATATTCTCGGGTTTGATATTTATGTTATATTGGCAGCATAGTTGAAGTGCGTTCAGATGCTCTTGCCAAACAAATAATAAGCGATATTCACATGCTGTTCCCGCAACTTCAACAATCAGTTCCTGATTATTCATACGGCTATAAACCCAGTTATTATCGCATAGAACGTCTTCCACGCTGTCTAATGGGTTTTGGGTGTCGTTGTGGGGACTAGCTTGATCTCTCATTATGACTTTGCACCTAACCGTTTTTGAATTAGTTTTAAAATGTATATTGATAAGGCGGACTCCTATCATAAGGTGTAGGAGTCGACAAGATGATTCGTTCTATCATAAGAGAATAAATGTGCATGACTTTATAGCGCGTCAAGGTGAACCGTTTTTATCAGGGCACCTATTTCTGTATTAATATAAATATAGGGTTTAATTTCATCTATCATCAGAGTAATGAATAGATATGGATTTTAGTTACTTTCAATTTGAGCCCGTTGCTTTTGCGATCGGTCCTTTCGTGGTTCGATGGTATGCGCTGGCGTATTTGGTGGGCTTTATTGCTGGCTGGAAATATTGCCTTGGACTTGCTTCCCGTGGTGAAGGGGGGCGTCGTCCCAATGCGCTGGATATTGATGACTTTCTAACATGGGCGGTTATTGGCGTGTTACTTGGCGGGCGGTTGGGCTATGTCTTATTTTATCAGCCAGCTTATTACCTAAGTGAACCGCTCGAAGCCCTTAAGATCTGGAAGGGGGGCATGTCGTTTCATGGTGGTCTTCTTGGTGTTGCAGTATCTATGCTGGCGTTCAGTAAGGTGCGGAAAATCAATGTATTTCGCCTGTCTGATATTATATGCGCCGCCGCGCCGATTGGATTGTTCTTTGGGCGTATGGCTAATTTCGTGAATGCGGAGCTGTATGGCAAGGTTACAACGTTGCCGTGGGGCGTTAATTTTCCAAATGTTGTTGGTGCGCGTCATCCAAGTCAAATTTATGAAGCTATATTAGAGGGAGCTGTCCTATTTATTGTGCTGTTCTTCCTTATTCGCTCTCCGAAAGCCAAAACAGGCGCAGTGACGGGCGCATTTTTGCTGGGCTATGGGGTGTTCCGTGCGTTGGTTGAGTTTGTTCGTGAACCTGATGTTCAAATAGGCTTGGTTGGTGGGTTTATTTCCATGGGGCAAATTCTATGTTTGCCTATGATGTTCGGCGGTGTAGTACTGATTTATCTTGCAAAGCAAGGAACACTATCAAAAATTAAAGACGATGCCTGATACTTTAAAAGAAATCATTTTGAACGAGATTAAAAGCCATGGCGCAATGAACCTTGGTGCATTTACATCTATGGCTCTGTGCCATCCAGAGCATGGTTATTATATGAATGGTGATCCTTTTGGTGCGGAAGGTGATTTCACAACCGCACCCGAAATATCCCAAATGTTTGGCGAGGTTATTGGCGCGTGGGTTATTGATGTATGGATGCAAATGGGGCAACCATCATCCGTGAACTTGATTGAGTGCGGACCAGGGCGTGGAACATTAATGTTGGATATCCTACGCGCGGGGAAGTCTGTTGATGGTTTCGTCGCTGCTGTTCAAATTCACTTTGTCGAGGCAAGCGAGGGGTTGCGTCAAAAGCAGGCTGAAACTTTGAAAGGGTACAACGTCTCATGGCACGGTGATATTTCTGATATTACAGGAGATATCCCATGCATCATTCTAGGGAATGAGTTTCTTGACGCATTGCCTATTGAGCAATTGAAACGAGGAGAAAAAGGCTGGCAAAAACGGATGGTTGCCGTCAATGATGTGCAAGAGTTTATGTTCACATGGGCGGACGCAGAAAAGGAACTCACACAATGCCTACCGTCTAAAACTGTGTCTCATAAAAGATATGAAGTTGCACCGGTGCGTAATCAATTCATATCCTCATGTGTTGATTTGTTAAATGCGTCTGGCGGTGTGGCTCTGTTCATTGATTACGGCTATACAACGTCACATTACGGCGACACGTTGCAGGCTGTAAAAAAACATGAATATGTTGATGTGCTTAAAGGTATTGGTGCATGCGACATTACTTCACATATTGATTTTGACGCTCTATCGCGTCACGCGCGAGGGCAGGGTGTTCACGTTGAACCAATAGCAGTGCAAGGTGCATTCTTAACAAAGCTGGGGATAAAGCATCGCTTGTTGGCGCTAAAAAACACTGCATTTAAAACCAAGTCATTGGATGATGCGACGGTTCTTATAAAGACGATGGAACAATCTCTGGACCGTTTGGTGGATAATGCACAAATGGGTGACTTGTTTAAAGTCATGTGCTTTCATAACGGTGACGACCTAAAACCCGCAGGATTTTGACCCATGTCTTCAGATGTTAAATATTATACAGAAAACACATTCGTGAACCTCAAAAATAATGACGTGTTTCATGGCTTTTTCACAAGACAAGGCGGTGTCAGCGACCCTCCATTCACAGGATTGAATTGCGGTTTAGGGTCAGAGGATCATGAGGCAAAGATACAGGCGAACCGTGCGTTGGTTGCAGAGGCGGCGCAGCTATCTTTCACTGAGAACCTTTTATCCCTCTATCAGGTTCATGGTGCAAAGGTGGTTTATGTTGATAAGCTGTGGAGTGCAAATGATAGGCCAAAAGCCGATGGCTTCGTGACGGATCAAAAGGATATCGGCCTCGGTATCCTAACGGCGGATTGCGCGCCTGCGTTATTCTTGGGGCATAAGGACAATGGTGACCCTGTCGTGGCAGCTGCACATGCGGGATGGAAGGGGGCGCTTGGCGGCGTTCTGGGTAATGTCGTTGACGCTATGGAGGCTCTTGGCGCTTCTAAAAGCAGCATTCACGCCTGTGTCGGGCCATGCATCAGTAAGTCATTATATGAAGTGAACCTTGATTTCGTTGATCCATTTATAGAAGAAAACGAGGAAAGTGAACGGTTTTTCTTTAGTGGTTCAAAAGAGGGGCACGTGATGTTTGATCTGCCTGGTTATTGCGCGTGGCGCTTGTTCCGCGCAGAGGTGAAAAATATCTCATTGCTTGATAAAGATACATACAGCGGTGAAACCGATTTTTTCAGCTATCGCAGAGCGACGCATCGTAATGAAGAAGGCTATGGACGACAAATTTCTGTGATTTGCATTAACAAATAAGTGCGCTAGTTCACTATTTACGCACTAAACACCTTGATTTATCGTTCGTATTTCTTATAGTGCGCCTATAGCAAATGTTAAAAACTGAACACAAGGGTATGACACCATGAAATTGATTTCTGGCAACTCCAATCAGCAATTGTCTGAGCTCGTTTCTTCCTATCTTGATGTCCCCTTAACCGAATGCCGTATACAGCGCTTTTCCGATAATGAAATTTTTGTTGAAATCATGGAAAATGTCCGCGGTAAAGACACCTTCTTTGTGCAGTCCACCTCATACCCTGCGAACGATCATTTAATGGAATTACTGATCGCGATTGATGCGTTGAAAAGAGGGTCAGCCAACCGTATCACTGCGGTTATGCCGTATTTTGGTTATGCAAGACAAGATCGCAAAACAGGCGGGCGGACACCTATTTCTGCCAAACTGGTTGCGAATTTGATTACTGCGGCTGGAGCAGACCGTGTTTTGACGCTGGAATTGCATGCAGGTCAAATACAAGGATTTTTTGATATCCCCGTTGATAATTTAAGCGCAGCGCCTGTTTTTGTTCCGTATATCGAGAAAAAATTTAAAGACGCAGATATCTGCGTGGTATCGCCCGATGTTGGCGGCGTTGTTCGTGCGCGTCAATTGGCAAAGCGTATAGGCGCGGACTTGGCAATCATTGATAAACGCCGTGAAAAGGCGGGTGTGTCAGAGGTTATGAATGTGATTGGTGAGGTAAAGGATAAGGTTTGTATCCTTGTTGATGATATCGTTGATTCCGGTGGCACGCTTTGTAATGCTGCTATTGCTTTGGAAAGCCAAGGCGCAAAAGAAGTTCATGCTTATGTTGTTCATGGTGTTCTCTCCGGTGCAGCGGTGGAGCGTGTAAGTAAATCTACGCTTAAAACATTGGTAATTACGGATAGTATTGCCGCCACTGAAGAGATGAAAGCTGCCCCCAATATTGAGCAGGTGAGCATTGCACCTTTAATTGGCGAAGCAGCGCGCCGCATCAGTGAAGAGCGCTCAATTTCAGAGTTATTTCGCTAAGAATCCTCTTTACGTGGTAAATATCGCTCTATTCAAAGAATTTACTTGAAAAAAAGTGCCAGATTTGGTTTATCTGTGGCTTCGCACATGTATGTGTAAAACGGACCAACACCCCTGGAGGTTGGCCATAACGAAATGTAAGGAAATGCTATGTCTAATAATTATGCAATGAAAGCGGAAAAGAGGGATCGCGCCGGTAAGGGGATTGCACGTTCACTTCGCCGCGCTGGTCGTTCACCAGCCGTTATTTACGGTGATAATAAAGAACCTGTAAATATCTCTATTTCAGAGAATGAAGTTAATGTTGAATATAACAAGGGGCAAATGTTTACAACATTATGTGATCTTGATATTGGCGGCGAAAAGAACCTAGTTCTTGCCCGTGATATTCAACTTCACCCAGTAACCGATGTTGTGGAGCATGTGGATTTCCTACGTGTGACCAAGAAAACGAAAATTGCTGTTAACGTTCCTGTTAAATTTACAAATGAAGATAAATGTCCAAGTATTGAAGGCAAAGGTACTTTGAACGTTACACGTTATACTGTTGAGCTTCTTTGTGGCGCAACAAGTATCCCTGATGTTCTTGAAGTTAGCGTAGAAGGTAAAGAGCATGGCGACGCCGTTAAGTTGAGCGATGCAACGATGCCTGAAGGCGCGTCAGCGGTTATTAAAGATCGTGATTTCACAATTGCAACATTGATTGCACCGAAGACGGCTGAGCAAGAAGAAGCTGAAGCTGCTGCTGCTGTTGATGCTGGTGATGGTATTGTTAGTGATGAAGCTGCTGCTGCTGAAGGTGATGCAGAAGCAAAATCAGAAGATTAATCAATGCTACAGTGGTTTAAATCACTGGTTCGTATATTTAAGCGAGAGCCTTTATTTTGTGAAGGCTCTTCTTTGTATTCAAAAGAGGATGAAAGTATGTGGCTCTTTGTTGGTCTGGGTAATCCGGGACGTGACTATGAACGTAACCGCCATAATGTTGGCTTTATGGTTCTTGATGCTGTTCAAAACGAATTTCCGGTCTTTGGCGCGTATAAATCAAAATTTCAGGGGCAAGTATCGGAAGGGCGTTTGGGCAACCAAAAAGTCTTATTGCTGAAACCTGAAACTTATATGAATAACTCTGGTCAATCTGTTGCGAAGGCGGCTAACTTCTATAAGATTGAGCCTGATAAAATTATTGTATTTCATGATGAACTTGATATTGCGCCAAGCACTGTGCGTGTGAAACAAGGCGGCGGTAATGCGGGGCATAACGGGTTAAAGTCAATTCAGGCGCATATGGGAACGGCAGATTTTTGGCGTGTGCGTATCGGAATTGGTCGCCCTCATCCGCAGGGGGATGTCAGTAACTATGTTTTGGATAATTTTTCAAAGGCTGAGCAGGAATGGTTGACGCCTTTGATGACGTATATGGGGGATAAGGCAGATGTTATTATCTCTGATACTCCAAAGGCTTATGACGTATTGATAAAAGAATATTTTAAGAAATAAAAAGGAAAATATTATGGGGTTTAATTGTGGAATTGTCGGATTGCCGAATGTTGGAAAATCGACACTATTTAATGCGTTAACCGCCACCGCTGCTGCGCAGGCAGCGAACTTTCCGTTCTGTACAATTGAACCGAATGTGGGTCGGGTCGCTGTTCCTGATGATCGCATGGCAAAAATAGCCGAAATTGCAGGCTCAATCGATATTCTGCCATCCCAGCTTGAATTTGTGGACATTGCTGGCCTTGTAAAAGGCGCATCCGAAGGCGAGGGGCTTGGCAATCAGTTTTTATCCAATATCCGTGAAACTGATGCGATTATCCACGTCATTCGATGTTTTGAAGATGATGATGTTATTCACGTTGAAGGCAATATTGACCCTATTCGTGACGCTGAAACCATTGAGACAGAGCTGATGCTCTCTGATTTGGAAACGATGGGCAACCAAATCACAAATATGAATAAAAAGGCACGCTCTGGTGATAAAGAGGTGCTTGCGCAAGTTGATTTTCTAACCCGTATTAAAGATGCTCTTGATGCTGGAGAGCCAGCACGCACCGTTGCACCTTCTGATGAAGACGAGATGCGTTGGATGAAAATGACGCAGCTTATTACCTCAAAACCGGTTCTATACGTTTGTAACGTGTCGGAAGATGATGCGGCGCAGGGCAATGATTACACCGCGCAAGTTGCAGAAATGGCAAAGGAACAAGGTGCGGAGGTCGTTATTATTTGCGCCTCAATTGAGTCAGAGATTGCACAACTTGATAGTGATGAGGAAAAGGAAGAATTCCTCTCCTCAATGGATCTTACCGAACCAGGCCTGAATCGTATTATTCGCGCAGGTAATAAACTGTTAAAGTTGCAAACCTATTTCACAGCAGGGCCAAAGGAAACCCGTGCATGGACGATCCCCATTGGTGCAAAAGCACCACAAGCGGCGGGTGTTATCCATACAGATTTCGAAAAAGGCTTCATTAAGGCCGAAACCATTGCTTATGAAGATTATATTGCCTGCAACGGTGATATTGGCGCAAAAGATGCAGGGAAAATGCGCCAAGAGGGCAAGGAATACGTCGTACAAGATGGTGACGTTATTCTGTTCCGTTTTAATGTGTAAGTGACTGATGCTTATGGTTTTTTTACGGGGATTTTGCTGACGCCGTATTGTCCAGACCATTATCACAGCCAGTGACACCGTCTTCGACAAAGCATCCATACTCGTTGCCAGTGGCACTTGCGGCGTTGGATTCTATTGCCTTATTAATATCAATGTCGGTTGTGCTTTGTGCTTCGCTGTCAAAGGCATCACTGCATGGACCTTTTCCAATGACGCTTTCAACGGTGCAAAGCGTGTCATCCACAACAGGGGCATTGCAAGGGCTGTTCCCAAGGCTGTCTTCAACGGTGCAGGGTGCGTCGCTGTCTTGTATATGTTCTTGCGCGTTGCCACATGTTCCACCATCGGCGTGAAAATCGGCGAGACTAGGCAGGTAGCTGTCTTCACGCATTTGTTCATATGGAGACATTGCCGTGGCGGCAGCTGAAACACCTCTGTAAATTGTGAAATATGACGCAGGTGATTGGTGTATATTGCCGTAAAATGTTGTTCCATGCATCGTGTCATCTGGTTTTAATGTGTTTAGGAATGCTTGGTCCACCGTTCCATAACGGCTGCCGAAACCGTTTGATTGATGTTCCCATACGGCTTGTCCAGTATTGTGTCCTTCAGGGAATCCGAATCCTCTTTCAACGATAAGGAGGTCTGTCAAATTGGGCATGAATTTTCCGCTGTGGATTGCGCGGTTTATGTCAGGTTCTTCAATGCAAAGCTGCTTTGCTTGGTAGGTCAGCATCTCGGCTGCGATTTTTCCAACTTCGATTTCTGTGAACATGCGTTTATTAACATCTAGCCCGATATTTTCTGCCATTCGTTTTAGACGTGCGGCATTCGGGTTCGATGGGATTTCGGCGAATAATGTGGCTGTGTGTACTTTCCCCAGAGCATCCTTTGATGTGGTGCTTGACAGTGCGGCATAGGTCTGTGCGCTGAAGAATAGGTCGGGTGATGCTTCATTGCTCCAATCTTGATCCCATGGTGCGTCTGCTGCGGGCTTCGCGGCGGAGCTACCGCTTGGTAATGCGCCATTGACCATGAGTTCCATCATATCACGTAGAGAAACAATTGCGCCTATATTGGTTTGTATTTGTCCTGGTACAGGCTCTGCGTTTTTTTCCATAGCCCAGAGATGGATGAGTGTATGGTTTAGGTCTCTTGGATCTGTACCCGCGCTGCCCATTCTTTTTTGTGTGAGGGCATTCAGGAAATCTATTGTGCGGCTGTCATTATTCTGGGGGGAGAATGCAACATCAATATCAGGGTTTTGGCTTTGCCATTGCTCCAGTGTTTTACGAAGCGCACGTCCTGTTGTTTCATCGACTTTCCCGTCGCTGGTTTCTTCAACGTTTAGATAATCTTGTCCAAGGTTAATAACGGCCTGTGCTTGATTTGTTGATGTTATGCTGGCTGTTGGTTTTTCAAAGAAAGTGCGCTTTATTTCAGCGGGCGCTCTGATTGATTCGGGTAGTGTATTGTACTGATCCGCAAGTTCTTGCAATTCAGGATTTTGTGCGATCTTGCTTGGGTCAAGGATGAAATTATTCAGGATATAGAGATACCCACTGTCGAGGGCATTCGATGATTCGTGAATCAAATGACCGCTTTCATCTTTCCAGCCGACAGTTTCTGGCGCTAATTCAGGTAGGCGTGTGTTTACCAATTGCTTGAAAGCAATTAAGACCTGATCTGATTCATTGCTTGAAACAGACGGATTTCCTGCGTTTGATGTGTTAGTTTCTGCCATTTTCACCCTTGGTTATTTTTATAACCATAATTTTTTATATAATTAAGGTGAATTGTAAGTGTTTTCCATTGCAAAGTCAAATTTCAAAGTGCCGTAATCAATGCTAGCTGCGAACAAGTGTTTCGTAGGCTTCACGCAGTTTCTTGGTAATTGGGCCAACGCTGTATTTATGATCGTCAATTTGACCAACGGCGGTGACTTCTGCGGCAGTACCAGTGAGGAAAATTTCTTGAAAACTATTGAGTTCTTCTGGTTTGATATGGCGTTCTTCAAAGGGGATGCCCATATCCTTGGCCAAAGCAATAACGGCCTGACGTGTTAAGCCATTCAAAAAGCAATCAGGTGTCGGCGTAATAAGTACACCATCCTTAACAGCAAAGAAGTTAGCTGCGGACGCTTCGGCAACATAGCCACGATAATCAAGCATCAATGCGTCATCAAAACCGTCATCTTCAACCGCATGTTTGGACATTGTCGCAATCATGTAGAGACCAGCCGCCTTGCTTTGTGTTGGTGCAGTATTTGCCGCAGGTTTGCGCCATTGTGATGTTTTCAGTGAAATACCAGTATTACGCTTTTCCGCATCAAAATATGTGCCCCATGCCCATGCAGCAACGGCAACATGTGTCTTGGTTAGCTTCGCTGAAACGCCCATTTGTTCACCACCGCGCCATGCAACAGGGCGTATATAGGCACTTGTGAGGTCATTTTTCTTGCAGATATCGTATTTTATTTCTTCTAGCTCATCAACGCTGATCGGGATTTTCATGCCTAATATTTCGGCTGATTTGTGAAAGCGTTCAGAATGCTTGCGGCTTTCGAATATCTTACCGTCATACATACGCTCTCCTTCAAAAACAGAGCTGGCATAGTGCATACCATGGCTGAGGACATGTATTTTAGCCTCTCTCCATGGCTTGATTTCACCATCAATCCAGATAAATCCGTCTCTTTCATCAAAGGGAAGTACTGACATGTTTTGCGCCTTTCCTTGTTTACGCGATATTCTTTACCAAGTAAGCTATATTTGAAAAAGAATTTTGTGTAAACATAGATCATGACAAATTTGAATAAAACAGAAGAAAAACAAGCAGAAAAGTCACATATTCTTGTGGTGGATGACGATACCCGTATCTGCGATTTGGTGTCTCGTTTCCTGCACGAGCATGATTTTATTGTTCTGACCGCAGAGGACGTGGCACAGGCAGAAGATATGTTGGTGCATTTTGAATTTGATGCATTGGTTGTTGATGTGATGATGCCTGGAAAAACGGGTACTGAGTTTGTGCAGGATTTGAGAGCGCGCGCGCAAGAAATTCCGGTGTTGCTGTTAACTGCATTGGGGGAGGCGGAAGATAGAATATCGGGGCTGGAATCCGGTGCTGATGATTATCTGTCAAAGCCGTTTGAGCCGATGGAGTTGGTGCTACGTTTGCGCGCAATACTTCGTAGAACGCAAAAACCGCAACGTGATAGGGTTTTATACAAAATAGGTGTATGGCAATTCGATATCAAGCATGATGAGCTTAAAAATGGACAGGATGTGCTGGACTTAACCTCTATGGAGGCGAGTTTGTTGCGCGCTTTGGCTGAATCTTGTGGCGAAGTTGTCAGTCGTGATGATATTGCACAGCGATCAGGCTTGAGTACAGGGGGGCGCACAATTGATGTTCAGGTGACGCGTCTACGCCGCAAAATAGAAGAAGATACAAAAGCGCCAAGATTCCTGCAAACGGTGCGGGGTAAAGGGTATTTGCTGCGCGCGGAGAAGGTGTAGGACATGGTGCCGAAGAAGAAAATACGCTGGATTAAGCGGTTCGTGCCGCGGACATTATTTGGCCGATCCTTGCTGATTCTGATTCTGCCGATCTTGATTATTCAGGCGATATCGATGTTTATATTCTTTGACCGCCATTGGGTGAAAATGACCTCGCGCCTTGCCTTTGCTGTTGCAGGTGAGATTTCGATTTTATCATCTTATATTGATTTGTCTGATAATGATGAAATGGTGCAGAAAATTATGTCGCTTTCAGAGCAACATCTTGAGTTCTTGATTACATTTGATCGTGGAGAAATACTTATTCAAGATACGATGCCCTCTAATATTCTTGAGGGTTGGGAGGGAATGGTGCGTAGTTCTTTGATGCATGAATTGGGCGGAGCGATGAACTATCCTTTTACTGTTGATGTTGATTTTCAGGAAAAATGGACAGAGGTACGTGTGCAGCTTCCCAAGGGGGTGTTGAATGTGTCTTTACCGCAACGAAGGTTGTTTTCCTCGACAACATACATATTTTTGATATGGGTATTTTTTGCGTCGACAATATTACTGATTATTTCGATTTTATTTATGCGTAATCAGATTCGTCCTATAAGGCGCTTGGCTCTTGCGGCGGAGCGTTTTGGTAAAGGGCGCAGGGTTGAAAATTTTAAGATAGAAGGCGCGAAGGAAGTTCGACAAGCCGGCCAAGCCTTTCTTGATATGAAAACACGACTGCAACGGCAAATAACGCAGCGTACGGATATGTTGGCAGGGGTTTCGCATGACTTGAGAACGCCTTTAACACGTTTAAAATTGCAAGTCGCCATGATGGGGGATAGTCCAGATATTTATGATATTAAAAATGATATAAATGATATGGAAAAAATGATTGAGGGCTATCTCAATTTTGTGCGTGGAGATGGGCGGGAAACCACGCTCTTAACGGATGTTTCCATGATGCTTCGTGATGTAACAATATCGACAAAAAGGCAGGGGTGTGATGTTGCCCTAACTTTAAATGATGTGTCTGATTCTATACCGTTGCGTCCGACGGCATTTAAACGTTGTCTTAATAATATACTCAGTAATGCCGCTAAATATGCGGATTTTATCTGGGTTACGTTGGAGCGTACAGGTGATGACGAAATCCATATTGTGATTGAGGATAATGGTCCCGGAATTGATGATAATAAATTTGAAGAGGTTTTTCGCCCGTTTTATCGTCTAGATAGTTCGCGTAATGTTAATACAGGTGGCGTTGGTTTAGGATTACCTATCGCCATGGATATTGTGCATACACATGGCGGTAAAATATGGCTGGAGAAGAGCGCACATGGTGGGCTTGCTGTCCATATTATATTGCCTGTTTAAGGGCTGGGAATGGTGCATGGTTAATATTCTTTTTATATTATTAGATTGTAAGTATAGAAAATAATCAAAATTTTAATCGTTTCTCCTAAGTTTACGTGTGGTGTATATTAGAAGATGGTGTAGAATAAACACGTGTGTGGATATCAATTCAAGAGAACCTTGATTTTTATAATATGAAGAGAACAAAAGATAAAAGGCATAATCGCCCTCCTAAAAAATCAAAGTCGTTATGGTTGAACTCCGGTTTGGCGCAGGCGATGGTACTGATGAACGGCATTATTATCACCATTACAGCTTTCTTGGTGTTTAGTTATTTTATAAAGGGAATGTCGGTAGAGCAGTATAAGCGCACATCACAAGATGCTGGCAGGGCTTTGGTTGAGGGGGTCTCTAGTCTTGAAAATACAATGCGTCTAGTGACAAGCATTATTTTATTGTCAGAGAGTGATGATAAGGATGCTCTTGTTTTGCAGCTTCGGCGTAATGTTCCTGATTTGAGTCGTTTTGATCAAATTATATGGATTTTTGAAGAATCTCCTGGGGATTGGCAATATGAAACGATATTTGAAACAACACAGTCGAGTTTAACAAAGGCCGCTAAATACCGTCTTGTTCCAGATCAACGCTTTATAATGAGGCTGATTAACGATGGTGTGTTTAAGGATCAGACCTTACATCTTATCTCGGATTTCAAAGGAATGGATTATGTACAGGAAAAGACAGAGCCTTTAACGATGGTGCGTTCTTTTGCGCTTGTCAAAACGGTGAAGGCGAACCAGTCTTCGCGTGGTGTGGTGATTGGCGTGAGTCGCGCAGGTATGATTTTTGACCAAAATATTGTAGCGGAAAATAGTGCTGTATCCAGACTTACGATTCGTGATCTTGATTCTGGAAATCGTATATATCACATGAACCGAGATATTAGGGACGAGCATAAAGCAGAAGAAATTACACAAAATTATAGTTTTTTCGTTGGTGACAGCAAATGGCAAGTTCTCCTTGAATTTACGAAGGAAAAGAACACAATATTGTTGGAAAAAGCACCTTATATTATTTTGTTCTTTGGTAGCATCCTGACAGCGGTTGGAACGCTATTTATTCGCAATAACCATAGGCAAGCAACGAAATTGGCCTCTGTAAATTTTGCTTTGGAACAAAAGAATTGTGAACTCTTATCGGAGGTTAGTGAAAGAGAGCGTTTAAATAGTGCATTGGCGGTTGCCGAAAAAGATAATCGCGCCATTATTGATTCCGTGCGTGATGTTATCTTTGAAACAGACATGGATGGCATTGTGTTGTTCTTAAGTGCTGCGTGGCATCAAGTTACAGGGTTTGAAATTGAACGCTCAAAGGGAAGTAATCTATTTTCGATACTCTATCCAGACGATCAGGATAAACAACGCCATGATTATGACTTATTCATTAAAGGGCAAAAGCAGTCCTATAATTCATTTACGCGTATACGTATTTCTGATGGAACCTTTAGGGCTATTGAGCTTTCTATTTCAATGATCCGCCGTGATGAAAATAATAATTTACGTGTTGTTGGAACGATTACGGATGTTGAAGAACGAAGACGAGCAGAGCGCGCTTTGGCAGAGGCAGAGAAAAAATACCGCATGATTGTTGAAAATGCAGCAGGCGGATTATATCAATTGACGCCAGAAGGGATTTATTTAAGTGCCAATCCAGCTATGGCACATATTTTAGAATATAACAGTCCCGTTGATATGTTGAGATTGATTAAGAATGCTTATGGTCTTGTGTATCCTGATAAAGAAGAGCGTGTAAAGTTTATGGAGACTTTAAAGGCACAAGGGCAAATTTTTGGTTATGAGATAGAGGTTCTAACGAAAGATGGTCATAAAATATGGGTGCGCGAAAATATTCGCCTCGTTAAGGATGAGCAGAATAATATCTTGTATTATGAAGGCTCTATGGAAGACATCACACAGCGTAAGGAGGCTGATATAGCTCTTTTAGAGGCTAAAATGCACTCTGATATGGCGAACCGTGCTAAAACTGAATTTATAGCAAATATGAGCCATGAATTAAGAACACCACTCAACGCAATTATTGGGTTTTCCGATATTATGAAGAATGAGGTCATGGGACCTTTAGGGCAAGAAATGTATAAGGAATATGTCACCGATATTCATAGTAGTGGTGAGGGATTGCTTAAGATTATTAATGAAATTCTTGATATCTCAAAAATTGAGGCAGGTGATCGTGAGCTGAACGAGAGTGAATTCTCAGTATCTGATGTTTTGGGTTCTTGTCTTGATCTTTATGATTCTCGTTTGCAGGAAAAAGATATTATCTTGATGAATGAAGCAAAAATTATGCCTAATATTCTAGGTGAAGAACTCTCTATCAAGCAGGTTATTAGCAATATTTACACGAATGCGATTAAATATACGCCCAAAGATGGACGAATTACCTTGTTTTCGAATAGTGATATTGATGGTTCATTCCGTTTATCAATTACAGATACTGGCATAGGTATGAGTGAACGGGAAATTCGTAAGGCGTTATCACCTTTTGGACAGATTGATAATGCGTTGGATCGTTCCGGTACGGGGGTTGGGCTTGGTTTACCACTGGCACAGGCTATTATGGGGATACATGGTGGGCGCATTGAGATTTTATCTGAAAAATCAATAGGAACAACGGTAACGCTGTTTTTCCCTAGTGAACGGGTTATTAATAAAAACAGCAAGACTATTGGGTATGTCGAGGTTTAAAGGTGATATACTTTAATCTTAGAACATGCCGTCATTGATATCTTCATCATCCATATCCAAAATTGATTTGGCGACTTGGTAAGAAAACCCTGCGCGGGCAAATACCCCAAGAGATTTTTTCATATTCTGTTCCTCACCGATAAAATAGGGGCCGAGCTTTTTCTTTTTGGCAAGGCGTAGAGCGGCGTTCATCTCTGCATTTTCCATGTTGTCGTGTAATTCATGATCCAGCTTTTCCAGTGCTTCTATCGTTTGATCTGGCGCAATGCCTTTCATACGCATCTTGTTTACGATCGCGCTGCGTGATTTCCCTTTGCGTCGTAGGGACGCCACTAACCCGTTTGTATAGACCGTGTCATCCAACAGGCTTGTGCGCTCAAACTTATCCGCTAGTGCATGAACCATGACAATGCACGCATCGTAATCTTGATCTGTGTGATGCATGCAAGAGCGTTTTACCTTGCGCGACATAACGAAAATGAAGTGTTTCTTGCTTGCGGCAAAGCGTTCCAGATAATATAAGCCGGAATTATGGAGATAGCTCTCGCTTATTTTTTTAGGAGGGCGTCTTTCACGTTGCTTTGAATTTGTATAACGTTTGTTATCCGCGTCCTTTTGTGGCTTGATCTTTGCCTGATCTGATTTATGCTGAAACATGTTCGAAACTCCATAGAAACAGTGTTGCAGATTTTGTTATGATAAATCAATTCCCGCAGGGGCGAAAAATAAAAGGTATTAACAAAATAGGTCTCTTAACTTTGATCCGACGCGAAGTTTTGAGGTTCTTAAATGTCTATACACAGACCATTATCGCACCGATGGTCACTACATTGATGTTCTATACTGTCTTTGCGCTTGCTTTTGGTGGTATAGAGCGTGAAATCAATGGTGCATCATTTTTGGCTTTCCTTGCACCAGGGTTGATTATGATGACGATGGTGCAAAATGCCTTTGCGAATACATCATCTTCACTGGTGATTTCGAAAGTGCAGGGGAATATTGTTGATGTTCTTATGCCACCTTTATCGGCCATGGAGATCTATACGGGATATGTAACCGGAGCTGTTATCCGTGGTCTTACAGTTGGTATCTGCACAACATTGGCGTTGAGCTTTTTTGCGCCGATACAGATTTACTCATTGCCAGTGATCTGTGCCTTTGCCTTCTTGGGGACGTTGATGTTAGGCAGTCTGGGGATCGCCGCAGGGATATGGTCGGATCGTTTCGATCATATTGCCGCGGTCACAAATTTTGTGGTTACGCCGATGACCTTTTTATCCGGTACATTCTATAATATGGATGTGTTGCCTGAAATTTGGCAGAATATTGCACGTCTCAATCCTTTCTTCTATATGATCGATGGCTTTCGTTATGGCTTTATCGGGCAGGCGGATGGGAATATTGTCATTGGGCTTGTTTTTCTTTCATTGTGTAATATCGGGTTAATGGCATTGTCTTACCGTATGATAAAAACAGGATATAAAATTAAATCATAGAGATTTATAAGAGAGCAAATAGATGAGTGCAGATAACTTCTTTCAGATATTCCAACTTGAAGCATCCAATATCAGAGGGCGTATCATCAGGATGGGCAGTGTTCTTGATGATATACTTGAGGCACATGATTACCCTTTGCCTATCGCACATTTAGTGGCAGAAACCATAACTTTAACTTTGGCATTATCGTCAATGTTGAAATATGAGGGTGTATTTACCTTGCAGGTGCAGGGGGATGGACCATTAAAAATGCTGGTTTCTGATGTGACGAGTGAGGGCATTGTGCGGGCGTGTGCTTCGTTTGATACAGAGCGGTTTCAAAATTCGAGAGAGCAAATCGCCGCGCTGAAAACCACGGAAAGTTCACAAAACCATTTGGCACAATATTTAGGAAAAGGGCATATTGCCTTTACGGTCGATCAAGGAAAGCATACGGAGCGTTACCAAGGCATTGTGGAACTTAAAGGCGCATCCATGGTGGATTGTGTGCAGCATTACTTCGTGCAATCAGAGCAAATCGGCACAGGCATTAAAATGGCAGTTGGTAAACGTGATGGCAAGTGGCGCGCTGGTGCAATTATGTTACAGCATATGCCAGAGGACGAAGCCAATATGCAGGCGGGTGCGGGTAACCTTGATGAAGATGACTGGCGTCGTGCTATGATTCTGCTTGATAGCTGTACTGATGATGAATTTTTGACTGTATCGTTGGATGCCGACCAATTGCTTATGCGTTTATTTCACGAAGAAGGTGTCCGTGTCTATGAGCCTCAGGATATAAAGAAAGGGTGTCGTTGCTATTCTCAACGTGTTGAAAATATACTCTATTCTATGTCAGAGGATGACATTAATCATATGAGTATAAAGGGTAATATAGAGATGACATGTGAATTTTGCAGCCGAATTTATACCTTTGATACAAAAGATATTTTGCGTAAAATAGAGAAGTAAGAATCATTTTACTATTATGCTTGATGGGAGGCTATATATCTTGAAACACAGTATTCTACTTTGTGGTGCTTTAATGCTTGGCGCATGTAATCCAATCTATATGGGGGGTGGAGAACCCTTGGCGCAGATGACATTTAATCATGTAAGAGCTTATCCTATTTATGTGGCATCGTATGAGCTTGTAGAATTTGTAAGGCCGAAAGAAAACACTCTGCCAGAAGGTTTTGTGTCTGATCCGGCGGTCATTGTGCATGATTATCTGAAAAGTCGTTTTGAGGCGTCAGGTTCGCAAGGGAAGTTACGCGCCATTATTAAGGATGTGATCGTGCAACATAAGAGTGTGCCTTCAAAAAATAAAATTGGTGCGGTCTTAAATGTGGCTAATATGGATCATTATACCGTTCGGATTACTGTCGCTTTGCAGGCTTTTGGTACTGTTGGTCATGAGTTTCAAAGTGTCACATTAACGGCGCATAGGAATTTTTATGTTTCGGAATATAGTTCTCTTGTAGAGCGTGAAGAAGCGCAAATGCTGGCTCTGGATAGGCTTATAGATGATCTCGATATTTCTATTCGTGTGGTTTTGAAAGATCAGTTTAAGGTTATTTAAGGGGTCATACTTTCCAAAAATGCGGAGAAAACATCACAAGAACTGCAAACAGCTCAAGCCGCCCTAAGAACATACCTAAGGATAATATCCATTTTGCACTATCCGGTAGAGTTTGAAAATTACCGGCAGGGCCAATAATGGGGCCTAACCCTGGGCCAACATTCGATATTGATGTGACCGCTCCTGACATTGAAGTGATGAAATCTAATCCAGTATAGGATAACGCGATTGCCAAAAATGAGAACCCTAACGCATAAACAAAAAAGAACCCCATGACAGATGAGGGGACATCCTTGGGCATAGGCTTCCCATTATAATGCGGAATAAAGACGCCGTTTGGGTATAATAGTTTACTGATTTGAATTTTTGTGACGGCATGTAGAACTTGAAATCTAAAAATTTTAATTCCGCATGATGTTGAACCCGCACATCCGCCAACGACCATCAGAAAGAAAAACATACTGACAGCAAAGCCGCCCCATGAATTAAAATCACCATTACTAAACCCTGTTCCAGTCATCAGGGATACAACATTAAAAAGTGAGAGGAGCAGCGCCTTGGGCAAAGGCATGTCTTGTTGTATTGTTAGGTAGGAAATAGTCACAATGGTTGCTATGGCGATAATTGATAAAAACCACCGGACTTGTGAGTCTTTGAAAAGGGGGCGTAAATTCCCTCTGACAGCTTTTAGGTAAAGCACAAATGGTATCCCGCCTAGTATCATAAATATGATACAGACAATAGAGGTGCTGATGGTCTTAAAATGACCAAATGATGCATCAAACGTTGAAAATCCACCTGTGGATATGGTTGTCATCGCGTGCGCGACGGCGTCAAAAATTTCAAGCCCTGTGAACATATAACAAAGCGCACAGATTATTGTGAGCCCCACATATATAACAGCAATAGAGCTTGCCAATTGTGCGGTACGTGGCAGTGCTTTTTCGCTCTCTGATAGTTCGGTTTTGAAAATTTGCATTCCACCGACTTTCAGAAAGGGAAGGATAGACATCGCCATAATAATGATACCGATACCGCCAAGCCATTGAAGGATTGCGCGCCAGAGTAATATGCCAGCGGGCGCATAGTCTAACCCTGTTATTACGGTTGATCCAGTTGTTGTAATACCTGACATTGCCTCAAAGAATGAGTCGGTGATAGACATGTTCAAAGATGAAAACCAAAAGGGGAGCGCCCCGAATGTCGGCAGAATAAGCCATGTTGTATTGGTTAGGAGAAAGGCTTGGCGGGTTGTTATATTAAAATTATGTCCTGTATTGCTTAAGATTAAAGCCCCACCGAAGAATGCTGTAATAATAATACAAGTGAAGAAGACCTTCCAATCATCATATCCGAAATACAAGTCAGCCATCATAGGAAGTATCATACTTAAGGATAATACAGATAATAAAATACCATTAATGTAGAGAATTGGACGAAAATCCAAGAGCGTCTTCCTTTTTTAATTCCGAGGTCAGAGTCTAGACCAGGATAGGGTGCTTTTCAAGGTATCTTGTGATCTATCGGTAATGTATGAACGGTTCGATTGAAAGCAAAAAAAGGAGCGCCATGACAGCGCTCCCGAATAAATATTAGGCAGTGTTAATTAATTCTATTTGAAAGAAATATTAACACGACGGTTTGCAGGTTCGCGTACATTATCCGATGTTGCAACTAATAAGGATGATTCACCATGGCTCTCAACAACAAGAAGGTCTGCGCTAACACCGCGTTCAACCAATGCATCACGAACCGCATTTGCACGTTTGAATGCCAAGCGTTTGTTGTAAGTGTCTGCACCAGATGTATCGGCATGACCGCTTATTGTGATTTGTGATGGTGTGTTTTTCGCAACTTCTGCTGCAATAGCATCAAGAACATTCTTGGCACCAGCACTCAACGTTTTTGAATCCCAGTTAAAGAACACAAGATACATCGCCTCTTCAGGAATCATAGGTGCAGGTTCTTCAATAGGATCTACAGGCTGCGGTTTCTGTTGTACGAGACCTTCCAGTTCGGCAATAGCGTCAAGATATTCTCTTTTACAACGCAGAATCTCTTCAGTTTTCCAGTTTTCTTCTTGCTGCTCAATCCAACAATCGAATTTTGCTTGTGCAAGAGCCGCTGTTGATGGAGCAATTTCACGTGCGCCCAAATCAAATGCGACGATAAGACGTCCGCGTGCGGCACCAAGTTCTTTTATATGATTTTCATTCAAGTTCCAGTCACTAACAGGCTCTGGCATAACGGCCTCACCAGATGCAGCGGCCAAACCTTTGCGTGCAAAATGTAGAGCGTCAGGATAATCGAACATATCTTCAAGTTCGGTGTTGGCAAAAGTTTTATACTCACCGGCAAGGGATTGAGTAAATGGACTGCCAACAGCTTGTGCTTCGTTAAGCGCATCGACTTCACTATATGTGTCAAACATTGTACAGCCACTAAGTGCGACTACGCCGACTGCTAAAACTAGGTTACGCACGGATTTCATATTTTTTGCTCCTCAAATAAACGCGTATTAATATTACTACTTCAGTTTAGTTCATTAACTTTATATTCGTTTGTAAGAGACATGAATCTAGATCATGATTCTCAAACAACCCTTTAATCTTCTATAGTTAGTAGAGCTGAATGTAAAGTTTAGTTTGTGATTTGTAATAACTTTTCTGTAAATAAGCAAATAATACTTTTTTGCGTTGCACAAAAAAGCGGAATTATATTATAGTGGCGATATGTTAATTGTTTTTTTGGAGAGAGACTAACGAGTGGCATTTGTGTTGTAGGTAAAAAGGCTGCAATCCTTGTTGAAAGTGGTTTTTGTGAGCGTGAGTTAATGCAGGCGCAAGACGCCCTAATATCTTTGGGGGTCGATTGTCGGCTGATTTCACCTGAAAATTCTTTGATTAGAGGGTGGAATGAAAATAAAGCGCCTTCCTCTTCTTGCTGGGGGGCTGATTATGCACCTGATAGGGCGTTGGATAAATCTATCGCGGGCGATTACGATGTTCTTGTCATTCCAGGAGGAATCAGAAGCATCACGAAACTTAAGTTGAGTGAGAGTGTGAAGCCCTTCATTTCTGCGTTTATGCAAACGGGTAAGCCTGTGATTGCTTATAACCAAGCCATTGATCTTCTTTCCTTCGCCGGATTGGTCGAAGGATATTCCTTGGCGGCAAAGAGTGACCTATGCGATTCTGTGAAGGGTCATGGCGGGCGATGTGCGGCATCGGAATTTATTGTAAGTAAGAACCTGATTACATTGTCACGCTTTAGAGATGTTGATGACAGGCTGCAACGCGCAGTATTATGTATCTTAAATGGTGAACGCTATATAGAGAAAGAAGTTTCTTCTGATAATATGCCTTACGCCTCTAAAGTAGCTTGATTTCCAGAGCATGACTTTCTAGGGTTGTTTCTGGGCTAGGGTTATCACTGGTTATCTGAATAGGAGTTTATTATGCGCGCAGAAATTGAAACGATGATGAGTGAAATTGAAAATTCATTGACCCTTATTCGGAGGCATCTTTGACTGGGATGTCGCAACAGCGCGTTTAGATGAACTTGATTCTTTGTGTGAAGACCCTGATCTATGGTCTGACGCATCTAAGGCGCAGATACTCATGCGTGAACGTACATATCTTGAACAAAGCATAAATTCTGTCCGTGATATTGAAACATCATTAAATGATAATGTTGAGCTAATCTCCATGGGAGAAGAAGAGGGCGACGACTCTATCGTTAAAGAGGCAGAGCAGGGTATTGAACGGTTGCAACGCCTGAGTGACCGAAAACGGCTTGAGAGTTTATTATCAGGAGAGGCTGACAGCAATGATGCTTACGTGCAAATTAATGCGGGCGCGGGCGGAACGGAAGCCCAAGACTGGGCAGAGATGGTGTTTCGTATGTATCTGCGTTGGGCAGAAAAGCGCGGGTTCAAATGCACCACTCTGGAACGCAGTGAAGGTGAAGAGGCCGGCATAAAATCCACAACGATCAAGGTCGAAGGGCATCAGGCCTATGGTTGGATGAAAACCGAAACCGGAGTTCATCGCTTGGTTAGAATTTCACCATATGATTCCAGTGCGCGCAGACACACTAGCTTTGCCTCCGTTTATGTTTCACCCGTTATTGATGACACCATCGATATTGAAATCGAGGATAAGGATTTGAGAGTCGATACTTATCGATCAAGCGGCGCGGGCGGGCAGCATGTCAATAAAACGGACAGTGCGGTTCGCTTAACCCATATTCCGACAGGCGTTGTGGCGGCGTGCCAAAATGGCCGCTCTCAACATCAAAACAGAGCAACGGCGATGGAAATGCTGAAAGCACGTCTTTATGAAATTGAATTGAAAAAACGTGAGGATGATAAAGCCAAAGAACACGGTGAGAAAACTGATATCGGGTGGGGGCATCAGATACGGTCATATGTTTTGCATCCTTATCAAATGGTCAAGGATACGCGTACCGAGTATGAGACATCACAGTCTCAAGCGGTTTTAGATGGTGATTTAGATCCATTTTTGGAGGCATCCTTGGCACATATTTCAGGTCAATGATCGTATTATGTACAACTCTGTGGGTAAAATGGGTATAACACCTATGTTTCTCATGTGATTGTGTTTTTTTCCTTGTATTTGTAATTTTGACATAATATCTTGTTTGTGTCGTTTATTAGGAGAAAAATATGAGCGCGCGTAAGGTATTTGCTTCTGTTTTATTGTTAATGTGTTTATCTGGTTCTGTATCTGCAATGGATTTCCGTTCGGGATATTCGTCTATTCAATCTAATGTTCATAAAGTGGGTTGGGATCAAAAATCTCTGGAGGCGCAAATGCAGGGGGCTGTATATCTGCGCGCACAGATTAAGAAACTGGAGCAACAGAATGAACAATTGCGTAATAGTCTTAGTCAAATGCGTGGTAAAGCGAGCCAAGTAGCCCCCGTTGGACGTGATCCACGCATTCAGGCTTTAATTGAAGAGAATAAAAGGATATCCAATCAATTACTGACTAGTAAAGCACAGAATAATGCGCGTCAGGGCGGCATATCTGCGGATGTTTATATGCAAAAATTATATGTTCTGGAAGCTAAAAATCAAAAAATAAAAGAGAGCTTGGCTCATGCACTTATGAAATCTGGCGGTGCGTCTGTCTTTTTAAAGCAGGAAAATATGCGTTTAAAGTCTTCTCTTTCGGCTTTGGCGTCTTCCGGAACGGGAAATCAAGGTCGAATTACTGGTCTAGAAAAAGAGATAAGAAGTTTAAAGGGGAAGAATGCTGCTTTGTTGTCATCATCACAGAGTGGTGAAAGATCGAAGGCGACGATGGAGAAAATTATTGCTCTACAGAGTGCAGTTCAAGAGTTACAGGGTGAAAACAGAAAACTGGCACAGACACTGGCTGCATCATCAGACAAATTATTAGGTTTGCATGAGCGCGCAGATCTTGCGCGTAGTGAGAAAGATGTTAATACGCGCAGTGTAGCGACGTTAAGAAGTACATTGGTGCAGGCTCAAAAAGAAAATACGGCATTAAATCAAACAATTCAGAAACTAAAAACGGCAAAATCAAAACCTTCGGTCGTTGCAAATAGCAGTGGTATCCAATCACTAAAAAAGCAAAACCAGAGTCTGCGTGAGACGATCCGCGCGCAAAATGATGTTCTTGTTTCTGCGGATAATGCGATGAAAACAGCGGAGCGGCTGCTGACGGAAAATACGCTGTTGAAAAGGCAGGTGGAGCTTGCTGGTAAAGCAGGACTCTCTAATGGTAAATCAGCCAAAGAGCTGTTTTCACGTAATGCAAAGTTGGAAAGTGAAATTAAGCAACGGAATAATTATATACAACAATTGGAAGGTTTGAAGGAGACGGTTAAGCAGTTGCGCTTGGAAAATGATAAATATGTGATGGGTAAAGCCACGAGTAATAGCGTTAAACAGCGTTTTACTGCGTTGAAAGTGGAGCAGAAAATTTTAGATGGCTTACTGAAGAAAGAGCGTAAAACCGCTACTCAATATAGAATGAAAATCAGAGAGTATCAGGAAGAAATCGCGGGCATAAGAAATGGTCAATCTAAAGAAATGGCAAGTAAGATCAGCGATTATAAATCTAAAATGGTGTTTTTGGAAAAAGGGCAGGAAAGTCAAAATAAGGAAATAACAGCTTTAAAACTTAAAATTCAGGAATTGAAGGCGCAAAATAAGTTGTCCTCTGAAAAGGCTAGTGCGCTCAAGAAAAATGCGATTATTGCACGGGCTCATGAGGTTAAAGAGCAAGATGAAAAGGTTGTGACCCTTGTTGACACAACGTATCCTCCAGTTGAACAAATTGCTCCACTGTTGGATCATGACGGAGAGCATCGCTATAACAAAGAAAATATGCTTGATGGCAGCAATGCTACGCCTGTTTCAGAAACCTTGTTGTCTCAGAGCTTAAAGCCATTATCAAATCAATGATATATTTCGAGAATACATAAAAAACGGGCATGATATACGCATCATTACCCGCTTTACTTTGCTTACTTCGTTTTTTCTTCTGAGCTGTTGTAGTTCATGTTAAACGGAGGCATCATTTTCATTGTTCGTTCAAACATTTCCATGTTCTTACGTGCTAATTCTTCCATATTTGCATTTTGTGGAAACATACCGTCCATTTTTGGTATTGAACCAAATGATTTTGAAAATTTCTCTTTCATTTGTTCTTGATTTTGTGCAAAAATATTCATTGTTTGCTCTAAATAATTGGGCAACATATCTTGTGCATTATTACCGTAAAATCCGATGAGTGTACGCAAGAAACTTGTAGGCAGCAACGTTTCGTCACCAGCCTCTTGGTCTGCTATGATTTGCGTTAGAACGCCACGTGTTAAATCTTCACCGCTCTTTGCATCAATAACAATAAAATCGTGTCCTTCTTGCACCATTTCGCAAAGGTCATCAAGTGTAACGTAGCTACTCCGCCCCGTGTCATACAGACGACGGTTCGCATATTTTTTGATTACAGTCGGCTCGTCTTTGCCGTTTTTCACTTTGGCCATGTTGCACCTTTTATCTAAAATTTTCTCTGTGGATTAGTGACATTATGCACAAAATAAATATAAAATAAAGTATTCGATGGAAAAAGGAGCATGTTTTTTTTATGCTGCATCATGAAAGTGAATGAAAAGTGAGTGTTTATGCGTAAAGGTCCCCATCCTCTGCCTGTCCATTTAGGAATAGCAGCAGCAAATATGAAAGGCATACAGGACTATGCATCAAATTTCCCTGCATCCTTGACGCAGAGTGATGCTGTTCAAATGGTGCGTGGTATAAAGTTGTATCAAGAGCATCCTTTTACGCCTAAAGAATTGCCGTTGGAGAGCATCTGGCAGGATGGTGGTACAAGTGTTAAACGCCCGATTATGGCGCAAGATCATAGGGTAGAAGGGGATGGATGTCCTTTGCTCATTGTACCGTCTTTGATTAATAAGGCTAATATCCTTGATATATCAGAAGAGCAGTCAATGCTGCGTTGGTTCAATATGCATGGTATTGATGCCTATATGCTTGATTGGGGCGACTTCAGTAACGATCAAGAAAATGAAATTGAGATGGAGGCTTTGGTACAAGAAAAACTGTCAAATTCAATACAGGCCGTTTCAAAACATACAGGAAAGAAGGTCGATGTTGCTGGTTATTGTATGGGCGGGGTGCTTTTACTTGCAAGCTATTCTTATGCACAGGATCATATCAGGCGCATGGTTCTTCTTGCGTCACCTTGGGATTTTAAAATTGGTGCATCATCATTAGCGCGCAATGTCCGTATTTGGTCGCCAACAGTGCTGCCTATCGTTAAGGAAAGAGGCTATTTACCGGCAGAATGGGTGCAGGCATTGTTTGCCAGTCTTGACCCAAAAGGCTCGGCGCAAAAATTTATTAAGTTTGTATCTACGGATCAGAGAAGTTCAGAGGCAGAACTATTCGTATCGGTGGAGGATTGGCTGAATGATGGTATAGATCTTCCTGGTAATATTGCACAACATTGTATTCAGGACTGGTTTGTCGATAATAAACCTGCATTGGGGCAATGGTATGTTGCGGGTAGAAAGGTCGATCTAGGTGACATTAAAAGTGATGTACTTATTATTGCGTCCAAGAAAGATATGCTGGTGCCCTATGATTGTGCGCTTAGTGTAAAAAACAGCTTATGCAGTGCGCGCGTTAGCGTGATTACGCCAAGCTGTGGGCATATAGGGCTTATTGTCGGTAGACAAGCAAAAGACACCGTTTGGCAACCTATGTTGGACTGGTTGAAAAAATAATATATCCGTTGCGTGAATTCGTGCTTGATAATTTCGCGCGGAAGGATATCTTGTGCAAATCATTAACCTTTTGAATATTGAATGGATGTCGCTATGGAAGATCCCGTTGTCATTGTTGCAGCAAAAAGAACCGCAATTGGTACGTTTGGTGGTGGGCTTTCCACTGTTCCTGCAAGCCGTCTGGGAGAGGCTGCTATTCGCGCCGTCTTGGAAGATTCAAAAGTCAGCCCTGATGATGTCTGTGATGTCTTGATGGGGCATGTGTTAACAGCGGGCTGCGGCCAGAACCCTGCGCGTCAAGCAGCGCTTTATGCGGGTGTTGATCGCACGGCGACGACGGTTAACCAAGTTTGCGGATCAGGCTTACGTGCTGTCGTTCTTGGTATGCAGTCTATCTTGACGGGGGATGCAGATATCACGATTGCTGGTGGGCAGGAGAATATGAGCCTCTCACCACATGTGATGCACCTACGTGAAGCGGTTAAGTTTGGTGATGCTCAAATGAAGGATACTATGGTTCAAGATGGATTGTGGGATGTCTTTAATGATTATCATATGGGTATTACGGCAGAAAATATTGCACAGAAATACGATATCACACGTGAGGAGCAAGATGCCTTTGCCGCGATGTCCCAGAATAAAACGGAAGCTGCCATGAAGGGCGGAAAGTTTGCAGATGAAATTGTTCATGTAGATGTGCAGCATAGAAAAGAAACCATCACAATAGATACGGATGAGTTTCCACGCGCAGGCGTTACGGTCGAGAAATTAGGAAAACTTCGTCCAGCCTTTAAAAAGGATGGAACAGTGACAGCAGCAAACGCGTCAGGCATCAATGATGGCGCAGCGGCGGTTATTTTGATGCGCGAAAGTAATGCAAAGGCGCGGGGCTTAGTTCCTCTGGCGAAGATTAAATCATGGGCACAACGCAGCGTTGATCCATCTGTGATGGGGACAGGACCAATTCCAGCGTCAAAAGCAGCTCTTGAGAAAGCAGGCTGGAGCGTAAGCAATCTTGATTTAATTGAGGCAAACGAAGCCTTTGCTGCACAAGCACTCTGTGTGATGAAAGAGGCTGGATTTAATCCAGAGAAAACAAATGTGAACGGTGGCGCTATTGCTTTGGGACATCCTATTGGTGCTTCAGGTGCGCGTGTTCTTGTTACATTGTTGCATGAAATGGTGCGTCGAGATGCGAAAAAAGGTCTCGTAACATTATGTATTGGCGGCGGTATGGGCATTGCTCTTTGTTTGGAGCGCTAATACTTAAAATTTTGATTATAGTTTGAAAAGGATAATAGAATGACACAAAAAGTGGCAGTAGTAACAGGCGGAACCCGTGGTATAGGGCGCGCGATATCGGAAGCATTAAAAGATGATGGTTACCTAGTTGTGGCAGTTTATCATGGGAATGAAGAAGCGGCAAAGAAGTTTAAAGACGAAACATCCTGCGCGGCGATTAAGTTCGATGTTGCAAATTTTGACCAATGCCACGATGCTCTTGAGAAGATTGAAAAAGATTTCGGCCCAATAGGTGTTTTGGTGAATAATGCGGGAATTACACGCGATGGTGTGCTGCACAAAATGCCACTAGAAAATTGGAATGATGTCATACAAACAAATCTAACATCATGCTTTAATATGTGTCGCGCGGTTATTGCGCAAATGCGCGAACGTAAATTTGGGCGCATCATAAATATCAGTTCAATCAATGGACAAAAAGGGCAGTTCGGACAAGTTAATTATTCCGCAGCAAAAGCTGGGATGATCGGTTTTTCTAAGGCTTTGGCGCTGGAATCTGCTATTAAAAATGTCACTGTGAATACCGTTTGTCCGGGTTATATTGAAACGGATATGACGGCCAATATTTCCAAAGAAATATTGAATACTATTATCAGTCAAATCCCTGAAATGCGTATGGGCAAACCTGAAGAAATTGCAGCAATCGTATCGTTCTTGGCATCCGAAAAAGCTGCTTTCGTGACGGGTGCTACGATTTCTGCAAATGGCGGACAATATATGGTTTAGTGGGTATCATTTGATATTCCATGACTTTGCCCTTGTTAAATAGGGGGGGCAGTCTTAAGGTGTAGCTTCACCTTTTTTAACGTATGGGATATCCTGATGAAGCGCGCCGTTTTCGTTGTTTTTTCTATTCTAATTTTGTGTCTGGCGGGTATTATGCTTGCGCCATCGTTTGTTGATTTTAGTGTCTATAAAGAACAAGCCGTACGTGAGGTTGAAACGCGCACGGGGCTTACGCTTCAGATAGATGGTGATATCGAATTTACGATATTGCCTGCCCCCCGTTTCAGTGTCAGTGATGTCTCCTTGCGTGCTCCGAAAGGTTCAAAACGTGAGCATTTAGCGCAGTTTGCGCGTCTGGATGTTCATGTTGCCCTTGCACCCTTGTTTAAAGGGCAAGTTTCTGTGTCTTCCGTGACGTTGGTGAAGCCTGTTATTGCTCTTGAAATGTTGGAGAGTGGACAGCTGAATGTCTTAACGGAAGAGATACAAGCCATGTTGTCGCCAAAAGAGGCTAAAGGCTCTTTTTCTGCTGTGCCAGCAATATCCTTGGAAAAAATCAGAATAAAAGATGGAGCATTCTCATATTTAGACCACAAAAACGGTAGTGACATTACGATACAAAACATCAACATGGACTTAAGCGCACAGAGCCTGTTGGGGCCTTATCAGGCGCAAGGATCTCTGTTTTATGATGGCTATGCATTGAATTTTGAATTTGAAAGCGATGCTTATGACGCCGAGAATAAGATTTTATCACCTAAAATAAAACTCGCACTCCAGCCAGGTGATTTGATTTTGGAATATGGCGGTGTTGTTAATCTGGCGGAAGAGTTTTCCGTTCAAGGACAAACGAGTCTGCGTATCGAAAATATAGGGCAAACTCTGTCACGTTATGGTGTTCAGAATGTAAATGGTCTGAATACTTCTCTGGAAACTAAGGGATTGTTGAGTGCAGATGCAATAAAACTGGATTATAAGAACTTTGATGTTCAATTGGGCCAAGACAAAGCCAGTGGGTCCGTGCGCATTGATTTTGCACCATTCAAATATAGTATTTCATTAAAAAGCGCTGATGAAGTTAACTTTGAGGCAATCGCAAAAGATCTTATACCTTTTAAGAAAGGGTCGTTTGACTTGGTTCTTTCCGGGGATGCTGCGGAAATGACATTAAAGAAGACAACATTAAAACTGGATAAACATGTTTTTAATGTATCGGGGGATTATAAAGCTAATAATAAAACAGGGCGTTACGAAATAGGGTTGAATATTAAATCTGCACTTATTAACTATGACAAAATTGCAGCAAGGCTTCCGAAAGCCTCTTCATCAAAGCAATCAGTGCGTGAAATGATATCGTCATTGGCTTTACCCGTTGATTTGGCTTTGGACCTTTCGGCGGATAAGGTCATATGGCAGAAAAAGGACATAAGCGGGCTAGGGGTTTCAGTGAAGTTTTCTCGTAATGCGGTCACTTTATCTGATCTATCGGTTAAGAATATCACTGGTGCGTCCCTTAAGGCCTCAGGTGCAATTAAGAATATTAGCAATGCATCGGGCATTACCGCGTATATTGATATGAAGTCTCCCGATATTCATAAGGTGGCGCAGTGGTTCAGCATAAACAGTGATGAATGGCCCAAAAATCTAAAGAAAGCGAATGTGAAGGCTAAATTCTCAGGCGCTATAGATTTAATGGATGTGACGGCGAACATATCTGCGATGGGCGGTGAGGTCATTGCACGTGGGAAGGTCAGTAAGGCTCTGGAAAAACCCGCTATCGATGATCTTGTGCTTCAAATCAAGCATAGGAACATGTCAGATGCGGTTCAAATACTGACCGGCGCAGCGCTGAATGACCAAAACCTTAATAAGTCACTGGATATTTATGCGCGGGTTAATCAATCGGGGCAACGCTATAGCTTGAAGGAAATTAAAGGGGATTTATCCGGCATCTCTGTGCAAGGTGATATTGAACTTAATCTGGGTGGCTCAGTCCCCAAACTGAAGGGCAATCTGGTTTTCGGCACAGTGAACCTTGCATCGATTATGACCCAAGGTGGTAAAAAAGGCTCAAGCTCTGCACGTTGGTCTAAATCCCCGATTGATACCAGTGCATTACACGCGATGAATATTGATTTGGCTTTGCGCGCGAAAAAAATTGAATATGGAGCATGGCCTCTTATTAAGCCATCGCTGACATTGGACCTGAATAACGGCGTTTTAAAAATTTCTGATCTTAAGGCCGGGTTATTTGGTGGTGACATCACTTTTTCAACCACAGTCCAATCTGTCGTAAAACAGCGTCAACCTGTGCACTTTGAGAGCAGTATGAGTGTTCAAAATGCTGACCTTGGGCGTTTATCTTCTGCGTTGCTTGGCACGAAGTTGCTTAAAGTGTCAGGGAATGGGGATTTGAAAATGAATTTGAGGAGTGCAGGGGCAAGCCCAGCCGCACTTGTTCATGATCTCTCGGGGCAGGGCTCAATCACGGGGCATGACATTGTTCTTGATGGTATTGATGTTGAACGCTTTGCCCGCGCTTTGTCAGAAGATAGTAAAACCGGTGACACGATATTAGGCCTTTGGAAGGGTGCGAAGCAGGGAGGCACGAGCCAGTTTGACACGCTGGATGGTGATTTCACGATTAAAGAAGGCGTGGCTCATCTGAATAAGATGGATCTTGACGGTACAAACACTGCAATTCAAACCAGAGGTGCCATTAATCTACCAAACTGGACGTTGGCCACAAAGCACAAAATTATTGTGAAGGGCATTGATGGCGCGCCTTCTGATGTGCCGCCATTCGAGATATCGTTCAATGGTTCACTGGATAACCCCGCACAAACATTTGGCCAAGGGTTGTTGCAAGATTATTTGAACCGCAAGATACAGCGTAAACTCAATAAATTTCTGTCTGATAAATTAGGGCTCCCATCTAATGATAATAATCCACCAACAGGCGCACCGCAGAATGCACCAGATAACGCAAATGCTCCCAAACCTAAAAACATGGATATTGAGGATGCCGCAGAAGATGCTATTAGAGGTATTCTAGAAGGTTTGTTGCGCTGATTTTTCTTGAAAATACTGCAATATATAAACGCGAAGGGCGCTGGATAGATTGCCTTCGCGGTCTTTATCGATGTCAGACATTAATTGATTAACGGAAACCCTTTGTTCCTCGGCAATATCGCGTAAAGCTTGCCAAAAGGGTTCCTCCAGAGTGATGCTGGTTTCATGTCCCGAAATGCGAACTGATCGCTTCTTTGGTGCAGCATCCCGAGACATCTACCTTATCTTTCTTTAATCACGTGGCTTAATCATATCCAATGGCTTTATCCAGTCTTTAAACTGTTCCGCTGTCAGTAAGCCAAGCTCCAGCCCGGCCTCTTGCAAGGTTGAACCATCGGCGTGTGCCTTTTTTGCAATTTTCGCGGCATTATCATAGCCAATATGAGGGTTTAGCGCAGTGACCAGCATGAGGCTTTCATTCAATAATTTCTCAATACGCGCCTCATTGGCTTTGATGCCGACAACACAGTTATCTGTGAAGCTGTTACAGCCATCAGCGATCAGGCGGATGGATTGTAACACATTGTAAATCATCACAGGTTTAAAGACGTTCAGTTCAAAATGCCCGTTTGAACCGGCAACCGTAACCGTGACATGATTACCCATAATTTGCGCGCAGAGCATCGTCATGGCTTCACATTGTGTTGGGTTCACTTTGCCCGGCATAATGGATGAGCCCGGCTCATTCGCAGGTAAGTCAATCTCGCCGATGCCGCAACGTGGACCTGACCCGAGTAGGCGCAGGTCATTGGCGATTTTCATTAGGCTTGCAGCCAAAACATTAAGTGCACCTGAAATTTCAATCAGTGCATCATGCGCCGCCAATGCCTCAAACTTATTCTCGGCAGTTACGAAGTCAAGACCAGTGATTTGTGCGACGTGAACCGCAAATCCCTCTGCAAACCCTGCTTTGGAGTTGATACCTGTTCCAACAGCCGTACCACCTTGTGCCAATTGCATCAAACGCGGCAAGCAGGCCTGAACGCGGGCAATACCGAATTCGATTTGCTTGGCATAGCCTGAAAATTCATGACCCAGTGTCAACGGCGTTGCATCTTGTAGATGTGTACGGCCAATTTTCACGATTTCTGCATATTCTTTTGCTTTGGCATCAAGCGCATCGTGTAAATGCTGTAGAGCAGGGATAAGTTCATGATGAACCTGCTCACCCGCGGCGATGTGCATTGCGGTTGGGAAGGTGTCATTGGATGATTGTCCCATATTCACGTGATCGTTCGGATGCACGGGGGTTTTGCTGCCGCGTTCTCCGCCGAGCATTTCAATGGCGCGGTTCGAAATAACCTCATTTGCGTTCATGTTACTCTGCGTACCTGAGCCTGTTTGCCACACGACAAGCGGAAATTCTTCCAGCAAAGTGCCATCAATGACTTCGTTTGAGGCGCGTACCATTGTTTCGCCGATTTCTGCGTCCAAGACATCTAAATCCATATTGGTTAGAGCCGCAGCTTTCTTTTGAATGCCAAGGGCGCGAATAAGTGGCGCAGGCATAAGTTCACCGCCAATTTTAAAGTTCTGGAGCGAGCGTTGCGTTTGCGCCCCCCAGTAACGGTTCGCAGGGACGTCGACTGAGCCAAGCGAGTCGCTCTCACTGCGTGTTGGTTCATCTGTAACTTTTTGTGCTGCTTCACTCATCTTTAAAGCTCCTTTTGCTTTGTTATGATTTTGATATTGGTTTTATAAAATTAATATGCCCCATTTTGCGCCCCGTACGAGCCTCTTTTTTGCCGTACAGATGCACACATGTATGTGGAGTGCCCATATGCTGGTCAATATTATTGATGTCATCGCCGATAAGGTTCAGCATTCTCGCATCACTGTGACGTTCTGATGAGCCGACGGGAAGGCCGCAAACGCTGCGCACATGGTTTTCAAATTGGGATACGGCGCAGGCATCAATGCTCCAATGGCCGGAGTTATGGGTGCGCGGTGCAATTTCATTCACTAAAATACGATCATTAGGGCAAATGAATAGCTCCACGGTCAGGACACCGACTAGATTCACTGAGGTGGCGATGGTATTGGCAATTTGGATCGCTTTATCTTCTACATCTTGCGTGACACCTGCGGGTACTGTCGTTGTGTGCAAGATGCGATTCTTATGTTCGTTCAGCATGGGGCCGTAAATGGCTGTTTCACCCGATGTATTACGGGCAATAATAATGGATAGCTCACACGTGAAATCAACCAGCTCTTCCATAATCAGAGTGTGTTCCTGTGTTTCATTTAAAAACGCGGAGATATTATCGATATCTTGTGTATCGAATTTACCTTGCCCCTTGCCATCATATCCATCACGTGTTGTCTTTAGGATGAATGTATTGGTCTGCCATTCCTTCAGGGTATCTTGAATATCATTGATATCAGAGACAGCTTTCCAACGCGTCGTTTCGATTCCCGACGTATTGATAAACGTTTTCTCTTTAATACGGTCTTGAGACACATTCAGCAGAGCTTTATCAGGGAAGACTGAATTCTTCTTTAAGGTCTCAATGTATTCTATTGTTTCAACAGGTATATTCTCGAATTCATAGGATATAACATCGGTCTTCTCGGAAAATATTTTCAGTGCATCCTTGTCGTCATAAGGCGCAACAATTGTTTCTGATGCAACGTGGGATGCGGGTGTATTTTCCTCGGGGCAGAATATAATCACGGAAATACCGAGGCGCGCCGCGGCCATTGCGCTCATCCGGCCAAGCTGTCCGCCGCCTAAAATGCCGAGTGTTAATCCATGCGTGAGATTATTCATGTGCTTCTAATCTGTTGGTGTCTCGGCAACGCTTTGTGTTTGTTTGGCTTTATAGTCTTTCAGGCGCGCTTGTATGTCTGCATCATGTGTTCCCAAAATCGATATTGCCAGTAAAGCCGCGTTCTTTGCGCCTGCATCGCCAATGGCTAGCGTTCCAACGGGAATACCGCCGGGCATTTGTGCGATAGAAAGTAAACTATCCATACCGCTGAGTGCTTTGCTTTCAACGGGAACGCCCAAAACAGGAAGGGGGGTTAGGCTCGCCACCATACCGGGTAAATGCGCCGCGCCGCCTGCGCCAGCGATAATAACCTTTATGCTGCTGTCTTCTGCGGCTTTGGCATAGTCAAACATGCGATCCGGTGTGCGATGTGCAGAGATGATCTTGCATTCGTGCGGAATGCCTAAATCGTGCAGAATATCATGCGCGTTTTTCATGGTCGCCCAATCTGATTGGGACCCCATAATGATGCTAACAAGCGGGTTTGTATCTGAATGTGTCATGGGTATATTTTATAAGGAAGATGTGTTGCCAAAGCAAGAGGGGAAATCAGGCGATGATATCGTCAATCAACGCACTTTCCATTTTACGAATAACATCTTTAAGCCATAGCTTTTTCTTTTTGAGTTGTTGCATATGCAAAAGGTTCACAGGGGCATCGCCACTTATCGCGTTTTCGATAAGTGCGTCAAGGGCTTGGTGCTCCCCCCTATATTCTGTCAGCTTCAGCTTTAGCTCTTCTAGATCTTCTTGCATATTTCAGATAAACTTCTAAACAACCCGTATGAAAACAAGCATAAACAATACCACATAATCCATTGTTTAGTAATAGAAAAATGCATTGCTTTGCCGAATATTATGCAGAGCACTGAAATTAGTGTCTTTTGAAAATGGATATCTGTGGTGTATCTTAATGAGATAAGGGATGATTCTTGTCCATAAGCCAATCAAATTCAAAAGAACGAGTTAAAGTATATGTCCAAACGAATAGCAATTTTTACAAGTGGCGGCGATTGTGCCGGTTTGAATGCAGTGATGCGCGCGGCTGTCTTGCGTGCGGATGCTTTGGGATGGGAAGTTATCGGTATTGAAAATGGAACGGCGGGACTGTTGGATAATCCCCCGCGTTATAAGGTGCTTAGTCCGGATGATTTCAACGGAACCGTGATGCGTATGGGCGGAACTATTCTGGGGACAACAAATTCTCGTAATCCGTTCGCCTATGAAATGCCCGATGGCAGTATAAAAGACCGTTCGGATGAGTTGATCTCCGCTTTAAAGGCGTTGGATATTGAATCTTTGATCGGTATTGGCGGCGATGGCAGTTTCGAAATATTGGGACGACTTGTAAAGCAGGGGGGCTTGAATTTCGTTGGTGTGCCAAAGACCATTGATAATGACGTTCATATGACAGATTTTGCAGTTGGTTATGATACTGCCGTGGCTGTAGCAACGGAAGCCTTAGACAGATTGCAACCAACTGCGGCCAGCCATGATAGAGTGATGGTGTTAGAGGTTATGGGGCGCGATGCAGGGCATATCGCCTTAACCGCAGGGATAGCAGGGGGCGCGGATGTAATTCTGATTCCCGAAATTCCTTATGAAATTGAGAAAATAGCAGAAAAAATACAGAGTATTAAAGAGAATGGTCGAAACTTTGCTTTGGTGATTGTATCGGAGGCCGTTAGAACGCCAGATGGCAAGAAATACGAGGTCGTCTACCATGGTGGTGAAACGCGCTATGGCGGGATTGGTGATTATCTGGGTGTTAAAATAGCTGAGGCAACAGGCTTTGAAACCCGCGTTACTGTTCTGGGGCATGTTCAACGCGGCGCAGAACCAACATATAATGACCGTTTGTTGGCGGCTGTCCTTGGTGTTAAGGCGGTTGAACTGTTGGCGGAGGGGACGTTTGGGCGTATGGTTGCCGTGCAAGGCGGCGATGTTGTGGATGTTGCGATTGAAGATGCCATTAAAGAATGTAATATCGTTGATGTGAATGGAAAACGTGTCCATACGGCGCGGTCTTTAGGGATATCTTTCGGAGATTAAGCCGATAATACCCTGTTTTAAATAAAATATGTGTACTCTTGGCTGTAAACTCTTCTTTGAAACTTGCAGCTTTCGCAGTGTAACGTTACTATGCCCCATGCATATCCCTATGTGTTATGTAATAATCTTTATAAGAATGATTAATTTATGCTTTATGTACAACAATCTTTAGGTCCCAGTGAAGAACTGATCCATATCGGGAAATTTCACTGGATGTATACGGTCAGTTCTTTTATGTCTATATTCTGGGGGCTTTTTGGTGCGATTGTCGTTGTCGTTATGGCGCATCATGCCTATATCTTTATGGGTAAGTTACCGCCTGATATCGGATATATGGAATCAATGAAAATTCTTCACCCAGGTGTGCGAATTTTTTCTTTCTTGGTGTTTATCTTTGGTTTGGTAAAATTTGCACAAATGATGGTGATTAAGGCAACAACTGAAATTGCGATTACGAATAGCCGTCTTGTTTATAAGCGTGGTCTTATTGCGCGTCATGTTGGTGAAATCAGCATTGATAGAATTGAGGGTGTAAACGTATTACAGCCAATATTAGGGCGTATATTCAATTATGGGCGTATCATGATCCGCGGTATGGGGGTTGGTGAGGTATTGTTACCGCCAATTGAAGACCCAATTGCATTCCGTAGAGCAATCGAAGAGGCAAAAGAGCGATGACAAAAAACACGGCGTCAGATGGTTCTAAAATGAGGCAACCCAAAACCTTTCAAGATCAGGAAATTGAGAAAGTATTGGTGAAGGGGGAAGAAGTTCTTCTTCGTGCTGAACTTCATGGTGCGTTGTATTGGAAATCAGTAGCGGTTTTAATATTTGCTCTAATGCTTGGTTTGATGATTCCTACATTGGGGATATTGATTGGTGTTGTCGGGGCGCTTATGCTTATCGTCGCGATATTGACGCAGCACTTTTTGTTGTTGGCTGTCACGAATAAGCGTGTGCTTGCCAGATATGGGCTGTTGCAAATGGATGTCGTCGATATCCGCTTAAGCAAAATTGAGAGTATAGATTTAGAGCGCATGTTACCCGGACATATATTTGGCTATGCCAATGTTGTTGTGATGGGAACGGGGCAACGTGTTATCCGCGTTCCCTATATAGGCAATGCAGAAAAATTTCGTCGCTTTTATAATGAGATGGTTCTTATTGAAGAAGGTAATGAAGAGGCAGAAGAAGAAATTAGGCAGGTTAAGGCGACAGAAAAGAAGAAGCCATCACGTAAAGCTGGTAAAGGCTCTAAGCGCAGGTGATTTTTTTACCTCTAGATTAGGTTAAATAAATTTTTTTGTACTTTTTATAAAAGCAGGTTGAAATGCCTGCTTTTTTGTTGTGGTATCGTTTTGTGATTATGGGACATGGAATTTAAGGACGAATGTTATGAGTGATAAAAAAAATGCACATCCAAATGGTTGGGATAAAGATAAGCTAGTCAGTCGTTATGTAACTGAAGGCGCGAAATCTGCACCGCATCGTTCCTATTACTATGCAATGGGCATGACCGAGGAGCAAATCCACCAACCTTTGGTCGGTGTAGCAACCTGCTGGAATGAGGCCGCGCCATGCAACATCGCTTTGAGCCGTCAGGCACAGGCCGTTAAGCGTGGCGTGGATCATGCAGGTGGAACACCGCGTGAATTTACCACAATCACTGTGACAGATGGTATTGCGATGGGGCATGAGGGCATGCGCTCCTCCCTTGTCTCACGTGAGGTGATAGCAGACTCGGTGGAGCTTACGATGCGTGGGCATTGTTACGATGCGCTTGTTGGTTTGGCGGGGTGTGATAAATCTTTGCCGGGTATGATGATGGTGATGTTACGCCTGAACGTGCCAAGTGTATTTATGTATGGTGGTACGATCTTGCCGGGTAAGTATAAAGGTAAAGATGTAGATGTTGTGAATGTGTTTGAAGCGGTCGGTCAGCATGCAACAGGGCAAATTACAGATGAAGAACTTCATGATCTTGAATGTGTTGCATGTCCATCATCAGGGGCGTGTGGTGGCCAGTTTACGGCCAATACGATGGCATGTGTCAGTGAAGCGATTGGCTTGGCTCTACCAAATTCTGCGGGCGCACCTGCACCTTATGAAAGCCGTGATGAATATGCGGCGGCTTCTGGTGAAGCCGTGATGCAGCTGATTAAAAATGGTGGTCCCCGTCCGCGTGATATCGTAACACGCAAATCATTGGAAAACGCGGCGGCGATTGTTGCAGCGACAGGTGGTTCAACGAATGCTGCGCTTCACTTGCCTGCAATGGCACATGAAGCGGGGCTCGATTTTAACCTGTTTGAGGTTGCAGAAATATTTAAAAAGACTCCGTATCTTGCGAATTTACGTCCGGGCGGAAAATATGTGGCGAAAGATCTGTATGATGTCGGCGGCGTTGGCGTTGTTTTGAAGGAGCTGCTTGATAATGGTTATATCCATGGGGATTGTATTACGGTTACGGGCAAGACGATTGCCGAAAACCTTGAGGGCGTTAAATTCCCCGAAGACCAAGACGTCATTTTCCCTGTGAAAGCACCGATATACCCAACAGGCGGTGTTGTTGGCTTGAAAGGGAACTTAGCACCTGAAGGCGCAATTGTTAAAATCGCTGGGCTGGAAGAACTTGTGTTCGAAGGGCCAGCGCGCATTTTTGACGGTGAAGATGCTTGCTTTAAGGCTGTCCAAAATCGTGAGTATGAAGATGGTGATGTAATTGTCATTCGTTATGAGGGTGCAAAAGGTGGTCCTGGTATGCGTGAAATGCTCTCAACAACGGCGGCATTATATGGGCAAGGGTCTGGCGGTAAGGTTGCACTTATTACGGATGGGCGTTTTTCTGGTGGTACGCGCGGATTTTGCATCGGTCATGTCGGGCCAGAGGCGGCAGTCGGTGGGGCTATTGCGCTTATCAACGACGGTGACATTATCCGTATTGATGCCAATGAGGGCACGATGAATGTTAAATTATCCGATGATGAATTGGCGGAGCGTAAGAAAAATTGGAAACCACGTAAAACCAATTACAATTCTGGCGCGCTTTGGAAATATGCACAAACAGTTGGCTGTGCGCGTGATGGCGCGGTTACACATCCAGGTGCAAAAGAAGAAACCCATGTATTTGTTGACCTATAGGGTTTAGAAGGTATTTAGATGAGACGTCAGATGCAATTTTTCTTATTCATAATATATGGTATGGTTTTTTCCTTATCTATGCTTGGCGGAAACGCTTCCTTAGTGAACGCAGCGGCGTTACAAAACCAAAGTGCAATTGATGCTTTCTACCTCAATCGAGAGGGGGAGGCACTGTGGTTTAACCGTTCGCGCCTTAATCAGGCAGGCAAAGATGCACTGGGTGTTTTGGAGCAGGCATGGATGAACGGTTTGAACCCTGAAACATATCATGTTGAGCAAGTGCAGGAAATCCTCGACCTTCATTGGCGTTTGGATGAAGATGAGGCATTACTCGTTGAGCTATTATTGACTGATGGGGTTATTCGTTACCTCCGTGATTTAAGTGGGATGCGTGTTTCTGCCCGCGAGATAGATTTAAGCTCAAAGCATTGGCGTCAACCAATCAGTGCGGAGGAGGCTCTGTCATATCTATCGGCCAATTTATCAACAAAACGCGATATGAAGGCGTTTATGCTCTCGCAAGAGCCTCAAGGTGCAACTTATAAAAAGCTGAAATCTACGTTGGTGGAGCTTATTGAGAATATAGATGATACTCAGGGCTCATATACTCATCCGCGTTTGACTTTTGGTTCTCTTGTGCGTCCAGGGCGTGGCTATAATGATATTCCAAAGCTAAGGCTGCGTATGGGGTTGGATGATGTGGCGGTGGAATATCGCCACACATATGATCCAGAGTTGGTCAATGCGGTAATGCAGTTTCAGGATTCCAAAGGCTTGAAGGCAGATGGGTTGATTGGTAGGCAAACATTGTATGTGCTTAACCAAACACCACAAGATAAAATCAGGCAAGTTCTTGCAAATATGGAGCGTTTGCGCTGGGTTGCGGATGAAAAGCCCTCTCGGTTTATTGTTGTAAATATTCCATCGGCAACGTTATGGGCAGTGGATGATGGTGCGGTTCGTTTCGAAATGCCTGTCGTTGTCGGGCGCAAAAAGAGGCAAACAAACTCATTTATAACGGAAATACACGGTGTGCGCTTTAATCCGACATGGACAGTTCCCCCTACGATTAAGGAGGAGGATATATTGCCCGCGCTTATTAAGGATCCATCTTATCTCGCAAATAAAGGGATGGAGCTGTATGATGGTTACGGAAAAGATGCCCCAACGATAGATCCTTCTGTTATTGATTGGGCTTCTATTACAGAGGGTGAGCTTGGAATGTTGAGGATGGTTCAAGTCCCCGGCGCGCATAATCCGCTGGGCTTTGTTCGTATTCTGATGCCTAACCAGCATAATATATACCTCCATGATACAAACCACAGAGAGCTGTTCGCGCGAACAAATCGTGCAAAATCATCAGGTTGCATCCGTTTGGCGGAGCCTGAAAAAGTGGCTTCGTTTGTATTGGAAAGCCGTAAAGGCTGGACTACAGATAAAATGCACAAAATTCTGGATAAGAAGAAACTACGCGATATTTACACATCAGAAAGAATGGCTGTTTATATACTGTATTATACTGTGTGGCTGGGGCGCGAAAATCAGATTATTTACGGTAATGACCTGTATGACCGTGATAAGAAATTGCTGCAACTATTAGAAAAACTTGACGGATTACCCATTTTAGGTAAGTATGACGATAGAGTTATAAATATTGTGAAAAACAGCAACAACTAATTCTTATCTTTACTCATTTCTAAATTTATTGTAGGACTCTGTGTTCTACATGGAGATGGTTTTCTATAATATCATTCTGCGTAGCGTGTTTAAACGAGGATTTGTATGACAAACGGTTTTTTTAGTAAAAACGCAAATGACGAGCAGCTAAAAGTACAGCGTCGTGATTTTATCAAGATAGGGCTTGCTGGTGTCGTTGGCGCGATGGTTCCTTTAGTTGGCGCGCGCAGTGTTTTGGCCGCAAATAATAATTCAACATGGAAAATTGCTTTCAGACATGCTCACACGGGTGAGAGTTTCTCAGGTGTATATCGTGTTGGTGATAAATATCTTCCCGAAGCGTTCGAGCGTTTAAACTATGTTCTACGAGATTTCCGTACAGAAGAAGTCTTTCCAATGGATCCGCATGTGATTGATATTCTATCCATTATTCACCGCAAAACAGGTTCAAATGTACCATTTCAGGCTTTGTCTGGATATCGCAGCCCGAAGACAAATGCAATGTTGGGTAAGAAAACCCGCGGCGTTGCCTCAAATTCATTCCATATGTATGGGCAGGCGATTGACGTGCGTATTCCTGAATTTAGCACCAGAAAGCTCCGTAATGCGGCTAAATCACTAGAGGCTGGCGGTGTTGGGTATTACCCGCGCAGTAATTTTGTGCATGTTGACACAGGCAGTGTCCGTACGTGGATATCATAGGCATATTGTGCACAACATAAGATGAGTGGAGCCTGAGAGGCTCCATTTTTATTAATAGGAATAAATCGATGATATTAATTGGTCTTGGTGCAAACCTTGATGGTATTTACGGTTCGCCGGAGCAGTGCTTACAGGCTTGTTCTGAATTATTGGCAGATGCTGGTGTCTATATTGTGCAATCTTCCAATATCTGGAAGTCCGCACCTGTACCCGTTTCCGATCAGCCATGGTATTGCAACGCAGTGTGCGCCGTTGAAACGATGTTAGTGCCACAGCAATTATTATGCGCGCTTGCCACGATTGAAAATGACACAGGGCGAGAGCGTCACGAAGTCAATGCCGCACGTGTTTTAGACCTTGATATCTTGGCCTATAATAACGAAATTATTAATGAACAGCATTTAACCATTCCTCACCCAGCAATGCATGAGCGTGCTTTTGTGCTGTATCCGATGCAGGAAATCGCGCCGCATTGGGTGCATCCACAACTGGATAAGTCTGTGGATGAAATGATAGTTGATATTCCAAAAGGTCAGCAAATAAAGCGTATAGAGAACAGCCAACTACTATCCACATATGTGGATAAACAAGCCATTTTATCATGAGCGATTTTATTGATAAATGCAGAGAAGATATCCCGCTGATTATGGGTGTGGTCAATGTAACACCGGATAGTTTTTCCGATGGCGGCGCATATCTGGCTGCCGATAAAGCGATAGAGCATGGAAAACTATTGCTGAAAGAGGGGGCGGATATCCTTGATATTGGTGGAGAGTCCACCCGTCCCAATGCTGAAACTGTATCCATTGAAGAAGAGATTGAGCGTATTTTGCCCGTTATCGAAGGGCTGGCGGTGCATGCCCCTTATATCTCCATCGATACACGTAACGCCGCGACAATGCAGGCGGCTATTCAGGTGGGTGCGAATATTGTAAATGATGTGAGTGGTTTGACGCATGATCCTGACGCTGCAGATATCGTGGCACAGAGCGGTCTTCCTGTTTGCATTATGCATATGCAAGGCAACCCTAAAACAATGCAAAATGCACCTACCTATGAGAATGTTATTGATGAAATTATGGCTTTCTTTGAGGAGCGTTTAGAATTTTGTTCTAGACGCAATCTAGGGTCGAAAAGTATCGTTCTTGACCCTGGTATAGGCTTTGGAAAGACGCTGGAATATAATCTGTTGATCATAAAAAACATCAATAAATTCAAGGTGTTTAACTGCCCTGTATTGCTCGGCGTGTCGCGGAAGAGCTTCATCAACAGCCTATGCGATGAACCGAATCCAGCTGGTCGCATTTTCGGGTCAATATCTGCCGCTTTATACGGCTTGGAAAACGGTGTGGATATATTCCGTGTTCACGATGTGAAGGAAACAAAACAAGCCTTCACAGTGCATCGCGCTATAGCATCGGCTCTTTAGAAACTTCACTATCATGGAAAATAGTGCATTTTTCTCTGGTCTGCTCGTCTTCATGTGTCCAAACCTCCCAAGGGAAATGTTTATCATTCGGCGCAGGCTTAAATTCATAGAGATGACAATTCTTGAAAATAGCCGGTGTCCTGAGATTATATATCCCACCCAATCCTCTAAACACACCGCCATGACATACAATCAGAATAGGGGTGTCATGTTTGTTAAGGTTATGTGTTTTACCTCTTTGCAGGCGTTTACAAAATTGCGCGAAAGACTCTCCATTTGGTGGTGTAGCCCAGCCTTTCAGCAATTCACGGCACTCATCGTATGAAACGCCTTCCCAATCGCCCGCATGTAATTCGGCAACGTCTTTATCCTCATATAAGGGAACATTTATGCCCTCATTGATAATCATCGCTGTATCGCGCGCGCGTGAAAGGTGGCTGTGCACAATGACTTTTGGCTTTATATCGAGAGCCTTTACGATGCTTTGAACCACTTTTGCCTGTGCTCTACCTTTTTCTGTTAAGGGCGAGTCCATGCTACCTGCCATAATTTCCGCTTTATTGGCTTCCGTTTCGCCGTGGCGGATCATGTAGAAATGTTTGGCTGGTAACATTGGGTGGTATCCTTCGTTTTTATTAAGTCATTACAATTGCACTGCTCATGTTTCTGAGCGTTGCGACAATGCTCTGTGCCGCCAGAATAGAGCTTTTCGGGTTCATCGGATCGGGCATATTCTCGATCTTCGAGACAAGCGTGGAGTATTCGCTCTTGATGGTGATTTCGTGGGCATTGCTGATGGCCTGCGGATCGGCCCATATTTCAACACGGGTATTTTCTGCGCCAATGCCTGCAAGGCTTAAGGTTGCCGCAACATTAACGTTGGCAGGAAATCCTTTTGAGGCTTCAAGGGCATTGCCCTCAAACAGCAATATTTTCTCCTTTATATCGGTGAGATCAATATCATTCTCGATAATATATGGCGCGCCCTTGAACCCCAGTGGCGGCTTTGTTGAGGCAATCTTCGCGCTTGTAATGCCCAATTCTTTGATGGCGCGCACACCGTCCAAACCACATAATGCACCGGAAGGAATATAGACACGGCTTTGTGAGTTTTTATAGTTATCCGCAATTTGTGGATAAAGAAGCCATGCGGCGGCAGTAATAAAAATAATATCGGTATTGGATAGGAATGCAGTCTTGGCCAATATCGGGACTATGTGGGCAGGTAAGCATTCCACAACTAAGTCACAGCGGGTCATTAACGTGTCAAAATCGACATTAGGCACATTGAAATATGCTTTTGCATCGGGGTCTGAAATGCAATCCAGCACGTAATTGTCGATGCCTTTTTCGCTGGTTAATGTACGTGCCAAAGCACTTCCAATTGCACCAACACCGGCGATTCCTATTTTTATGCTCATGCTGCTAAATCCTTTAAGTCTTGATAGACTGTGTCAATGATATCAATGGTTTCACTGCTGTTTGCTGCGCTGTGTAAGCGTTCTGATCGTTCCCCCGGAATAAGTATCTCAGAGATTTCTGCATCGTGCCTTGATGCTTTTACCTCTTGCAGTAAGGCCTCAACATGTTCTTCAAATTGTTCCTGCCCGACCAGCATATCAGGGTTGATTGTTATAAAGAATAAACCGTCACTTCCGCTGACTGCATTATGACCTGATTTTGCGCCTATAAGTGCGCCACTTAAAATCTCGATGGCCAAACCAACGGAAAAGCCTTTGTAACCGTTCATTGGTAACATCGCACCATTCATGGCATCACGAATGTCTTGTGATGGTTTTCCATCTTTATCCACAATAGCATCCACAGGTAAATCCTGCCCTGCCTTATGTAGTTGCAGAAGTTTTCCATACGCCCATTGCGCCGTTGTTATATCGATAACACAGGGCGTTTTCTTTGATGGAATACCAAATGAGATGGGGTTCGTGCCAATAACAGGATCAAACCCTTCCGGATGACATACCAGTGCTTGTGAGTTACAGCCAGCAATCCCGATCAACCCATGTTCAACAAACAGGCGGTTATAATAATTCATTGTGCCTGTTGTGCCGAAATGGTTGCGCACGCCAACAAAGCTAATTCCATGCACTTTGGCTTTCTCAATTGCTATGTGCGCCCCGTGTTCCGCGGCAACAACGCCAATGTTATTCTGTCCATCAACAATGGCCAGCGCACCTAAATCCAGAGCCACGGACGGCTTTGCCTTTGGCACACCCTTCTTCTTCATTGCATCAATGCACCATTTTATGCGTAATAAGCCATGAGACTTTTTCCCTGACATTTCATTATATATCAGGTGGTTATGGATCGTCTCTATAGCGTCATCATCACTTAAACCCGCGTTTTTAAATGTACGTTGGCAGAGGTCTCGAATTTTTGACTTGGGGATAGTCACCATTATTTTGCATATCCTGCTGGAATCATGTGTCGTTCATTGTGATAATAATAAACTATGGAACAATGGCAAGATCAATCAATTATATTGGCGGTGCGTAGGTATGGCGAAAATGGTGCAATTGTATCTTTACTGACGCGTGATAACGGGCGGCAGGCGGGATTTGTGCGCGGTGCATTTTCTGTGAAGAACCGCGGCACGTTGGAAATCGGTAATCTTGTTGATGCGAATTGGCGCGCTCGTAACCTTGATGATCTGGGCGCTTTAACGCTGGAGCTTTCAAGGTCAACGGCGGCGCGTATTATGCAAGATCCTTTGAAATTGGCCGCGTTGCAGGCGGCGTGCGGGCTGTGTGATCAGGCTGTGCCCGAGAAAGAGGGGCATAAAGGCCTCTATAATGGATTACAGGCTTTACTGAATATATTAGAGGGCGAGGTCTGGGCTGCAGGCTATATTATGTGGGAAATCGCGCTGCTCAGAGAGTTGGGCTTTGCATTGGATTTAGGCCGTTGTGCGGGCGGCGGTGACGATAATGATCTGGCTTATGTTAGCCCGAAAACGGGATGCGCCGTGAGTTACAGCGCAGGAGAGCCATATAAAGACAAACTCTTACCTCTACCTGCATTTTTGAAACCCGGTGGCGGTTCTGCAGAACTTGTGGATATAATCACAGGCCTCCAAATGACGCGTTTCTTCCTTGAACACTGGGTTTTTGTGCATCATAACCGTGGATTGCCTGAGGCGCGTGAAAGGTTAGGCTTGCGTTTTGCCGAACATTTTGCCAAAACAGAGACCTCAGATAATATTAGAAATACAAATGAACTAGGTAGCGAACTCTATGGCTCAGGATAATGAAGAACAGAAAATAATCGATCAGCCAATGACCGAGATCCTTTCGGATCGGTATTTGTCGTATGCGCTGTCCACGATTATGAGCCGTTCCTTGCCGGATGTGCGTGACGGGATGAAACCCGTGCATCGCCGCTTGATGTTCGCGATGTATCAGCTGAAACTCGCCCCGACGCAACGTCCGAAAAAGTCTGCGCGTGTGGTTGGTGACGTGATTGGTAAGTTTCATCCGCATGGTGATACCGCCGTTTATGATGCGATGGTGCGCTTGGCGCAGGACTTCGCGCAACGCTATCCGCTCGTGGATGGGCAGGGGAATTTCGGAAATATCGATGGCGATAACGCCGCAGCGATGCGGTATACAGAGGCGCGCTTAACTGATGTTGCCCTGATGTTGCTGGATGGAATAGAAGAAGACGCGGTTGATTTTCGCCCGACTTATGATGGTTCAGAGACCGAGCCTGTGGTTCTTCCCGGTGGATTTCCAAATTTGCTCGCCAATGGGTCGAGCGGTATTGCCGTTGGTATGGCAACCAATATCCCGCCGCATAACGTAGCAGAGCTTTGCACCGCGATGGAGCTGATGCTTGAAAAAGACCCAACCATTGCCGAGATTGTCGATATTGTGCAAGGCCCTGATATGCCAACGGGCGGTACGCTGGTTGAGAAGAAAGAAGATATTATCCGTGCCTATGAAACAGGTAAGGGCGCTTTTCGTATCCGCGCAAAGTGGGAAAAGGAAGAGCTGAAACAGGGGATGTACCAAATTGTGGTCACTGAAATCCCATATCAGGTGCAAAAATCAAAGCTGATTGAGAAGATCGCGGATTTAATAACCCTAAAGAAACTACCGCTTCTCGATGATGTGCGCGATGAATCTGCGGAGGATATCCGCCTTATTATCGTGCCAAAGAACCGCAATGTCGAAGCCGAAATTCTGATGGAAGCTCTGTTTAGATCATGTGATCTTGAAACGCGCTTTAGCATGAATCTTAATGTGCTGGACAATGGCTTGGTGCCGCGCGTGATGAATCTGAAAGAGGTGCTCCAATGCTGGATGGATCATCAGCAGAAAGTCCTCGTTCGCCGCTCCAGCTTCCGTCTTGCGAAGGTCGTGCATCGTTTGCAAGTGTTGGAAGGTTATCTGGTTGTTTTCTTGAATGTGGATGAGGTCATCCGTATTATCCGCTTTGAAGACAAGCCGAAAGAATGCCTGATGGAAACGTTCAGTTTGAACGATATTCAGGTTGAGGCGATCTTGAACCTGCGCTTGCGTCGCTTGCATAAGCTGGAAGAGATGGAAATCCGTACAGAGCATGACGCGCTTGAAAAAGAACGTGATGCACTTGAGACGCTCATCGGCTCTGAAGCACGTCAATGGACACGGATTAAAAAGCAAATCGTGCATATTAAGAAATTGTTTGGTGAGGACACTGTTCTTGGTAAACGTCGCACATTAATTGGCACTGCGCCTGTACCAATGGCGATTGATCTGGATGCTGTGATGATCGAGAAAGAGCCGATTACTGTGATTTGCTCCTCCCAAGGGTGGATCAAGGCCTTAAAAGGCCACGGGCATAATGGCGTGGACATTAAGTATAAAGACGGTGACCGCGGGCAGTTCATGATTGAAGCGCAAACCACGGATAAATTGGTCATTTTCGCAACAAACGGACGATTCTATACGCTCGGCTGTGATAAATTACCCGCTGGGCGCGGCTTTGGCGAACCTTTGCGTATTATAGTCGATATCCCCAATGATGCCAATGTGATGATGATGACCTTGCATCAACCTGCGCGGAAGATGCTGCTGGCTTCTACGGATGGGCGCGGCTTTGTTGTGAACTCGGATGATATTCTGGCGCAAACCAAGACGGGTAAACAGGTTCTGAATGTCTCGGGCAAGGTTGAGGCTGCTATTTGTCGCTATATGGATGATGGTGACGATCATATTGCGGTGATTGGTAAGAACCGTAAAATGCTGATTTTCCTATTGTCAGAGGTTCCTGAAATGAGTAAAGGCAAGGGCGTTATTCTGCAAAAATTCAAGGATGGACAATTGTCAGATGCTAAGAGCTTTAATCTGGAGCAGGGCTTGTCCTATAAATATGGTTCGGGTTCAACCATTGTGGATGATATCACTCCTTGGATCGGCAAACGCGCCGGTGCAGGCCGCTTGCCACCGAATGGTTTTCCGAAAAGTAATAGATTTGATTATAAGTTTTAGGGGGGTTATTTATGGAGGATGGGAACCCTTATTTGTATGGTGTCCGGAATAGTGTAGCCACATCATGCCTCTATAATCTTTCAAGTCATTATCCAGCATAAAGACCAACGCTTTCAGAAAATAATAACAAAACAGGTCATAAGCCTTCGTGTCCACATCATATGCTATGGTCTTCTGATCAAGCCATTTCTGCGCTGTCGGATAGCCTTGCATCTGAAACGGTCCTGATGTGTGAATAACAATATCGGGTTTTATTTCTGCAAGAGCCTCTGCAAAGCCATTGTTTATATCTAGTTTAGCCTCTGCCTTGTTAACTGCATCCAGTTCAGCAACTAGCCTGTTGGCCTTACCCAAAGAACGCCCAGCAATAATGACCTGAATATTACTTTCCTGTGCCAGCTTCTTCGTAATAAAGCTCCCGAAATCCCCGTAACCACCGATGATGAGGATACGCTTCATGATGTTTCAACCACCTCAAACCGTCCTTTATATTCATAGACCTTCTCCCACCACGGATGGGTGGTAAGCGTCTGGTGAATAATGCTTGTGCATCACTGGCGGTAAATCATCCCACGAGGCACCGAATATTGATTTGAAAGTTGGTTCACTTTTTAAATTCAAATTATCGATACGCCCAACACCACGTCTACGTATCAGCCAATTTCGAGTGCTGCGCATCCACGGATAAATGACTTTGGCAACATTACCTGAGAGGTGGTCCCAGAAATTCGGACAGTATGTTAAGTTCTCATATTCGGCCTAAGGAGGGTCAACAATATGAGTAAAGTACGCAGGAACCATCCAGCAA
>NVUR01000003.1 GCA_002401965.1 Alphaproteobacteria bacterium
CCCCCCCCCGATCTTTGGGGTGGGCTATTGGGTGCTGTCTTTCTCTGTCTGGGGATTGTAATCATTTTCTTTTTTGACGTGCATCATCCATATAATGGCCATGAAAACCCCCTTTGCGCGGGGCAGGATAAGGGCGCTTAATAGTAGGATGAATGCAAGCGCATAGATGATTTCCAGAGTTGTATTGTTCAGTTTTTGATCAAGAAGCCAGAAAACAAATGGCATGGATAAGTGTCCAGTAATAAGAATAGTGACCCATGCTGGGCCATCATCTGCACGTAAGGGGGCGAAGGTAAGGTTGCAATATGTGCATTTTTCTAATGGTGCAATATAGTTATGAAGCATGCGCCCGATACCGCAGGCAGGACATTTTCCACATGCGCCGCGTTTAAGTGTTTGGGTGGTTAGGGAACTTAAGGCCATGTATCGCGCCTTAAGGCTTTAGGGGCTTCTCGCGTATTGTTAGAGTGGGGGTCTTTGATGGTGTTGTTTCACCAAAGTCGGTTGGAGGGCTTTCATTCCCATTGCCGCTATAGCATGTCACTGGCAGTTTTAGGAGTTCCGGCCATTTATCAACCCATCCCGTGTCATAGTCGGCTTCTTGTATCAACATGGTTTGTACGCAGCTTGTTGGGGGCATCGCCTGAAGATAGCTGTGTAGTACTGCGGGGGGGACGTAATTATCCTGTCCGCCGATAAAATGATATTGTGGTATTCTTGTTAATGCGCTGGCTTTTTTAACGGGGTTTAATGATCCATTTAAGACGGGGACGCCTGAAACTGCGCTGTGTGTCTCGTGATCCAGTATTCCTGCAACGGTTCGTATTGAAAATATATCGTTGCGCTGCGTTGCCAATAAGGTTGCAATCGCCGCGCCGCCGGAATATCCGATCAAGTTAAAACCGCGGATGTCATAGCGTGTTGCAATGTCATTAAGTGCCTTATCGAATGATGCAATAATTTCGCCGGAAAAGCGTTTGCCTTTCCATGTGCTTTCATCACAGACATCTCCCTTGGACAGCATGGCGGTGTATTGGCATGGGCGTGCGATAAAGATAACATTATCCGCGCGATCTTTTGATGCAAGATGTAGTGCTACCGGATTTTTTGGAGTCGGGTCTAATTCCCATTCCTCAATAGAAGCGTTGATTGCGCCATCTCCCGCGATATAGAGGTTAGCAACCCCCCCACGGTCATGGATGCGCTCGTAGGATCGAAGTAGATAGGGTGCGGCGGCGATATCACGTTTTATCATCCATGCGGGAGAGGCAATGCGTTGCGCCGTTTCTGTCCGCATATAGGGAAGTGTTGTGGCAATACAGCCACCAAGAGCAAGGGCAGCAAGTAACCCAGTCTTTATGGGGAGGGAGTCAATAAACCTGTTCAGCTTCATGTGGTTAAACCGTGTTATCATTGAATGAAATATAAATCTTGTCAGAATGCTATCACTTTTAGTTGAGCGGATCACTACCTTGTGAAAAGTTTTCCTCAATTTTCCACCCTTTTTAATTGTTGGGGGCGTTTTTTTCTTATTATTTAATCATGAGTTCTATCGGTGTATGGTCGGATGGTCTGTCCCACCCGCGTGGTTCTTTGTTTATGACGCAGGATGTAAGGCGGTCAGCGATTGTGGGGGAGAGTAGGAAATGGTCGATACGAATGCCGTTGTCTTTTTGCCATGCGCCTGCTTGATAATCCCAAAAGCTATATTGTCCTGCACGGTTATCTAAAGCGCGGAACGCATCTATCAGCCCTAAATTTATAAGGGACCTATAGGCTTTGTGGGTCTCAATTCGAAACGCGGCGTCGCCTTCCCAATCTTTGGGGGTGCGGCAATCGCGGTCATCGGGGATAACGTTGAAGTCTCCACCTATAATAAAGGGGATATCATTATCGCGCAGTTCTTTCAGGCGCACATAAAGACGTTCCATCCATTTGAGTTTATAGTCATACTTGTCACCGATAGGGTTGCCGTTGGGCAGATAAATGTTAATCAGGCGCAGACCGTTTATGTCCGCCTCTATATAGCGTGCTTGTTCATCCGTCTTGTCATTGGGGAGTGCTTCAAGGATCGTATTAATTGGATGCTTTGATATCATGGCGACGCCGTTATACGCTTTTTGGCAGATGGCATGGGTTTCATATCCTGTGTTGATGAAAGCATCTGTTGGAAATTCAAGACCTTTTAGCTCCTGTATCATTAAAACATCAGGCGATTCGTCAGTGAGGTAGCGCAAGACATGATCCAGTCGTGCTTTGATTGAATTAACATTCCACGATACGATTTTCATAAATTAGAGAGCCCTACATTACCGAAAAAGACGTGCCACATCCGCAGCCCGATGTGGCGTTCGGATTGTTGATTTTGAATTCTGATCCGATAAGCCCGTCTTCAAAGAACACTGTTGCGCCCTTCAGAAACCCCATTGATATATCATCGGTCAGAATACTGTCTGCGAATTCTATATCTTGGTCTTTGCGTTCCTCGGTCAGCTCCAGATTATATTGAAAGCCAGAGCATCCACCACCATCAACGCGCACACGTAACATCAAGGAATCTTTCCCCTGTAATGTGCGAAGTTCATTTATACGCTTTACGGCACTGTCATCTATATTTAAGCTCATGGAATCATTATATCTCTTCCATACGCGAATGAGCAACCTAAAAGGATGAAATAACATGGAACAAACATCTTATAATTATTGTGCTTTGCCGTTGGCACCGTACGCGTGTAAGCCTGAACAAACGCGGGGGCGGGTGCATGATGAGCCGGAAAGCCGTCACCGCACACCGTTTCAACGTGATCGTGACCGTATCATTCATTCCAGTGCGTTTCGCCGCCTAAAGTATAAAACGCAAGTTTTCGTGTATCATGAGGGCGATCATTATCGTACACGCCTGACCCATACATTAGAGGTCGCACAGATTGCCCGTACCTTGGCACGTGCCTTTATGGTGAATGAGGATTTGGCGGAAACCGTTGCTTTGGCACATGATTTGGGGCACACGCCCTTTGCCCATATGGGGGAGGAACATCTTAAGTCCGCGATGGAACATTATGGGCGGTTTGAGCATAATGACCAATCTCTGCGTGTCTTAACCACGTTGGAGCGGAAATATCCGCAGTGGAATGGCCTGAATTTGACGTGGGAAACGTTGGAGGGGGTGGTGAAGCATAATGGTCCGATGACCAAAGAGCCATATATCGCTGTGCGGGAGTTACAGGAAAAAATGGATTTGCGATTGGACACTTATGCATCGATGGAGGCGCAGGTGGCTGCGCTTTCGGATGATATTGCATATAACAATCACGATGTCGAAGATGGAATACGCGCTGGTTTGTTTTCTATTAATGATTTAGAGGAGATCCCTATTTTATCACGGGTTATCGATAATGTGCGGGATAGTTACCCCGATATAGAAGAGCGTTATTTGGTGCAGGAGCTAAAACGCGACATGATTGGTGTGATGGTTGACGATGTTTTGGCCGAAACACGCAAACGTTTGGATAAGGTAAAACCCGAATCACCGGATGATATCCGCATGGCGGGCATACAAATCGTCGCATTTTCCTCTGAAATGTATGAAGATGTGCAGAAACTAAGGCATTTTCTTTATAATCGGATGTATCGTCACTACACAATTAACCGGATTGAGCTGAAGGTTGAACGCATTGTCGGTGACCTGTTTCAGGCTTTCCACAAGAATTATAAACTATTTCCCGACAACTGGCAGCAACGCGTGATAGAGGCCGAAGCGGTAGATAATGAGCGCGAGAGAGCCAGAATCGTTGCCGACTATATTGCTGGAATGACCGACCGTTATGCCATTCGGGAGCATGAAAGGCTCTTTGACCTTTATTGGGATTTGCGCTAGGTTTTTATGATCTAATAACTTTGCTTTTGGTGTCGATTCGTTCGTGCTTTTTAAGTCGAGGTTTCGAACGCTACTTGTGTAAATTTAAGGGATTTAAGGACGATGAGTCAGGATAATCAGTTTCATCAATATGGTTACAATCATTATTTGAAAGCGCCAACAAGGCCGCAATCAAATCCGCGTTTGGGCGGCACAATGCGTGAGAATATTTTGCGTAAAGTGCAAAGTCCTGCGATTGCAACAGTGGCTTTGGTTGCTGCTGCGGCTTTATTTGTTGGAGTTATTGTGGCGACATATCCATCCGGTGATGATACACAAAAGCAAATTCCGATTATAAAGGCTGACCTTCGCCCCTTTAAAACATTTCCCGATGATCGTGGTGGTATGGTTATCCCGCATCGTGAGAGCACCATTTTGGCACGCGCCGATTTACCGGCACTGTCCAGTGATAGGCAGGAAATTGAAAATCTGTTTGCGCGCACAAGTGAGGATTTGGTTACGAAGGAGCAAGCGATAGAGCGTGCGATGGCGGTACATCCGATGGCTCCTGCGGTGACTTCTACGCAAATGGAAGAGGATAATATTCCAACATTATTGCGTGAAGAGCCACAGAAAGAGGCTGTTTCGAGTGCAGTAGATATTGCTGCTGTGCAGAGTGTTGATGAGGGGCATGATATTGTCGTTCTTGAGCCGAGCTTTAAATTGAAAGAGCCGACAGCCAAGGACATTTTGCAAAAAATCGGATCATCTAACGGGAATTCGCAAGAAAATAGTGCGGAATTTAGCTCCAAAGTGGTTTCGGCGGCGATGTCTGTGAAGCCGCATAGAGCGCAAATGCATGCGGCGGCAACATCGCCTGAAACGCTGGATTTTGTGCGTGGTATTTTGAGCGCGAAAGAGCAACCTATGCAGGCTGCGCCTAGTGCCGCAGAATTGGCGGCTATTGCCCCTGCTGTTGGCACGGGATCAGCTGTTAATATTACCTCAGGTTCTTATTTTGTGCAGTTGGCCAGTATCACAGATGCAACGCGGGCGGGCAAGGAATGGTCGAAGATGCAGGTGAAATACGATGTTCTTGCAACCTCTAAGTTTCGTGTGCAAGAGGCAGCATTAAATCGCGGGACATTTTATCGTATTCAAGCGGGACCGATGAGCAAATCAAGTGCAAATGCGGTTTGTGATGCTTTGAAGCAAGCGAATAAGCCCGGAGGATGTCTGGTTGTCAAATAACACGCAGGCGCGTGGTTTTGCAATTGGCGCCGAAGAGTCTCTTGCTTGTATTTTTTCCTTATCAGGAACGACTTTAACGGATCATGAAATATCATTATTTCGTGCTTCTAATCCCTTTGGCTTTATTCTATTTAAGCGCAATTGTGATACGCCGAAGCAATTAAAAGAATTGGTGGCACGTCTGAAAAATATTGTCGGGCGTGATTGTCCTGTCCTGATCGATCAGGAGGGCGGGCGTGTGCAACGCTTGCGCCCGCCACAATGGCGCGATTATAAGCCAATGCAATATTTTGGTGATCTATATAAGGATGATCCTGAAAAGGCACTGGAGGAGCTGCGGTTTGAGAGCTTGCGTTTGGCGGAAGAATTGCTTGATAACGGGGTGAATGTGAATTGCGCGCCTGTGTTGGATTTATTCTTTGACGGCGCGCATGATATTATCGGGGATCGCGCTTTTTCCGCTGACCCTGAAATTGTCGGACGGCTTGGTTTATCTGTTTGTCGGCATTTTTTGAATGCGGGGATTACTCCGATTATTAAGCATATCCCTGGTCATGGTCGCGCGACAGGGGATAGCCATTTGGAGCTGCCTTATGTTGATGCACCTTATGATGATTTATCATCGCTGGATTTCGCGCCGTTTCGCGAAATATCAAAATCCGAGGTTGGGCGTTCCGTTTGGGCGATGACCGCGCATATTGTGTATCAGCACATAGATACAAAACACCCCGTTTCAGTATCGCCCGATGCGATTACCAATATTATCCGTAAAGATATTGGTTTTGAAGGTATTTTGATTGGCGATGATTTGGATATGAAGGCGTTGGATGCTTACGGTGATGCTGCAACAAAAGCAATGGAAAGCCTGAATGCAGGTTGTGATTTGGCACTTTATTGTGCGGGAGAGGCCGATAAAATGGATGCTTTGGCCGAAAACTTGCCAAAAATCAGTGAAACGACGCTAAACCGTTTGGAAAATGCGAATTTTTCGAGAGAAAGTGCTGCATAATGGTTGGAATTGCGGATGCAGTGCAAGAAAATGCACAAGATATGAGCGTATTCATCAAGGAAGATGGTGAAATGTCGGCGGTGGATCATCTTTTGCTGGATATTGATGGCTATGAAGGGCCGATTGATGTTTTGCTGGAGCTATCGCGTAATCAAAAAGTTGATCTTGCCAAAATATCTATCTTAGAGTTGGTGCGCCAATATCTGGTGTTTATTGAGCGCGCGCAGCAACGAAACCTTGAACTGGCCGCAGAGTATCTGGTGATGGCGGCGTGGCTGGCTTATCTTAAATCACGGTTGTTCTTGCCAAAGGAAGAAAATAGCGATGAGCCGAGCGCAGAAGATATCGCGCAAGCCCTGCAATTTCAGCTACAGCGTTTAGAGGCCATGCAAAAGGCGGCGGATAAATTATTGGCCTTGCCGCAATTGGGGCAAGAAATTTTTGCGCGTGGGCAGCCGGAGGGGCTGGAGATGAACGTCGTGACGCAGTGGAATGTGTCGCTCTATGATATGTTGAAAGCCTATGGTGATATTGAACGCCGTAAAGAGGCCAGCCAATATGATCTCCCGACTTTTGATTTGATGTCCACCGACAGCGCGATGTCGCGTTTGAGTAAGATGCTGGGTAATCTTCCTAAAACAGGCGCGCACAGCGTTTGGGCGACACTGAACAGCTTTATGCCTGAAGATATAGAAGATAGCCTCTATGGGCGTTCAACTTTGGCCTCTACCTTTACAGCGGGGCTTGAACTGGCCAAGCAAGGCGGGTTAGAATTCAGGCAAGATGGTTTGTTCCGCCCGATTTATATGCGTAAAATGCAGCCATCTGATGGGATGAATTATGGTGAAGAAGACCAAGATGTGGATGCGTAATGATTAGTGATGAATCTCTTCAGACTGTCTTGATCTTGATGGGTATGCCCAGTGATTTGTTTTCTGTTGCCAATCCTATGTCTGTTTTGTTTGTCTATATCTTTAGTACACGGATACTGACTTTTGTTCTGTCTATTGTTGTATGGGCGGTGTTTTTTTTGTTTAAAGCGCGCCATGATGTGGGTATAAAACAACAAATGAAGGTGCGTGAACAACACAGTACAACGCATCGTTATGATATGAAGGATCCATTTAAAATGGAGAAAGTTAAGAAACCAAGTCTGTTAGGGATGGCAATGCGGGGCGTAATATTGCCTATCATGGCTATTTTTATCGCGTTATCAGTTGTAATGAGTATGTTCAATGTCTAAAAATAATCATCATATCCGCCTGTTAGAGGCTCTTTTATTTGCATCGAGTGAACCTATGAGCACCTCTGCGTTGCATGAGCGTATGCCTGAAGGCGCGGATGTTGGTGGGCTGTTGATGGAGCTGCAGAAACATTATGCAGAGCGTGGTGTTCATTTAACCGAAACGCAAGGGCAATGGGCGTTTCGTACGGCACAGGATCTTGCTGATGATCTTAACGTGGAAAAGCAGATCAGCAAGAAGTTATCCCGCGCGGCGATGGAGACCTTGGCGATTATCGCCTATCATCAACCTGTCACCCGTGCGGAAATTGAAAATGTCCGTGGTGTAGCAACGCATAAGGGGACGCTGGATACGCTCTTGGAGATGGGGTGGATAAAGCCTGGTCGTCGGCGCGAAACGTTGGGACGTCCTTTGACATGGGTCAGTACTGCGGGTTTCCTCGATCATTTCTCGTTGGAGAGTATTATTGATCTGCCTGGTATGGATGAAATGAAGGCTTCAGGCTTGTTAGATCGCCGTCCGGCAATTGATACCGTACATCAAGATGACCTGTTCACTGGACAATCTGCACAAGAAGGCGTAGAAAGTGATGAATACGTTGATGATGAAGATATAGATATACGTGAAGAAGAAATGGAAGGACTATAGATATGGCGCCCGGTGCATTACAGATTATTGTTGTTATTTTACTGGTTATAGTTTTATTCGGTGCAGGTCGTATTCCGACCATCATGGAGAATTTGGCCAAAGGTATTAACAGCTTTAAAAAAGGCCTGAAGGATGAGGATGTAGCGTCCGATTCCGCAAAGAAAAGCCAAAACGATAAAGATAACAGCAAAGACGCATAAAATGCTTACACATGTTGCGTTGCCATGGTGGGGATGGGTGTATTTGTTACTCGTTTTAATTATGTTTGTTACGAGTTTCTTTTCTGAAAAATCTTTGAATATGAACGAGGTAGGTGCCTCGGTTATGTCTTTGTTTTCTATCTGTGTTTTTGTTGTCGGGTTTTATAATCTGTCTGTTGTTCAGTTTTTAGGGATTCTGATTATTCCGATGACATTAATCGGAATTTACTGGGAATTTACCAATGCCATACATGAAACCGGAAACGCGCAGGATGAATTGGCACAAGAAATTGATTTGAGTGATGGAGAGCGTGCCATGTTGTTAAATGTGGCGATTGGGTTTAACGCGTTGATTGTTGTTCCGGGGTATGTTCTTGGGATTATCTTGAGTTTTAATGTTCTTGGGATTGTATAGGGGGTAAGCGATGCTTGATTTTGGTTGGGCTGAGTTACTGGTCGTTATTGCATTATTAGTGATCGTGGTGGGGCCGAATGAAATTCCTGTGCTGATGGTTGCTTTGGGGCGTGTGTTTCGGCGATTGCAATATATTAAGTTTGCGATTTCACAGCAATTTGATGATGTGATGCATGATGCTGATCTAAATGATATCCGTAAGAGCGTGAATTTTGAAGCTCAAGATTTCGATGAGGCCGAGGCTGACGCGGAATATGCCGTTGTTCCTGATATACCGTCCGAAACGCCACAAAAAGAAGAGGGCAGCAGTGATGAGTGACGATACAACCCTTTCCACGGAAGAACACACCGCAAAGCCGATTGTTGCCCATCTGGTGGAGTTACGCGCGCGCCTTATCTGGGTGATTGGTATGATGGTGTTCGGAACAGCAATTTGTTTCGTGTTCGTTGATGAGATTTATGGCTTTCTGGTACAGCCTCTGGCCAATGCGATGGAAGAAAACGATACGAACAGGTTGATATATACTGGCCTGACGGAAGCCTTCTTCACCTATATGAAGGTTGCTTTTTTCTCTGGTATTTTTCTGACATTTCCGATGTTACTGATTCAAATATGGGTGTTTGTCGCTCCCGGCCTTTATAAAAATGAGCGACGGGTTTTCCTGCCGTTTTTGCTGGCAACGCCGGTGTTGTTCTTTCTGGGTGGGGCGTGTGTTTATTATATGGTTATCCCGATGGCGTGGCCTTTCTTTCTGAGTTTTCAAAGTGCGGGCGGGGATATGGCTTTGCCGATACAGTTAGAGGCGCGGGTCAGCGAATATCTGGATTTAATTATGACGCTGATATTTGCCTTTGGGATATGTTTCCAATTGCCTGTTTTCCTTACGCTTTTAGGGCGTGTTGGTTTGGTCAGTGCAGAATTTCTAATGCGCCAAAGGAAATACGCGGTGATTATAACCTTTATTCTTGCGGCTTTCCTGACGCCACCTGATATGATTAGCCAAGTCATGCTGGCGGTGCCTTTGCTCGCGCTTTATGAGCTTTCTATCATTCTTATTAAACTTTCTGCCCCGAAAATATCACCTAAAACATGATCTAGGAACATGACCCAGACACCTCTTGAAATATACCAAAGCCGCTTGAAATCTGGTGATATAAAGTCTGACCCGGTGCAAAAACAAGCGGTTGCGGAGCTTCAGCGTTTGTTTGATGAGGTGATGGCGCGTGAAAATGCACCAAAGGCCAGCTTGTTCAAACGCCTGACCCAAGGCAATAGAGATGAGGTTTCTCCAAAGGGGGTTTATTTTCATGGCGGTGTTGGGCGCGGTAAGTCGATGTTGATGGATTTATTCTATGATGCGCTGCCTGATACGGTTAAAAAGCGTCGCGTTCATTTTCATGAATTTATGATCGAGGTGCATGATTATATCCATTCACGCAGCATGGATGGCAGTGTTAAGGGCATTGTAGATCAGGCTTTGCCGTCTTTGGCGGCGTTGATTGCCAGTAATGCCAATGTTTTATGCTTTGATGAATTTCACGTGATGGATATTACCGATGCGATGATTTTAGGGCGTTTGTTTAAAATCTTGTTTGAACATGATGTAACCATTGTAACGACCAGTAACTGGGCGCCGGATGATCTCTATAAAAACGGATTACAGCGGGATAGATTTCTGCCTTTTATTGCATTGTTGAAAACCAAGGTAAATACATTCCATTTAGACAGCCCCCATGATTACCGCACGCAGAAAATCCAAATTGATGGTACATATTTTGTACCGCTTGGCAGGGCAACCACCAAAACAATGGATAATATATTCAAGGACTTAACCGATGGAGAAAAGCCTATCAAAGAAGCCTTGCGTGTGAAAGGCCGTGATATTGAAGTTAATAAAGCCGCTGCTGGTGTTGCGCGTTTTACCTTTGCCCAATTATGTGAACGCCCGCACGGGGCGGAGGATTACCTAGAAATTGCCCGCAAGTACCATACTGTCTTTTTGGAAGGTATCCCTAAACTTGGTTATGATCGTCGTAACGAGGTCAAACGTCTTATGAATTTAATTGATGCGCTGTATGAGGCACATACCAGTGTTTATATTTCCGCCGCGGTGGAGGCAGAGCAACTATACGCCGGCCACGACCATGCATATGAATTTGAACGTACCGTTTCGCGGTTGCTGGAAATGCAGAGTGATGAATGGTGTTAATGTAATTTGAGAAAGTAATGTTATGAAATTTATGTTGAATTTAAGCCCATTGATTTTGCTTGTAGTCTTATTTTATCCTGCAAATTTGTGGGCGAAGAACAGCAATGTTGAAGAAATTACTTTAACAAATCAGGGGGAAAAACAGCAGGTTGATGTTGTGCGTCAGTTGCTAAAGCAATATAGGGATAATCTTTATATGTTTACTGATATATCACCCGAAAATAACCTTCAGGAACAATGTTCTGGCCTTGAGTATATGCGACTTATCCATGCCATGAAGGAAAAGATGTTGGAGCAATACCCACATTGGAGAGGTAAGCGTGTAAAGTATAGATTAAGGACAGGTACTATAACGATAAGAAGCAGCTTTGTTTTCAGTGATTGGTCACAAAGGGTCGTAAAAGCCTCTGAAATATGTGCTGATGTTCATGTAGAGGGTGTCCTGCCAATATTGCATGTCTATGAGCCGTCGGAGATAGGCGATTTAACCTTGTTACGTGATATGGAAAATTCTATAAATAATGGAGTGTTAAGTTGCATGATTCCACATGCAGAATGTAAGGACATTGGCCGTGGAACTGAAATATGTAGCGCAAGTATGAAATCAGAATGGCAAAAGGCGGAGCAAAAGGCATGCACTTGCCGCAAGATAAAAGATCAGCGCGCCGAGTTTAAAGAGTTTCTTGTCGCAGTTTTTAAAAAATATCCTAAGTGGAAAAATGCCATAATACATTACATTGTCAGTCCTTATGATTCTCAAGCTGCAAATTTATTTTTAAATTTTCCTTTTCTTGAGAAACTGAGTAATCAAACGCGATGTCCGTAACAAGGCGAATGCTTATTGAAATAGAAAAATGGAAGTAGCATTTCTCTCGTTGTCTTTTGTAAGATACAGGGTTAGGCACGGCCTTCGTGTGTGGAAAAAAGGCACGCTTCATAAGTGAAAAACCACCAAAATTGCCCTTGGTGGCCAGAGGTTACTAAGCCCAGATACTGCATATGCAATGCTGTTATGGCTATGCATAAATGAATGTTGTTTGTCTATAGGAATACAAAAGAGGTCTATATTTGACATACATCTTGATCTGCCTCTTGCCCTGAATCGTAAAAAACGCTATTTTTAGAAGGTAATAATTTTCCCTTTTTCAAAGAAAGATTCCTCATGAAAGACCCAGTAAAAGTAGCCATAACAGGCGCAGCAGGACAAATTGGTTATGCGTTGTTATTCCGCATTGCATCAGGTTCAATGTTGGGGGCGGATCAACCCGTTATCCTGCATTTGTTGGAAATCACCCCTGCGTTGGGTGCGCTGGAGGGCGTGATTATGGAGCTGAATGATTGTGCATTCCCTTTATTGGCGGGAACTGTTGCGACGGATGATCCGAATGTGGCGTTTAAGGATGTTGATTTTGCCTTGTTGGTTGGTGCGATGCCACGCAAAGATGGTATGGAGCGTAAAGATTTGTTGGAGGCCAATGGCGGAATTTTCGGGCCACAGGGTAAGGCTTTGAACGCGCATGCAAAGCGTGATGTGAAGGTTCTGGTTGTTGGTAACCCTGCGAATACAAATGCGTTGATTGCACAACAGAATGCGCCTGATCTTGACCCTAAATGTTTTACCGCGATGGTGCGTTTGGATCATAACCGCGCGATGAGCCAATTGGCCGAGAAAACAGGCGCTCATTCGACCGATGTTAAAAATATGATTATCTGGGGCAACCACAGTTCAACACAATATCCAGACATTCATCATGCCACTGTTAAGGGTAATGCGGCGATGGATCAGGTTGACCAGACATGGTTTGAAAATACATTTATCCCTGATGTGCAGAAACGTGGCGGCGCGATTATCAAGGCACGCGGCGCATCATCCGCGGCAAGTGCTGCGTCTTCTGCAGTTGACCACATGCGTAATTGGGCGCTGGGCACACCAGAAGGCGAATTTGTGTCTATGGCCATTCCATCAGATGGGTCATATGGCATAGAGGAGGGCGTAATTTTTGGTTATCCCGTGACATGTAAAAATGGTTCATATGAGATTGTGCAAGGGCTGGAAATTGGTGCCTTTTCGCAAAATCGCCTTGATGAAACAGATAAAGAGTTGCGTGAAGAACGCGCCGCCGTTGAAGGGCTGTTTGCTGATAAGGCTGCAGCTGCTTAATTTTCTGCGATATATAATTTATAAAGCCGTGGCAATGTGAGAATGTTGGTGCGGCTTTTTGTCCTTAAAGTCTGTGATCTTTGGTTGTTTTGATTGCGGATACTGTTTGTATTTTTGGCAAATTACAGCGCGATCGGGGCATATCGCTATTTCCGTATTTTTTGCTAATATCATGCAATCGTTTATATTGTTGTGATACTTTACGATGGAATTGCGTGTAGGCTTCTGTCGCACCTAAGGCTTTGTTTTGTGCGCTGTAGAAAAAGGTGGGATTGAGGCGTATAGCCTCCTTGAAGCCTTTATTGTTTAAATTGGTCAAAATATTAGATGATTCGTTTCGCAGGAGAGCATAGAAGGTGCGTGCCTGAGATAAGCCCAACATGTGTACGATATAGTGATCGGTGGCGTTAATGCGTTGTCCGGCCTTATATTTTGCGACAATTTTTGCCTCGTCTTTTAACTGATACGCCTTGATAAGGGATGCAATTTTCGTGTTGTTACGCAAGTCAAGGACATCTTTTTTTGTGAATTGGCTATGCCTTATCATCTCTGGTAAGTAGCTCTCAGTATTGATTTCAATGGTATCGGCATAGGTTTTTTTTCCGATCCGTACGCCATAACGTTTTATCAAGATAAGCCATGTTGGTTCAATATACTGAAAGATGCCGCGCGCGGAACTGGTGGAAGATTTTGTTACACGACCAAGATCACTTTCGATCATTGCTGTGATAAGCAAGAGTTCGAAGTCGGTCTGTGTGGTAATGCTGGCGTCGTAGATATCATTAATCAGTGATGGATTACGATTTTGTGTTGTGAGGTAAAGTTTTAAAGAATCGGCTAAGTTTTTGTACCGTTTCTTATTTTTAGATGTGTTTTCGTGACAGCTGCGTGTTTCTATTAATTTAGGCGTTATATTTTTTGTAGGGGCAGGCAATGTACTTGTTTTTGGCTCTGGCGTGATGTCTATTTCTGTTGTTTTTTTGGTTGTATTCTTAGCAGGCATTTTTCCGACTCTGATATTGAATGATTTTTTTGATGAAGGTGATTTTGGATTGTTGATTTTTATGTGCAGAGGAGCAGGGCGTGCATTGTCTTTCGCAAAACCGGATGTTGGAACAAAAAATATCCCTGCCGTATAAAGTGCTAGGCAAAATTTTATACCAATGTGTTTTTGTTTTTTGAACATATAAAAACCGTAGAAAATAACGATTTTGCGCGTAAATGCACAAACGAAGGCTGGCACCTTAATCTCTATGGTAGGGCAGAATCAGTAAAGGAATTACTAAGAAATTTTAATGATTATTATGTTAGGGCAGGGTTCGTTACTGGCGTTGTTACATCTGGTGAATTTGCGGCATCCGCCTCCGCGGCTGCGGTGATGACGTTCACGCCTTTTCCATCAAATGGCAGGGGTGTAGGTTGTTGCGGATCTTGTTCGGCAATACCACCATTATTAAAGGCAAGTTGATTGGGAGATAATTCAGGTGTTTCTTTCACGTGGCGCATTGCGAGTAACAGTGTTGTGGGTGATGTGTGTGCTTTATTCAGGCCATCGCCAGCGTAATAACTTGCGCCACCTGTATCTTGTGGCATGGAAGCCCATTCCATCGAGATGTTTTTCATAAAGCGGCTTTCAGAAAGGTCGCCAGTAAGGTAATCTTTATAGCCGCATCGTTCCAGTAATGCCACAGCCATACGATCTTGCATTACTTCATCGAGTAGCTCATCACCACTTAAACCAAGCTCTTCTTTTAGACCTGTTAGTGTTCTTCTGATGATTTGATATTTACCGACTGCCGAAGAGGCTGCCCCTTCGTTTTGCGTAGAATTTTTTTGCCATGCAATGACGTCATTAATACTCATTTCGGTGGCATTGATGCGCTGACCACCATATACGATGTTGTAATCGCCACCAGATTCTTTGGATGCAATCAGTTCCAGTAAAGGATTTCCGATTGTTGCATGTTGTGCAACGACATCCTCTGCACGTGACAAATCGGCTTGTGATATATTCATGTTGCTGCGTACAGTTGTTGCAGCTCTGAACATAGAAACATCACCGGATCTGTATTGTGTTACGGTGTTTTTTAATGTTGCAGGGTCTATTGATAGAGCCTTTGCCATCGAAGATATGGCATTGTCGCTGTTCATGCCTTCATCATCGTTAATACCCATAAAGAAGGACATGAGAAAGGCCAGAATATTCATTCCTTCCATTTCTTCGATATTTAGAATCATAGCTTTGCGGTTATTATGGTTTTTTTCGCGTTGAATTTCGGAGGTTTCGGGCGTGTCATCGCTCCCTCCGAGAATATTGGGGAGGATTGTTATTGTAGAATTATCTGCTGCTTGTGAGTCGCTCACATGAACACCCTTTATTTATTATCTTTTCGGAGGCTGTTTGTTTTAGTGCCTCTCATTAACCCGATTAGTTATATAGTCTATAGATTTTTTATCATCTCGTCAAATTTCTCGATTATACCGCACCACCACCACCACCACCTGCACCTGCACCAGCACTTTGCGCTGTAAGTGCGGCGAGCTGCGCTTGTTGGTTTGCTTCTTCTGCTCTTAATTGTTCTGCTTGTTGTGGTGTCATGCCATTTGTGCTTGAGCCGCTTTCTGCTGGTTTTTCAATTAGGGCGGTAGCAAAGCCTTCTGTTGCTGCTGGCGGGTTTTCGCCTTGTTTTACGGCAACAGGGTCAAATGAATTTGTTTGTGATGACGGGTCATCGTATTTGCCAAAGGCCATGCTGTCTGCAAAGCTGCTATATTCTATTGCTGGTGATGTACCGTTTCGGTCAGATGTTGGCGTGGTTGGTGTCGGAATTGTCGCGGGAGTGTATGTTTGCCCAAAATGCATTACTGTCGCGGTATTCACCGTGTTTTCAGGGGGGGTATTACTGTTACCCGTGGCAGGGGATGGGTTATTTTCCAGTGAGATTTGATTTTCCGCCATCATAGTATCAAGCTGTGTGGCGGACATGCCAGGTGCGTCTTTTAGTGTATCGTAATCTTCTTGTGACAGGGATGTGCCATTGAGTACGGCCAGCGCCACTTTTTTCAATGCGGCATTGCGGGAGGCTTCCGCATCGGCAAAGTCGTGATCCGGTACTTGTAATGTATGTGTTTCCGATGTTTCCCATTGTGTTGTGTCGGTTGTCGTATCTGTCTGCTCTTTTAGTGTTGCGAGCACGGTTTTTGCCTCTTCACCAGAGAGTGTACCGGATTCTATATCTGCGAGAACTTGTTTAATATTGGCGACAAGTTCTTGTTCTTGGGCTTCTTGAACTTCCAGATTTTCAAGTCTATCTGAAGTGTCGCTCAACTCTTGTTTGATGGTTTCTATGTTTTCTTGTGCGCTATCTTTGCTGACAAGTGCCTGTGCCACAGTTGCATCCATTCCTATGTTTGCGAATGTTTTTGGTGCAGGTGGAATAGGAGAGATGTTACCTAAAAGCTTATTTAATGAGTCGTTTTCAAGTGCCGATGATGACATTCCTGGAATCGGTGAAAAGTTTTGAGGTGATGTAGAGAGTATGCTGTTCGTTCCATTGCTCTCGTTACCATCCAGTCCGGCATTAAAATTGGCGATTTGTTGCGCGTCTTCTTCAGGAGTATAATAATCGCGCGTGCCGTCATCTTTCACGTGGTAGTAATCAGGGTTGCCGTCATTGTCAAAATTTTTATGAACCGCATTCCCGTTTATATCTTCGATTACGGAAACCATCCGTGTCATGTTGTGTTCGGTATCAATAGCTTGTACGGCTAAATTTGCGGCGGCGATATCAGATTCGCTTCCACTGGTTGTGCGTTCTTCGATGATCGCGCTGGTGGAATCTATCGCGATGTTTTGTTCGTCAAGTGATAATTCTTGTTGGGTCTTACTATCTTGTGTTTCTGTGATTTCTTGTTGTGTTTGTTCAAGGTCAGCCGTTGCAGCAAGTTGTAGTGCAAGGAATTCTGATACATCTGCGCCTTTTGCTAGTCCCTCAATTTTAACACCAGCTTCATGTGCTTTTGTGCCTAGCTCAACGGCCAGAGCGTTGAGTTCGGGTGCGCCTTTCATAATGCTGCGAAGTTCTGCCATATCTGTTTTTGATAGCGTGCCATCCGCGGTTTTTTCTTCATAAAAAGCTGCTATTTCTTCTTTTTTTGCGTCAATTTCATTGTTTAAGTCGTCTATCTTTTGCTGAACATTATATTGGCCTTTATCAGCCTCTTGGAATAGCTCTTTCAGTTTAGGTTTTTCATCAAGTTGTCTTCTTGATTCTTCTAGCTTTAGTGCGTGTTCAGGGTTTTCGTCACCAGTTTTTTGTCCGTCCTGGACGCGAATATCCGCCCACGCAAGTTTGCGTGCTTCTGGTTTCATGTCGTTGATGTAAACGCGTTCGCCGTTATCATTGTTATCTATAACATACATTTTTTTAGGATCTTTTTCATCCTTGAAAACGATGTGTTCTTCGCCCTTGAAGTCAACAACGATATAGTCCTTCATTTCGATGACGTCTTCGACGATTTGTGCATCTTCCATGTTTCCTGCGTCGCGTAAGCTGGATACAAGGTTGTTAAGTGCCGCTTTGCTTTGCTTTAATTCCTGAAAGAGTTCTTGTCTCTGTTCTATAAGGGCGTCTAAATCTGCCATAAGATTATTCATATTAGCAATGGCGTTTGTGGCCGTTATTGCGGCTATATTCGCAAGAGAATCTTTTCTTTTACGCTCTTCCTCTTGTGTTGCGGTGGTGTTTATCCCCATAACGCCAGCAATTGCACCTTCAATGCCTTGCAGACCTTTGTTAATTTGCTCCATCGCGACTTTATTGCTGTGCGGGCTGGCGGTGAAAACGCTTTCTGTTGGTGTGTTGTCATCTGTTATATCTTGGGCGTTAGGACCTGGGGTTGCTGCGATTGTGGTGTCAAACGCGGCATTGGATGTGCCCTTTTCGCCAATGTTGTTCGCATCACGACCAACCATTACGGATTCTTGTGGGGTTTGGGATTCGTCTTGCGCGGGGGTGAGGCGCTCTGCTTCTAATTTTAGAGCGGCTTCTTCTTTGCGAAGGCTTTCTTCTTTGTTGTCTTCATCACCCGTTTGGTTTGGACCAGCCATGTTTTATATATCCTTTTTTAATCCAGCTTTGATTATGTGGTTTTCTTTGTATGCCGTCCTCAATATTCTTTTCTTTATCTGCAGAACAAGCGTCACCCATTTATACTTAAACCCTATTGTACGGTAATGATCTACCTCTTGTCAAAAGAAGTGTGTAATAAAATAATTTAGGCTTTAGTTATAGATATTATGAAATTTGCGGTTTTCAAATAGAAATAACAGTGTTAAACCATACTTGATATATGTGTTGGAAGCCTTGTTGATATGTCCAACCTGAAATTTCTGAACGGAGTTCGATTAGATGAACATTCATGAATACCAAGCAAAAGATTTATTAGAGAAGTACGGTGTGACCGTGCCTAAAGGCATTCCCGCGATGAGCGTGGATGAAGCGGTGAAGGCAGCGGAAAGCATGCCTGATTCGAATTTGTACGTTATTAAAGCGCAAATTCATGCAGGTGGACGTGGTGCAGGTCACTTTACAAACGATCCTGACGGTAAGGGCGGCGTTCGCTTGTGTAAGACTGTTGACGAAGTGCGCATTGCCGCGGAAGCCATGATGGGTAATGTTTTGGTGACAAAACAAACAGGCCCTGAAGGGAAAGAAGTACAACGCCTTTATGTAACGGACGGTGTTGATATCGAGAAAGAATATTACTGTTCTGTTGTTCTTGATCGTGCATCTAAGCGCGTTGCATTCATGGTGTCTACCGAGGGTGGTATGGATATCGAAGAGGTGGCCGAAAATTCACCTGAGAAGATTATTAAAGTATCCGTTGATCCTGCATCTGGGATTTCTGGTTTTCATTGCCGTAAGTTGGCATTTGGGCTTGGTCTTAAAGGTGTACAAGTGAAAAGTGCGGTGAAATTTTTCTCTAACCTTTATGCAATATTTATGGATCTTGATGCTGATTCTGTTGAAATCAACCCTATGATTCTTGCTGGTGATGAGGTTATGGCACTAGATGCAAAAATGAGCTTTGATGCGAATGCTTTGTATCGCCACCCTGAAATTGTAGCGCTTCGCGATGAAACAGAAGAAGATGCGAACGAGAAATTGGCTTCTGACCATGAGCTTTCCTATGTCCGTTTGGACGGGAATATCGGTTGTATGGTTAACGGCGCGGGTCTTGCGATGTCGACGATGGATATTATTAAGCTTAAAGGCGGCGAGCCTGCAAACTTTTTGGATGTTGGGGGTGGCGCAACAGCAGAGCGCGTAACCGTTGCGTTCAAAATTATTCTGTCTGATCCGAATGTGAAGGGTATTCTTGTGAATATCTTTGGCGGGATCATGAAATGTGATGTTATCGCAGAGGGTGTTATTGCTGCGGCGAAGGAAGTTAATCTTTCTGTGCCATTGGTTGTGCGCCTTGAAGGTACAAATGTTAAAAAGGGTAAGGAACTCATGGCAAATTCCGGTTTACCGATTATTTCTGCTGATGATTTGGACGATGCCGCCCAAAAAGTCGTAGAAGCAACACAAAAAGCGCAGGAGGCCGCGTAATCATGTCAGTACTTATCAATAAAGAGACTAAAATAATATGTCAGGGCTTTACAGGCTCTCAAGGCACGTTCCATTCCGAACAAGCGATCCAGTATGGTAGTAAAATGGTTGGTGGGGTTACACCAGGTAAGGGTGGTGCTGATCACCTTGGTTTACCTGTGTTTAACACTGTGGACGAGGCGCGTCACGTTACGGGGGCAAATGCCACTGTGATTTATGTGCCGCCTCCGTTTGCTGCGGATGCTATTTTGGAAGCAATTGACGCGGAAATGGAACTTGCGATTTGTATTACCGAAGGTATTCCTGTCTTGGATATGGTTCGGGTTAAGCGCGCATTGCAGGGCTCTAAAACACGTCTTATCGGGCCAAATTGTCCGGGCGTTATAACGCCTGATGAATGTAAAATCGGTATTATGCCGGGGCATATTCATAAGCGCGGTAAAGTCGGGATCGTTTCACGCTCCGGTACTTTGACGTATGAAGCTGTTGCACAAACAGGCGCGGTTGGCCTTGGTCAATCGACATGTATCGGCATCGGGGGTGACCCGATTAATGGTACGAACTTTATCGATTGTATCGAATTATTTATGGATGATGATGAAACCGAAGCGATCCTTATGATTGGTGAAATCGGCGGAACGGACGAGCTTGAGGCTTGTGAATTCTATAAAAGCCTTAAAAACAAGAAGCCTATTGCAGGATTTATTGCCGGTGCGACGGCGCCTCCGGGTAAACGTATGGGCCATGCCGGTGCGATTATCTCCGGCGCTGATGATACTGCGCCTGCGAAAATGGACGCGATGCGTTCTGCAGGGTTTATTGTATCTGAAAGTCCTGCCGGATTAGGAACTGCGACATTGGAAGCTCTTGCAGCTTAACATTGTCAAAATCGTAATATTGAGCAAGGCATCCTGTTGGGGTGTCTTGTTTTTTTAGAGATAAGGCGTGCTTTGTTACCGTTTTTAAATAGAGGTTTGAGCTTTGCTTTATTTCCGTGTAGTATCGCGCAAATAGATTATTTACAAAGGTGTTTTATCTGTCATGAGTTTCCTCGATCAACTTTCTACGGAGCAACGCACATTATTGGTGAGTTTGCCATATCGCGTTGGTTTGTTCATTTCTCAAAGTGATGAAACGGGCGGCGATGATTCTGATGAAGCGGAAATGGTTGCGCTGTCTAATATCATAACAGCTTATTCGCAAGAGGTGTTCGGCGCAGAAACCGTGCAATATGTGATTAGCGAAACTGTAAGGCGCAAGCCTGAGTGGAAAGAATGGTCAAAGGATTTAGACACAATTGAGGGGCAGTGCCATCAGGCGATTGATATATTGTCGGATCATGTTGATGTAAAAGAAGTTAGCGCCTTTAAAAATCACTTAGTCGAAATTGGTGAGTCTGTTGCTCTGGCTTTTAGAGAATATGGTAAGGAAACGCCTTTGATGGATAAAATTCGGGTGTTTTTATTCTATATGAAGGGGAAAAGGCATGCTGCAAAATATGGTATTCCTTATAAGGATTGGGAACAATTTATTAATATCTCTTTGGATGAGCGTAAGGCTCTGCGTAGAATCGCGGGCGCGCTGAATATACTTTATATATAATCTTAATTTATGGAGGTCTCTATGACACAGCTTTCTTCTTTTTCGGCAGAGGATGCCGAACTTATCGTTAGTTTGGCTTATCGCGTTGGTATGCATGTTAGTTTTACCGAGGATGAAGAGGGTGAGCAGGATGATGAGCGTGAAATGCGCGCTTTAGAATCCTGTATCAAGGAAATCGCCAAGCTTCATGAAGGCTCGGAATTAATGAAAGAGATTGCGGCGGAAGTTTTGCGCTCAAAGGATAAATGGCCAGCATGGTCAGAGGGTGTGTTTAATATTGAGCCGCAATGTGAAAAAGCTGTTCTAGCCTTGAAATCCACTGCAAGCGAAGGTGATGTTAAAAGTTATATTAAAATGCTTCTTGAAATTGCCACTGCCGTTGCACAAGCCTATGGTGAATTTGGTGAAGAGCAAGCCCCCGAAAAGGGGTTCTTTGGTAAGGCTCTTAGCCGTATCGTTGGTGAGTTTTCCGGACTTTCTTCCGAAGATGCAAACCATCCCATGAATGTAAGTGCCGCCGAGGATAGCGCGATATCTTCTATTGCTGCTGCACTTCGCAAAAATGCGTAAAAACAGTTGAAAAGAACGTAGTTGTCTATATTCTGTCATAAGGAGTATTTCCCTATGGCTGCGCTGCGTAGCTATGCTTTTTTGAGGCAAAATAATTTTAAGTTTTCGATTATATTATAAGGATTTTAGGCCATGACACAGGCACAGCAGGATCAAACCTTTTTAAGTGGTGTAAATGCGGAATATATCGCGCATCTTTATGTGCAATATTTAAAAACTCCGGCAAATGTTGATGAGAGTTGGCGTGACTTTTTTGGCAGTCTTAAAGACAGCGAAACCTTGTTCCTAAAAGAACTCTCAGGGGCAAGTTGGACACCTGATGAAAATGCACGCGATTTACGTAATTTTGGCAGTGCTGCTGTTGCGCCTGCGGATGGTATTTTGGTTGAGGCGGCAAATGATGCGTCGGCAAATGCAAAAAAAGGTGGCGCGAGTGCCGCTGATATACAAAAAGCCGCTTTAGATTCTATTCGTGCGTTGATGTTGATCCGTTCTTATCGTTTTCGCGGGCATTTGTTGGCCAATATTGATCCGTTGGGTATGAAGCCCGTTGCAGATCACCCAGAGCTTGATCCTGCATATCACGGTTTCTCGGATAATGACTATGATCATCCGATTTTTGTTAACGGTGTGCTTGGGTTAAAAACCCCAACCTTGCGAGCGCTTATAAGTGTTTTGAAAGATGTTTATTGTGGCACTGTCGGTATGGAATACAGACATCTTAGCAATGTTGAGGAACGTGAGTGGATACAAGAGCGTGTAGAACTGCCAAAAAATAAGGTGACTTTCAGTAATGAGAGTAAAAAATCCATTTTAGAGCGTTTAACCGCGGCCGAGAGTTTTGAACAATTCCTGCATAAAAAACACACAGGCGCAAAACGTTTTGGTATTGATGGTGGCGAGGCTCTGATCCCCGCGATTGAAGAAATCATGAAATGTGGCGCGGAGCTTGGGCTGGAAGAAGTCATTATCGGTATGGCGCATCGTGGACGTTTGAATGTTCTCGCCAATGTGATGGGTAAGCCTTTTAGAACGATTTTTGCAGAATTTCAGGGGCAGTCTTCAACACCTGATGATGTACTGGGAACGGGCGATGTAAAATACCATCTTGGAACTTCGAGTGATCGTGAATTTAACGGGAAGAGCATTCATTTGTCTTTGACAGCAAATCCGTCTCATCTGGAATTTGTTAATCCTGTTGTTATTGGTAAAGTGCGCGCGAAGCAAGTACAGCGTAATGATGTTCAGTCTACGGCTGTTTTGCCGTTGTTGTTCCACGGTGATGCTGCCTTTGCGGGGCAGGGGATTATCGCGGAAACATTTATGATTTCGGAATTGCCGGGGTATCGCGTTGGCGGCACGCTGCATATTGTGATTAACAATCAAATCGGTTTTACGACGATGCCGAAATTCTCGCGCTCTGGCCCGTATTGTACGGATGTGGCGAAGATGTTGGACGCGCCGATTTTCCATGTGAATGGTGATGATCCGGAGGCTGTCGTTTATATGACGCGGATGGCGACAGAGTTCCGTCAGAAATTCAAAAAAGACGTGGTTATTGATATTTTCTGTTATCGCCGTTTTGGCCATAATGAAGGTGATGAACCTGCTTTCACACAGCCACTTATGTATAAGAAGATTGCGACCCAAGAAACCGCGCGTAGTAAATATGCAAGTCAGTTAATCGACGAAGGTGTGATTGACGAGGCGGAGTCACGAAAAGTACAAGATGATTATATTGCGTTGTTGAACGAGGCTTTTGACGAGGTTGAAAGCTATAAGGCAGATAGCGCAGATTATCTTGAAGGCGCTTGGGAAGGTTTAAAGGTTGCATCTGGTGATGATCGCCGTGGCGAAACCGATGTGCCGGAAAAAGACATTCAGCGTATTGGTAAAGTTCTGACACATGTGCCGGAAGATTTTGTGATTAATAAAAAGTTACAACGCGTTGTGACCAATAAAGAAAAAATGCTGGAAACCGGAGAAGGGTTTGACTGGGCGATGGCCGAAGCTCTGGCGTTTGGGTCATTGCTTGATGATGGGTATGCTATTCGTTTATCCGGTCAGGATGTTGGGCGTGGAACATTTTCGCACCGTCATGCGATTTGGTACGATCAGGAGAACGAACATAAACATGTCGCGCTTCAACATATTAAGCCTAATCAGCCTAAATTTGAGGCACATGATAGCCCGCTATCTGAAATGGCGGTTCTTGGGTTTGAATATGGGTATTCTTTGGCTGATCCAAAAACGCTGACAATTTGGGAAGCGCAATTTGGTGACTTTGCCAATGGCGCGCAAGTGATGATCGACCAGTTTATTTCCTCGGGCGAGAGTAAATGGCTGCGTATGTCGGGACTTGTTATGTTGCTTCCGCATGGGCATGAAGGCCAAGGGCCGGAGCATTCCTCCGCGCGTTTTGAGCGTTTCTTGCAACTATCCGCAGATGATAACTGGCAGGTTTGTAACTGTACAACGCCGGCAAATTATTTCCACGCATTGCGTCGTCAGATGCATCGTGAATTCCGTAAACCTCTTATCATGATGACACCAAAATCACTATTGCGACATAAGCTCGCCGTTTCTGAGATGTATATGTTCACAGAGGGCAGCACATTCCACCGCGTTTTGTGGGATGATGATATGGATACTCTGGCCAAGCCGGAAAAAATGAAGCGCGTTGTTCTTTGCACGGGTAAGGTTTATTATGATCTGTTGGAAGAGCGCCGTAAACGTAAACTTAAGGATGTTATTATCCTGCGTTTAGAGCAAATATACCCATTCCCGTTTAGTGCATTGGGTGGAGAGCTTAAGCAATATAAGAACGCCGATATCGTTTGGTGTCAGGAAGAACCTGAAAATCAAGGCGCGTGGAGTTTTGTTGATCGTAAAATTGAAACAGCGTTGGCAGATATCAAGCATAAAGCGGGGCGCCCTAAATTTGTTGGTCGTGTTGCTGCGGCGTCTCCGGCGACGGGCTCAAACTCTCGTCATCATGCGGAGCAAGCGACATTGGTTAATGATGCGTTGAGCGTGTAATGATACGCTTTCTTGCAGTTGCTGCCGTACTTCTATTTCCGTCTTTATCCTATGGCTGTGAATGCATGATATCGTTTCCTGATAATGAACAGGCTCTGTTGGATGAGGCTGCGTATTATGGGTATTTTGATGTGCTTGATGTTCAAATGCCGGATTGGTCAGGCGCTGCGCCCCGAATATTAAAGGCAACGCTTAAACCGGCGAAGCAATATGGTGAGACCCCACCTGATGTTTTAAAAATAACCAGTGATCTGTATACGAATTGCGGCAAAGTTGTGCAAAAGGACAAGCAAGAGCATTTGCTTGTTTTTAAGAATGATGGTGGATATTACCTGAAGGGGATATGTTCTGATTTATCAGAAAAGGCATGGGCTTCTTTTGATAAAGATGTCTTGGATTATAAAGCGTATTATAATTTTGCGACGACGTTGGATCATGAAAAACATGTACTTTCTCTCGATAAATTTAAAGAAATGTCGTACGAAGAAAATATCGTGATTTTGGATTTGCGCACTAAACAAGCATATGATGCAGGGCATATGAAGGGAGCATTGCATGTCGGTGCAGATATTACACAAAATATTTTGAAGAAACTTATCCCTTCGAAGGAAACCACAGTTTTAACATATTGTACGAACTCTCTTGTTTTGACGCGGATGATTGCACTGACGGATATTGTTTTTCCTCAGATTTATGCGCTTGGTTATCATAATATTTACAGTCTGCAATCAGCGACATTGGATAATGATTTTGATGATAAAAATCGTAGAGAAAAATTGAATTTTATTTATCCGGCAGAGTAATATTTCTTCTTATGGAGGAGGATTGTTCTATGCGCTTTGTGCTATATCGTAATCTGGACAAATTTTGGATAATGTTCTATTGATATGTTGTGTCATCCGCGTAAAAACAGTTTCAAGAAAATAGTCTGAGGTATCTTCTCTTTCTGCTAAACGCTCAATCAGTTTTTCTGTACGTTTAATTAAGGCTTGTTGTCCTGCTTGCGGGTTCTGGATGAACTTTTGTGCTTGATGCTTTATAGGGGCAATTGCCCAAAAAGATAGGATAAAGTAAGCGTCTTCTTCTCTTCCTCTTTTAAGGAATGTGGTGAGGTTGAAATTAATCAGACTTAACCCGCGTATATCCATGTTTGCATCAATAATGGCATTTGCGCGCATAATTTCGAACGGTGTTTTTATATTTGTGCCTTTGAATTGGCTTAGAGTTAATTTTGTACTCATGCTATTCTCTTATTTATCATAGTGCTGTACTTAAGGTTATAGAATATACAGAATTTACACTTAAAATAAAATAAATAAAATAGATAACAGCCTTTTCTTGACTTCATGGTGCTGGCTCTGCACTGTCATTTTTATGATGTACCGCAAGAATTTTGATCTTTCCATTTATTTTATAGCCGATTCGTCTGTATGTGCCGGGCGTGCGATCGAAGATGTTGTCGCAGCGGCAGTGAGAGGTGGAGCAACGATGGTGCAGCTTCGCAATAAGGTATGTACGCATGATATTGTTGCAGATGAAGCGCGGCGTGTGCAAAGTATCTTAGCCGATTCGAACGTGTCGTTTATTATCAATGATCATGTTGAACTGGCGGCAGACATTGGCGCAGACGGTGTCCATATCGGGCAAGAGGATATGAGTGCGAAAGAAGCTCGCCGCATCATAGGCACGGATGCTATTCTCGGTTTAACGGCTTTTACCCGTACGCACTATGATGCACTTGATCCTGAAATTATTGATTATGTCGGAACGGGGCCGTTTCACGCGACGTTGACTAAGCCAGATAAATCAGTTCTGGGTGCAGATGGCTTTGCGGTGTTGGCGAAAACCTCACCTGTTCCTGTTGTCGGGATTGGCGGGGTTACGCCGGAAAATGCGGGTGATGTGATTGCAGCAGGCGCGCAGGGCGTTGCGATGATGCGCGCGGTGAGTGAAGCGGTTGATCCGAAAATCGCGGCGCGGCATTTTGTGAAAGCTGTGGAGTGCGCGCGATGAGCATGGTTTCAAACGCGTATATCCCCAATGTCTTATCAATCGCAGGATCTGATCCATCGGGCGGCGCAGGAATTCAGGCTGATCTTAAAACATTTGCGGCGTTGGATGTTTATGGCATGGCGGTGATTACGGCGCTGACGGCGCAAAATACGCAAGGGGTTAGCGGAGCGGTTGATGTGCCTGCGGCTTTTGTGACAGATCAATTGAACGCGGTGTTTGAGGATATAAGGGTGGACGCCCTTAAAATCGGTATGCTGGGCAACGCCGATATTGTGCATGCCGTGGCAGATGCGATTGAAAAGTATCAGCCGAATAATATTGTTCTTGATCCTGTTATGGTTTCGACCAGCAATGATACATTGATTTCTTCTGATGCGATAGAGGCGATGAAGACGCGCCTTTTCCCGTTGGCGAATGTTGTAACGCCGAATATTCCTGAGGCTGAAAAACTGGCGCGGAAGGTCGTTATTGATATGGAACGCGCGGCGCAGGACTTGTTGAATTTGAATGTAGAGGCTGTATTCTTAAAGGGTGGACACTTAAAGGGCAGCGTTGCACAGGATGTTCTTGCCTATGATGGCGGCACAAAAACTTATGAAATGCCGCGGGTGGATACGAAAAATACGCATGGAACAGGGTGTACGTTATCCTCTGCGATTGCCGCGTATTTGGCACGTGGTTTTACATTAGAAGAATCGGTCGAATCGGCTAAAATATATATTACAGCGGCACTTAATCATGCGGATGAACTTGATGTTGGGCGCGGGTATGGTCCTGTGCATCATGGATACAGCAAGAGGATGCATTCATGAAAGACCTTGTAGTATGTAATTTTAATGTGGTTATGCTACTGAGTGTTGTCTTGGGGCTTGTTCTGCCCGGATTAGAATATTTGCCTAAATCTTCCGCTATAATTTTGATTTCTATAGCAATATTCTTTTCTTGCTCCAATGTAACAATGGATGAATTGCGCCATACGAATGTTAAATCATCTGTTGTTTTTTACATTGTCCGGTTTCTATTTTTTCCTGTGCCGCTATATTATGCCGCGCTTTATTTGGTGCCGGATTACGCGATGGGCGTTTTATTGATTGCGTGTACACCTGTCGGGGCATCGGCAACGTCAGTGGCGGTGTTAATACGGGCAAATTCGTCTTTGGCTTTATCCGCGACCGTTATAACAAATGCTCTTGCACCTTTTGTTACCCCGTCCCTCATATTCCTGTTGGGGAATGATGCCATAGAGATCAATATTGCTCAATTGTTCATGACCTTGGGGCTGGGTATTTTCTTGCCCGCAGCATTATATTTTGGCGTTGTACGTAAGTATGAAGTGCTGAAAACCTATGTGCGGCGGGAGGCTCGTTTCTTTTCTACGGTTTGTATTGCAGGAATGATTGCTGTCGTTACGGCGCTGGAAAAAGATTATATACTGAATAATATTGGCGAAGTTTTTTACATGACGCTGGTTGGCAGCGTGTTATTCGCGCTTTTATATGCAGTGTCATGGGTGTTTTCCTTGCGTATGGGGCTGGTTGATCGAAAAACATATATGGTGTGCTCTGGCGTTAATAATACAGGGATTAGCTCCGGCTTGGCGTTGCTCTATTTCTCACCGGTGACTGTTTTGTTCACGATTGTTGCGGAGATCCCATGGATATTAGGGGTTCTTGTGCTTAAAAAATATGCGGATTATTGCGATGAATGAATTCGAGATGATAGAGCGTTATTTTTTGCCTCTAACGCGCGGGCATGCGGGGGCGGGGGGATTGCGCGATGATGCGGCGGTTTTGGGTATCCCTGATGGGCATGAGTTGGTTGTGACCAGTGATACGCTCAACGAGAATGTGCATTTTCTGGCAGGGGAGTTGCCTTCCAATGTTGCACGTAAAGCGTTGCGGGTGAATTTATCTGATTTGGCGGCGATGGGGGCAACGCCATTATGCTATCAGTTGAATATAGCATTTCCGAAAAAGCCTGATGAGGCTTGGTTGGCGGCGTTTTCTAAGGCTCTGGAGGAGGATAACGAGGCTTATGGTGTGTTTTGCTCTGGCGGAGATACGACATCAATTAAGGGGGAGTATTTGTCGATTTCTATGACGGCGATGGGCATTGTACCGAAGGGGAAGGCTGTTCGTCGCTCCGGCGCGCAAAATGGTGATTATATTGTGCTGACGGGGGCTGTCGGTGATGCGTATTTGGGGCTGAAAACCTTACAAGAGGGTCTTGATGTGCGGGCGTATGGGGGGGCAGTGTCCAGATATCAGATTCCATGTCCACGTATGAATATTGAAGGAATTGTGCGTCAATATGCACATGCGGCGGCAGATATTTCGGATGGCTTGCTTGCTGATTGTATGCATATTGCGAATGCATCGGGGATGGGCGCGGAAATAGATCTCCAAAAAATGGTGTTTTCAGAAGACGTACAGTGTGCTTTGGATGATGGAATAATAATGTTGGAAGATGTGTTAAAAGGGGGTGATGATTATGAGCTGATTTTGGCTGTTTCGCCAGAAAACGCACCGTTAATGATTCGTGAATTGAAAAAAAATGATTTAAATCCAATGATTATAGGGTTTTTCAGAAGTCAGACATTATCTTTGTCTATTTTAAATACGAGAACGCTACGTATCGATGGTAAAAACCTTGGCTGGAAACACTTTTAGCGATATTTGTTGTTAGTGTACGTGTTTTGTGATTTTTTGCTTTTTCAACATCAGCTTTCCCATATTATTTTAACGTGATTTATAGGCGATATTTTGCGTATTTATCATTGCACTGCCCCACGTCTTTGCTTACATTAAGGGTGGTAATATGTTCTATATATGTATAGAAAGCCAAAATATATATTTCAGATGATAAAATAATTAAAAGAAAGCATCATTATTATGACCCAAATCGTTGTTCCCACACTTGGTGAATCCGTTGCAGAAGCGACTGTCGCGCAATGGCTGAAAAAAGTAGGTGAAGCCGTAAAAGCGGATGAGCCGATTGTAGAGCTGGAAACCGATAAGGTTACATTGGAAGTGAATGCGCCGATGGATGGTGTTATTACCAGTATTTCCGTTGCTGAAGGTGAAACGGTAGAAGTTGGTGTTGTCCTTGCTGAATTGAAAGCCGGAGCTGTTGCGAATGGCGCGGCACCTGCTGCGAAGAAAGAAGATAGCGCGCCTGCGAAGGCTGCTGCTGCTCCCGTTGCGGAGAAAGTAGCCAGCACATCGGCCGATCCGAAAACATCTCCTGCAGTGCGTAAATTGATTAACGATAATAATCTGGATGCTACGGCTATTCCTGCAAGTGGTAAAGATGGACGTATTACGAAGGAAGACGTTCAAAAGGCTATGGCTTCTGGTGGTGCTTCTAAAGCTCCTGCTGCTGCGGCATCTTCTGCGCCTGCTGCGACAGGCCCGCGTGAAGAGCGTGTTAAAATGTCGAAATTACGCAAGGTGATTGCGCGTCGTTTGAAAGAGGCACAGAACAATGCGGCGATGTTAACGACATTTAATGAAGTTGATATGGGTCCTGTAATGGCGCTGCGCGGTGAATATAAGGAAATATTCGAAAAACGTCATGGTGTTAAACTTGGTTTCATGTCGTTCTTTATTAAGGCGGCAGTTCAGGCATTGAAAGAGTTTCCTGCGATTAATGCGGAAATTGATGGCGATGATATTATTTACAAAAATTATTATAATATCGGTGTTGCTGTTTCTACGCCGCAAGGTCTTGTTGTTCCTGTTATCCGTGATTGTGATCAGTTGAGCATGGCAGAAATCGAAGCCAAAATCGTTGGTTTTGGTAAAGCGGCGCGTGATGGAAAATTGACGATGGATGATATGACAGGTGGCACATATACGATTACGAATGGCGGCGTGTTTGGATCACTGATGTCCACACCGATTTTGAATGCACCGCAGTCCGGTATTCTTGGTATGCATACAATCCAGAAACGCCCGATGGTGATGAAGGATGGCTCAATCGAGGCACGCCCGATGATGTATTTGGCGCAGTCTTATGATCATCGCATTGTTGATGGGCGTGAAGCGGTTAGCTCCCTCGTACGGATGAAGCAAGCCCTTGAAGATCCACAAAGATTGCTTTTGGATGTTTAAGTCGCGTTAGTCTTAGGTACAAAAATTAGAAACCCCGTCCAATTGTTTATGGCGGGGTTTTGTTTTGAGCCTCAAGCCCTTTGTTTTAGAGCTTTAATTTATTCCTCAATGGATTTTTGTAGAGATTGAATACGTTGCTTTGTCATATCGTATAGGCAAATTTTGTATTTATACTCTGCTAATAAAGGGGCATCAGGATTAATGAAATGTTCTTTTAGACGACGACATTCAAGCTCACGAGATTGCTTAAAAATTTGTGTACTCTCTATATGCATTTTGGCGAGTTCATTCATTTTTCCAGTATGGCGATGCATATCAAGGACTATTTTTTGCTCCCTTGCGACATTATCGCGTATAGCTTGTTGCTTGAGTGCTTTTTCTAGAGGGCCGCTGGATGATTTGACCCTTTTACCGCTAGGTGATTTAAAAGATGGTTCTGGTTCGGGCTTTGTTTTTTCTTTCAAGTATCCAGGGATGATGTATGGCTTGGTTTTGACAATGTCTATTAATTCTTCTGCGATCATTACTCTAATATTATCAATTTTTACGTTTTCAATAGCAAGGCATACTGAAATACCGCTGTCTGTTTCCGCATTTGCAAAACAGTCATTGATTGGGTTTTTTGCCTGCACATTATTGGAAATAATAATTAAGCTGAACAAGAATAATATACGTAACATCACAAACCTTTTTGTAAATTTAATGTTGAATAGAGGTCAGTATAAACAGTTCTTATCTTAAATCTATGATTTTATGTGTTTCGAGTTGTGCCAAAGCCTTTGCACCCCAGTCATCACGGCACTTATCGCGATCACCTATATGCAGGGATGTATAACCCGCACCGATCATATTGACGAATTCACGTGATGTTGGGGTTTGGCTGGAATAGAGGTAATCTTTATCAATTTTCAGTCCATAACGCGCACAGGTTAGCAACAGGCGATTAAGGGGTTGTAACATTGGTTCGTATTTATTTTGAAGGCTGGATATATCATGGGCTTGTTCTTGCCGTAACCCGACCGAGCGTTGCGGTTGTGCCAGCAGGAAATTATATTGCCCTAAGGCACTTTTGGCATAGCACGCGGCGAAAGATGTATCGATTGTTTGCTTTTCTATCATATTTATAAAGGTGGTCTGATTAATGTCGCTATGCTCCAGAGGAATATGCCGTATAGGGCGATGAATTTGCAGTAAGCTGTTGGGCGCGGGGGTGATGATCTGCGTAATGGTTTTTGCTTCACTATTTATCTCGTAAACCGAAATCCCTGCATTTAGAAGGATGGGGGTGGAGACATCATCAAAATAGGGCTTCATTTTTTGCCCTAATGGCGTGTCGTGTGTGCGTGCATCTGTGTAAATGTTTTTGATGCGCGCTTCGGCCATGACTTTGGCGCAATTCGGGCAGGGCAGGTCGGTGACGTAAATCGTGGCATTTTCGGTTGCAGGCGCGGCGCAAATTGCGGCGACTTCTGCATGTACGGTTGTGCTGGCGTTGCCTAGTTTTTTATTCTGGCCAATGTGATTTTCCAATGTGTCAGGCCAGAAATTTGATTTGACGATTTCGTAATGCTGGGCATTGCGATCGGTGCCAAAAATTAATGCCCCTACTTTGTGCGTCGGGTGCATGCTTTGCTGCTCTGCATCGCGGGCTAATGCCATATAATCAAAATGATTTGTGTTCATGGGTTTAAATTATATCTCATATTTTGCTTTCGCCATTATACCGAATCAGGGTTAATCCACCGTTAAAATATGCGTTCACTTTAAATTGCAGGGGGTTTTCATTTCGCCTTGCATGCTTTATAAATCACAGCACTATATTCTTTATTCCTAATATCTAAGACAAGGCAGAAAATATGTCCGATAAATTTGATGTAATTATCATTGGTGCTGGCCCGGGTGGGTATGTTGCAGCGATCCGCTGTGCGCAGCTTGGTTTGAAAACCGCGATCGTGGAAAAGCGTAAAACACTTGGTGGGACATGCTTGAATATTGGTTGTATTCCGTCAAAGGCGTTGTTGTATGCCTCTGAAAAATTCGAGGAAGCAGAACATCATATGGGTGATATCGGCGTTAAGGTAAGCCCGAAATTAGACCTGAAAGCGATGATGAAGCATAAGGCAGATGTTGTTTCAGATAACACCAAGGGCATTGAGTTCTTGATGAAGAAGAACAAGATTAAAAGCATTACCGGCACGGCAGAGATCGTTGCGGCGGGCAGTGTTAAAGTTGGCAAAATGACATATGAAGCCGACAATATTATTATAGCCACCGGATCGGATGTTATTTCGCTGCCCGGTATTAAAATTGATGAGAAGAAAATTGTGTCTTCTACAGGCGCGTTAGAGCTTTCCTCTGTTCCGAAAAAGATGGTTGTTATTGGCGGCGGTGTTATCGGGTTGGAGCTTGGTACGGTTTGGCGTCGTTTGGGCGCAGAGGTTACTGTTGTTGAATTTATGGATAATATTTTTCCGGGTATGGATAATGAAATCCGTAAAGAGGCGAAGAAGTTGTTCGCCAAGCAAGGGATTGAGTTCAAACTCTCCAGCAAGGTAACGGGCGCGAAAACATCTGCGAAAGGCGTTGATCTTACGGTTGAACCTGCCGCTGGTGGTAAGGCCGAGAAAATCAGTGCGGATATCGTTTTGATGGCAATCGGGCGTAAGCCTTATGTTGATGGGCTTGGTCTTGATAATGTTGGCGTTAAATTGAATGAGCGCGGGCAGATTGAAACCGATGAATTTTTCGAAACATCAGTTGAAGGTATTTACGCTATTGGTGATGTTATTGCAGGGCCGATGCTGGCGCATAAAGCAGAAGACGAAGGCGTTGTCTTAGCTGAAATGTTGGCGGGGCAATCAGGGCATATTGATTATGACGCAATACCGGGCGTGGTTTATACGTGGCCGGAAATCGCAAGCGTTGGTAAAACCGAAGAGCAGCTTAAAGAAGCAGGCATTAAATATAAGTCCGGTAAATTCCCGTTCATGGCCAATGGTCGTGCACGTGCGATGAATGCAACGGATGGTTTTGTTAAAATTCTGGCAGACGCGGCGACGGATCGTGTTCTTGGCGCACATATGATTGGGCCGAATGTAGGAGAGCTGATCTCCGAAGTTGTCACGGTCATGGAATTTGAAGGCACAGCGGAAGATATCGGACGTACATGTCACGCGCATCCGACATTGACGGAAGTTGTAAAGGAAGCCGCCCTCGCGGTTGATAAGCGTCAGCTTCATATGTAATCTTATTTTTTTATACGATGCGAAAGTCCCATATAATGTGGGGTTTTGCTGTGTTTGTTGTGTAGTAATTTGCATTTAATTATTACATCGCTGCTGCGTTGCTACCGTATTTTTATACGGTTACGCTCCTTGCGCCTTGTACTAAAATAAAGCCAAATTACTATAGGTGTTATTTCATAAAGTGGTTTACGCCAGGGATATGAGCTAAAATATTCAAAGTTCTACTGTGCCAGATGTTCTTAGTGTCGCTGTCGTTACTATTTTCATCTGGATTTTTATGTACCTTGAATTTAATTTTGGCTGTTTGTTCTTTCGCAGATTCCCCTCCGGCTTGAGCAGAGAATATGAGCCCCTTAACTTTTCCTTCGATTGTTGTGCTAACATAGAACTTTAATTCCAGCTCCACTTCTTCCAGTGCGAATAAATATGATGTGCCATTTTCCTCTTGATCTTCTTCTGATCGCCTTGAAGATTCAATAAGTTCGTTTTTTACGCTTTGAATTAAATCGGCTAAATGTAGGTTGTTATCTTCACTCATCGCTTTTTCCTATGGCTGTTCTATTTAATATATAACCTAAGGGTGTGAATAAAATATTAAGCGCGTGGATGGGCGGCTTTGTAGGTCTCCATCATTTTTTTTGCATCGATATCGGTGTAGCGTTGGGTACTGCTGAGGGATACATGGCCTAATAACTCTTGAATTTCGCGTAGATTTGCACCGTTTTGCAGGAGGTGCGTGGCAAAGCTGTGGCGCAGGGCGTGCGGCGTTGCATTTTCGGGCAGACCAAGGGTGACGCGTAATTGCCGCATGGCGCGTTGGGCAACGCCTTGGTTTAAACGCTGTCCGCGCGCGCCGAGGAAAATAGCTCTGTCTGGCGCGTTAGGATAGGGGCAGCTTAATAAATATTCTTCTAATATGTTTTCGACCAATTCCAGCACAGGGACTTGACGCTCTTTATTGCCTTTTCCGATGACGCGTAAAAACCCGTCACGTGGATAGTCTTTTATATCAAGGGATAGTGCCTCATTAATCCGCAACCCACAGCCATAGAGTAATGTGAATAATGCCATATTACGCATACCGACCCAGTCATGTTTTTCCATCATGCCTGCATACTGAATAACATCAAGTGCTTGTTTTTCATGCAGAGGGCGTGGCAGTTTATGGGGGATTTTGGGGCTGCGTACTGTATTAATTGCGGCGTTATGCATGATGCCTTGTTTATCCAACCATGTCAGAAGGTTCTTAACGCCAGAGAGGGAGCGCGCACGACTGGCATTTGACGTGCCATCCATAGCTTTTTGGGACATCCAGCTTCTAAAATCGCGGATGGAGACTTCTGATAAATCATTCAGGCTTGGTTTGGTTGCGAGATGACCGAATAGGAAATTTACAAAATACCCGACATCCGAACCGTAGGCACGTAAGGTGTGTTGTGACATGTTTTTTTCAATGCGTAAATAATCATCCCATTTCAGGAGTTTATCCGCTAAATCTGCGGCACATATGGCGATAATTTCTGCTTTTACGCAGCTATATCCAGCCATGAACGAAAACACCTTTCAATAACGCGGGCGAGGAATATGATTTGGTCGGTGGCTTGCCCCTCGTGGAACATGTTGGGATCACGAGAGCCGAAAGCAAGGATTGCGGGCGGAGTATCCATTGATATATCAACACGCAATAAAATTTGAGAGCGAACAAGTGTCGCCCCGCCGCCATAGATGGCTTCGATACCGCTGATATCATCTTGCAGCAGGATAGTCTTGCCGTTCATCCATTCATTAATTGTGCCTTCGGGCAGAATGCGGATGCCATTTTGATGGATATGGGGGATGTCTGTGCCGCTGGCTTCGATCACGAGGACAGAGATATCGACATTCAATGTCGCTGCCAAATCCATGGTGATGCAATGGATGAACTCGTCGAAATGTGTGGCTTCCAAAACGCGCAGAACACCCATATGGATGCGCTGTTGATTATTCATATTAGAGCGCGCATTTTCCACGATTTCGCGTGTGCTTTCGATGACTTCTTCTTTGTCGGCCTTTAGGCGCTCGATCATATAGGATTGAAAATCGGCCAGCCCTTTTCCCTGAACAGTCGCAGGCGGAAGCAGTAAGTCGCAGACCTGCGGGTTATCTTTTAGAAAATTCGGATTTTCACTCAAAAACGCGATGACGCTATCTTCTGTAATGGTTTTGGAATTATCGGACATGTTATTATCTACTCTGGACATGGAAATATTCTACCACAGGCAGGCGGTAGAATATAGCGCGATAATAGAGGAAAATGTTAGAGGATTGATTGTCCTGTTTTTTCCCAATCTTTAACAAATGCGGCAAGGCCACTTTCGGTCAAAGGATGATTGAACAGCTGGTTTATGACTTTCGGTGGTGCGGTCATTACGTGCGCGCCCATTTTTGCGCTTTCTATAATGTGCATAGGGTTACGGACGGAAGCAACCAGCACTTCTGTATCGAATTGAGGATAGTTATCGTAAATGCGGCAAATGTCAGAAATAAGATCCAGTCCTTGTTGGCTGAGGTCATCTAAACGCCCAATGAAGGGTGATATAAATGTTGCGCCTGCTTTGGCGGCTAGAATAGCTTGTCCGGCGGAAAAACAGAGCGTTACATTAACCATTGTGCCGTCATCGGATAGCTCTTTACAAACGCGCAAGCCGTCCGGTGTTAAAGGCACTTTTACCGCAACGTTATCGGCGATTTTGCGTAAGACTTCGGCTTCTTTACGCATGGTTTCATAGTCCGTCGCTGCGACTTCCGCGCTGACTGGGCCACTAACGATTTCAGTAATTTCTTTGATAAGGGGTAAAAATTCGCGTCCTGATTTTGCGATGATGGACGGGTTTGTTGTTACTCCATCAAGTAAGCCGGTCGGGATAAGGGCTTTGATTTCATCAATGTCGGATGTATCGGCAAAAAACTTCATTTAGTCAGTCCTATCTTTATCTGGAGCATCGTTAATATAATATATGCGCTTAACGTAAAGCGTTTCACATATCAGGACAAGAGGCTTTCACCAAGATTAACTGTTTTCGGGGGTATTTGTGTTATCGATAACGATTTAGAGAGGGGAAAAATAAGATTTGGCTTCTGTCTTGGTTAGATTACCGAAGCGCAGTGAGTCCATCAGAAGTTGATCTAAATTGTTATTTTCAATACCAGATATTATGGTGTTGGTCGTTAGTTCCGCGCGGTAATTTTTTGATATATGATCTTCTGGCAGTTGTATATTATGGGCATCCATATAATCCAATGTTTTTACGACCAAGTCTTGAATATCATCATAACCCAGCTTGTCTTTAATCTCTAATTCTCTAAATGCGTTATGATGTGCGGTTTGAATTTCGGGGGTTGATTCGTAAATTTTGGCCATATGCATCAGACCTGCTTCAACATGCGTTTTGCTATAGGTAGGTATTGGCGCATTTGTATCATTGTCATGCTGATGATCATATCCGAAAGCGACTTTACACGCGTCACTGACTAAATTTTTAATTGATATCATTTCATCACCCCATTATTTTCGGTCATTTTACGGTTTTTTTATTTCAAAAGCAAATTCCTTAAAGGGATAGGCCTATTCTGATCAAGATGTTATATAGATATTATGGATCAAGGATCATTTTTCGAAGAAGAGGCACGTGCGTCTGCGCCGATAGTTGGCGGACAGGTGATGCGCGTGCTTGTGCCATATCCCGTGGATAAGGCCTATGATTACGCTGTGCCGCCGAATATATCGGTGGGCGCGGGGGATTATGTGTGTGTGCCACTGGGTAATCGTGAGATATCGGGCGTTGTCTGGGGGGATGCTTCAGGTGATGTTAAGCCGAAAAAGCTGAAATCCATTATATCGAAATATGATTTAGACCCGATGCCGCAAGAGCATCGCCATTTCATTGATTGGGTGGCTGGCTATACGCTTGGCGCGCTTGGCTCTGTTCTTAAAATGTCACTCAGCGCGCCTGCGGGTTTAACCCCGCCAAAGCCTGCGCGTGGGTTTCGGTGTAATGCAGAATATGTCGCGCCTGCCAAAGGCCTATCCGCACAACGCCAGAGCGTGTTGGCCGTGGTGGCCGATGGGAAGACGCGCATTGCTTCTGAACTTGCGGATATGGCGGGATGCTCTGCCGCAGTGGTTAAGGGGATGGCGGATAAGGACATGTTGGAAGAAGTCAGCGTTTATAACCCTGCGCCGTGCCTTTATCCTGATTACGAGAATAGCGGTGCGGATTTATCAGAAGATCAGCGCATGGTCGCGGATGAGTTATGCGCGGATGTGCGTGCAGGTAAGTACAGCGCATCCTTGTTGGATGGTGTAACGGGTGCGGGTAAAACCGAGGTGTATTTCGAAGCCGTTGCCGAAGCGTTAAAGCAGGGGCAGCAAGTGGTTATTCTGTTGCCTGAAATTGCGCTATCCAATGCATTTTTGAAGCGGTTCAAATCACGCTTTGGTTGTGCGCCTGCTTTGTGGCATTCACATTTAACACCTGCACAAAGACGAACCGCGTGGCGCGGCGTGGCGCAAGGGGATAGTCGCGTGGTGGTTGGTGCGCGCTCGGCTTTGTTTTTGCCGTATAAGAACCTTGGCCTGATTATTGTGGATGAGGAACATGACCCTGCCTATAAGCAGGAAGATGGCGTGATTTATAATGCGCGGGATATGGCGGTGGTGCGCGCGCATATGGGGAAAATTCCCGTGTGCCTTGCCTCTGCAACGCCGTCACTGGAAACCATGATGAATGCGTGGGAAGAACCATTGGGCACGGGGCGGTACAAGCATTTAATTCTTGAAAGTCGTTATGGTGGCGCGGTATTGCCCGATATATCGGTGGTAGATTTACGCGCAGATAAACCGGATCGTCAGTGCTTTTTATCCTCTGCGGTGATTGAAGCGGTGCAAAAAGCCTTGGATGCGGGGGAGCAATCTTTGTTGTTCTTGAATCGCCGTGGCTATGCGCCGCTGACCTTATGCCGCACCTGTGGGCATCGGTTTGAATGTCCGCGTTGTACCGCTTGGTTGGTGGAGCATAGAAGCTCGGGGCGGTTGCACTGTCATCATTGTGACTTCCGTATCTCTGTCCCGAAGAATTGCCCTGAATGTGATGATATGGATAGCCTTGCCGCGTGTGGGCCGGGGGTGGAGCGTATTTTCGAGGAAGCAAAGCGAAACTTCCCTGATGCGCGGATTATGATTTTGGCCAGTGATACGGCAGAGAGTAATGAAGAGCTGAAGGCGATGTTGGATGATATTATTGCGGGCGAGGTGGATATCGTTATCGGGACGCAAATTATCGCGAAGGGGCATCACTTTCCGAACCTGACCTTTGTTGGTGTGATTGATGCCGACCTTGGGTTAAAGGGCGGTGATTTACGCGCGGCGGAGCGTACCTATCAAATGTTACATCAAGTGGCAGGGCGCGCAGGGCGAGAGCAGAAAAAGGGGCATGTGCTGTTGCAAAGTTGGATGCCGGATCACCGGATTATGAAGGCAATGGCCGCGTCCTCGCATAATGGCGGGCGTGATGAATTCTTAAGTGTGGAAGCGGCGGAGCGTGAGGCTGCTAATATGCCGCCTTACAGCCGTTTGTGCGCGATTATTATTGCAGGGCGTGAGGCAAGCCTTGTTCTTGATGTTGCCAAAGCCTTAGGGCGAACATCGCCGCAAGGTGTAACGGAGGACGGCTTGCGCATTCAAACACTTGGCCCTGCACCTGCGCCTTTGGCACGTTTACGCGGGCGTTATCGTTATCGTTTATTGGTGCGGGCGGATAAGGCGATTAATATTCAAAAAACCGTGGCGCATTGGGTTAACGGTGTGAAAACGCCGTCAACGGTGCGGGTTTATATTGATATCGATCCGCAGAGCTTTTTGTAATTATATGTCATAATTTTTACATTGGAGTTGGTATGGTTCATTGAAACATATATCAGAAGGGGCTCAAGCAGCGTGGCGTTTTCAAAATGGTGCGCGCGTTACGAAGCCTGCTGAATAGCTGGATGAAAGGGGTGTCGTTGTCTAGATTACCGATTTTATAGGTCGTAATGGTTATGGAAAAATGGAGTTTTATGATAATGGTTGGCATCATGGGGAAGAGGTTATTGGGGGAGGACACCCCATATGTGAGCATATTTTACCTCTTGTTGAGCAACCGACTGCTGTGGTGTTTTATTGGAATATTAATGCAGGGATAGCAATGCATAATAAGCGTCTTGATCTTTTGGTACTTGATTATACACTGTAAGTTACCGTGTTTTCTATGATGTTTTGTATTTTATGTACGTTTCTTTTTCCAACGTTTTATTGTGCGTTTAAACGGGTAGGTTAACCAGCCGATAAAGTTTTTCTCGGGGAAGTTCTTTTGTTCCTTTGGGGATAGTCCGAGGCCAGAGGGTAATTCCTCTGGATGATAGTAAGAGCCAAATATAAGATCTAGAAATGGGAATGCGCCGCAGAAATTCTTGTTATAAGCACTGGCGACTGTGGCGTGATGCCAACGGTGATAATGCGGTGAAGCCAAAATATAACGCAGGGGTTTATCAAATTTCAAGTCATAATTCATATGCGTTATATAATTCATCATTTTGAGGATTATGATTGCACCGATGAAACCAGCCCCTGTGAACCCGAAGATGTAAAGGATAGTACTATCGAGCATTGTTGCGACGAAGATATCTATGGGATGCAGGCGAAAGCCCGTGATCCATGTGATTTGCGTCGCGCTGTGGTGGATGGAGTGGTATGACCACATATAAAAATGGGTAAATCTGTGACGCCAATAGGTGGAGAAATCCAGTAAAATGGCACCAAATATGATTTGTATCATGACGGGCAGGGATTGTATTTGTTGGTCGAATAGTTGCTCAGTTATCAGTGGTGCCAGTGTGATGTTGATAAATAATACCGCGATAACTGCCATCAGAGGCGCAAAGAAAAAGAGGTTTGTGATGGCAAGAAGCACCTCGTTCTTCATATCATCCTTAAAAATCCCAGTATTTTTTTCTGCTGGTCTTATACGCTCGATGAATGAAAAAATAATGCCGAAAATTATAATTTCAATCAAGCTGGGTAGAGGTTCATAAGAAAAATCTGTAAATATATCCATGTTTTACCTGTTTATCTTTATCCTGATCTATTCAGCATTATCTGTGTATATCGACCCTGCATCAATATCTGCATAATGTTTGTATATGTACATATAATTGGCACTTTTTGTTGGATCTTGTGACCAGATATCTTGCTTATTATCGGGGGCGTGCCGTGATAAATACGGGAATACGGAACGTATGGTATTATCAATATTTTTTGAGAATAAATTATTGAAATTAGGGGAGGTAATGAAGTTTGCGATTAATATCGCTTTGTCATTCAAATGGCTTTTTATTTCAAAGAAAAATTCTTGTGTCACAAGATGTTCCGGTATGCTGAGACCACCAAGGTAAGCATCAAGAAGGATGATATCGAATTTTTTATCCGTTCTGGCCAGATATGCACGCGCAGGGATGGGGTAGAATGTTTTATTCTTTTGCAGCTTTTCTTTTAGCAGGTATTCTTCGGAGACTTCCTTTAGATCTTTATCAATATCAAGATAGGTGTAATTATTTTTTAAATCATTGTGACCAAAGGTAAAACCACCTGCGCCTATAATAAGAATGTTTTTTGGTAGCGCATCTTTGGGAATGGATTTAATGGTTATCTGTTCGCCAAATTCGATATAGGGATGCTTTCGCCCATTTTTAGAATACATGGAAGAGTCGTTATTGTTGATGAATAGATGCGGTGCGCCACCGTCATCGTCAATCTCCATAACCATAATGGTACTGTATTTATTATTTTTTACAATATTGAGTGTTTCCATGACGGCGTCAGAATTTAACATTGCGGAGAATCCGACAATAGCAAGCATCACCATGGTCGTATCACGCGTTTGTTTTTTTCCTAAGATAAGAACCAACACAAGTAACATAACAAAAAGCAGTGTTACTGTATGGTGAACACCGATTGTACCCATGAGAATTAATGTGGTGAGGAGTGATCCTGTAAAAGAACCCATAGTGGAGATAAACAGCATCCGTCCTGTAATTGTCGAGAGCTTCGCTTTTGAGAAATAATTACTAATAAGGGGGATGGTTTGACCAAGTAAGTATATTGGGGTTACAAGGAAGACGAGGCAATATATAGCCACTTTGGCGATGTTGTTTTCTACGCCCATCGCATCCAGACCAATAAAGAAAAACTGAAATACAAAATAGCTTAAGGCAGGCAGGAGAAAGGCACTGGCGATGACAACGTTGGAGAGTAGCTTTTTTCTGATACTGCGAAATTGCCCTTTTGAATTTTTAATTTTGAATTGCCCACCTGAATGATATCCAACGGCCAAAGGCATTAGAACAGCGGCAATAATAACCGATACGGAATCTGTTCCGTTTCCAACAAAGGGAATGGTTTGGCGTATGGCTAATAGCTCGGCAGATAAGATTATATACCCTTCGAGGGCTATAATGATGAATAGAAAAAAAGTGTTATTCAATTTTGTCATATCGTTACTTCTTTATTGATAGTCTTACGGTGTTAGCTTTTTTGGCTTATCGTAGAAAACAGTGTTTTTGTTATCCGTGTATATATGCCCTGACTTATAATCGTTTTCATGACGATACATATATATTGTATTGGCATTTATGATATTGCTTTCATCCCATAATTTGTATTTCTCACCGACAATGTGACGTGAAACATGCGGGAAAACTGAACGCAAAGTATTATCAATATTGCGGGTGAACTGATTGTTAAAGTGGGGCGATAAAATCATGTTCGTTATTAAAACGGCATTGTCCTTTAAATGCGCTTTGATCTGTAGGAAAAATTCTTGTGTGACAAGATGTTCTGGTATGCTGGCGCCACCTAAATAAGCATCAATAAAGATAACATCATATTTTTTATCTGTATCATTTAAGAAAGCACGCGCAGGAAGGGGAACGAATTTTTTATTCTCACCGATAGGCTCTTTTAGAATATATTGTTCGGCAATGTCTTTCAAATCTTTGTTGATATCAACATAAGTGTATAGATTATTTGAATCATTATGACCGAAAGTAAATCCGCCAGAGCCAATAACAAGAACTTCGCGCGGAGGGATCGCGCCAGCAATAGGGGCGATTGCAACGCGCTCGACGAACTCTATATAGTTAAATTTCTCACCAGCATCATTATATTGAGAAGAATAATTCCCGTTGATTTTCAAAAGGCGATTATCATTCTTTAGAGTTCCTGCGGCAATCAGGCTGTATTGGTTGTTTTTTACGATATGGTCTTTTCTTAACAGCCCGTTAGAGTTCAGCCCCATCGCGAGAAGGGCAATCACCACACTATATATGACGGCGATTGATTTTTTATTTTTGCTCAACATAATTACCAAAATGGCAAGCAAGACGAAATTCAGGCTGACTGTATGATGAACGCCAATCGTTGACATTAAAACCAGAGTTGAAAGTATCGCACCAAGGAATGACCCAACGGTAGAGAAAAACAGCATTTTTCCGGTGATTTGCGATAGCTTTTCTTTGGAGAAAAAGTTACTGACCAGCGGGACTGTTTGCCCCAATAAATAAACGGGTAAAACCAAAAACAGGGCAGAATACACAAAAGTTTGCGCTAGCCTGTCTTCAATACCGATTTGTGGCAACCAGACAAAAAACACTTTCATATATTTATAAGACATACCGATTAATAAAACTGTTGAAGCAATGAGTATATTGAGGATTAATTTTTTACGTACGGAAACATGGTGTCCCAATATTTTTCTTGCTTTAAATTGCCCGCCATATTGATAGCCAAAAGCCAAGGGCATAAGAACTGCGGCAATAATAATAGAAACGGTATCTGTTCCACTGCCGACATAGGGGATCGTTTGGCGTATGGCTAATAGCTCTGTCGCAAGGACGATATATCCTTCTATAATAATAATGATGAAAAGCAGTAATGTGTGGTTTATTATTTTCATGAAACCGATGTCCAATTTATTCTTAAAATATATTCAAGTTATAAGGCGTGTAGTATAGTATGTTTCTTTTTGAAAATTAAAGTGCTAAAAATATTTTTATGATTAAAGTTTTGCCCAAAGAATTAACATCGTATGATTTGCTAAAGGCTTTGGCGATTATACTTATGGTTATAGACCATGTAGGGCATCATTTCTATCCTGATGAAATGTGGTTTCGAATCTTGGGACGTTTATGTGTTCCGATATGGTTTTTTCTGGTGGGCTATGCCAAAACAACTGAATTGCCGAGGCGTCTTTGGATTGGTGGTTTGATTGTTACGGCCTCTGCGATTGTTACGGGGCAGTTTTTGTTACCGCTTAACATCCTGTTCAGTATTCTTGTTGTTCGATTTGCGCGTCAAACCTTGGTCAGGCATAGTCTCCATTCGCCTGATGCGTTGCGAGGTATGTATCTTATCCTTCTGTTTTTGACGTTTCCTACGGCTATTCTTTTTGAATATGGAACGATTTCTATGCTGTTTGTGTTGATGGGCTATATTGTACGTAACAAAGAAGAGGTCTATGAAAGGGTGGAGGCGCAATATGTGAAAATATTTATTGCGGTTTCTTTCTTGTCTTTCTTCTTTATAGAGGGGGTTAACCTTCCTGCTGTTTCTTCTGTACAGGCTTTGGTTATGTTCTTTGGTTTTGTGGGGATTGGGCTTACACTTTGGAATTTTCGTGCTGTTGTTTATGTTGATGCGGCGCATCACATGGCACCCTCACTTATTAAGGTCATACAATTCATGGGGCGTAGAACGTTGGAAATCTATGTTGTTCATATTGTAGTATTTCGCGCTGTTTGTATGGTCTTATACCCAGATAAGTACGGATTTATGGCATGGCATTTTGTGCCCTCCAGTTTAATCCAGATGTTTATGTGATAGACGATCGTGCTTTGTTTGAAAAAAAATGCAAAAGGCATGCTCTTGATACTTGTCAGGGTGAGGTTGGTGTGCTAATTCTCCCATCAGCGTTTTATATGTGAAAAATGAAACCGTGATTATTAGTGTAAAGAAAAGGGACTAGAAATTTGACATCGTCTTCCTCAGAATCTTCGGAGCCAATCTCTTCTGTCGTGCTGACACGCTACGCCGGTGCCCTTATCGATTTGGCGGAAAAGGGTAAGTCTGTATCCAAAGTCCAAAAAGATTTTCGTGATATTGAAGCGATGATTGAGAGTTCTCCTGAGCTTGGTCGTGTTATTTCCTCTCCGTTGGTTAGCCAGCAAAAACAAGAAAAAATAATTAATGATATTGCGGCAAAAGCAAAATTACAAAAACTGACAAAAAACTTTCTTGGCGTTCTTGTGCAGAACCGTCGTTTGAATACTCTTGTCGGGGTTATTAAAGTGTATCATAAGTTAGTGTCTGCGCGCTCTGGCGAGGTTTCTGTGCGTGTGCAAACCGCGCACAAGCTGACCGCGACACAAGAAAAAGATTTTCAAAAGAAAATATCCAGTGCAATTGGCTCCAATGTTTTGGTTGAAGCTGTTGTCGCACCGGAAATACTCGGTGGCATGGTTATCACAATCGGATCTTACATGATTGATGATTCTGTCCGTCGTAAGCTGGAACGTCTGGGTTCAGCACTTAAAAAAGGTTCAAATCAAAATACAGTTAACTTGAAAGAGGTCGTATAATGGAAATTCGTGCAGCAGAAATTTCAGATATTTTAAAGAAACAAATCGCAGATTTCGGCGCGCAAGCCGATGTTGCGGAAATTGGACAGGTATTGTCTATTGGTGACGGTGTTGCCCGCGTTTATGGTCTTGATAATGTTCAAGCGGGTGAAATGGTTGAATTTGCCAGTGGCGTTAAAGGCATGGCGTTGAACCTTGAAGCTGATAATGTCGGTGTTGTGCTGTTCGGTAGTGACAGCGAAATCAAAGAAGGTGACATTGTTCGCCGTACAGGCCAAATCGTTGAAGTTCCAATCGGACCAGAGCTATTGGGTCGTGTTGTTGATCCTTTGGGTAATCCGATTGATGGTAAAGGCCCGATCAAGGCAAAAGCATCTAGTCGTATCGAGGTGAAAGCCCCGGGTATTATTCCACGTAAATCTGTGCATGAGCCAATGCAAACAGGTCTGAAGGCGATTGACGCTCTTGTGCCGATTGGCCGTGGTCAACGTGAATTGATTATTGGTGACCGTCAAACAGGTAAGACTGCGGTTGCTGTTGATGCGATTATCAACCAAAGAACAATCAATGCTTCTGATAACAAGAGCGAGCATATGTATTGCATATATGTTTCAATCGGTCAGAAGCGCTCAACTGTTGCTCAGTTGGTTAAGGAATTGGAAGAGCAAGGCGCGATGGAATATTCTATCATTGTTGCTGCGACAGCCTCTGATCCTGCGCCTCTACAGTTTTTGGCACCATATGCCGGTTCTGCGATGGGTGAGTATTTCCGTGATAATGGTATGCATGCTTTGTTGGTTCTTGATGATTTGTCCAAGCAAGCTGTGGCGTATCGTCAAATGTCATTGCTTCTTCGTCGTCCTCCGGGTCGTGAAGCATATCCGGGTGACGTTTTTTATATTCATTCCCGCTTGTTAGAGCGTTCTTGTAAGTTATCAGATGAACATGGCGGCGGGTCTATGACTGCGCTTCCTATTATCGAAACGCAAGGTGGCGATATTTCCGCTTATATTCCGACAAATGTGATTTCGATTACGGATGGTCAGATTTTCCTTGAGACAGGTTTGTTCTTTAAAGGTATTCGCCCGGCGATTGATGTCGGTGCGTCTGTGTCTCGTGTTGGTTCTGCCGCGCAAATTAAAGCGATGAAACAGGTTTCAGGTACAATTAAATTGGACTTGGCGCAATATCGTGAAATGGAAGCGTTCGCACAGTTTGCGTCCGATCTTGATGCTTCAACGCAGAAGCTATTGGCACGTGGTGCGCGTTTGACATTGCTTCTTAAGCAACCACAATACAAGCCTTTGGCGGTTGAAGAGCAGGTCGCGGTTATTTATGCGGGTACAAATGGATATCTTGATGATATTGCTTTGGATCAAGTCGAAGTGTATGAACAGCGTTTGCTTGATAGCCTTCGTAGTGCAGGTACAGAAATTCTTGCAAAAATCCGCGAAGAGAAGAAATTGGATGATGATATCGAGAGTAGCTTAAAAGCGTTCCTTGGTGACTTTACGAAATCGTTCTCTGTTGTGAAAGAGGCTGCATAAAACATGCCAAATCTAAGAGATTATCGCGACCGTATCAAATCGGTTAAATCGACAAGAAAGATTACGTCTGCCATGAAAATGGTGGCGGCGTCTAAACTGCGTCGTGCACAGGAACAAGCCGAGGCGTCACAGCCTTATGCACGTTCTATGGCGGGTATGCTTTCGCGTCTTTCTGCTAATGTTGTTATTAATGCGGCCAGTCCGAAATTACTTGCCGGTACGGGCGCGGATCAAAAGCACCTGATTATTGTGGTGACGGCAGATCGCGGCCTTTGTGGCGGTTTTAATACGAATGCGGTTAAGGAAGCTCGCCGGAAGATTTATGCCCTTGAAAAACAGGGTAGGGATGTTTCCATCGTTTGTGTCGGGCGTAAAGGGTATGACCTGCTTGTGCGTGAATTTAGCGATAAAATTATTCATTCATTTAAAGATGTCTTTGGTAAAAAAGGCGTTGAATATACGGAAGCGCATAAGATTTGTGAATTTGTTTTGGCACGTTTTGAGGCCGAAGAATTCGATATTTGTAGCTTGGTTTACAATGATTTCCGTTCGATCCTTGTTCAAGAGCCATCATCATTGCAGTTGATACCGTTTCAAGCGGTTGATGATAATGCAGAAGATGACACGGACGATAAGGATGCTGAAGCGTCTGGAATTAAATCTCCTTATAGTTTTGAGCCGACAGAAGAAGAAATTTTGGCGAAATTGTTGCCGCGTAACTTGGGCGTGCAAATTTTCCGCTCTATGTTGGATAGTGCCGCGGGTGAACAAGCCGCTCGGATGACGGCGATGGATAATGCAACGCGTAATGCAGGTGATATGATTAATGATTTAACCCTTCGATATAACCGTGCGCGTCAGGCTTATATTACGAAAGAGTTGATCGAAATTATTTCCGGTGCGGAAGCAGTTTAAAACAGGTTTTTTGAGATATTAATATGAGATCTATTTCAGGACATAAAGAGAATTATCTTCGCATCTATGGCGTTATGGTGCTTTTGTGCCTGATGCTCTTTGTCACTGTACCTGCCGTTGCTGAGGCTGAAAATACTCAGTTTAACGATGTTAGATACCCTGCACACAAGTGGGGTGATAAAATTATGTCTGTTTTTGATTCTGGTCCTATGATTTTAAGTAGGGATGATAGCTTTGATGTCGCGATGCCTCCTGCCAACGACTCCCAAGTCACAAAAGATGAATTGGCTTTTCTAAAGGGGCTGGAAACCAATGCACGCGATGATGATACTATTTCACGTATAAATTTTGAAAATGTCGCGCGTAATGCTCAAGAGTTTTTTGTTCAAGAGGGTTTGATAAGCGCTGTTGATTATAAAACACTTGAATTTCTTGAGCTTGTTAACAACGATCATCGATACTTCATTTTGGAGCGTAAAAAACATTTTTCGCGTGCACGTCCTTCTCAGCTTGATGAAGGTCTTGTTCGTGTTGTTGAAAACCCTGCATATGCAGGGTACCCGTCGGGGCCTGCATCGCAATCCTATATGATTTATTTGGTTTTATCAGATTTTGACCCTGAGAATGCTGAACTTTATAAACAGCTTGCTATTGATGTCGCGCATCGTCGTGAGATAGCTGGTGTTAATTATCCTAGTGATAGTGCGGCAGGGCGACAGCTTGCCGTGGATGTTTTGGTGCGTTTGCGTGAAATGCCTATCCTTGAAGCAAAATATCAAGATACAAAATTATCCTATATTAAACCTGATTTTTCTGCCAAGGTGGCGATAAGAACAAAAGATCAGAAAATGGCAGAATAATAGAATTGGTTTTTTATAATTGAAACATATTTTTAGTCATAGAGAGAAACTAGAGATGGTAAAGTGTAAGGAAATATCAGGAAGAATGTTACAGTTATTATGTGCTGTAGTGTTGTTTGCTGTGACGTCTTTATCCTCGATAGCTGATGAGGGAGAGCTTAATGTTATTCGCTTCCCGATACATATGTGGGATAAAGCGTTGCTTGATATTATTGATATCGGACCGCTTATCCTCTCTCGGGATGAAGAAATTGTTATGCAGCCACATCCAGAAAATGATAGTGATATCACAAAAAAGGAACTGGAGTATCTTCTTCATATTGCACAAACAGAGCGTTCTGAAGATAATATTAGACGCATAAATTACGAGAATGGTGATGTGCGTGTATTCGATATTTTTAAACGTGAGGGCTTGATCCCTGATAATAATTATAAGGTTCTTAATCTGTTAGAAATGGTTGATAATGATTATTTGTATTTCACACTTTTCTTTAAGAAACATTTTTCGCGCCCACGTCCATCACAATTATCGGAAATTGTGACGGGCACTCTGTTGGACTTGGTTATTGAAAATCCACATCATGCTGCGTATCCATCGGGACATTCCGGTCAGACTTATATTGTTGCATTGGTTCTGGCCGATCTGGATCCCAAAAATGCAGATGTATATAAGCAGTTTTCTATAGACGTAGCGCATCGCCGTGAAATTTCTGGTGTTCATTACCCCAGTGATAGTGAAGCAGGGCGGCAGTTGGCACGTGATGTTTATGCTACCCTTAAGAAAATACCAGCTTTTAATAAAAAGCTAGACGATGTAAAAGAGGCTTTTATTAAGCCGAGTAAAGATGTAATCACAGCGGTTAATGAGTTTAAAAGATATTATGAATAAGGTTTTAATTTTAATTTAAGTTACACTTCTAATAATGAAGAGGAAATAAAAATGGCAAAAGCTAAAAAAGCAACAGGAAAAGTCTTACAGATATTGGGCGCGGTTGTTGACGTTCAATTCGAGGAAGGTACTGTTCCACCGATTTTAAGTGCGTTGACCACAGATAATAATGGTCAAACATTGGTTTTGGAGGTTGCACAGCATCTTGGAGAGAGTGCAGTTCGTACAATTGCGATGGATATGACGGAAGGTCTGACACGCGGGCAATCTGTTATTGATACAGGTTCTCAAATTCAGGTGCCTGTTGGCCCTGAAACACTTGGTCGTATTATGGATGTTATTGGTCAGGAAATTGACGAAGGCAAGCCTATCAAGACAAAGGCTAAATGGAATATTCATCGTGAAGCGCCGAGCTTTGCTGAACAGGCAACGGATACTGAAATTCTTATAACGGGTATTAAGGTTGTTGACCTTCTTTGTCCTTACGCAAAGGGTGGTAAAATTGGTTTGTTTGGTGGTGCCGGTGTTGGTAAAACTGTGACAATCATGGAATTGATTAACAATATTGCTAAAGGCCACGGTGGTGTGTCTGTATTTGGTGGTGTTGGTGAGCGTACGCGTGAAGGGAACGACCTTTACCATGAGATGATCGAATCTGGTGTTATTGTTCCCGGTGATTTCGAAGCATCAAAAGTTGCGCTTGTTTACGGTCAGATGAATGAGCCACCAGGTGCGCGTGCGCGTGTTGCTTTGTCTGCTTTGACAATGGCGGAATATTTCCGTGATGAAGAAGGACAAGACGTTCTATTCTTCCTCGATAATATTTTCCGCTTTACGCAAGCTGGTGCCGAGGTGTCTGCGTTGCTTGGACGTATTCCTTCTGCTGTTGGTTATCAGCCAACATTGTCCACTGAAATGGGACAAATGCAGGAGCGTATTACATCAACGAATAAAGGGTCGATTACTTCGGTTCAGGCGGTTTACGTGCCTGCGGATGATTTGACTGACCCTGCGCCTGCAACAACGTTCTCTCATTTGGATGCGACAACTGTTTTGTCTCGCCAAATTGCGGAACAAGGTATTTATCCTGCTGTTGACCCACTTGATTCAACATCGCGAATTCTTGACCCTCGTGTTATTGGGGATGAGCATTATGGTGTTGCAACAAAGGTTCAACAAACACTTCAGAGCTATAAAAACCTTCAGGATATTATTGCTATTCTTGGTATGGATGAACTTTCAGAAGACGATAAATTGACCGTGGCTCGTGCGCGTAAAATTCAGCGCTTCTTGTCTCAACCATTCCATGTTGCGGAAGTGTTTACAGGGTCTCCAGGTATTTTTGTTGCGCTTGAAGACACAATTAAAGGCTTTAAAGCGATTGTTAATGGTGAGTATGATCACTTGCCCGAGGCGGCTTTCTATATGACGGGGACAATTGAACAAGTCATTGAAAAAGCAACCAAAATGGCGAAGGAAGCAGCGTAATTATAGGACGTAAGTGATGTTATGAACAGAATGCTATTGTTACTTATGGGTATAATTCTTTGCACGTGCTTTTTTAGTGAAGCGCGTGCGGATGCTCAAGTTGATTCTGTTTTGGGTTCTTGGCATACGTTTAAGGATAGTGAGCATTTAAAGTCTGATTATGTTTTATTTGAAACTCTTGAATATCCTGACAAAAAAGCATATGTCCTTGAATATGAAACGCCCGAGGGTAAAACTAAAAGGCTATATCGGTATTTGTTTGTCGATTTTGACGATAATTTTCTCTATGAGATATCATTTGGTACGTATGATTTTACAACCAAGGTGGATCAAGAAATGGGTAATATAGGAGACGATGAGCGTCTTTATCATCTTGATGTGTATTGTCCAGATCGTGAGGACGATAATGGTGTTCCTATGTGGGGCAGTCATACAACGCTTGGATTTTTCAGTGTTCCGATGGAATTAGAGAAATTAACAAAAACGATTTATGATAAAGAAAAAGGTCAAATACGCTGTAAATAGCGTTGAATTAAAGGTATAAAAATATGGCAAATGCACAAACAATCAATTTCGAACTGGTATCACCTGAAGCTAAGCTGGTGTCAGAGCCGATGTATCTGGTGGAAGTGCCGGGTGATGACGGTGCGTTTGGCGTTGCGGTGGGGCATTGTTCTTTGGTGTCTTCTTTGCGTGCGGGCGTTGTGCGTTTGCATAAGGAACAAGGTACAAGTAATGTTCGTGAAATCTTTATCGCAGGTGGTTTTGCCGATGTAACAGCCGAGAGCTGTACCATTTTGGCGGAAGAGGCTATTGATGTGAAGGATTTGAACAAGGAAAGCCTTGAGCAACACCTCTCTGATTTGGCAGAAGATCTTGGGATGTCTGAAGAAGCAGAAGACAAGGCGCGTGTGCAGGCTAAAATTACTCTGACACAGGCTAAACTAAACGCTGTTTCTGTTTAATTTTATTCTGATTTATTATGGCGCGGGGTCTGGTTCTTCTGACCATAAGTTGAGAAATTGGAACATGTTACCGTTGTCACTATCTGGGTTATTTTGTTGGCCATGTTCATGCGGTTGGTCGTATGTTGGGTTTAGTACAATGCTTGCACGGCGCACTTGATCTGGCGTATTTCCGAATTCTTTGCTCAGTGGTGTGCAATTCTCACCATTTCCGTATAAATCCATAAATTGCTCTTGTGGAACATAACGTTCCATAAGGGCATCTCTAACAGCGCCCATGCGGCGATAAGATAAAGCGAAGTTATCCTTGCTTTTGTCGGTGCTGCTGCATCCTATAATCTCGAACGTGTCACCACTTTTAACGAGGTAGTCGGCAACGTCCCATAAATGCTGGTCATGTTCTGACCCTAAATCATCTTCATTGATGTTAAAAAAGAATGTTAGTGCGGGTGGCTCGCGTTTGATTGTACCCATAACTTCTTCAGTTGCAGGGGAGGACATTATTTGCGGTTCTTTTTCGATTTTTTCTTCGCCGTTCGAGGCAAAACATCCCGTAAGAACTATTGTAATAGCTAATGCAGATGCGGCATTTGCAAAACTTTTTTCTGGCATAATCAATAGCGCTCTATCATCAAATGAAGTGACTAGTTCAAAGTACAGAGTTTTTGTTTTTATGTCAAACTAAAATATACCGAAAGTTTGTGCGAGAATGATTATTTAGACTCTGTGTGAAAGGATTGAAAAATTGCTTCGGCTTTATCTAGCGTTTCTTGATATTCATCTTCGGGGTTTGAATCTGCAACGATGCCACCGCCTACTTGCAAGCTGACTCGATCATTATCGTAGGTTAGGGTGCGTATAAGGATGTTGGTGTCCATTGTATCATCAAACCCGATATAGCCCATAGAGCCACAATAGGCGGCGCGGCGCGTTGGTTCCAGCTCTTCAATGATCTCCATCGCGCGGATTTTCGGTGCGCCTGTTATTGATCCTCCGGGGAAGCAGGCACGTAACAGGTCAATCGCGGTTTTGTTATGCTCTAATTGTCCGTGAATGGTTGAGACAAGGTGGTGGACGCTGGCAAAGGTTTCCAGCTTACATAAACCGGTGACCTTGATGGAGTGCGCCTCACACACACGCGACAGATCATTACGCAATAAATCCACAATCATTGTGTTTTCTGCATTATCTTTTTCGCTGGATTGTAAGTCCTGTTTATAGGCGCGGTCTTTGGTATGATCTTTAACATGTGGACGTGTGCCTTTAATCGGGCAGGTTTCGACCTGTTTATCACGTAGCGTTATAAAGCGTTCGGGCGAGGAGGAAGATATCTTGATATCCCCGATATTCATATAGGTTGAAAATGGCGCAGGGTTAATTTTACGCATATTGAGGTAATGGATAAAGGGATCAAAATTTTCGGGTAAATTTGCATCAAAGCGTTGTGCCAGATTAGCTTGGAAAATATCCCCATCATGGATGTAATCGACAACTTTCTGGACGTACCTCATGTAATCTTGTGGCTCAAAATTTGCTGTCCAGTTCAGGTCATGTTGTTGGTATTGTGGCGTATCATATTCTTGTGAAAATTGATCTATTAGGAAGCTGCATTTCTTATGGGCTTCATCTTTGTTGCGGGCATGGGTGAATATATAGGTTTTTCTGAGTAGGGCATCATGTGCCAAGACCTGATCGTAAATACCGACAGCCATATCGGGGATATTCGTGTTATTTGCTGCCGTTTCGGGGAGTTCTTCGAAATACCGCCCTAAATCATACCCAAACAAGCCAGCCGCCCCGCCTTGGAAAGGGGGCATGTTGGGGATATGTATTGTTTTTTCGACCCAAGATGTCATACGTGATTGCAAAATAGTGAGAGGATCACCAGTAAGGGAGAGCTTTTGTTCCCAGTTTGTGAGGGTTATATCGCCGTCTTTTACATGGATTGTCTCAATCGGGTTGCACATGACAAAGCTGTAGCGGCTGTTTGAATGTTTTCTATCAGAACTATCCAGAAGTAAACTGTAGGGCAAATGCTTTACCGCAAGAAAGGCCTTGAGATAGTCGATACCGGTAACATCGCGAATAAATGGTTTCATTGAGGTTTCAAACATTGTGTGTGTGGGTAAGGTTGCAGTATAGAATTACTTGCTATAAAAGCACAAACTTTGCTAGAATTACTATCCACAATATCTGATATATTGAGTAGCATAATGGACAAGAACTTAGTTAAAAATAACCATTTTCCTTCTATAGAGCGGGGGTTTATGAATTTCACTGCTAAGGATCCTTTGCCAAATATCAAGGTAAGTGATGTTGGGTTGAATAATGCATTGACGCGTGTGTATGAGGATGCAACGGCAGGTGAGCATAAAGTGGCGATGGATAATGTCGCGGAGGATATGCACAATCAGTTTATAACAATATTGGATAGTATATGTTTTCCTTATGATAGTGCGGATAGCCAGATAAAATCTATAACCCAGCAAAAAAATAGAGGTGGGCAGAATAATGTGCCTATTTCGCGGCGTGTGACAAGCCTGAGCGCGCTTTGTGATACCGCTATTCAGATTGCAAAAGGGTATGAAGATATTGGTTATGAAATGGATGGTGGCGTGGCGGAGTATTATCTTACGAAGATACATTTGGCAAAAGCGCGCTTGAATTTTGAGATAGGAAAGGTTGGAGATATTGTTGTAGAGGGGCTTAATCCTGATATGTTGTATCTTGAAACATTGGCCGCAAAGTCAAAAGATTTTAAGGGTTTTGTTGGTTTTGATCGTGATAATGATCTTTGATTTTTTAGCTTTTATTATGAAACGCTCTGATTTGCTGAACAACATCACTTAAACCTGTTTTTATAATCTCCGTATCTTCGGGGAATGCGCCGTGTAGGCGTGAGGGTAACATTGAGTCTAACATCACAAATATACCCCGATCATCGGCGCGGCGGATCAATCTGCCGAAGGCTTGCTTTAGTTTGAGGCGGGTGATCATCTCGTCATAGCGGCGTTTGCCGAAGGCTTCGCGGCGGGCTTTGTGCAAGATGGTTGGGCGTGGCCACGGGACGCGATCAAACACCAATAAACGCAGCGACTCGCCCGGCACATCGACGCCATCACGCACCGCGTCTGTTCCCAATAAACATGAGTTTACATCATCGCGGAAAATATCGATCAGCGTGCCGGTATCCATATCATCCATATGTTGCCCGTAAAGTGTGATGCCTTCTTTCTCCAGAGGCAGGGCGATTTGCCCATGTATGGCGCGCAGGCGTTGCACGGCGGTGAACAGGCCAAGTGCGCCGCCGTTACTTGCGGTGAAGAGGGCGCGATAGGCCGCAGAGACTTGCCCTAAATCATTCTTATTCACGTCATTGACGATAAAGACCTTTGTGTTTTCCGCATAATTAAAGGGCGAGGTAAAGCTGCTTTTATGTGGCTGGGTTGTCAGGTATTTCGCGCCTGTACGCTCAAACGCGGTTTGCCAGTCTAATTCGTCGTCATCTGTATGATCTTTTAATGTGGCGGAGGTCACCGCCATGCCATGGACATGCGGGCGGACGCTGGCGGTGAAGGGCTTCATTGGGTCGGCATAATGGCGATAAATGCCGACATCTACGGATTTTCCGTCGATGCGCTCAACTTCCATCCAGTCGACAAAACCATCTGCTTTGTGGGCTTGTTGTTCTTTGTCTTTTTCCTCCAGAGTATCCAGCATCGCGATCCAGCTTTTTAAGGTCATCGCGCCGCGTCGCTCCAGTGATACGCTCAACGTGTCTAGTCGTCTGCGGATATCCGCGTCCATTTCCCCTTGATCGTCGACCAAGCGTTTAATCATAATTTTGGATAGGGCGTTGATTGGTTTTAACAATGCGGCCAGCGCGGTTTTCAGATTTGCGCATGCTTCTAACGCCGCGTCATCTACGGGATGTAATGCCGTTTCAATGGAGTAGGGTGTATCCGTTCCTTGCGCGCGGGCATAAGCCAGACGGTAAATCTGCATCAGGAATTCTTCGGTGGGGCCGTTTGGTAGGTTATCTTTGAATCTGCGGCTCCACCCCATACCGCATAGTGCGTTTGCGTGGTGCAATATATCCTGTAAGGCGTGTTCGGCTTCTTCATCACCGGTGATTAAATCTTCTATGCGGCGCTTTAATCCGCGGCCACGGCCTTTGTTATTGCCCTCCACACCCAAAATCCAGCGGCGTAACTCGGCAGTTTCGCGCGCGGTTAAATGTGCGGAAAAGGCGCTGTCTGCGGCGTCGAATAAATGATGCCCTTCGTCAAAAATATAGCGTGTTGGCAGGTTTTCCAAAGGCGATGACATGGCGGATTGAATCATGACCAGCGCATGGTTGGCGATGATGATGCGCGCGCGTTTTGCTTTGCGGATAGAGCGTTCAACAAAGCACCGATGGTAATGATCGCAGGCGGAGAATATGCATTCCCCCCGTCGATCCGCTAGCCCGTACGTGTTGGCCATGCCCAGCAATCCCGCCAGCCAGCCGGGAAAGTCATTGCCTGACAAATCGCCGTCTTTGGTGGAGGCCGCCCAACGCACCATGATGCCTGCCGCAATGGCGTGGCGCGGGGTATGTGTTAGAGCGGCGCCTGCTGATAAATCCTCTAAATTCAGCAAACACAGATAATTCTCGCGTCCTTTACGAACGGCGACATAGGCGTTTTTGACCTCGGGATGTGGGTAGAGGCGATCCAGTTCGCTGTCGATTTGGCGTTGCAGATTTTTGGTGTAGGTTGAAATCCAGACCGCGCCTTCATTCTTTTCTGCCCAAACACTGGCGGGCGCAAGATAGCCTAGGGTCTTTCCAATGCCTGTGCCTGCCTCGGCCAGAACGATGTGCGGGTTTTCATCTTCGCGCATCGGTTCGAACATTGCGCGCATGGCGTTGCTGTATGATTTTTGCTGTGGCCTGATTTCTGCGGTGGTGTCTCCGACATTGAGGAGTTCCTCCAGCTTTTCAGAGGCTTCGCTTTCACTGACACCGTGATGGGATGGTGGAGGCTCCGGCGCGTCTTCTGCCCATTCGGGGAGATGCTTCCAGACGTTTAGTGCAGTTTTGGAAAAGACCTCTTCCTGTGGGTCATACTCTTGCCCAAGTGCAGAGAATATGAAATGCGCCCAAGGCCAGCCCTTGCCCTTTAAGCCCATAATGCCTGCGATTTTAAGCGGATTTGCTTTATCGCCGAGTGTGTCTTTTTGTAAATCCTGCAACAAAGTACGGCTGATGTCCATGAGGGTGAAGGGGTAATCCTCGAACGCCTCGGGAACGGATAGCCCCAAAGCGCGCGTCAAACCCACAGGGGTGGGGACGCAGAACTTGGTCGGGTGAACGAAGGCAAACAGCTCCAGCACGTCAAAGGTATAAAATTCGTCATAGCCAAGGCGTTTCTTGGTATGTGGTGCATGGCAGACCAGCGCGGTTTTGTTATAGAGCAGGGCTTGTGCATCTTGATGGGACAGGGTTTGCAGTTCTCCCTCATCGCTTAAAATCACACACTCACGCGCATTGGCGACAATTGCCGGAATATCCGGCAGGGAAATTTTTGCGGGGGTGGGAATCGTTTGCTCTGCACTCATTTATTGTTTGTATCAGATAGGCGGGTTTCTTTGAATTAAATCTTGCAAATTAGGCTAATCTCTCAGGACTAATGTCGTTGATTGGGGCGAGTGTGCCACGATATTACCCAATCCCCATTTTCATCAAAGGCCATTGAATACCATTGTTCATCTTTTGTTATTTCGGGCAAAACACCTGTAAACCATAGAAAGAATAGAAGGGCAGGTACGATTATCCAGAATAGCAAAACAGATTTTTGTTCTCGCTGGTCATTCATGGGTATATAATTCCAGTTATTAAAATACAATATTTTACATGGTCAGTCGCGCTTCAGACTATTATTTATAAATAGCTATGGTTTATTTCTCCGGCGGAGTGAAGATCTCCGGATCGCTGCCTGTTGGCATGCTTTCCAGATAGATGGATTGTGATGGGAAGGCGAAGCTTGTTCCTACTTTTTCCTCAACAATTTCTTTAATTACCAGCGCGAATTCTTCCTTAACCGCCAGCCATTCACCCCAATTAGTTGTTTTGGTGAAACAATAAATCATGAAATCAATAGAAGAGTCATTGAAACTGTCCAGTCTTACAAAAGTAGAGACCTTAGGCGGCTTTTCAAAATCATCACAGGTGGCAAGGTAATTCGCAATTTCATCGCGGATTAAGGTGAGTTGCTCTCGCGTTGTGCTGTATGTGACACCAATTTTCCAGTAAATACGGCGATTTGTCATGCGGCTGAAATTTGTAACAACGGCATCGGATAGTTCAGAGTTCGGGACATAGACAGGGGCTTTGTCAAAACGGCGGACACGGGTGGAGCGAAAGCCGATTTCCTCAACTGTCCCTTCGACGATACCGTCAACCTTAATCCAGTCACCAGGGTAGAAGCGTTTTTCTGCGATAACGGTCAAGCCGCCAATCAGGTTTTTGAACAGATCTTGCGCGCCCAAAGCGATGGCAACACCAAACAAGCCAACTCCGCCCAAGAGTGGACCAATAGCAATGCCCCAAATTTCTAAAATAACGGCAGCACCAATGAAAAAAACCAGAACCTTCAGGAATTTGAAAATCCAGACAGTCATGACTTTTGTTAAGAGCTTTTCGAGCTTTCTTGAAATGTGTTGAATGGGATCAAGAGCGCGATGCAATGCCCAGAAAATAGTGAAAGCGATCATGGATCGGATTAGGCGGGTTAAAAATTCGGCAACGATGCCGTCAAATTCTAAGGCTTGGGCGGCAAAGAACAAGCCCATAATGATGGGGATAAAGCGGACAGGGGGCAGCAGGGCTTCGATAATTTTGTCATCAAGATCGGTGTTGGATTTTTTTGTCCAGAGGTGCAGTGTGTGTAGTATATACTTACTGAGAACACCGCGCAGGATTAGAAATATACTGAAAATTCCTATCGCTACAATAATCTGTCCGATATCAATACCAAGAAATCCATTGTTCCAGACATCAACAACTTCTGCCCAAAAGTTACTTGCTTGTTCTGTTACTAACTTAGGGGATTCTTGTTTATCCGCCATGGTAATTTTCTCCTGCTTATAGAATTCAGAATGGCAGGGTAATGGTTCAATGCCTGAGAAGCAAGAGGGCTGTTTTGTTAAAATAGTTTTAGAGGGAGAAGGTAAGGGTTATGCCGATCCCCAGAAAGATTTGAAAAGGTTAGCGAGGCTAAAGCGATTAAAGTTTGCTTTTAGATGTAATTTTAATGCGGCGTTTCTTAAGGCTATTTTGTAATTAGGCCCAATACCGACGGTGCCGTCTTTCATCGTGACGATGGAGAGGTTGCCCTTACCGTTAGGGCCCGCGATAACGGCACTTTCGGCGACCATATTTCCCTCTAAAGAGCGAGAGCGTTTGGCATTGAAGCCAGGGTAATCCCGCATAACGTGCGCTTCATGGGTTAAACCCATATCATATTCTCGTTCGTCTAGTCCTTGCCAGAGGAGGCGTCTTCCATCTTCAGCCTGTTGATATCTGTATTTTCCAAGCATAAGAACCGCGCCAATGCTCAATTCTTTGTTTATTGCTCTAAATTCTGAAGGTGAGTAATGTGTTTTTCCCATGCAAAAACTTTCGAACGTACTGACGTTGTTTAGGATTTTTTTTGCTGTGGGGCGCGCATTTTCAATATTAAGCATAAAATTTTTACTCTTTAAGTTAAATTTTCAGTTATTTTTAATGTAAATGCCTTCCCTACACTATGCGTGTTTAGGAACGCTATAGTATTCATAATACTGTGCGTGTACTTAAAATTTACTTAAAATTTGAACTAATTTTTACGAAAACTTGTTTCAAAAGCGGTTTTATGCGGTTTTTGCCAATTTATTATCCAGTGCATCGCGAATTAGGGTGACTGTTTTATCCGTTCCATAAAGCGCAATGAAAGAGCCAAAGCGTGGACCTTGATCTTGCCCTAGCAATATTTGGTAGAGTGCCTGAAACCAAGTGCGAAGCTCGTTCTTCTCATAGCCATTTTCTTTACCTGCTGCAAAAACGGCGGTCATATAGTCTTCGGCGGTTAGTCCGCTTTCCATGTTGCTTAGAGTATCGGCCAGCGCGGATAGAGCAGTGTTCTCACGATCATCTGCGGCGCGGTATGATTTTTTGGGTAAGACAAAGTCCTTATAATATTGAATGGCATAATCAACCAAGCGATCAAGGAAGGGCGCATTTTCAGGTGTGGCATCAGGTGCATATTTCTGAATAAAGCCCCAGAGCGTTGCTGCGTCATCCGTATTGGCGGCGTTCACAAGGTTTAGTAGTAGAGCAAACGAAATTGGCGTATGTTGCGTTGCTGGTACTTCGCCATGGTGGATATACCATGTAGGGTTGTCCAGTTTTTTTGCGGGTTCTTGCTCGTTGAGTTTCTCTGCAAAGGTGATGTATTCATCAACAGCTTTCGGGATGATGTCGAAATAAAGCTTCTTCGCTGAAGTCGGGCGTTGGAATAGATAATAGGCCAGACTTTCTTGTGGCGCATAGGTTAGCCACTCTTCCAGACTAAGGCCATTTCCTTTGGATTTGGATATTTTTTCGCCTTTCTCATCAAGGAACATTTCATAGTGGAAGCCTGCTATATTCGGCTTACCAAGGATTTTCAGGATTTTCTTGGAGATATCGGCAGAGCTTTTCAGGTCTTTACCGCTCATCTCGTAATCAACATCCAGAGCATGCCAGCGCAGCGCCCAATCTGCGCGCCATTGCGCTTTGACTTTTCCGCCTGTGACTTTTTGGATGATACGTGTGCCGTCAACATCTTCGAAACAAATAGTATCGTTTTCATTGTCAATTTCAAGAATAGGCACTTGTAATACAGCTCCTGTTGAAGGTGAAATTGGTAAGAAAGGTGAGTAGCTTGCGGCGCGTTCTTCGCCTAATATAGGAAGGACGGCGTGCTTGATATAGTCATGATGTTTTAGCATCAAAAGCAGCGTTTCATCGAAGTCACCCGACTTATAACACGCGCTCGCAGATTTGAATTCATAATCGAAACCTGCATCATCTAGGAATTCACACAGCGCCGCATTATTGTGATGGGCGTAGCTTGGGTGATCTGTGCCAAATGGGTTAGGCACGAGGCTTAACGGTTGCCCTAAATGCTCTGTCAGCATCTCTTGTTGCGGTACATTGGTGGGCACTTTACGCAGGCCATCCATATCATCGGAAAAACAAATCAGCTTGGTCGGGATTTCAGGGTGTAGGGCTTCAAAGGCTTGCTGTACCATGGCGGTACGGCAAACTTCGGCGAAAGTTCCGATATGCGGCAGACCGGAGGGGCCATATCCTGTTTCAAATAACACATAGCCTTTTTCAGGTGTCTGTACCTGTCCGCGACCTATGGCACGCAAGCGTTTCACCACGGCTTTAGCCTCTTCAAATGCCCATGTACGGTTCTTTATGGCGATCTCTGCGGTGATGTCGTTTGTCATTTTTCATATCCTTATTTCAAGGCATAAAGAAATAGCAGAGAACGTAGCGGTTTTCAAAGGGGATTTGTCGGTTCTTTATATTTTCTGCGCTTATAGAGCGTGATGCCGATGATGAAGGTGACAAAAAATACATTTACGGCGTTCACGGCAGAGAGTTTGAAATCGTTTAATGTGTAGATACCATAAAGTAAACTGACTATAGAAGTGTAGTTCCAAATAAACCATGTTGGCAGGGATATATCGTCGCATGTTGATGTGCTGCGCCATAGTTTTAAGGCTTGCGGCATATATGAAATGGTAACAATAATACCAACTGTGGAATATAAATAATCGATCATGTGTTATTTTTTCTAAAATAGTATTTCATCATCTGTATTATCGTTTGATTGTGATTGATCTGCTATTTTCTTTTGTGGTGCTTCTAATAATTTCTTTTTTTCTTTTGCTATAAGGAATGGTGTGTATTCTTCAGCATTTTTCATCATTCCTAGAATATCAATGACTTTATCGTAAGCGTCTGGTGTCGGGCGCCTTATGGGTATGAACTGAATTTGTTATGCTTTTCTCCGATGTTGAGATTATTGAGATGAAAGGCGTAGTGCTATGGAATTTATTGGTATTGAGACGGATGAGGATGTGCGTCGGGGTGCGCTTGAGCAATCTTTGGGGGCGTGCAGCATTTCTGTAACGCTTCAAAACGGCAACAGAATAGAAATTACAGGTGATGTATCCGGCGCGGCGGTTGGTGAAATTGTACGGGCGGCGGCGGCATGATTTCTGTACCTTCAAACACAAAAATTTGGCTGGCCGCTGGCGTGACCGATATGCGCAAAGGCTTTAATGGGCTGTCTGCCCTGACGCAGGAGATATTGGATAAAGATCCGTATAGCGGTCATATTTTTGTCTTTCGCGGCCGCCAAGGGGATTTACTGAAGATGATCTGGTGGGATGGAAATGGCGCATGTTTGTTTACGAAGCGGCTTGAGCTGGGGAAATTTGTATGGCCTTTGTCGAAGGAACGCTGCACCATTCATTTGCGTCAGGCTCAATTATCGATGCTGCTTGAGGGCATAGATTGGCGGGTTTTGAAGGACACGATGCGTCCGCTAAAAGCCGCATAAAATATGGTATTTTAACAGAATTTCACTGCCTTTCAAAATAAGCTTATGCTATACTCACAGCCATGTTAAACAAACCTACGCCTCTCCCTTCCGAGCTATCAAGTGCGCATGATTTAATCACGGCGCAAGGGCATGAAATTCATAATCAAAGCATCCTGATAGAGAAGTTGAAAGCGCAGCTTTCCGGTATGCAGCGCCACCGTTTCGGGCAATCTTCGGAGAAGCTGAATCAGATTGAAATGAGCCTTGAAAATACGGAGATTGAAGCGCAAAGCGCATCATCAGAACCAAACGTGAAGCCGGCAGAAGACACCAAAGACAAACCTAAACGCAAAGCTCTGCCTGAACATCTTGAGCGCATTGATGATGTTGTTCCAATCGCCGTTTCCTGTTGCCGTGAGTGCGGTGGGCACCTTCGTCCCTTATCCGAAAGCATCACAGAAGAGCTGGATTATGTGCCGTCTCGTTTTGTGGTTAAGCGCATCGTGCGCCCGAAACTATCCTGCCGCACTTGCGAAACCATCCATCAAGCGCCGATGCCGCCCCGCCCGATTGAGCGCGGTAGGCCGAGCGCAGGATTGATCGCCCATGTTCTTATTTCTAAATATTGCGATCATCTGCCGCTCTATCGCCAATCACAGATTTATGCGCGCGAGGAGATTGATCTATCCCGCTCCACTTTGGCCGGATGGGTAGCGCAAAGTGCGCAATTATTAGAGCCACTCGCGGACGCCATCGGCAAACATGTGATGGAGGGAAGCGCTATCTTTGCGGACGATACAACCATCCCTTGCCAAGCGCCGGGTAAGGGCAAAACCAAGACGGCGCGGATATGGATCTATGTCAGGGATGAGCGCGGATTTGGCGGCCAGAGCGCCCCCGCGGCCTATTACAAATATTCCCCCACCCGTGATAGCGCCCAACCATCGCGGCATCTGGCGGGTTTTAACGGCTTTATGCATGCGGATGGCTATGCCGGATATAACGCGGCAATTGCTGATAATGACATCACGCTTGTTGCCTGTATGGCGCATGTGCGGCGTAAGTTTTTTGATATTTATAAGGCGAGCAAATCGCCATTGGCGCAAGAGGCAATCGCACGCATAACAGCGCTTTACGAGATCGAAAAAGAAATCAAAGGACGCCCGCCCGATGCAAGGGCAGCCGAAAGACAAGAACGCGCAAAACCCTTGTTGGAAGAGTTTGAGACATGGTTAACGCAGGTGCTTCAAACGGTTTCCGGAAAAACACCCTTTGCGAGCGCGGTGCGTTATGCTTTGCGGCGGATGGAAGGTTTGCAGGTTTATCTGGCGGATGGCCGCCTCGAAATCGACAACAACACCGCAGAACGCGCCATGCGGCCAATAGCGCTTGGTCGGAAAAATTACATGTTCGTAGGCTCAGATGCAGGCGGAAAATCCGCGGCTATCCTCTATACCTTGATCGAAACCGCAAAGCTCAATGGTGTAAACCCACAAGAATGGCTCACCAATGTCCTAAACCGCATCCCAGAGCACAAAATTAACCGCGTAGCTGAGCTCGCACCATGGAACCACAATCCGCCGACAAAGGCATAAATCTATGCCATCCGCAAGGCGACCAACACCGGACGTTTACACTTTATCTGCACATGAGGTCGCATCTTTTTTCAAGGATATGTACAAAGACCCTAGCATTTCTGCTGGTGTTTTGTCTTTATCTACTGATGCCGCAAAATTATTTAATTTATTGAAAAGGTCATTCCTTTTTAAGTCAGTTAAATCGAGCTTATTGAGATCTTTACGAATTATATCAAGATGATGATGTATTTTTGTGCGTATGGCAGGGGTTAATACGTAGGAGGGATTTAGGTGTGATTTTTGTTTTTTAGCTAGTTTTAGTTTTGATTCCATTACTTTTAGTTCAATTGCTCTTTTTGCAAAGCTGTTATTGTAGAGCATTTCATTATCATCAATACCAAGAGAGATGCCATTAATGTTACAGAATGCGATTATGCGGCTAATATAGATATCATCATCAGAGGTTTTGTTTCCATATTCGTTTACTACCAAGGCGTTTTATTTTACCCATGGTTCAAATAAAGCTAGGGCATCTTCTGGATCATCTGGCAATGATAATAAAAACTCTTGTTCGGATAGCAGTTGTTCAGATTCTGACATATTAATTTCCTGTGATTTTAAGATTGCGAGCATTTTAGCAGTTTACTATTGAGAACAGAAGGGAAGCATTACCGTTTCCAATTGGCAATGTGGATAAAAGGTTATCCGTTTATTTTCTTGATGTTTTGCTATATATATTTTTCATGAAAGCCATGATCCCAAATAATGACAGGCCATTGATGGGCGAGGCGGAGTTTGATCGCTCTAACCCGTTTCGCATTGAGTCTGATTTTACACCAGCAGGGGATCAGCCTTTGGCGATTAAAACGCTGACCGAGGGCTTGCGCGATGGGCTGACGGATCAGGTTTTGCTTGGCGTGACGGGGTCGGGTAAGACGTTCACTATGGCGCATATTATTCAGGAGCTGCAACGTCCTGCGCTTATCCTTGCGCCGAATAAAACCCTCGCCGCTCAGCTTTATGGGGAGTTCAAAACATTTTTCCCCGATAATGCGGTGGAGTATTTCGTATCCTATTATGATTACTATCAGCCCGAGGCCTATGTCGCACGCAGTGATACCTTCATTGAAAAAGACTCCAGCATTAATGAACAGATAGACCGTATGCGCCACGCCGCCACCCGCTCATTGTTTGAGCGAAAGGATTGTATCATCGTCGCGTCGGTGTCGTGCATTTACGGTATCGGCAGTAAAGAAGATTATATGGCGATGGCGTTTCCATTGACCACAGGCCAGACCATAGAGCGCGAAACTTTGATCACGAAAATGGTTGAACTGCAATATACCCGCAATGATATCGCGTTTGAGCGTGGCACGTTTCGCGTACGCGGAGATACGGTTGAAATCTTTCCTGCCCATTTTGAGGATCGCGCATGGCGGTTCTCTTTGTTTGGGGATGAGCTGGAGCAAATCACCGAGTTTGATCCATTAACGGGTGAAAAATTTGAGGAGCTGGAGGGTGTACGTATTTTCGCGAACTCGCATTACATCACCCCTGGGCCAACGATCCAGCAAGCCATCGCCCAAATCAAAATCGATCTCGCCAGTCGTTTGGAATATTATGAGGTCGAGGGCAAGCTGCTGGAAGCGCAGAGGTTAGAGCAACGCACGAAGTTTGATCTCGAAATGTTGGCTGCGACTAATAGCTGTAAGGGGATCGAGAATTACTCGCGTTATTTAACGGGCCGTCCGGCGGGGGCTGCGCCACCAACATTGATTGAGTATTTACCTGATGACGCGCTGATGTTTTTGGATGAAAGCCACGTGATGGTGCCGCAATTGCGCGGGATGTATAATGGTGACCGCGCGCGGAAAACGACATTGGTGGAGCATGGTTTTCGCCTGCCTGCTGCGATAGATAACAGGCCGTTACAGTTCGAGGAATGGAACGCCCTGCGCAAGCAAACGGTGTACGTCTCTGCCACCCCGAATGCGTGGGAGCTGGAGCAATCGGGCGGTATCTCGGCAGAGCAAGTCGTACGCCCCACAGGCCTAATCGATCCGCCTGTTGAAATTCGCCCCACGGAAAATCAGGTTGATGATTTGATGCACGAATGCCATGAAATTGTGAAGCAGGGCGGGCGTATTCTGGTGACGACCCTGACCAAGAAAATGGCGGAGGCTTTAACCGAATATCTGGATGAGCATAATATAAAGGTGCGTTATCTGCACTCCGATGTTGATACATTGGATCGCATTGAAATCCTGCAAGAGCTGCGCGAGGGGGTGTTTGACGTGCTGGTCGGCATTAATTTGCTGCGTGAGGGGTTGGATATTCCTGAATGTATGCGCGTGTGTATTCTGGATGCGGATAAGGAGGGGTTCTTGCGCTCGCGTACCTCGCTGGTGCAGACCATCGGGCGTTGTGCGCGTAATATTGACGGCCGAGCAATCCTCTATGCCGATAAAATCACCGACAGCATGCAATATGCGATTGACGAAACGCAGCGCCGCCGCGAAAAACAAATTGCCCATAACGAAGCCAATGGCATCACTCCGAAAAGCGTGAAGAAGGCGTTGTCTAATGCGTTCGATCATATGTATGGGCAAAAGAAGGTCGCAAAAGTGCATAGCCTGAATGATGATGCTTTAAGTGACTTCCTGCACAATCCCGCCAAAATGCGTAAGCATATTGATGGCTTGAAAAAACGTATGCTAAACGCGGCAGGGGATTTGGAATTTGAGGAAGCTGCGAGATTAAGGGATGAAATCAAGGTGCTTGAAGATCGGGCGTTGGGAGTATGAATACTAAGGAAAGTTGTCACAGTTTGGTTTTTATAAAGCTTATTTTTTCCGCGGCATTAGCTTGTTTTTTATTCGGTGCAATTATGCCAATAATTTTTGATCTTATTCTTGAGCAAACTATATCGTATTCATCAGTGAAATTTATGTTTAATCAGGGAGTATTTCTTTCTGTTTTTGGGTTGCTATTTTCTTTTCCTACACTGTTTGTTTTTGTATGGCCAGTGAGCTGTTTTCTTATTAGGCACAAACTCTCTAATTTTTTCGTTTGGCTTTTATTATATGTGTTGGCGGCTACTCTGACTCCTTTCCTTTATGCATATGTGCCTATTAAAATGAGTCTTAGCTCTACAATTACATTTATAAAGATTTTTGGTGCATGTGGCTTTTTTACAGTAATTATCATGTGGCTTATGATCTGGGGAAGACCCCGTGTGTCTGATTTTATAAGGCTGCATCGTGAGTTGGGTGATTAAATACCTTTTTGATCGCTGAATAAACTCCTGTTTTTTTTATTCTTCAAGTCAATTTCAATCATTTTTCTGGTTACTTCGCCTTCGGTGTGGACGCATTTGAAATTTCTTTCGATTTATGCACAGGGTAATCTTTTGTTTTGAAACAGTTTTTTGCAATACATGTGCAAGTTTAGCATGTTGCACATATTGCCTATTCTTCGTCTGATCGGGTAAAATAGAATTTGTTATTTTAAACATCATAAAAGAAGGAGAGTTCAATGAGGAAAAATGGTTTTTTCAGGCGGAATATAGGGGAGGCGCAAAGGATGAAAGAGGCGCGTGAAAGGGGTGATCCCGTATTGGGCGTAATCACGCGTGATGATGCTTTCGCGGTTTTAAATGATATCGAGACAGAGCTGTGCGCTCTTCAGGATATCACGGATATGCTGGATCATTTACCGTGTGAATATACGCCGCCAACATATTTGGGGTGCTGTATTACCGCGCATGTACGGGCGATGCGCACGCGTTTTGATGCTGCGTGGGCGGTTATTATAAAGGGTGAGGCTCTCTCCTCGCGATCATAACGTCCAAACTATAAATAAAAAACGCCAGTGTGGGTGCGTTTTACCGTCTCTTTTCTTTTTGTTGGACACTCCCACCAAGCATCACCTCCGCAAAAAATAATAAAACTATAGGAACGCATTATCATAGAATGTATGGTAAGTTGCGATAACTTTGAAAGCAGGGGTAAGATGTCAGAAGCATTTTTGAAAGCATTAAAGTGGTACATATTGGTTGGCTGTGCGATTATCGGGACGTCGGCGTTTATTATCTCTGACAATACCGGATCAACCAAGCCTATGATTATTGGTGTCTTGGGGTATGGTGTGGTCTATATCATGTCGTATTTCTGGAAAGAGTTTCGTCAAAAATTATTGCTCTATAGTATTATTGTTTTTCTTGCCTTGTCTTTTCTATCGCCTAAAATTCCAATTTGGATGTATATATTTTTTAACTATAACCCCGCTTCTTTTGATCCGTATTTTACTTGGGCGGCGACTGTTGGTGTTTTGGGAATCCCGATTATGACGTTCATTTTCAAAAAGTATGATTAAGAAAATAGGCGGAATGTCATCAGTTTTGAATATTTCTGTACAGGGCTATATTATTGTAGGGGAATGATTTTTCTGGTTTATTCATGCGTTGCAGCACAATAAAATATTCTGAAACTCGCGTGTATACTGTGTTTTATGCTATAATGAGGGTATGAGACATGAACAAGTTAAGACTTGGTTTCTCATTCCGTTTGATTATTGTAAAGGCCAGGAGTTCCTTAGTAAGTTAATTTTGTGTACCAGTTTATTGGCCTTATCGGGGTGTTTAACCACCGGAAAATCGAAACCATTGGCGCCATCGCCGCCATCGGTCACAAGTGCTTCATTATCTGAGCAACAATCAAATCTCGCTTATCAGCCACATTATTTTTCTGCGCCGTTACGCATGGCCTTATTAAAGGCTGAGCAATCACCGGTTATTCAAGAGCATCTTAACTCTGGCGTTGTGCCGCTTTCCTTGAAAGGTAAGCGGGGTACGTCTTCTTCGTTTAAGAAATGCGGAATAAAGGACAGGTTTGATCGCAAAGCGGTGCTTGCCTATGAATGGGGGCGCAGCCGTATGGCTTTGGATGTTGATGGTGTTAATCTGAGTGGTGGAAGCGAGCGGTCTGTACGTTTGGAATATAAAATAAAATTCCAGCCTGAAAAAACCAGAAAGCAACGTTGTCGTTATTCTTCGTCGTGGCAGGGGCTTATTGGCTCGGGCTATAACGAATTTTTTATACGCAAAGAGGATACCGTTTGGGGAGAGTTGAAAGACATTAAAAAGCAGACCATGCATTATGTTGATAGCATGTTTTAGCGGGTATGTTTATCTTGTGCTTTGTGGTGTTTGAAAAATGTCGCGTGCTATTATCATGAAAATATTGTAGTATTCTTTCGTAGTTCCTTTGCGTATCTCCCTTATAAAATTATCAACTAGAGGCGTTTGTATATTCTATGCAATGTAATATTTGTAGTGTTTTATTCGTGTTACCTGTTTTTTTAATTGTCGGATGCTCTACGGATTATGCGGCGCGTGATGGTGAACGCTTGGTTGTGCAGGAGAAAACAGCAGGCATTGAAAATGAACCAATTACACGCTTATCTTTTTTGCCCGCGCAGAATGTGTATGATGAAATTGAGGTCGTTATTTATCAAGATAATCACGCTTTGGCACAGATTATGCCTGCTTCTGGGGGTGATGTTTCTGCGGCAGAAACCCTTGATTAAATAGTCTCTATATTAAAATATATTTAATATTTCAGATATCTATGTTGATTTTTTAATGTTGTTGACGTACGATCACCGAATGTTTCGCGCTCTGCGTTTCTTTTCTGTGTACGTATCTTAATTTTTGTTGGGAAATATCATGGGTAAGCCTTTTTTACGGATAATGGTTCTTTGCACACCTCTAATGCTGGTTGCATGTGGTGAGGGATGGGAGGCACAGCGTATTGATAATGTTGTACCTTATGGCGGGTCACGTACCGCAGGCAGTGGGGTTGCGTATGTTCGTGCAAAGATGATGCCGGAAAAAGAATTAAAGGTTGAGCCGATTATTGAAATTGTTGCTGACTCTGTTATTGAAACCAAGCCTGTCCTGCATGCGGAGGAAATATTTTCCGAGGCGCAGGTAAAGGGTGGATCTCCTGTCGTGCATGCGGTTGAGAAAAAGGCTTCTCCTGTTGCTACGGAAATTGAGGAACACTCATCTAAAGATGTTATTGAGAAAGTAGCAGAAAAAATAACTGATGATGCTAATAGTGATATTCTTGCCGAGGTGGAGAAAGCAGAAAAAGTTGTTGAAAATGTGATCGTTGAGGCTGCTGGTTCTTCTTCTACTGATTTAAGCGCAGAAGAATATATTGAGCAAGCTCCGAAGAAACTAGAATCTGTAAAGGTGGAAGAGGTGTCTGTTGCTGCACGGGAAGTCGTTGAAGAGGAAAGCGCGGAAAATGTTACGCAGCATGTTGCCAATGTTGCACCATCCGTTAATTCTGGGACAGATATAGAAGAAGCCATAGACGTTCAGGAAAATAAAGTTGTTCAGCCTGCGGCAGAAATTATTGCTCCTAAAAAGGATTTCTTTGAATTTAAATCAAAAGGACAATATGATCTTGAAGATATATATTCCGATCCATTTGTTGATGATTAATGAATTAAAACAATAAGGTAATGTTTTAAAGCGGTGCATATATCATGCGCCGTTTTTGTTTGTTCTTACGAATTAATCATGGATAAAGATAAAAATTTAGATAATTTCAAAACGATAATTCTGGACAGATCACCTCTCGTGAAGTTACCATAATAAGGTAAGTGTTGTTTAATATGCATTGGAGAATTTATTTTCTTTGTGCTTAATAATTAAAAAAATAACGCACTTTAAATTGTATTTTACAACATTTCAGGAAAGGTTTTGGGTTATGTCTATAGAGGTAGAAACAGTAGTGGCTGTATCAGTAATGATGGCCGTCTTCTCGGCAGTTGCGGCGGTCGGGACAAGTATCGTCCTTGGCGCGGGGTTTGAGCGTTTACGCTCCGGCTTTGAGGTCATAAGCAAGCAAACAGGGTTCTTCAGTGATGCAATACATAAGCTGGAGCATAAAATGGAAGTGGTTGACGACCAGACTGGCAAATTTTCTCGCTCGATTGAGGTGATGGAGGCCAAGGTTACTAGTGTTGGTGAGCAGGCCAATGCGTTTACCGGTTCGATACAGAGTCTTGAGAGAAAAGTCGAAGTTGTTGATAAACAGGCTGGTTACTTTGGTGATGCTATTCATCGCCTTGAGGATAAGGTCGGTAAAGTCAGCGCGCATGAAGATGTGTTGAACGAGAAAATAGAACAGCATGCAGATGCGGATGTTTTAAGTGTCGGTAAGACAGAGGCTCTTGTTTCTCATGCTGAGGCGTTGTTAACGCAAATGGGCGCGATTGCTGATAAAATGTCGGAAACACCTGTAACTCTTTCTCAGAACATATCTGATGAAGGTCAGAGTATGGCCTCTGTACATGGATTTGCACATTATACGCATGCTCCAGCAACAGATGCCGTAGGCGTGAGTTATAACTAGCCGTGATTGATATAAATTAGGAAGGAAGGTCGGATCAGTATCCGGCCTTTTCTGTTTTCTAAACAATAGGTAAAATAAGAAGTGGCAAGCGCAGGGAAAGACAGATAAACTGAATTGTCAGGGTGGTTCTTGATATGTGTTATTTTTATAAAGGGGTTTCTTTTGTCACTGTCTTTTATTCTTTGGTTTTTGATTTCAGCGTTGTTGTTGGGGTTCTGGTTTTGGACGAGCTATCTTATTTTTCGGCAAAAGGCCGCTTGGAAGCTCTATGCAAATAAGCGGGGCTTGCGTTATTATTCTAATGGCTTTTATGAAACCCCATCTATGAGCGGGGCCGTCGATGGTTATAATATATCTTTTTTCGCTAGTGAGCATTCGGAATTAGATGCGCGTTCCCAAAGGCGTTTAACCGCAATCGAAATCAATATGCATTCTGGTTTGTCCGTTGTTAGCGCGATTGCCAGTGGTGGTATGACGCCAGTTGTTGATACACTTGATATTCATAAGGAATATAGGCCTTCTTATAAAGATGGCAAAGGGAATGAATGGGATAATAGCTATGTTATCCGTACGCAAGATGTGGCCTATATGCAGGAATATCTGAATGATGAGCGCGTCGGCAGCATTCTTGGCTTAATGAAAATTGATAAAGCGTGGATTATTATTCTTTTTTTCGAGGAGACTGGCTTGGTACGTCTTGATACGCCGTTGCCTTTGGATGACCCGAAAAAGGTTGATGAGGTTGTTAAGAAGATGATTTCTGTTGTTCGGACGCTTGAAATGGGTGATGGGGAAGAGAAGGATATTCAAAGATCTTTGTCTAAGCATAGTGGTAAAAAACAAAAAACATTAGAAATTGATGATGATCTTCTTAATGATGATATTGGCTTTGAGTTAGAAGATTAGAGCAGTTTTTAGGGGAATTTCCCTCTCCCTATTTTTGTATATCCATATAGTTAAGGCTCTTTAAATTCATCAATATGAAAGGCGTATGGGGCGTATTTTTGTCCCTTATACTGGGTTTCTACACAAGACAGATTAAATATACAATGCGTTTCGTTTGATGAATTGTAACGCCTTAAATCTATTATATTTGAGTTACTTGTCTCTATAAACTCATGATTTCCATTAATTATTTCTGGTTTTATTTTTCTCCAATGGATAAATTCTTTTGTGAAATTTAAAACGGATGTTTTTTCTTTGTTTTGTGTTTGTATATTTAGTATGTGATGTGCTTTTGGAATTGGTAGCCACGGCAATGTTTGTGAAAACCCACAATAAATGGAATTATCCCATATCATAGGTGTTCTACACCCATCTCGCCCTTGCCATTGTGGGTATGTTTCCTTTGCCCATGGGTCTTGGATATTTTTAAATGCGATTTTTGCTTCGGGTAGCCCTAGCTCTTCACCTTGGAATATAAATGCTGTTCCAGGGAGGCATCCTAAAAGGGCTATCAGCATTTTTGAAAAAGCATTATTATAACTATATGGCTTGTACCAACGGCTTTGGGCACGTACAACGTCATGATTTGAGAATGCCCAACTTGGCCATGCAGATGATTCTTTGACCGATTCGGCCAAATTATTTACCTCAGAGTGTTGAGCGAAAAATGTTTCGATTGGCACACGTACAAGGTCTTCGGTCAATGTCTTTTGTGTGCCTGACATCATGTGTGGATTGTAACATGTGTGCAGGTGATTTTTACCATTTGTGTATTCTTGTGCCAATTTGTAAGGATGGTCATCGCCAATCTCACCAACTAAAACACGGTCACTATATTGATCGGTAAGAGCGCGTAATTTTGCAATAAAATCCAAATTTTCGGGGCGGGATTTATCGTATATATGTTGTTGCGTTGAATAGGGCGTTTCTTTTTCAAACTGGGTTGCAAATTTTGCGCCGCTTTGACGGGGAGGATTGTCGCGCAAAAGCGGATCGTGAAAATAGAAATTTACGACATCAAGGCGAATGCCATCAATGCCGCGATCTAGCCAGTATTTACAGATATCGATGATTTCGCTCTGTACGTCTAGATTATGAAAGTTTAAATCTGGTTGCTCTTTTAGAAAGTTGTGGAAGTAATATTTCTCGCGCTGTTCACACCATTCCCATGCAGAACCTCCAAAAACGGAGACCCAGTTATTGGGAGGAACGCGATTATTATCCTTATCATGTTTCGCATCTGCCCACACATACCAATCTTTTTTAGTTTCATCTAAGAACCATGGGTGTTCCTCTGACGTATGGGAGAATGCGAGATCGATAATGACCTTTAGATTCAGGCTATGTGCTTTTTCTAGTAAATCATCAAAATCATCGTTATTGCCAAAGATGGGGTCTACATCTCGATAATCGGAAATGTCATACCCAAAGTCCTTCATCGGTGATTTGAAAAAAGGCGATATCCATATGCCGTCAACACCAAGATCCGCAACATAGTCTAGTTTCTGCGTGATGCCAGCAAGGTCGCCAATGCCATCATTATTACTGTCATAGAATGAGCGTGGGTAAATCTGGTATATGATTGCGCCGCGCCACCAATCCACATGGTTAGACATGGATTTTGCCTTGCATATAGAGGACGGCTTTGCCGGTTATTTCAACGCGATCATCTTTAAGAGTGCATAGTAGGTCGCCGCCACGGGCGGAAAGCTGTTTTGCGTGCATTGTGGTTTTGCCAAGAACCTTTCCCCAATATGGGATTAAAAGGCAGTGAATAGCACCTGTTACAGGATCTTCATCAATGCCGATTTGTGGTGCGAAGAGGCGTGAAACAAAATCCGTGTCGCCTGTTCCACGCGCAGTGATGACAAGGCCGAATGTATCGGTCAGGGTTTTTATTTTTGTAATGTCAGGTTTGTAATTTTGCACGGCGTTGGGGCTGTCGAGAATCGCAAAGGTTTTTGTGCTTTTGAGGACGGTTTGGACTTTCAGCCCAAGGATATCTTCAATATTGGATACATCCTGTTGAACTGTATAATCCCATGTCGGGAAATTGAGCGTGTAGCCTGCTGATGTTTTTTTGACACTTAACTCGCCTGAACGAGAACTGAAATACACTGTATCTTGTTCGAAGCCTAAATTTTCGAAAATACAATATGCACTGGCCAGTGTTGCGTGCCCGCATAAATCTATTTCTGTTGTTGGTGTGAACCAGCGGAGGTGAAAGCCTTTACCCTCTGGAACAAAAAATGCCGTTTCAGAGAGGTTATTCTCTGCGGCGATGCTCTTTAATATCTCGTCAGGAAGCCATGTACTCAATGGGCAAACGGCGGCTGGGTTGCCGCCGAAAACCGTATCTGTAAATGCATCAATTTGATATAGGTCTATATCTGTCATGTGCTGTGCTTGCAGAGTTATTCTGCTGCTGCTGCTTTTTCTTCAGTAGGAGCTTCTTCTGCGGTTTTTTCAACAACCGGGGCAATTGTCATCTTAACAATTTTATCCGGGCTGGATGGTGGTTCACCAACTGCAACTTTGTCAATGAACTCCATGCCGGATGTTACTTGACCAAGCACGGTGTATTGACCAGTTAGAAAGCTACAACCTGTGTCTGTGAAACAGAAAAAGAATTGTGAGTTTGCACTGTCAGGGTTTGTGGAGCGCGCCATGCCTATTGTTCCACGCTTATATGCGTACTTGCTGAACTCTGCAGGAACGTCAGGGTATTTTGAACCACCCGTACCTGTACCTGTTGGGTCACCGGTTTGTGCCATAAAGCCACTGATTACACGGTGGAAAATAATTCCATCATAGAAACCTTCGCCGATCAGCGTTTTAATACGCTCAACATGTTTTGGGGCAATATCGGGCAGTAATTCTATAACAACGGTTCCACCGCTGGACACTTCCATATTTACTGTATTTGCGGAATCCGCTTTTGCATCTGTTCCTGCTGTCATGATCAAAAGACCTCCAAGTGTAAGCATAAATTTCTTAAGCATTTTATATCCTCTTAAGAGTTAACGTTAAGGGATTATTGGTTACATACCATGGGCGTAAATGCAAGGGGAGTGTAGGGATTTGTTACACGGATTCTTTATTTTTATTGGTTGCTTTTTGCATTTGGTCTGATAATTCACCGATTGTCATAGTGTTGTTATGTGTATCAACCATCGTTTTAAGTTCACCAATACATGTTCCGCAATTTATGTCTGCCCCGTCTGAACACGCGGCGTACACATCTTTAACGCGTGTGCTTTTCTTTGTCGTATCCAAATGGTTACGAACATCCGTGTCAGTAAAGGGGTTGCACATGCATATATACATAAGATTATTTCCAACATATTTGATTCGTTGTTAGTAATGATAATTATTATCACCTAGCTTTTGTAAATGCAAGTCATTATCAGTTGGGGAAATGTATCTATTTTTGTTTATGTGACGAATTAGGGTATATGTTATGTTTATTTTATTTATGGAGAGCGTAGAATGATTTCAAAACGAATGGTGGTAATTACTTTATTTATGGCTGTTTTTATATCTGCAATAGCGGTGCAAGCGGCGGATAAGCAGGGCGTAGAAATTCACAAAATCTCACCTCATAGAATTGCGCGTGATATTAAGAATATAAAAGGGCAGAAGCGCGCCATTGTTCTGTACGCGTCATGGTGTCCGAATTGTGTGCAGAAGATGCCACAGATTATAGAGATAGAGCGTGCCAAGGCGAGTTCTATTATTGCGATTTCTATTGATGAGAGCCGTCAAGATTTTGCGCGTTATATGAACAAGCTGGGAGATGTTCCGTTTAAGGCCATTGTCATTGACGGGGCGGAATGGAAGCTGGCGGAAGAGTTGGAACGCTTTGGTGTTGAAGTGTGGGAGGCCATTCCGCATGTTATTTTGCTGGATGAAAATAATAAAACTGTAGAGCAGGGGAATTTCTCGCCGAAATATATCGAAGCGTTTTTAGGGATTCCATCATCTTAAAACAAAAATACCTGCCGCTTTATTGTGCCGCAGGTATTTGGAATTTCGTGTAGGTAGGGGAGTATTATCCCTCTGCGTCTAATGCGCTTTCAGAGTTAATCTGAATATAATTCTGAATACCCATATTCTCAATCATTTGTAATTGTGTTTCCAGATAATCAATATGACCTTCCTCATCAGCAAGGATTTTCGCGAATAGGTCACGTGATACATAATCTTTCACTTCTTCTGCGTGCTCAACAGCTGCGCGGTAATGGCCTGCGCCGCCATGCTCCAGCTTTAGATCGCATTCAAGGATTTCCTTGACGTTTTGCCCGATCATTAGCTTTTCAAGGCTCTGTAGGTTCGGAAGCCCTTCAAGGAACAATATACGTTTGATGAGGTTATCAGCGTGATGCATTTCCTCTATCGATTCGTTATATTCGTGCTTGGCGAGTTTTGTGATGCCCCAATCTTCTAACATACGTGAATGCAGAAAATATTGGTTTACGGCGGTTAGCTCTTTTTTAAGAGCCTCGTTCAAAAACTCTATAACTTTTTTGTCACCTTTCATGGTGTACCTCTCTTTATATATTCAAAACGCTTTATTTAAAGGCGCGGTCTAATATTGCGCCAATATTCTTCGTGTAAGCATCATACTTAAATATAGCATCTAGCGCATTTTTGTCAAGTTTTTCAGTGACTTGCAAATCACTCTCAAGCGCATTACGTAGTGTTAATGTGCCTTTGCCGCTGCTGCGGTCTGCCCAGACGGTCATGGCGGATTTCTGAACAATGCGATAGGCATCTTCACGTGAAATTCCGGCCTGTGTCAAAGCAAGCATGGTGCGTTGTGAGAAGACAAGCCCGCCTGTCATTTCCAGATTATGTTTCATGCGTTCAGGGTAAACCAACAATTTATCAATGATACCAGCCAAACGGTTAAGCGCGTAATCTGCAGAAATTAACGCATCGGGTAGTATAGTACGTTCCACGGCTGAATGCGAAATATCACGTTCATGCCATAGGGCTACATTTTCAAGCGCAGGCGTTACAGCGGCGCGGATAATACGCGCTTGCCCTGTCAGATTTTCTGTTCCGATCGGGTTACGCTTATGCGGCATCGCCGATGAACCTTTTTGATTTGGCGAGAAATATTCCTCTGCTTCACGGACTTCGGTGCGTTGCAGATGGCGAATTTCAACGGCGATATTCTCGATAGAGCTGGCAACAACACCAAGCGTTACAAAGAACATAGCATGGCGGTCACGCGGGATGACTTGTGTGGCAACCATTTCTGGTTTTAAGCCGAGTTTGTCAGCAACGTGTTGTTCTACTGCCATATCAGTCGTGGCGTATGTGCCGACCGCGCCTGAAATTGTGATTGTGCTGACTTCTTCTTTGGCCAAAACCATGCGGTCACGCGCACGTTTAAACGCGGCGTAATGTCCGGCGAGTTTCATGCCGAAGGTTGTCGGCTCACCATGAATACCGTGGGAGCGACCAATACAAAGCGTGTCTTTATGCTCTAGTGAACGTTTTTTAAGGGCAGCCATCACTTTTTCAAGGTCGGCAATAATAATGTCTGCGGCTTGGGTCAACATAACGGCAAAGCTGGTATCTATGATATCGGAACTGGTCATACCCTGATGCACATAACGCGAGTCTTCACCGACATATTCACCAACAGAGGTCAGGAAAGCAATCACATCATGGTGAATTTCGGCTTCTATTTCATTGATGCGATCAATATCGAAATTGCCTTTTTCACGCAGGGCGATGGCCGCACTTTCAGGAACAGTGCCAAGCTCCGCCATTTTCTCCAGAGCAAGTGTTTCAACTTCTAGCCAGATACGGAATTTATTTTCCTGTTCGAAGATGCTGGTCATTTCTGGTCGTGAATAGCGAGGAATCATGAATAAGCCTTTACAATAATTATGTGTTTATTGCCCAGAACTTATTCGATTTTCGGCGGAGGATCAAGGGGGTTAGAGATAGTTACCCTTATTAAATACATAGCGCCCGTTCTTTGCCGTGGCATGCGCGGGGGTGCGGTATGTTTCGAAGTGGTCATAGCCTTCTTTTAGGTTTTCCCAAAACGGATACCAGTGTGATGTGTTGCGTGCAATCATATTGTCTTGCGTCATACGGAATGGATAAATATGGATCGGGATGGATTTATGCCCGTATTTAAAGTTTTGCTCAACAATCAGGTAAATTTCACCGATGCTTTTATCTGTCATGGCAAGACACCCAACGGATACACAATTGCCGTGGATCATCAGCAGAGACCCTGTGCGCTTTAATGATCTGTCATAGGCATTGGGGAAGCCGATATTAAAGGATAGGAAATATTGGCTGTTCGGATTTAGGCGGTCTTTGGTGACGTTATAAAATCCCTCCGGTGTTTGTTTGTCGCCTTCCTTTAGCTTTGGCCCTAAAACGCCTGATTTACTACAGACATTATATGTTTTGAAGAGGTCATATTCATTGCTGTAGCTGCTTTTTACCCATAGCTCCAGTTTCATTTCCGATTTAAAGGCGCGGAGCAGCATAGGGTTATCCATGCTCATCCCTTTTATCACCATTTCAGTGCGGAGAACGGAAAAGTTTTTTTCGCGCAGGTTTTCAAGCTGCTTGTTCACTGTGTCTTGTCGCTGTACTTGTCCGTTCATAGGCGGTGGTGCGATGTAAATACGACGTGGTCGAGATGTGCAACCCGTGGAGAAGAATAAAACAAGGGCGAGGAGAATGGTCAGTAAAACGGGCGGCCAAATATACACTAAATTAAGCCCTCATTACGAAAGGAGGTATAACCATTACGCGCAATCACAATATGATCGTGGATTGTAATTTCAAATGGTTTTGCCGCGGCGATGATGGCATTTGTCATGTCGATATCCGCTTGTGAGGGTTTAGGATCACCACTTGGATGGTTATGCATAAGTATAAGGGCGGTTGCGCCTAATTCAAGGCTGCGTTTCATAATTTCACGTGGATATGCGGGGGTATGGTCAACTGTACCTGAGCCTTGAATTTCATCGGCGATCAATTCGTTCTTTTTATTCATGAAGAGGATGCGGAAATGTTCTTTCTTTTCGTGCGCCATGGTCATGTGGCAATAATCCATGAGGCGCGTCCAGTTATTCAGAATTGGCTTTTGCATCAGTTCTTGCTTCATCATGCGTTCCGCTATGGCGGTGACGGTTTTAATTGCGGTGGCCACATTTTCACTGATGCCGTCTATTTGTGTTAGCTCATGATGTGAGGCGCTCATCAGTTCGGGCAGAGAACCAAAGGTGGAGAGCAGGGTTTTTGCCAGTTCCTTTACATCACGGCGTGGGATTGCCATGAATAATAACAGTTCCAGCAACTCATAATCTTGCAGTGCGCCCGCACCTGCGCCAACAAAGCGATCTCTCAACCTTTGTCTATGACCAGCATAATGCGGGGGTTTCTTTTCTTGCTTTCCGAACAAATCGGTCATTTAAGTCCTGACCTTTAGCTGTATGGCGGCTTTGTGAACCCTTTGGGGGACAGGGTGAATATTTCAAAGCCATCTTCCGTGACGGCGAGGGAATGTTCAAACTGGGCAGAGAGCGAGCGGTCACGTGTTACTGCCGTCCAACCATCACTTTTAAGAACTTTGGTTGTGTAATGTCCGGCATTTATCATCGGCTCAATCGTAAAAAACATGCCTGGTTCTAATACTGTACCGGTATTTTGTTTGCCGTAATGCATCACTGATGGGGCAGCATGAAACACGCGACCTAGGCCGTGACCACAGAAATCTCGTACAACGGAGAAACGCTGTTTCTCGGCAACTTGTTGAATGGCATACCCGATATCACCAAGCGTCGCGCCGGGCTTTACGGCTTCGATGCCTGCCATCATGGAATCATAGGTTACATCACATAGGCGTTTTGCTTTGATAGGTGTTTTACCGCCTGCCAAATACATGCGCGATGTATCGCCGTGCCAGCCATCAAGAATAACCGTGACATCAATATTAACAATATCACCATCGCGGAGCGTTTTTTCGTTTGGTATGCCGTGACATACAACGTGATTAATGGATGTACAAATTGATTTTGGGAACGGCGTTGGCCCACCGCCTTGATAATTAAGTGGCGCGGGGATTGCACCTGCCTTTGTGCAATGGTCGTGACACAGGCGATCCAGTTCCTCTGTTGTCACACCGGGGACAACATGATCGGTAATCATATCCAGAATTTCTGCCGCTAGTTTTCCTGCCTTACGCATGCCCTCAAAATCTTCGGGGGGGTGGAGTTCTATACCTTCGGCGGTGAACGTGGATGTTGTCATTTTTATTCCTTTTGCAAATGCTATCATCTTTTATCTACACATGTTAAATATAGGTTTGTACAAGGCGTGTAAAGAAGATTGGATGAAACGATGAGCAAGCAATATAGCGCAGCAATGATTGTGATTGGTAATGAAATTTTATCGGGGCGAACGCAGGATTTAAATGTTAATTACGTTGCGAATAAATTGGTTGAATGCGGTGTTGTTTTGTCGGAGGTACGGGTTATCCCTGATATTGAAGATGTGATTGTCTCAACAATCAGGGAATTTAACGATAAAGTTGATTATATATTCACCAGTGGTGGTATCGGTCCGACACATGATGATATTACGGCAGCCAGTGTGGCAAAGGCATATGGCGTTGCGTTGGAAGAACATGCAGAGGCGAAGTCGTTGTTGCAGGCGCATTATGGTGCGGGTGATTTAAATGCGGTGCGTCTTCGTATGGCGCGCATTCCTGTCGGGGCGGCGTTGATTCCCAACCCTGTGTCTATTGCACCAGGTTTTGTTATTGAGAATACATATGTTATGGCGGGTGTACCGCGCATTATGCAGGCGATGATGGATCATGTTGCTTCTACGCTGAAGGGGGGGGCGGTTATTCAATCACGCACAGTGTCTTGTGCCTTAACGGAGAGCATAATTGCAAAACCTTTAGGCGCGATACAAGGTAAATGGGGTAGCATAGATATAGGCAGTTATCCCTATTTCAAAGACGGCGTATTAGGGGTGAATATCGTTTTGCGCTCTAGTGTAGAAAATGATTTGGAACAGGCTATAAACGATGTTTCAGACATGGTCGATGGTCTAATAGGCACCTGATCCGCCCAAAACAACGCGCAGGGTTTTAATCATAATTACAATATCACCCCAGAGTGACCAATTACGTACATACCAGCCATCCCAGTAGACGCGTCTGTCAAAGCTGGCATCGCTGCGCCCGCTGACTTGCCAAAGTCCTGTAATGCCAGGGCGAACCTGATAGTAATGGTTGATGCCTTCGCCAAAGAGGGGAACCTCTTCATCAAGGATGGGGCGCGGACCTACGAGGCTCATATCACCGATAAGGACGTTCCAGAGCTGTGGCAGTTCATCAATACTGGTTTTGCGTATAATACGTGCGGTTTTTGTTGTGACGCGCGGATCATTCCTGAGTTTTCTGAATTCTTCCCATTGTATTTTAGCTTCAGGATCACGCTCCAGTAATTCGTGGAGTAAATGATCTGAGTTAGGCTCCATCGACTGGAATTTCCAGCATTTAAACTTATTCCCATTTCTGCCAATGCGATATCCGCCATAAAAGAATGAGCCGCCTTGTCCCTCAAGTTTGAGAAAAGCCATAACGCCAAGCATGATAGGAGAAAGCAGTAGAAGTGCGATAGATGCCGCCGTAATATCCATTGTGCGCTTTAAGAAACGCCCCATAGGGGAGAATATAGATGTCTTGGCGTGCAGCAGCATGATGTCATAGCCAAAGAAGTATCGAGGCTCCATTTCGAACAGGCTGACACGTGATACGGGTGGTACAACAGCATAGAGCGCTTTTAGCTCCGTTAAGACCTTAATAAGCTCATCGCGTTCTTCCCCGCGGAATGTTTCAAGGGAGATAACGAAGAAATGGTCTATATTTTTTTGTATGGATTCACGGTAATTAATCCTTCCGTGAAACACGTTTATGTCTTTATATTGTGCAGGAATCGTATTTCTATCGAGACCTTTATCGGCATTTCTATCACGTAAGGAAACTGTTTTCACATCATAACCCGTATAGCGGTCTGCACTGAATGCGTACAGGACGTCTGTTACTGTGTTAATGTCCCCAATTATAACCGTTGGAATACGCCAAACGCCTTTTCCACGGGCGATCGCGTAAACGATTTGCCGTCCAGCAAGTGTTAGAAAGAAAACATAAACCCAGCTTAACCCGATCAGTAGTCTGGAAAATGACATATCAAGGGCAAAGCGAAGAAAGCCATCCATAATTAAGGCCATCAGGCATACGGTAAGAACATTTTGTACTTGGCTCCACCATGGTACGCGTTGCGTGTAATGACCTTTTGTGAAAAACAGAAACAGAACGACAGGACACATCCATATAAAGAATAGATCATGGATCATTGCGTAGTCTGATAAGGGTTTATTGTATGTATCTGGTAATATCAGATCTTTTAAAAATTCTGCGGTTAATAAAGCAAGTATAAATGAAAAGCTCATAGCAATCATGTCATAGAAGATCAGAGTGATGCTGACCGTTTTTTTGACCAAGGGTCTTACTTTGTCGTTTTTTTCTATTTTCGGTAACATTGAATTTCTCGGTTTATGCGGTATTTATTCTAGATGTAATAGGCTTACAATTTATTAAGGTATATTGAAGCCACGGGAAAGGACTATCGAACAAAATTATTTATTAAGGCGATAAATCAAAATAGATACGGTGATAGGTGTTCTCACTGTCGGGGGAAAGGCGTTTTTCTCTTAAGATTTTTGTGGTTTTCTTCAGAGATAGGACAATCATGCTGCCCTTACCATTGTTCAGGGGTTCAACACTGTAGGATTCTAGAAGTTTAGAATTTCTGAATGTTTTATTGTTTCCGTCAATCCATCGCGCGTCGGGTAGCTCGATAATAATAAGTTTTTCATCATTATCCAGATCGATACTGAAATTGCTTCTGTGGTTTGTGTCTAGCACAATACGCAGTTTATCTGCATGTTCTCCAACACGCAGATTCATCGCAACAAGACCGTCATATGTTGGCGGTGGTGTGGCTTTGGGGGCAACCCGTTTTTCGGGGGGCTCTTTTGGTTTATTATGTTGTTTTTTCGGAGGCTTATCCGGTTCTTTATTTACTTGAGGTGGGGGAGCTTGCGCCTGAACAACTTTCTGCGGGTCAAGTCGTGGTGAGGGCTGTGGTGTCAGTTGCGTTACTTGCAACTGAGGTTCAGAGGGCTCTACCAATGTTTGAGGTGGCTGATTGGCTGGTGTTTCCTGCAGCAATACCTCGAGTTCCTTGATAAGGTTCTGAATGTCCGACTCCACAGCGGCTAACCGGACGATAGATGGTTTGTAAGTATCAAATTCTTTCTTAAGATCAACAACGGCATTTTCAACGCGATTAAAGCGGTCACCGGTGTCTTTGATGTTCTTTGTGAATAACGTGTCTGCGTTAATGCCTTTCATTGGCTTTAAGGCAGGCAGACCATTGGGCATATATTGATTTTTCGTCTGCCCCAGCTTGGTTGGCTGGTTATTAAATGCTGGTGGAAGGGCGATTGGTGCGCTAATGCTTTCGTTCTTACCTGCATTTTTTGATTTTTTTGCAGATGGCGCAGTATTTGATTCGGTTGTTTTAAGGTGCAAAAGTCCTTCAGGACTACACGCAGTAAGTAGACCCAAAAATAGTGTGAAACATAGACTCAAAGCTATTTTTTTATACATATAGTAAAGAACCACAAGCCTCAGAATAGAGACATTAAGAACTAAAAAAGTACGCAGCAGAAAACACCAGATTAGATTCTATCCTGAAAACACTATTGGCATCAATAGGATATTTAAAAATAAAGTGAAAATTATGGTTGATTTTTTGTTTTTGATTCATTGGGCTGTGCTTTTATCTCTAAATGTAGGAAATAGTGGTTATCTGTATGTTGCAGCAGTTATTATCGTTTATAGTCGTTGCGGTAGGGTGTGTGTTTTTGTATAGTTGCTTATTGTCATGAAGGTTTGGGAGGCTTAGTATGCGTTTTTTTTGCGGCTTAATATGCGTTTTTTTTCTTTTTACATCTCCTACATATGCGGGGGTCACAACGGTTCGGGCGCTTAGTTTTGGTCAATTTGTGATGAAGAATAATGATGCTGCTTATGATATAACGATCAACACCAATGGTAGTTATTCTTTCTCGGCTGCGGGGTATATAGAAATTGTTGCGCCGCAAGAGGGGGTTTATGATCTGGATGGTATGGCTGCAAATACTGCGATTACCAGTGTTACGGTTACGCAATTAACATCGTTGAGTGGGTCTGGGTTTGATATGCAGATGATTAACTTTCAGGAAACGCATCCAGCCAGTACTGATGGTTCTGGTGTGGCGAGGATAGAGATTGGCGCAACGGCGCGTAATAATGCTATTGGTGGCTCTTATATCGATCAAACGTTTGGTGGCGTAATACAAATTCAAATTAATTTTTAATCTCTTACATGATTTTATTAAAGTAAAAAAGGAATTGTAATAATGAAGAAATATTTATTGTCTCTGTTTATTTGGAGTGTTGTCCTGAGTGGTTTCTTTGGGGGGGCTGTGCAGGTTGCGCAGGCTGATATTTTGATTACGCCGACGCGTGTTGTCTTTGAAGGGCGCGATCGTTTCGGGACGGTGACGCTTGCCAATAATGGGGATAAGGTGAGTACGTACAAGATGGATTGGCGGTTTTTCCGTATGCAAGAGCAGGGACCAGCCTATGTAAGGGTTCAGGGCGAGGAGGTTGCACTTGATTTGTCTAAGTATATCGTTTTTTCACCACGGCAGGTCACGTTACAGCCTGGGGCGTCGCAAAAAGTACGTTTGGCGTTGCGCCGCTCAGAGGAGATTCCAGATGGTGATTACCATGTGCATTTAAGTTTTTCTACGGTGTCTAGTGAGAGTCTTGATATTGTTGAAGGTCAGGAGCCCAAGGCGCAGCCAACGTCGGGTATGTCTGTTAAAATCAATGTTGGTTATACTATCCCGATTATTTTGCGATCTGGGGATGTGCATGTTGATTCGTCGATTGGTCGTATTAGTTTATCGCGGAACCCTAACAATGGATTTTTGAAAGTCGCGGTGCCAGTTCATCGTGGGGGAGGACCGTATTCTGTTTTAGGGCATCTTATGGTGTATCATATAGATGAAAATGGTAATGAAGTGCGCGTGGGAGAGATCAGTAATGCTCATATTTTCCCAGAAGTGGATCGTCGCGTTTTCGATGTACAGTTAATAAAGGATATTGCTGGCGGTTCGTTAAGGGTCGTGATGTATGATTATACATACAATAAAAGCATTGATAATAATGTTATTTATGCGGAAGAGACATTTCCCTTGGAGTGATATGTTGAGGCGTAGGGTGGTTTTTGTAGTCCGTTGGTCTGGTATTATTCAGGTCTAACGGGCTTAATGCTTCGCTTGCAGAGGGGGATATAGTGTGCTTTGCTGGTTATCTGGCTGTGCTGTTGTTTATTGTAGGTGTTTCGTTGCAGTAGCATTTAATCTCTATCTGGGTTCCTTCCCCGCAGCCTTGCGGCGTCAAATATTATCATAAAGCGAATGTATTTTTAGCACTTACTCTGCCTATACACCGTAGTCTTGCTGAGGAGTTATTCATTTTATGACATATTGTTACCGTATATTTATACGGCTACGTGCTTTGTTCTAAATCTCGTACATAAATAAAGTCACATTCACTAAATGTAATTTCGCTTTATGGGTATCGCAGTATCAGGCAATAAAAAAGGCATCCATAGATGCCTTTTTTGTATTTCGTAATAAATTTCGGTATTCTCTTAGTCTTAGTAAGAGAATGTCACATCAAAACTTGCTGGATGAACACCATCTGCAGCTTGTTCTGCAAACGTTATTGTTCCACCAAATGTAACTGTTTCTGCTGTGGCTGCGCCTACAACTGTTACTGTTCCAGTGTCTGTGTTCGCATCAAGAGAGATTGGACCTTCGGAGGCCGTTCTATATGATGTGGTGTTGAGAGATATCCCAGCATCGGCAAAATCACTGTCACCTGAACGGGTTATGGTCAAGGATGATGCGGATGGTGTTTCAACGGTAACGACGCCCTCTGTTAGGGGGGCTGTAACTTGTAAGACTGTTGAGTCTGTTACACCAGCAACTGATGAGGCAACGGTTCCATCGCTTGTTAGTGTGATGATAACGTCATTTGACGTGTCATCTGCACCACCTGCAGGGATGATGGCAACCCATTCACCAAAATCCATGTCGGATACGTCAACGGTTGTAATTGCGCTGGTCAGTGTAAGTGTTGCATTAACTGTTTCTGTTTGTGCAAATGAATTGCTTGTCATGGCGAAGCCAAGCGATACTGCGCTTGCGAAGGCCAAAAGTTTAAGGGTGTTATGTCTCATTAGGTTTCTCCTTTTTTCCCTAGATTAAGATACTGTTACTCAGTCGGTGAGTGGGATAAAATACTGATACTCAGTAAGTAGTAAAGATAAGATAGATATCTCTAAGTACCATTATCATACATAAATGGTTAAATCATTATTAATATAGTCAGTTTAGTTAAAATACATGTGGCTAACTTAGATGGTCACCCAGAGAAGTACGTTGTTTTTATCATTAATCAATTGTCTTTGTCAAGTGGTTGTGATGTAATGTGCTTAATGGTTTTCAACTCTTACCCACAGAGTTATTCGTTTTTTATATACAGGAACATTGGTTGTTTTCGAATGAAGCATTTCTTTCATTTTTGTTTTTTATATGGAATTTTTACGTGTTTTATCTTCGCGCCTTCTTATCTAAGCGCGCAGCAATTAACACATAACACTGGTGATGCCTTTGTACAGAATCAAAAGAGGTTGGCCTTGGCGCGTTCTTTTGTTGCAAAGCTGAAGGCTGGGTTGGGGCGTGGTCATGTTATCCCTTCGGAGACGAATATATTACCGGAAGGAGAAATTCTATTGTTGCAGCCTATTTTGGGCGGTAACTTGCGTGTGGATGGTTTGATTTATGGTCTTGTTAAAAATCGGGGCGTTTTGTTATCATTGCGCGATATAAGCGATGTTTTGCAAATTCCATTGGTGATTGATATTGAAAAAAAGACTGTCGAAGGGTGGTATGTCAGGGAAGATAAAGTATTTTCATTAGATCTGAATACTGGCATTGCGCGCACTGATATCGGTGAATTTAATATATCCAAAAATGTTTTTATTGAGGGTGATGATGTTCTTGTTCCGGCCTCTGAACTGGGTCAATGGATGGATTTTGAATTTAAGCCTGTTGTATCGGCGCAAGACTTGCGTATTACCTCTGCGGAACTATTACCTATTCAAGCGCGGGATAAACGTAGGCAATCAAGCCTTGGCGGGCATAAAATTCCAAAGCCGTCATTACCGCGCATTGATGATGATTATAGAGCTGTTGGCATGCCTTCCATCGATGTCGCCACGCGTTCTGTCTATCGAAGGCAAGGCGACAGTACTGAGGGCGTTGATGCCCATAGTGCAACACTGCGTAGCATTGGAGATTTCGCGCATGGGACGTTATCAACGCAAATACAGTTAAATGATACGGATTACCTAAAAAATGTACGGGTGAAATATAAACGGGAATCCTTGGATGCTGATTTATTGGGAGCGTTAAAGGCACGGCGCTTTGAGGTCGGTGATATAACAACAACGCATGTGCCGTTGGGGGGGCGTACGTCTCAAGAATTAGGTGTTCGGGTAACAAATACAGATTCTCTGCGAACCTTCAGTACGCCAACAACGGGAATATCTGGTACGGGATTCCCTGGTTGGGATGTTGAATTATACCGCGATACTCAGCTTGTCGGGTTTAGAGAAATAGGCGAGGACGGGTTTTATCAATTTTCGAATGTGAATCTGTTTCAGTCTGATAATAATTTTCGCTTGGTATTTTATGGACCGCAAGGCGAGGTAAGGGAGGAAGAGTTATATATTCCCGTTGATCGTACGTTGCTCTCTCGTGGAGAGGGAATATATGACGTTTCTATAAGTCTGGATGGGGAAAATACATATGATAAGTCTGATGCGAATTTGAATTCGGATGACGATACGAATGTTAGTGTATCCGCGCTGTATGAATATCCCGTCGCTGATGGTGTTACGGTAAGTGCAGGTGCGCGCAGCCATGTTGAACAGGCGCAACGTGATAGTGTCGCAAATATTGGTGTGTCTCTTGTCGCAAGTCAGGTCTTGATTAACGCGGGGCTTGCTGTTGATGATGAGGGGGATATATCCGCTCAGCTTGTTGGACGCCGTGATTTCGGTGAACATAAAGTGAGTGGCACATTGGATTGGCTTGGCGCGAATTTTGATGTGCAAGGTGGTGGCGCAGAAAATGATATTGGAACTTTACGCAGTAATATTAGCGTGAACGGCCCATTACCGTTTCAATTGGGGCATAAGACCAGATATAATCTCTCCACAAATTATTTATTGGATACGAATGATGAGTATAGTTTAAGATCATCCGTAGGGGTTAACACGATTTGGAAGCGTTTAGCCCTAAATGAACAGTTGACGCATCTAACAGGCTCAACGCTTCAGGATGACAGTCTTGATTCTGTAACCAGTGTTACGGGAACATACGGGCGTAATCATGTCAGGCTTCTCGCAAATTATGAATTAAAGCCGAATAATGAGCTTAACAATATTTTGGCATCTTATAAGCGGGATTTTACCAAAAAGCTAAATATGGAGTTAAGGGTTGATAAGCGCTTTGAAACAGCATTAACGGAGTATTCAGCAAAACTGGATTGGCAGGCAGGCTTTGCCCGTATTTCTCCAAGGGTGACTTATAATAATCAGAAAGATTTTTTCGCGGGGTTGGATACGCGCTTTAGTTTGTTGCGTGATCCGTCGCAAGGGCGCGTGAAAATGTATGATTATAATATTACAAGTTCTGGTGGTGTCAGTGCATTTGTCTATCTTGATAAGGATGGCGATGGTTTGTTCAATGGTGAAGATGAGCCATTAGAAGGGGTCGTTGTTAAGGCACCTCAAAATGGTGGTCGTCAATTGACGGATGGTAATGGTATCGCGCTGTTTACGCGTATGGGGAAATTGCGCCTTACAGATGTCTATGTCGATGCAGAGTCATTGCAAGATCCCACTTGGGTTTCGGATTTTGACGGGGTATCTATTCTGCCGCGTGAAGGGAATATTGTGGAGGTTAATTTCCCTGTGCATATATCTGGTGAATTGGATGGCAATGTTTATGCGCGCGCTGTGCCTTTGCCGCAAGTTGATGGTGAAGAGGTGCGCGCGGCAAAGCCTGTGTCTTTGAAGAATGTTCGCTTGAAGCTGTATAATGATAAAGGTGCGCTACAGGATAGTACTTTTACGGATGTGACTGGGTTTTACTATTTCCCCCGTATACCACCAGGGCGTTACCTTGTGATTATTGATGAAAGGAGCGCGGCACGTGGGCAATTTATCAGACCTGCGCCTCAACAAATAGAAATTGGTTATGATGGGACGGTTATTTACGGTAATGATATTTATGTTGATGTCGGCAAGGGAGATATCCCAAGCGCATTCTTACCTGATTTAGATGATTATAAAGCCCGACACCCCCATATTGATTTTTCCAATGATGATTATGATTTTGTTTTGAATTTAGGGGACTATAATTCAAGGTTATTGATGTCAGTGGTGTGGTATAAGCTGCGCTCACGTTATGATGCCATGCTTACGGGGGCGGATATTTTTGTTCCTCCCACGCAAAGCTATGTCGATGTGAAAACAGGAAAACATACATTACGTGTGGGGGTGCGCCACATTACTTTGGAACAGGCCTATAATCGTTGTCGCGCACTGATGGTGCGGGAACAATATTGTAAGGTTGAAATCTATCCTTCTTACATAAGGCAGAAACCTGTGAAACAGGCACAAGCCGATATTGCGGTGACGCCGGATCATGCTTTGAAATGATGGGAAATCATTTGGTATTCTGCTTTTTTTTATGTGTGGGAGGGTGGTGGGCCTGGCCGGGCTCGAACCGGCACGCCTATACAGGCAACAGATTTTAAGTCTGCAGCGTCTACCATTCCGCCACAGGCCCAAATGTTAGCGTTAAAACATCATATATTTGTTTCGCTAAATTCATTTCCTGTTTTAAGTAATGGTTATCTTGGGTTTGGTCAATAGAATATTCACTCTGCGTTCCATTCATTCTCATTATTTTTCGGCGAGCAGGGCTGATACGTTGCTGATGACATCTCGTCCTTTTTTTGTCAGAAACAATTGTTTTCTCCGCCGTTCTTTGGATGAAATTTTTATCTGCACCAGAGCATAATTCTTTCCGCGTGCTTTTTCCTTTGCCAGTGCGCTTGTTATCCTTGATATGGTGGACAGAGCTGTGCCAGTTCTTTCGGATAAATCAGTTAGGCACAGCCCTTCATCTAAGGCAATTTCAAACAGGCATCGTGCATATTGAAGCGGAAATTCCGGATCAATTTTTTGAAGCTCATGCAGGAGTTTTATGAATGTTTCTATGTCCTGTTTCATCTATCTCATCCGTTTGGCCAATGGTTTTATGGCGTGGTGTAAAAATTATGGTGGTAAAAGGCAATTGGATAATTGTCTCGGTCTTATATTTTTTTGTCAAAAAATCGGGCGACCCACCCAATCTATAGTTTATCTCTATGTAAATCGCAAATAGCCCGCGATAGTGTAGATATATTGTCATTTATAATTCCCCTCTATTGATGTCTAAGCATGGCATCAACACACACATAATTATTTTGGATTAGGCCATTCTTTCTGTTTCTTTGAAACTGTCTAAAAACACTTGATTATCATTGGTTAATGGCGACTTGGCGTATGAATAAATTGCCTTCATCAGTTCGGGCAGGATTGTTCTTGGAAATGTTTTTATGCCAATTTTAATGCTATGATCCAGAATAATAATATGCGTATTCATGAATCCTTTTAATACTATCGGATGTTTTGACATTTTGTGCATTTGTCCATCTTCGGATGCAAAGAGGCATCCTGTCATATTGGCTGTAAAGTAGAAATCCAGATCAAAGCAAGATAGTGTCGAGAAGATGCAATCTTGTATATTCGTACCATCAATAAGTGTCGCGCCAAAACTGGCACTTCTGAAATCACTTTTATTGAGATCAGAGTAAGATAGGCAGGTGTTATAGAGTGAAGCATTGTAAAAAATGGAATTTGTCAGATGTGCTTCGGATAAATTTGCGCCTGTTAAATTTGTATTTATGAAGTTGGCATTGGGCATGTGGGCGCTGTCAAGGTTGGCGTTAGACAGGTTTTCGTTTTTTAAATTAATATGGGTTAGGTTTATTTGGTTTTCGACGGCATCCTCCAGACATTTGATAAAGGATGTGTAGTACCCTGAGAATATTTCTGTATGGTCTGTATGTTTGTGAAGTCTAAAATATGGCATGTTGTTTTCCCCTTAATATTGTATTAACACAGCCCGATACTTGACAGCGTGCAAGTATTTGTCAAACGGTTTTCCATATTATGTGTAGGGGCTGTGGACTGTAAATATGGTTTTAGTCTTTAAAAACAACGTAACAACCATAGGTTTAATAAAATCTATGCGTGTATCCTTTTGGATAGTGTGTGTGGACATCAGAAGGGCTGATCGTGCTGTAATCGTGTTATTATATTTGAATTTTGGTATTTGGAAGGTTATCGTTAGGGGCTGTACGCATTCTTAATGAGTATGAAAGAATATGAAAAAATCATCGATTGAACAAGCTATTGAAATAATTAAGGGCTATGTCGCTTCTTTACCCCTCAGCCCAGGGGTTTACCGAATGATTTCTGATGATGAGGATGTTCTTTATGTCGGTAAAGCCAAGGCATTAAAAAAGCGTGTTGCCTCTTATACGCATTTTGAAAAGCTGCCACACAGGTTGCAACGAATGGTGTCTATGACGCGACGTATGGAGTTTATAAATACCCATACCGAAGCGGATGCGCTTATTCTTGAAGCAAACTTGATTAAGCAATATAAGCCACGTTTTAATATCTTGCTGCGTGATGATAAATCTTTTCCTTATATTCTATTGAAGGAAGACCATGATTTTCCACAGATCCTAAAACATCGTGGCGCGCGGACATCTAAGGGGGCGTATTTTGGCCCTTTCCCCAGTGCAGGGGATGTGAATAGGACGCTTTTTGCGCTGCAACGTGCTTTTTTATTGCGAAATTGCAGCGATAATACTTTGAAGACGCGAACGCGCCCGTGTTTACAATATCATATAAAGCGTTGCACTGCACCGTGTGTCGGAAAGGTTAGCAGGGAAGAATACGCGCAGCAGGTCAAAGGCGCGCAAGATTTTATGCAAGGCAAAAGCCGCGCTGTGCAGGAGCATCTCACCATACGTATGGAGGAGGCAAGCAATGCCACGGATTACGAAGTGGCCGCAGGGTATCGTGATCGCATTCGCGCCTTAACCTCCATTCAGGCAAAGCACGAGATGAATGATGATCTTGGTGATGTTGATGTTATTGCGCTTATAAAGAGCGGGGATATGAGCTGCATTCAGATGTTTTTTTACCGTGGAGGGCGGAATCTGGGCAATAGATCGTATTTTCCGCGCCATGATAAGGATGAAAGCGCAGGCGCGGTGTTGTCCGCGTTTATGGCGCAATTCTATCAAAATAAAACTGTGCCTAAAGACGTTATTGTTAATAGGGAGATGGATGATAAAGCTCTGCTTGAAGAGGCTTTATCTGCTCCATTACCTTATAAAATACGTATTTCTGTGCCAAAAAGGGGAAAGTATAAACGCGCAGCAGATTTCGCACTCAAGAACGCATCGGAGGCGTTAAAACGTCACGCAACACTCTCGACGACGCGGCTGAAAATGCGCTCTGGTGTTGCTGATTTATTCGGGTTAGATGATGTTCCCACGCGGATTGAAGTTTATGATAACAGCCATATTTCAGGCACAAATATGGTCGGTGCGATGATCGTTGAAGGCGAAGAAGGCTTTCAGAAAAAATCATATAGAAAGTTCAATATAAAAGAGGCTGGCGCCGCCGATGATTACGCGATGATGCGCGAAGTTTTATCACGACGTTTTAAGCGGGCCTTGCAAGAGGATAAGGGCGCGGGTTCGGAAAATTGGCCGGATATCCTGTTGATTGACGGCGGGCTTGGGCAATTAAGTGCCTGTCGCGGGGTGTTAGAAGATTTAGGTATCTTGGATCAACTCACTTTGGTGGCGATTGCGAAGGGCGCGGATCGTAACGCTGGACGTGAAAAATTCTTCATGATTGATCGCGATATGTTCCAATTGCCAGTGAATGATCCTGTCTTACATTACTTGCAATGCTTACGCGATGAAGCGCATCGTTTTGCGATCGGTTCACACAGGGCGCGGCGGGCGAAGGCGTTGGTTTCCTCGCCGTTGGATCACATTGATGGCATCGGTGCAAAGCGTAAAAAATCATTGCTGCTGCATTTTGGCTCTGCCAAGGCGATTGAGGCTGCGAGCATTCATGATATATCGCAAGTGGAAGGTATTTCCCAATCTCTTGCACGGGTAATTTATAATTATTTCCACGAAGGGTGATGGTTTTGATTTGGTATTTTACGTATCAAAATAGGACTGAAAAGGCATCTGAAAATAAAATTGTTTTGAATCAAAATGATGCGTTTTTGTTTGGGGAAAACTCCGAATCATACCTTGCGGAGCTTAAATCACCGTGTTATCTTTTAGTCAATTCAGTCATAGTTAACTACAAATTTGGTGCGTACATTGGTACGTGCCGAACTCTAATACTCTTATGGAAAGGTGTGCAGAAAAATGTTTCATCGAGTGAAATCAGACGTTCAGGGTACTGGGCAAAAGCAACAAGTAGAATCTGATAAAGGATATCGTGATGTGGAAACACGCACGTCGTCAATTCGTCAGGAACAAGATAAGCCAGAGGTGAACGAAGAGAATACCGAACGTTCGCAGGAGGCAACATACGGAAAAAAACAACCCAAAACTCAGGAAGAAACACGTAGTATGAGAGCAAGAGAAGAGATAGCAACACGTAAATATGGCCAAGATACAGAAGAAGAGCGCACGAACGCGCCTTCTACAGGTCGTGCAGCAAGTTACCAACCGTCTGTCGCACGTTCCGGTGGTTATCCTGGTTCATATTCAGGCTCGTCATCATATACTGCGCCGCAGGCATCTGATGTTTATTCCGGTGGTGATCGTACTTTGACAATTGGTCGCGGTATTAACATGTCTGGTGAAATTGATGCTTGTGACCATTTAATGGTTGAAGGTACGGTCGAAGCGGCACTTAAAGGTGCTAAATTGCTTGAAATTGCAGAGTCCGGTACATTTTATGGCACAGTAGAAATCGAAGAAGCAACGATTGCAGGTCGCTTTGAAGGTGATATTACAGTCAATGGTCGCTTGACGATTAAGTCATCTGGTGTGATTACAGGTTCTGTCGCATATCGTGAGTTGGCGGTTGAATCAGGCGCGGTTATTGATGGTCGTATGACACCTTTAAAAGGGACTGTAGACCCGAAGAGCGTTGACAGATACCGCGCAGGCAGCGATGCTTCTGCGATGGCCAAGGCGAAAGAAACTGTGTCAAAAAAGGATAACAGGGAGCCTGCGAACACAGAGAGTGGTCTGTTTTCTAAGGCGCATACATCATATTAAGTTTAAGTACGAGCAGGCTATAATCGCTTTGTTTAAGCGGTGGTCTGTTTCGTTTGTTCTTGTGTATGAGGTATGTTGAACGATATATTCCGTTCGATCCCTGAAAATTATGAAATATTATAAAGCCGTGCAGTGATGTACGGCTTTCGTTGTTTTTACCTTCTATACACTTCATCTCTCATGGCATTCTTATTAGTTTGTTCGTAGAATTTTTTCTCGTTTTTTGTATTTTATATAGGATAAAAGGCGCAATTTTCCTGCAAGTAAGGTATATTATAGGAAAATATGTCTAAAAAATCAAGGGAATTATGCGTTTGATATTTTGTCCTTGAAGGCACATAAATCATAAACGGGGCAAGTGTTGCATTCGGGTTTGCGCGCTTTGCAAGTATATCGACCAAGCAGGATCAGCCAATGATGTGCGTGCAGAGCATATTCATCGGGCATGATTTTAAGCAAGGCGCGTTCAACGGCGTCAGGGTTTTTACCTTTTGCCATGCCTGTACGGTTTGACACGCGGAAAATATGCGTATCCACGGCCATTGTCGGTTGTTTGAAGATAATGTTTAAAACCACGTTTGCGGTTTTCCGCCCAACACCAGGCAGGGTCATGAGGTTTTCGCGGGTATCAGGGATTTCTCCGTCATAGTCGCGTACCAGAATTTCGGACAGGGCGATGACGTTCTTGGCTTTGTTGTTATAAAGCCCGATTGTCTTGATATGCTGTTTCAGTTCATCAACACCTAAATCGACCATCTTTTGTGGCGTATCTATGGTTTTGAACAGCGCGTTTGTTGCCTTATTCACACCGACATCTGTTGATTGCGCGGATAATGTCACGGCAACCAGCAGAGTATATGGGTTCGTATATTTCAAATCACTTTTTGGCGCGGGGTCTATGGCGTGAAGGCGTTTAAAAAATTCGTGAATATTTTCTTTTTTCATAGTAGTTTAAATAGCAGCACAGAAAGGCTAAGTCATGGAAAAAATTACCTATGGATTTTATAAATCACCAATTGGTGAGATGGTATTGGCACAAAGTGAAAAAGGGTTATGTTGGCTTGGTTTTATGGTGGAGGGCTATAAGGGCAATGGGTATGATCGTATGGTCGGTCATTTTCCGAAGGTCGATTTTGTTCGCAATGATGATGTTATTCAATCTGTTGGGGATCAGTTAATGGTTGTTTGGAAAAAGGGGCATGGTGCTGATATTGCTCTTGATTTGCGTGGGACGGCGTTTCAGAAATCTGTGTGGCAAGTGTTGCTGAATATTCAAAAAGGGCAGGTTAAAACATACGGTGATGTTGCCAATGATATTGGTAAGCCTAAGGCTGCGCGTGCGGTGGGCAGTGCGGTTGGGTCAAATCCAGTCTCATTGATAGTGCCTTGTCACCGTATCATACAGCAATCAGGTGATATCGGGAATTTTGGCTGGGGTGTTGATTTAAAACGCCGGATATTGCTTGAAGAAGGCTTTAATATCTAGAGGTCTAAGACGTCACGCATAGAGTATAATCCAGCAGGTTTTTCCGCGCTCCATAATGCGGCGCGTAGTGCGCCTTTTGCATAGAGTTTCCTGTTTGTGGATTTATGAGTAAGTTCAAGGCGTTCACCTTCGCCAAAGAAAAATGCGGTATGTTCACCCACAATATCACCACCACGTGCAACGGAAAATCCGATTTTCCCTTTTTCACGGACACCGATTTTCCCGTGTCTGTCATAATCTGCGAGGTTTTCTAAGCTGTTATTACGTCCGGCTGCGGCGGCTCTTCCAATCGCCAGAGCCGTACCTGATGGGGCATCGACTTTATATTTATGGTGAGATTCAAAAATTTCGATATCCCATTCAGGGTCAAGGCGGGCGGCGGCTTGTTCCACCAAGGCCAGCAGTAAGTTTACACCAACACTCATATTGGCGGCGTAGACAATCGTAGTTTTTTCTGCTGCTTGTTTGAGCAGAAATTCATCATCTTGTGTCAGACCTGTTGTGCCAACGATCAGCGTCTTTTTATGCTCGGCGGCAAGTTTGGCGTGATTGCGTGTGCCTTCGGGCAGGGTAAAATCGATAATAACATCAGAGACTTTAAATAGGGCTTCTTCGCTGTCGGTTGTGAAGTATTGGCCGCCATTATCCACGGCTTCGCGGGCAGAACCACCAGCCAGAATAAGATTATGTGCATCCCAATCTTCTGAGAGGAGTTCGTCAATAATAAGTTTTCCAACGCGCCCATTACAGCCAACAACACCGATTTTCATGTTAAATATCTTTCCTTTATCGTGTTTTATATTATTCGCTTAAATCATCCCAGAATTCACGGATTTTTTTGAAAAAGCCGCTCGATTCAGGAGAGTTTTTGCCCGCAGATTTGCCTTCATCCATAGATTTATCAAGATCACGCAGCAAGTCTTGCTGTTTTTTATTTAGATGAACAGGAGTTTCTACAAAAATATTGATATACATATCACCGTGTGCGTCAGAGCGCAGCATGCTCATGCCTTTGCCCCGCAGGCGGAATTGTTGGCCAGTTTGCGTGCCTGAGGGGATCTTTACGCTGGCGCGTTTTCCTTCGATTGTGGGTACATCAATTTCACCACCAAGGGCGGCGCGTGTGACGGTGATTGGTACGCGGCAATAAAGATTTGCGCCATCACGTTGGAATAATTTATGCGGTTTGACGTTCATCATAACGTACAGATCGCCGCGCGACCCCCCGCGTAATCCTGCTTCACCTTCGCCTGTTAGGCGAATACGGCGTCCGGTTTCAACGCCAGCAGGGATTTTTATTTTAAGTGTTTTTGCTTTTTTAATACGTCCTGCACCAGCGCATTTTTTGCAGGGGTCTTTAATGAAAGCACCTTCACCGTGACAGGTCGGGCAGGCACGCTCAATTGTAAAGAATCCTTGTTGCTGGCGTACACGTCCTGCGCCGTTACAGGTGCTGCAACTTTGACTGGACGTGCCTTTTTGTGCGCCTGAGCCGCTGCATTCGTCGCAAGAATCGTTGACGGGGATTTTTATTGTAGCTTCTTTGCCTTTATAGGCATTCTCTAAGGATAGTTCCATCGTATATTGCATGTCAGAGCCACGTGCAGGGCCGTTACTGCGTCTGCCACCGCCACCGTTGCCCATGAAATCGCCAAACATATCTTCGAATATATCGGAAAATGCACCTGCGCCGCCCATACCACCAGGGTGACCGCCGCCGCCGCCCATGCTGCCGTCGAAGGCGGCATGACCGTATTGGTCATAAGCTGCGCGCTTTTGCTCGTCTTTCAGGATATCGTAAGCCTGATTGATTTCCTTGAATTTTTCTTCTGCCTTAGGGTTGTCTTGGTTTTGGTCGGGATGGTATTTCATCGCCAACTTACGGTATGCTTTTTTAATCTCGCCCGCATCGGCGGATTGTTCAACGCCGATTACTTCGTAAAAGTCTTGTTCAGCCATAATAGTTACTCTTTTCCGGAGTTATGCTTCTTCTGCATGGTTGTTTTAGGTGGCATGAAAAACTCGATGAAGCTGTCCCATAATCCCGTATCATTGGAGGCTGATTTATTGTCGTTATCGGCTTTCAGGTTAATGCCCTTGGGCTGACCTTGTTGTGAAAGCAGCAAGCGATTATAACGCGCGCGTCCATTGGGTGTTTTCAGTGCGGCGTATGCTTCATTAATTAAACGAAAGCGTAAAGCAGCAATTTTCTTATTTCCTGGATTTTTATCAGGGTGATAAATTTTTGCTAATTCCAAATAAGACTTTCTGATATCCGCATCAGGTGAATCCGGATATATTTTTAGAATGTCATAGTAAGATTTACTTTTGTTTTCTTGTCTAAACATCAAGTCACCATATTTATTGCATGTTTATTATGTATTTATAAGGATACCGAAGGCCAAATAGGGCGCGCCGATATCCTTGAATATATATATTTAATTATAAAAACTAAGCAGATTTCTCTTCATCGTCTGTTTCTTCTTCGATCTCAAGATCAGTGAAGTCAGCGTCAATGGCATCATCATCAGAAGGGTTTCCTGCATCAGTGGATGCATCTTCGCTATCCGCTTCACCGGCGGCATCTTCCTGTGCTTGGCGGTATGCCAGTTCGCCCAGTTTCATGCTTGCCTGCGTCAGAGCATCATTCTTTTCTTTGATGTCTGTTGCATCTTCACCTTCTAAGGCTGTTTTCAGATCAGAGATTGCCGCTTCGACTGTGGCTTTTTCGTCATCAGGGATTTTATCGCCAAGCTCTTCGATTGAGCTTTCCGTTGCGTGGATCATTGCCTCTGCTTGATTACGCATTTCAACGGTTTCACGTTTTTCTGCATCTGAATCTGCGTTGGCTTCTGCGTCTTTGACCATTTGATCGATATCTTCATCAGATAGACCGCCCGATGCTTGAATACGGATTTGCTGTTCCTTATTCGTTGCTTTGTCTTTGGCGGATACGTTAACAAGACCGTTCACATCAATATCGAAGGTGACTTCGATTTGTGGTATACCGCGCGGCGCGGGAGGAACGCCAACAAGATCAAATTGTCCCAGGACTTTATTGTCTGCGGCCATTTCACGCTCCCCTTGGAAAACGCGGATAGTCACAGCATTCTGATTATCTTCAGCCGTGGAGAACACTTGAGATTTTTTGGTTGGGATTGTTGTATTGCGCTCAATCAAACGTGTGAACACGCCGCCCAATGTTTCGATACCAAGTGAAAGTGGTGTCACATCAAGAAGCAAAACATCCTTCACGTCACCGCGTAAGATACCGCCTTGAATAGCCGCACCGTTGGCAACGACTTCATCAGGGTTAACACCTTTATGTGGCTCTTTACCGAAGAAGTCTTTAACCGTTTCGATGATTTTAGGCATGCGGGTCATCCCACCAACCATAACGACTTCATCAATTTCAGATGCTTTTAGTCCGGCATCTTTTAGGGCTGATTTAAGCGGGGTAATTGTGCGCTTGATATAGTCAGCAACTATGCTTTCCAGTTTTGCACGGCTAAGTGAAATTTGTAGATGTTTTGGCCCAGAAGCATCTGCGGTAATAAAGGGCAGGTTCACTTCGGTTTGTGTTGTGCTGGATAGCTCAATTTTTGCTTTTTCTGCGGCTTCTTTTAGACGTTGAAGTGCAACAGTGTCCTCGCGTAGATCAATGCCTTGCTCTTTTTTGAACTCATCAGCGAGGTAGTCAATGATGCGTGCGTCAAAGTCTTCACCACCAAGGAATGTATCACCATTGGTTGCTTTCACTTCGAAAACGCCATCGCCGACTTCAAGGACGGATACGTCGAATGTACCACCACCAAGGTCATAAACAACAATTGTACCTGTTGTACCTTTGTCCAGACCATAGGCTAATGCCGCGGCTGTTGGCTCGTTAATGATGCGCTCAACTTCAAGACCTGCGATTTTACCCGCGTCTTTTGTGGCTTGGCGTTGTGCATCATTGAAATATGCAGGTACGGTAATAACGGCCTTTGTTACAGGTTCACCAAGATAGCTCTCGGCAGTTTCCTTCATTTTTTGCAAGATCATTGCAGCAATTTGGGACGGGGCGTATTTTTCGCCTTCAATTTCGACCCATGCATCGCCATTATCACCTTTGATAATTTTGAAAGGGGATTTTTTGGCCATTTCCTGTACTTGTTTATCATCAAAGGGACGTCCGATAAGACGTTTGATGGCATAGACTGTGTTTTCAGGATTTGTGACGGCTTGGCGTTTTGCGGGCTGTCCGGCCAAACGCTCTCCATCTTTTGTGAAAGCGATCATGGACGGGGTTGTCCGTGCGCCTTCTGCATTTTCGATCACGCGTGGCTCTTTACCGTCCATCACGGATACACATGAATTGGTAGTACCTAAGTCAATACCGATTACTTTGCTCATTTTAGTTTCCTTTTAGTTTTGGCGAATTACAAGCAGCCCATACCAGTGGCACCACGTAAATTCCCGAAGGTTTTCATTTAGGATCGAACTATATCAAGAGGATGTACAAAAATCCAGCATAAGAATATCAATTTATAATATTTTATGTGCTTAGACTTCGGTATTTATTGTTTGGCCTGGTTCAGGCGAGGGGTGTTTTTGCCCTGTATTGTCACTTTTTGCGATACCAACGCGGGCAGGGCGTAAAATACGACCATTCAGGGTGTATCCAGGTTCTATCACTTGGATAATCGTTCCTCTTACTTTGTCAGGCATGGGGGTTTCGAACATAACTTCGTGGAAATTGGGGTCGAAGCGTTCGTCCAAAGGCTCTGTTTTTTTGATGCCGTTTTTCTCGAAGCAACGCAGGAGTTCTCTCTCTGTGGCATCAATGCCATCGGTTAGGTTCTTTACTTGTGGATGTTGTTCTTGCAGCTCCGCGGGGATGGCATCAAGGGCGCGGCGAAGGTTGTCGGCAACGCTTAATATATCGCGGGCAAAGTTAGATACAGCAAATTTCGAAGCATCTTCGCGATCTTTCATGGCGCGCTTACGACCATTTTCGGCCTCTGCGACTGTACGCATCATAAGGTCTTTTGTGCGCTCCAGTTCTGTTTCAAGAAGGGTAATGCGCGCCTGATCTTCGTTTGGTTCTGAAGCTGTGGCGGTTGCCGCTGTGTCTGTATCATCGGAAAAAGAATCATATTCCAGTTCTTCACTGTCGTCGGCCTCTACGCGAAATTCATTTTGTGCGTCTTGCTCTGCTTGTGTTCTTTGAGCAGCATTATCCTGTTCATGAGACATTTTGTCGCATCCTTAAATATGGTGATTTGTTGTATAAAATCTACACAAGTATCCTGAATTATACATGTTATGTGATGATGAAGGCCTTATATTAACGCAAGCGCTTTATATATTCGCTGTTATATGTGTTCTTTGTACGCTTTGCAATGACTTTTAGATCATATAACTCTTCAACAGGGCCATTTGCACCATATCTTGTTTTAGAGAGCGTTACTTTCCCAACAGGAATTCTTGCATCAAGTGAATCTAGTCCTTTAGTGAAACGTCCTTCTGTGTCAGAGAATACAACATAGTTATGAAGATCATGTTGGAATTGGTAGTCTTTAACGACTTTCTCAACTGGGGTCAGGCCATTTTCCATTCCAAATTTACGAATTGCATCACGTACATCGTCTCTGTTTTTTGCATTGGGAGTCTCTAGAACCACTGTGTTTTTGGGCAGGAACCAGAATGTTGTATTATATTCTTGTCTCTGTGATGGCACGGTTAGCTTGATGCTGTCTTTTTTTACTTTTATATCAACCGTTTGGTAGTCGCCGTATTCTCTGCTTTTTAATGAGATATGTTCGATTTCATCTTCTATCAATTGGTCACGATCAAGCAGAACATCAAAAAAGGATTCATTTTGCTTTATTTCACATTCGTGGTTGGAATAAAGTGGTTCCTTATCATCTAGAAGGACTTCAGATTCAACGACTTCGACTTTTAGTGTGTCTGTTGCTCTATCTATTTCTACGTAACTTCCTGTTGTGTGGGCGCATCCGGAAACTTTTCCAAGGGCATATAAGCGCATTGTGAATGTATTATCGGATAAATGCGGTGTATTAAAAAATCTAACTTTATAATAACTGCGGGAAAGCAGGTTTGTTATCGTGCCTTCTTCTTGTTCATAATCCTCTATATCAGCGCGTGCAGAGAGGGGAAAGGTCATTCCGATTAGAATCATAGAGAGTAGAAAGGAAGAAAACAATTTTTGTATCATAATATTAAAACCCAAATTTAGTGTACATACAGCGTCATGATATTACAGTGGAAAACGATATTACGCAAAACATATCTTTGATAATTAAAGTTTTTCGCCTTTTTTTGATTTATATTTGAACTTAAGCGTGCGCGAAATTGACAATTGGTTTGATGTGGGTAATGGTGTCGCACTGTTTTAAATATTATATAAGGATAACGTAATATGCCCCGTCCATCAGGTCGTACTTTAAATGAATTAAGAGCCGTCGAGATTATTCCAAATTTTTCAAAACACGCAGAAGGTTCATGCCTTATCAAATTTGGTGATACACATGTTTTATGTACGGCCAGCGTTGAAGAACGCGTTCCTGGATGGATGAAAAACTCTGGTAAAGGCTGGGTGACTGCGGAATATGGTATGTTGCCGCGCTCCACAAATTCGCGTATGGATCGTGAAGCGGCACGTGGTAAGCAATCAGGCCGTACACAGGAAATTCAGCGTTTAATCGGGCGTGCTTTGCGGGCGGTTGTTGATATGAAGAAACTGGGTGAGCGTCAGGTACGTATTGATTGCGATGTTATTCAGGCCGATGGCGGTACACGTACGGCGGCAATCACGGGCGGATATGTGGCACTTCACTTGGCGATGCAGCATTTAGTGAATATCGGCGCATTGGATGAAATCCCGATGAGCGATAGTGTTTCGGCAATTTCGTGCGGTATATATAAAGGTGAGCCTGTACTTGATCTTGATTATGATGAGGATTCCGATGCGGATACAGATGCAAATTTTGTGATTACGGGCAAGGGCGGTATTTGTGAAATTCAAGGCACAGCCGAGAAAGAGCCATTTTCAGAAGATGAATTCTTAGCGTTATTGGCTTTGGCCAAGGCGGGTTGTGTAGATATTACCGAAGCACAAAACAAGGCATTGGGGTTGTAAGATGCGTCAATTCGATGGCGATGAGTTGCTGATTGCGACACATAATAAAGGTAAGGCGCGTGAAATATCGGCGTTGCTTGCACCTTATGTGTCGCGTTTTTGTACGGCGGATGAGCTTGGCTTACCAGAGCCAGAGGAAACGGGTGCGACATTTATCGAAAACGCGATTTTAAAAGCGCAAGCCGCGGCGCAGGTCAGTGGTAAGGTATCGCTTGCGGATGATAGTGGCTTGGCGGTTAATGCGCTTGGCGGTGATCCAGGGATTTATTCTGCGCGTTGGGGTGGTGTCGATAAGGATTTTAATCTGGCAATGCGAAAGGTTCATGATGCATTAGGGCGGGAAGAAGACCGTAGTGCATCTTTTGTGTGCGTGCTTGCGCTTGGCTGGCCTGATGGACATTCTGAGGTGTTTGAAGGGTTTGTTCATGGCTCAATTACGTGGCCGATGCGCGGATCACATGGTTTTGGTTATGATCCTATTTTTCAGGCGGAAGGCTATGATATCAGCTTCGCGGAAATGAATCCTGAGGAGAAGCAGGCAATTTCTCATCGCGCGAATGCGTTTAAGTTGCTGGTTGAAAACTGTTTAAAAGGATAACTATTTCGTGTTTCGTGATAATCAGATGGGCGTTTATATTCATTGGCCTTTCTGCGCGGCAAAATGCCCGTATTGCGATTTTAATTCTCATGTCCGTGGCGCTTTTGACCAGAAGGAATGGGCAGATGCATATGTTAAATCTTTAGAATATTACGCAGAACTTTTACCTGATAAACAGGTGGTGTCGATCTTCTTTGGGGGCGGTACGCCGTCCTTAATGGCGCCTGAAACGGTACAGGTGATGATTGACGCGGTGCAGAGGTTATGGGTGTGCGTGAATGATATTGAAATCACGTTAGAAGCTAATCCGACTTCGGTTGAAATCGGGAAGTTTAAAGCCTTTAAAGAGGCGGGGATTACGCGCATATCACTAGGCGTACAGGCGTTGAATGATAAGGACTTGGCATTTTTGGGGCGCGAGCATAGCGTTGATGAGGCTTTCAAAGCCATTGATATCGCAGGTGAATGCTTTGAGCGTTACAGCTTTGATCTAATATATGGTCGTCCCGACCAAACTTTGCAGGACTGGGAGGCGGAATTAACGCGTGGTTTGTCTTATGCACGTGGTCACATGTCGCTATACCAGCTGACGATTGAGCGTAATACGCCTTTCTATATGCAGTATAATCGTGGAGCATTCTCTATTCCTGATGATGTGAAAGGTGCGGAATTTTATCACCTGACTCAAGACATTATGGAGGGTGCGGGCATGCCTGCCTATGAGGTGTCCAATCACGCACAAGAGGGACAGGAATGTCGTCATAATCTTGTGTATTGGCATATGGCGGATTATATCGGCGTTGGCGCAGGGGCGCATGGGCGTTTTATGAATGCTCTTGATGGAAATATAGATAAGTTTGCGAGCAGGGATCACAGTGCGCCAGAAATATGGTTGAAGCGCGTACAGGAAAAGGGCTATGGCGCGCATGAATTTGAAAAGTTGAGTGCAAATGATCGCTTTGTTGAAGCTCTTATGATGGGGTTGCGTTTACGTGATGGCGTGTCGATAATGCGGTGTGAAGCCTTGTCGGGGCTCACGTTTGATCGCGTGATTGATAGTGAAAAATTGCAAACGGTTTGTAACGCGGGGTGGGCGCATGTCACGGGCCATCAGATACATTTAACGCGTGAAGGTGTATTGCGTTTGAATGCTCTGATCCCGTTTATTCTTAAGTGAATAGGCTTAGTCAAAATCAATCGTTGATGTATCTTGACCATTGAGCAGGAATGCCCCTTGTGGTGTTGCTTCAAACTCAAAGCTATAGGATATTCCCCGGTTGCTTCCTGTGCTGGCTTTACCTAAATATTTTAGCTTTTCTAACTGTTTTATGATGCCTGTTGTATCTGTATTTTCTGTGTCACGAGGAATACGAGAAAGCAGAGCGTCCAGCCCTTGGAATATTACGTTGAATTTCGCAGAAAATCCCATGATCGCCGTTAAGTTGGTTACCGCTTGGCCGTTTAAAGAAATGTCGTAAATATCGTTTTTGATATTATTGTCTTTTATAACCAGCTTTGTATTTGCTTGAGATAAAATGGCAGGCAGTTTCATGAGAAGGCTCATCCCGACCATTTGTGCAGAATCAGGATTCCTTGTCAGTGAGGCGACGCTGTTTTTTGCGATTTCGGAAAGGGTTTCATACGGGATATTCTCTACTTTTATATCAAAATTTGTATGTGCAGGAAGGAAGTCTAGAGATATATGCTCAGGATTTTCTGATTGTATATCAATGGTATCATACCCTGTTTTAATATTAAGCTCGCCTTTTTCAGTGTTTAGGTTATTAAAACCGAAGCCCATGAATGCAGAGCCAAGTTTCAGTGTGTCAAAGTTCTTGTTTTCATCTTCGGGGGCGGAATTAATCTCTAGATTTTTAAGGCTATATTCAATGTTAAAACCGTTCATATCAATATCATAGAGATCAAGAATCATATCCATAACGTCTTGACCGTTAACGTCTTTGGCGTCATCTTCATTTTCTATGTTGGTTAATGATTGGAAAATACCTGCATGCTTCATAAGTTTTGCTTTATATTCCGTCAATGTCGGGAGAGAAAATTCCGTCATTGTGGAGCCTATTTTTAATTCACCTATTTTTATTGTGCTGTTTTCTTCTTCTGGGGCGATGAATAGATCACTGATAAGGGCGTATGCGGGACCAGAAAATGTTCCAGCATCGTTTTTGTCTAGATTGATATAAAATTGGAGGTTACCTATGGATACACCAATATCTTCTTGCTCAATATTAAAGCTAACATTTGATAAATTTAGGTTCATTTTAGTGAAATAGCCGAGTGTATCATCAAGCAGGGCGATGATATTTTGTTTCCCCCAACGTATGGAGAAATCTGTATCGGCTTCACCAGACATGGTCATTGTTTCGGGTAATGTCCATGTCGTTTTCCAATGCCCTGCTTGGTCATCGGGCATTGCATTAATGGAGATGATACCCATATCAAAAGTCTGATCTTCGTCTTTTGATTTTTCGTCACCTTCTTCTGCGGGTGTTATAATAGGGCTTTTTAACAGAATACGGGGCAGGGTAATGGTGTAGTATTCGCTTTCTTGCTTAACGGTGATTTCACCCTCATAGATCACACGTACAGAGCCAAAGGCTTCGTTGACCTCTTTTTGATATGCAAGGATATTTTCAAAGGATGTTTTGAGCTTTTGCGCGCCTTGATCGTTGATTTCTACCGCCATAGCATTAAGGGGTAAAAGAAGCATAACAAATAGAATTGAAGCGAGCCGGATCATGGATTTTCCTCTGAAAATAAGAATAAAGTACTTTTGTTGGGTGAATTTATACAAAAACTCTTGCCGTGTCCAAGGATAAACGGCATTAATACCCAAACAGATTAACGATTGGCGTATTTACAAGTTATGTTAGAAGCAAAAGCATCACAATTTATATTATCCGCAGAAGGACAAATCCTTTGGCAGGAAAAGTTGAACAATCCATTACCGGGGGTCGCGGTTGCGTGCCTTGAGAAGGGAGAGGTTGCCTTGAAGCCTGTTCTGAAGGTTTTGGAGAATGAACACACGGCGAAGCATGACCAAGTGGAGCTGAAAAACAGTTTGAGCATGTGGCTTAATATGCATTTTAATGCGGTTTTAGAGCCATTGATGCTGTTGGAAGTGCCGCAAGGCGTTGCTGTTAAGGATGATGCGGTCTCGCAGATTGCCCAGAAGGTCTATAATGGGCTTGGTATTGTGCCGCGCGGTGATCTTGAGAGCATGATTACGGAATTAACGCCTGAAACGCGTGCAGATTTGCGGGCGAAGAAAATTCGTTTAGGGCCAATATTGGCGTTTATCCCCGCGCTTAACAAACCTGCGGCGGTGAAATTGCGAGCTTTGCTGTGGTCGTTATTTCAAGGCAAGGAATTGCCAGCGAAGACGCCTGCGGATGGTATCGTTTCCGTTAAAATTGAAGATGTGACGGCCAGTGAGGATTATTATCGCTCTATTGGTTATCCTCTTTATGGTGGTCGCGCGGTTCGTATTGATATGCTGGATCGGGTGATTAGCTGCGTTTACGATAATGCACAGGATGGAAAATTTCAGGCGCGTCATGAAATGGCGGAATGGCTGGGATGTCCGATTGATGATCTTTATAAAGTTTTGGTCTCTATGGGGCATATAAAAGTTTATGATCCTGCGGACGTGAAAGCGAAAGAGGAAGATGAGGGCGCGGCTAAGCCTGTTACAGAAGAAGAAAAATCTGAAGATAAGCCTGAAGAAAAACTCGAAGAAAAATCTGAAGAAAAAACAGATAAAGATGAGTCGAAAGAAAAAGTAAAAGATGTAAAGCCGGAGCTTGCCACGTTTAGATTGAAAAAGGGTAAGGCTTTTCAAAAGGGGAATGCGGGCGGTGCGCCTGAACGTAAAGCCAGTAAGAAACCCAAAAGCGCGAAGCCCAAAAAAGATGTGAAGAAGAGACCTAAGAAAGATAATTCTCCACGTATCATGTCTGCCGAAGCGAAGGTTAATGATGAGGATTCGCCTTTCGCAATTTTACAACAATTGAAAAAGTGAAACGGGAGTTTGATGACTAAACGATTAAAGCTAAATGTCTTTAACATTGCTGTTTTCTTTGTTATTGGCGCGGCTTGTTTGTCTTTGTCTCCTTATAAGTTACATGCAGCGAAATTTTCTGGTGATTATTTACTGAAGGTTTGCTCTGTGAACAGGGATGGTCGTGAACGCGTTGAAGGCGGTAAAATCGCCTGTCAGGCTTATATTTCAGGTGTTATAGATTATCATAATGTGTTGCGCTCTATGGGATTAACGACGGATATGGATTTTTGTATTCCAGAGAAGGTCACGTTGAATGAGCTGCATGTTCGGGTTCTAGTTTATTTGTATGAGCATGTGAAATTGCACCGAAAATTTGTCGCCGCGCCGGCCGTGTCAATGGCATTGTATTCGCTCTATCCATGTCGTAAATAAAATAGTAAGGTTTGTCCTGTAGTGTGAGCGATTGAATTACAATGGTGCATTAGGGGTTATATGAGTAAGAAACAGCAATATACAATACGATTAGACCGTAATGCCGAAGATCATATTCTTCCTGCGGGTTTCTTTGATATTATTGTGCATCGTTTTTTACCCGTGCTTAGCCTGTCTTACATTGCCAGTATCATTGGTATTTCTATTAATAAAGGCGCGTTCTTTTACTATATGTTTCAAGATAGTACGGCCTATACGATGGGGTTGTTTATTGTTCTTTGGGTTTCTGTTCCCGCCATTATATGGGTTTTATTGCATGGCAGCCCAATGTTTAAACATGTTGCCGACCTCTGGTATAAAATTCTGGCAGGCTTAATGATTATCACGATAGCCCTTAGCTTTTTTTTATTTCCTGAGGCGGATATTTATGGGCTTCAGGTTTATTTTATTTTATCTGTACCGCTATTTGTTTTGATATATTTTTTCTTCGTGAAAGATATTTTGCCGAAAGTCGCCTCTTACCCACTGAATGCGTTAGGGTTTTGTGCGTTAATTTATGGTGCATTTGTAAATATTATTTTCTAAACACCAGCCATATTCATTAACCATCCAATCAACAAGACTTGTGGAACAGTGACGAGCGGAATCATTAAGGCGATTTTCCATGATTTTGTAAATTCACGCACGGCCATTAATTCCGTATAATCTGTTGCGACACCAGCCATTAAGAATGTAAATCCGTTGCCTGGTGCGTGGGCATTGGTGAAAATCTCACCTGCAACGGGAGCAGAGCCTTCGGAACAAATCTCAACAATTGTGGCAATGAATAATGTAATAAACAACCCAGCCACTGATGGTCCAAGCCATAGGGCAAATAATTCGGTTGGAACGAAACTGCGTAGGGATGCGGCGATGATCGTGCCAAAGAGCAGCCATTTTATAATCATTTTACCATCGTTCCAGCCAGACTTTAGTATATTCTTACATCCTGATTTGGTGAAAGTGACTGTTTTCAGCAGGGCTTTGCTTTCGCGTAAGAGATTAAAATCCTCGGCTATTTCAGGCTTGTTTGGATTATCAGGCAGTCGTCCGCTTTTGATGAGGCGTTGTAATATAACGCCGGTGATTAGGGCAATAATCACTGAGCCGAGAATATAGAGCATTGTCCATTTAAACCCGATGAGCGTTATAAGGATCAGCGTTAAAGAGAGGGAATTCCACGGGCTGGCCACTAAAAAAGTGACAACTTGCGGCAGGCCGACACCGCGCTCATACAGTTTTGCTGCGACCAGTAAAATCCCGTGACAGCATAAATCGAGCAATAGGCCGCCAAAAACTGCACGCAAAAGACCAGAGAAATTATCGCTACGTCCCATCATACCGGTAAAGAAATCGCGGGGAATTTTGCTCATCAAACCAATGATAATAATGCCGAGCGCAACGCCCCACCACATGGTCATCAATATTTGCAGGCAGGCATGGGCAAAATGATGCAGTAATATGGGCGATAAGTCTAATGAAGACAGGATTGCATTCAGACCAATAGATACAGCGATGACAATTGTGCTGATAATCAGTAACCAGTCTTTTTTGCCTTTAGGCGTTTTGGATGGGCAGCAGTTATCAATGTGTTCGTGTTCCATGGATTATATCCTAAAAACTGCGGGTAATCGTGTATCCTGTGAGGTCACATAGCAATGCTTTGATTTCGCAATCGGGTAATGCAGAGAGAGATTGTGTCGCATCATCTGCATATTTTTGTGCCAGTGCAATGGTTTTATCTAATGCGTTATGGGATTTTATGATTTCCATGGCGTGGTCGAAATCCGTTTCTTCTTGTTTTTTATACCCCAAAGTGCGCTTCCAGAATATACGCTCTTCTTCGCTGGCATTTTCAAGGGCAAAAATAATAGGGGCAGTCATCTTGCCTTCTTTGAAATCATCGCCGATTTCCTTGCCGAGTTTTTCCTGATCGGCGGCGTAATCAAGCGCATCGTCAATGATTTGGAACGCTGTGCCTAATTTTGTTCCGTAGGTACGCATGGCCGTAACCGTGCTGTCGTTTTGGCCGGAGAGTACTGCGCCAACTTCGCATGATGCGGCGAACAGGGCGGCGGTTTTGGATTCTATAACATTTAAATAAGTCGGCATATCTGTTGCGATATCATTTGTAGTGGCAAGTTGCAGGACTTCGCCTTCTGCAATGATTGCAGAGGCTTTTGATAAAATGCGTAGGATATCCAGAGAACCGCTTTCCACCATCATTTGAAATGATTTGGAGAATAAAAAATCACCAACCAGAACGCTGGCTTGGTTTCCAAATACAAGGTTCGCGGTTTTCTTTCCGCGTCGCTCAAAACTCTCATCCACAACGTCATCATGTAAAAGGGTAGCGGTATGAATAAATTCTACTGCGGCGGCGAGGTTATATGATTTATCCATAGAGCCATCAAACATCGCCGTAGAGGCCAGTGTCAAAAGCGGGCGGATACGTTTTCCACCTGCAGAAATCAAATATTGCGCCAGTTTCGGGATCAGTGGAACGTCAGAGTGCATGTTTTGTATTATCAACGCATCTACATTTTGCATGTCAGCATCAAGAAGGTCAGATAACCTGTTTAGCGGGTTATCCTCTGCGTTATTTAGATCAGGTTGAGCCAGTTGATTTTGCATACTCGATTTAGAACAGTTTTTATGGTGGTGGGCAAGGGAAAAGACGAGGGGGCTTCGTTATTGTGTGTGGTATAGCCTCAAGATTACCTAAATACGATTTATTATTATCAAAATTTTGAACAATAAATATCTATAAGATTTTTGCGTGCCATTGTAGGTGGTCATTGATAAAGCTCTGGATAAAGAAATAGCTGTGGTCATATCCTGCGTGTTGGCGGAGGGTTAGTTTTTGACCTGCTACGTTGCATGCTTGTTCAAATAACTCGGGTTTAAGTTGTTCTTTTAAAAAATCATCCTTTAGCCCTTGGTCGATTAAGATTTCTGCATTTTGATCTGCGGATTTTGCCTGTTGGACAAGCTGTATTGCGTCATGTTGTGCCCATTGGTCTCGATTTTCTCCCAAATAGGCGGCGAAGGCTTTGTGCCCCCATGGAACTTGCGTTGGCGCAACAATGGGGGAGAAAGCAGAGCAAGATTTAAACAGATCAGGATGCCTAAAATAGAGTGTTAATGCCCCATGCCCGCCCATGGAATGCCCCATAATTGACTTGCGCGCAGGGTCAAGGTCGAAAAACGCTTCACATTGTGGGATAAGTTCTTTGATAAGATAGCTTTCCATACGGAAATTTTTATCCCAGGGGGTTTGGGTCGCGTCCAGATAAAACCCTGCACCTTGTCCAAGATCATACCCGTCATCATTGGGGATATCATCACCGCGCGGCGATGTATCGGGCGCAAGAACCGCAAGACCAAGCGCCATCGCTGTCTGGTAGGCATTGGCTTTGGTTGTGAAATTATCTTCTGTGCATGTTAAGCCAGATAGGAAAATAACATACGCCCCCGTCTTCTTATCTTCGGGCGGCAGAAACATGGTAAAGCGCATTTGTGTACGTGTTTCACCGCTGTCATGGGTGTAATACCCGATAGTACCACCGTGACAGTGTTGCTCTTTTTCGCATTCTATGTTGTTTTTCATGTGACTTAGAACTCCACGACGCTGCGAATTGATTTGCCTGTATGCATAAGGTCGAAGGCCTTGTTTATGTCTTTTAATGGCATTTTGTGGGTGATTAGGTCGTCAATATTGATGCGGCCATCCATATACCAATCTACGATTTTCGGTACATCGGTTCGTCCGCGCGCGCCCCCAAAGGCAGAACCGCGCCAAACGCGCCCTGTCACCAATTGGAAGGGACGTGTAGAGATTTCCTTGCCCGCGCCTGCAACACCGATAATGACGCTTTCGCCCCATCCTTTATGGCAACATTCCAGTGCATCGCGCATGACATCAACATTGCCGATACATTCAAAGGAATAATCAACCCCGCCATTGCTCAGGTCGCAGATGGCTTCGACAAGATTGTCGGTTTTCTTGGGGTTTATAAAATCTGTCATACCGAATTTTCTGGCCAGTGCGACTTTGCTCTCATTAAGGTCAATGCCGATAATCTTGCTTGCGCCGACCATCTTCGCGCCTTGAATAACGTTCAACCCAATGCCGCCCAAACCAAACACCGCAACGGTGGAGCCAGGCTCTACCTTGGCATCAAAGACAACCGCGCCAATGCCCGTTGTGACACCACAGCCGATATAGCAAATCTTATCGAATGGAGCATCTTTCCGCACTTTAGCCACGGATATTTCCGGCATAACGGTAAAGTTAGAAAAGGTCGAGCATCCCATATAGTGCAAAATAGGCTTCCCGTTCAGGGAAAATCTGGATGTGCCATCAGGCATTAGGCCCTTACCTTGAGTGCCTCTTATCTTCTGGCAGAGATTTGTTTTCGGGTGAAGACAGTAATCACATTCGCGGCATTCCGGTGTATAGAGCGGAATAACATGATCGCCTACAGAAACGGATGTAACGTCAGCGCCGATTTCACGAACAATGCCTGCGCCTTCATGACCAAGAATCGCAGGGAACTCGCCCTCAGGATCATCGCCTGATAGTGTAAAAGCATCTGTATGGCAAATGCCTGTCGCCATAACTTCTACAAGGACTTCTCCTGCTTTTGGACCATCTAGATCAACGGTTTCAATAATCAGGGGCGCACCGGCTTTGGTGGCAATCGCGGCCTTTGTTTTCATGGTTGTCCTTCTCTATGGTTGATTATGTTATTTTTTAAATTTTTACTAAGAATCGTCTTCAATTGCCAGAGTTAATTGTTTTTTTGAACATTCATTCGTATGGATAAATGTATTATTTTGCGCTGAACACTTCGCGTGTGAGGATTTAGGTCAAGATACCCTTGAAAATTATAATGGGATCATGCAGAATGTAAAGCTAGAGGTCACCTATGAGCGTTCTGTTTATAGGTATTCTAAGTCTTTGTGCGTGTATCGTGGAACGAATTTAAGTCTGTTAGGGTGATTATTTTATGAAGGGTCATGTTTTAATCGTTGAGGATCAACATACACACCGCATGATGATGGGGGCTATATTAATGGATCTGGGGTTGGATGTTACCTCGGTCGATAATGGGGCGTTGGCGATTCTAAAATTAGAGGCAAATTCATCTGCCTTTGATCTTATTATAATGGATTGGGAAATGCCGGAAATGGATGGATTGGAAACGGTGCGCGAAATCAGGTTACGGCAGGTCAAATATGGCTGGAATCATATCCCCGTATTGGCATTTACCTCTAACCAAGGCGAGGGGGATATGGATAAATGTCTAGAGGCTGGAATGGATGATTATTTGCCTAAAAAGGCTTGGCTTCCGAAATGGCAACCTCTTTTACTTGAAAAATTGAGCAAGTGGATATCATCTGAAGACGAAATTGCAGCACCTTGATTGGAGGAACGGTATTCATGGGTTATGATGTTGATGTTATTGATTTGGATATGTTGAAGCAGGTGCAGACCTTGTTAAAAGAGCGTTGGCCTGAATTGGTGGATGGGTATTTAGAAAGTGCGACCACCTATATTGATAACATTAAAAATGGTTTGGTTGACGGGGATGCTCATGTCGTTTCTTCTAATGCTCACCCTTTGAAATCATCTAGCAGTGGTATTGGAATTGTGAGCGTAGGTGAAATCGCCGGGGCGATTGAGGATGGTGCGAAGGGGGCGATTGAAAATGGTGCAGATATGTCGCATCTAGATGACCTTGTATTGCTTCTTGATGATGCTTTTCAACGAGCTGTTCCAAGGTTACGTGCAACGGTTGGTGAGTGCGCGAGCGTATAATAAAAAATATAAGATATTGATTTTTTCTTTAAAAGCCGATAATCCATAGTTCTGTATTTGAGAAGCGGGCGTAGTTCAATGGTAGAACGACAGCCTTCCAAGCTGTATATGCCGGTTCGATCCCGGTCGCCCGCTCCAATTTATTGTAGAGATAGTTCTTTAAAGTTCAGAATATAGCAAAAACCCATTGACATTGCGCGGTGGGTTTTCTACATAAAAGCATTGATTTTTATGCCATATGCGGCGCGTTTTTTAATAATTAAGGAGGCATTATCATGTCAAAAGAAAAGTTTGAGCGGACGAAGCCGCATTGTAATATCGGAACGATTGGTCACGTTGACCATGGTAAGACGACGCTGACAGCGGC
>NVUR01000004.1 GCA_002401965.1 Alphaproteobacteria bacterium
ATAGAACACCTCATGAGGTGTTCTATAATCATTTACACCAATGCGAGGATCAAATACCATGCCTAACATAATCAGTCGCACTTCAGACTGCTTTCACAGAAGGAACGATTATTGATTGCTACGTTTCAAAGAGAAGAAACAAGAAAGCAGCATATAAAGTCTTGAAAAAGCTTATATCCAGACATGGACAGCCTAAAGAAATCGTGACGGATAAATTACCATCATACAAAGCTGCTCTTAGAGACTTAAACGCACAGAATTTACAAGAAACCGGACGATATAAGAACAACCAAACCGAGAACTCTCACCTACATTTTCGACGACGAGAGCGGGGAATGAATAAATTCAGATCAATGCGGTCTTTGCAAAAATTTGTTTCAATTCAATCAACGTTCCAAAACCATTTCAACCACCAACGTCATTTAGAAAATCGAGATAGCTTTAAAAATTTACGACAAGACTCTGTTGATCAATGGAGAACAATTGGCGTCAGATAAATTACGCCCTACTCGATTTAGGAGAAAAGTTAGCGTTTGTCTGACAGCACTCTTCAGAGCATTGTTCACACGATTAGAATTCCCTTGTCATATACGGGATTCTAGCGTCCAAACACATAGATAATTTTATAGTTCAATGATTTGTTACATTGATAAAAAAAGAGCGAAATCATAGCACCGTCAATTACCGCCCCTGATCGTCGGGGGCAGTAACGTCGCATAAACTGAACGATGGATGCTGTTAAGCCGCTTTTTTGCTGGCTTTTTCATTCTCGATCCCCTCAAGGATCAAAGATTTCGCCTTTTCAGAACCTTCCCAGCCTTGGATCTTAACCCACTTCCCTTTTTCAAGGTCTTTATAGTGCGTAAAGAAATGCTCAATCTCATCAAGAAGGATTTTCGGTAAATCACTATATTCTTTTACGTCAGCGAACATGGGATGGGTTTTATCAACAGGAACGGCCAAAATCTTCTCATCTTGCCCACCATCATCTTCCATCACCAATACACCAACAGGGCGCGCGCAGATCACTGCACCAGGCAGAATTGCGTGCTGTGCATAGACAAGAACGTCAACAGGGTCACCATCACCGCCAAGTGTTTGCGGAACAAAACCATAATTCGCAGGATAAAACATTGGTGTGTGCACAAAACGATCAACAAACAAAGCACCGGACTCTTTGTCTATTTCATACTTAACAGGCACGCCGCCAGCAGTATTTTCAATAATCACATGTATGTTATTCGGCGCATCTTCACCAACTGAAATTTTAGAGATATCCATAATCTATGCTTCCTCTCGCAGATTGAACTTTATTCGATCATGCAGTCATACAATCCCCGCCTTTTCACGGCAAGTATTTTTTGCGAAGAAAACCCCGAAACGACCTATTCCTGATCTTCCGAGGTTTCATTATCGTTGGAGCGGCGTATAATTACCTTTGGCATTGTTCTTTCAATTTTCTCGGGCACAAATATTACCCCACCAGATCCACAAGCATAAGCAGTTATCATGATAAGTCTCCTTCTTTATCGTGTCATGTGCGGATTATAGGGGGTTTAGCAACAACCTACAAACACCATCCATGATGCAGCGCACAACCATAGAGCTAAATCATTGAATACAATAATTAAATTTATGTAATAATTTTGCATGCAAAACAAAGAAAAACGCCACGAAATATATCGGGGCGTTCAAAAATTCGATTAGATAGTGCCTAGGACTAGTCAACAGCCTTAAGGTCACCGGCGGCTTGCTTACCACGGTTTTCTGTTAGATCATATGAAAGCTTTTGACCTTCGTCCAAAGTTCCCATACCTGCTTGTTCAACAGCAGAGATGTGTACAAACACATCGTTTCCACCATCATCCGGTACGATAAAGCCAAAGCCTTTAGTTGAATTAAACCACTTTACGGTTCCTGTCGCCATTTCTGACACTCCTTATAAAATTTAAAAATCAGCTCTTCTTGGTATTAGGCTGATAGTTAGTCAGATGTCATAGCCACAAAGAATTGGCTTGATTAAACGTTTTTTTAGAATTTTGTCAAGAAAAGAAATGCTTTTTCTCGAAAAAATAAATTCAAGAACCTTACTATATCGGGGATAAAAATTCATATCACCTGCCCCGACACTAGAATAACTGCTATCATATCGCGTGAAACAGTAGAGAATCGAAGGAACCGATGAGTAAAGGTGCAGATGTTTTAGAAAGAAGCTGCCTGCCTGCGGGCAAGATTTTAATTCGCGCAGGCGAAGAAACTGCACGGGCTTACGTTATTCAAAATGGTGCAATTGCAGCATTCACCATGGAAAACGATCAAAAAATAGAGGTCGAACGTTTTGGTGCAGGCACAATTATTGGAGAAAAATATCTCATCATTGATGAGCCTGCAAATCTAAGCTTTGAAGTTATAGAAACAGCAACCGTTATTGTGATTACACGCCAAGATTTTCAAAAGAAATTAACAAGAGCAGGAAAAAGTATAAGACTGGTTCTTGATCACGCCGTTCAAAAGCTCATCGGCTATGAAAAGCTTGAGAGAGCCAGAACCCTTGAGAAACAAAATATATGCAAAGAAGCACAACAGCTTGTTTCTGGCTTGCTCCTCGAATTTTCGGAAGAACAACGACCAGAGTATGAAAACACCCTCCTCCCTCATGCTAACGGGTTAATGAAGGCACTAAAAAAGATAAAAGAAGACAGCAAATAACTTTATGCTAAACAAGTAATCTTGCATCAACGAGAATCGTTTTAAACATCTTGATATAATGTTGATCCAAATGCCCATCCATTTCATTCACCATAATGCCAATCGCCTTAGAGGTCGACATTGGATCTTTATAGACACGACGATCTGTTAACGCACTAAAAACATCGACAACCGCCGCCATCCGCGCCAATTCATTAAGGTCTTTCCCCTTTAAACCATTGGGGTAGCCTGTTCCATCGATTTTCTCATGATGCTGCTCTGCAATAATAAAAACAGCAGGCGGAATATTATCCACCTTCTTCAAATACTCCATCGTCCCGCCAACATGCCCCTTCATGATTTCAAATTCCTCTTCCGTAAGGCGACCGGGCTTATTCAAAATGTCGAGCGGAATATACATCTTCCCAACATCATGCAGTAATCCTCCACTGGACAATATAAGCTGGTCATCATTTTTAAACCCAGCGGCGTGCCCCAACAACGTCAACAACGTCGCAACACGCATGCTATGGGCATACGTATAATCATCATGATTACGCACACCATCCAGAATAGATATAAAGTCATTATTCTCTATTGAAGAGACAAGAGACTGACAATTCCCCTTAACATTTTCGAAAGAAACCGTATCATCCGTTAGCAAAGCATCACTAATACTGTTAAAAACACCTACACTGGTCTGCAAGGCATTGCGCTGCAAATCGGGTAGAGCCTCCCATTCCTTTTCAACACCTTTATTAATTAGCGAAGAAACTCTTCCGGTTAACTCATTAGGCTTAAAAGGCTTTATAATAACATTGGACACCCCCGTATTCTTAGAATCTTCAATTAAACGTCGGTTTTTTTCATTTATTGTATGCAATATAGAAACAGCATTAAGATCAGGGTTATTCCGTATCTCAATTATAAAACTAATAGAGTTAAACGGGCTAACATCCTCGCCGACAATAATTATTGCTGGCACGTCCTCAGTCAGCATTTTAATAGCCGATCGACTATCACCATAATGCGTAACCTCATAAAATGGAGATAAAGCACTGACCAGCCCTTCACGAAAACTCGTATGGGAATCTACAATTGTAATTAAACTTTTATTATGACTTGCCATGGTTTTTATTATATTTGGTTATCTACCTAAAATTACAAAAGACATGATACTGGTATATTATAAACAAGGCTACATTAAATCAATATAAACACATTTTACACAGTAATCTCCCCGCCCGCCTCCAAAAGGACAAGACACGCAGAATCTACTGGGCTGTAACCAACACCATAGAATGATACAAACAACAGCCCAATAAACAGCAATAACAGTATAAAATATACCCTATTTTTCCATTGCAAACTCAGCTTCAATAAGAAGAGTGACATTATCACCAATATTAGGAAGGTAAGTTTCCATACCAAAATCAGAGCGTTTGATTTTCCCCGTTGCCGAGAAACCAAGTGTTGGCTTTTGATTCATAGGATGCTCCAACATAGCCGCATTAAAGCGTACATTTAAGGCAACAGGCTTTGTCACACCAAGAAACGTTAAATTCCCATGCATAATTCCTGTGTTATCTTCTTTGCGCTCAACGGATGTCGATACAAATTTTATTTGTGGGAAATTACCTGCATTAAACCAGCCCTCACCCGTTGAAAGCTCTTTGTCAAAATCCATTTTTTGAACATAGGGAAAATCCGTTTTGACGGATGTCGGGTCAATTGTCACCAGTAATTTACTTTGCTCTGGGTGTTTTGGGTTAAACGTCAAATCAGCATCAAAATCTGTAAAACGCGCCGTATAATTGGATAGCCCCATATGGGATACCTTCCAAGTCAAACTGGCATGTGACTTATCCAGCGCATAAATTCCCGCTGGCATTTTTGTATATTCGCTTTGAGCATGTGCCACACCAACACCCACCCACATTATTGAGGCAAAAGCCGCTGTCGCCAGTAATAATTTTTTCATTATAATTCTCCAATAAAATTAAGTTTCTCTGTTTTAGTAATCAGCCAAGAACCCTTCTGATGTTCCCTTTATTTCCGAAGCAGCATCATAACCGTTGCCTGTTTTGGTATAAATGATAATATAAGGAACTCTTTGTACTAAAATAAGGAACAATAGATATGGGACAATTAGAAAACATCTCTGCTTTTGTAAAGATTGTAGAAACAGGGAACATTACACGCGCAGCCAAGCAAATGAACATTGTTAAGTCCGCCTTAAGCCGTCGCCTTGCAGAACTTGAAAACAGCCTTGGAACTCAGCTTATCCACAGAACCACGAGGCACTTCAGTGTTACCGAAGCAGGAGAGAATTATTACCAGCGCGCCATACAAATTCTAGCAGATGTGAATGACCTTAATTCGTCGACATCAAATGAAAAAATACAAATAGAAGGTCCATTAAAAATTTCAGTGCCGCTCTCTTTTGGCTTGCAAAATTTATCCCCCCTCATCAGAGAATTTACAGAGCAACACCCAAAGCTATTAATTAGTGTCGATTTTTCCGACCGTAGCGTCAATTTGGTTGAGGAAGGATTCGATCTTGCAATCAGAATTTCAAACCTCAAAGATTCAACATTAATGGCACGAAAAATTGCGCCTATTCGGATGGTCATTTGCGCCAGCCCTGCTTACCTAGAAGAATATGGAGAGCCTAAAACACCACAAGATTTCAAACAACATCATGTTTTACAATACACCCTCATGCCCAGCCCCATTTGGAAATTTAATACCCCTAATGGCAAAGAGGTTAATATATCGGTAAACATAAAAATGAGTGCTAATAATGGTGATTTTTTGCGCGATGCCGCGATTGATGGACAGGGTATAATAAAAACACCAACCTTTATTGTCTGGAAAGACATCAAAAGCGGTAAGCTGACCCCTATCATGGGTGAATATAAGGTAGAATCTCTAAATGCCTATGTTATATATCCACCAACGCCCTATCTTTCAAACCGCGTACGCACATTTATTGATTTCCTTGTACATAGGCTACAAGGAGAGCCTTATTGGGATATAGGTATGGATGTAGACACAAACAGCTAAACAAGGAGAGTATTACCGCCCCCTTTTTTACACGTCTCTTTCGAAAATACTAAGCAACATCATCGGCTTTAATCTGATTAAGGAACTGATCTACAGCCCCCTTAAGTTCACCAGATAAATTAGACACTTGTTTCGCAGCATCAAGAACCGCATTTGCAGAGCTTCCAGTCTCACCAGCGCCTCTTTGAACCTCCACAATAATTTGGGATACATTTTGAACGCCCATAGAGGCTTCTGATACACTGCGAACAATTTCAGATGTTGTTGCATTTTGTTCTTCAACAGCGGCGGAAACCCCCGTAATCGATTGGTCTATATCAGAAATATTAGAGATAATACGCCCCATCGCCAAAACAGAAGCATCAGTCGCCCCCTGTATCTCATTAATTCTTGCATTTATCTCTTCAGTCTTTTGCGCCGTCTCTGTTGCCAGTTTTTTAACCTCATCCGCAACAACAGCAAAGCCTTTCCCTGCATCACCTGCACGCGCTGCTTCAATCGTTGCATTCAGTGCCAAAAGGTTTGTTTGCTCCGCAATATCTTGAATGGCGACAACGACCTCCCCGATACCTTCAACCAAAGAACTAAGGTTTCCAACTGTTTCATTGGCCTCATGCGCGTCAACAGTCATATCATTAGACTTATTTTTCGCCGCAGTAATCTGCATCGAAATTGCACCAGAACTTGCTGCCATTTCCTCCATCGCGGCGGCAACAGTGTTCACATTAGCACTCGCCTCCTCTGATGAGGCAGCAACAGTTTGACTGGCCTGCGACGTTTCATCCGCAACAGATCGCATTCCCTCGGCAGTCCCTTGCAATTCCGTTGATGAGGCTGTTAAAGAATCGATTAAACCACCCACTTGAGAATCAAAGCTCTCGGCAAAGCCCATAATCATTTGACTACTTTCCTGTTTAGCCCGCGCCTGCGCCTTAAGAGCCTCTTCCTCTAAATTGCTTTTTTCTATCAAGCCTTGTTTTAGAATTTCGAGAGAACGCGCCATCGCCCCTATTTCATCTCTACGCTCTCCTCCCCTAATCTCCGTCCCAACATTTCCCTGCGATAATGCTGTCATAATACCTTCTGTACTCTTTATTCCACCCAGAAGATCCTTGATAATAGTAGAGGTCATAAAGTAGATAATAATAAGCAAAATACCAAACACCAAAACATAGATATTCCGTTCCGTAAAAGAACGTGCCGCATGTTCAGTGGATATATGCAATACATCTTCCGCAAGGTGATTTTCAATATCCTTTAAGATATTAATTTTATGAGTTAAGGTTACAAACCACTCATTCGCATCAACAGATGTGTCAGTTTTACCAGATAATGCAATATCGCGCATTTTTTGTGTCTTTACGAAGGATTCATCCTTGATTTTTTTATGATAAAACTCCAATTCCTCATCAGTCGCATAGGTTTCAAAAACATCTAGATAAGTATCTTGAACGGTAATTAAATTTAACAATCTTGATGATAATGAAACATTCCACCCCTTGCTGAAACCAACCGCACCCACGGCACGTTCAATGCCTGCGCGCTCCTTCGATTGCAAGAAGCCCAAATATGTTGAAACATCCCGTAAAACATCCGGATCCTTAACAATAAACAACGCAGAGCCATTAATTGCCAAAAAGTCAGCATTCATGTGCGTGTAATAACCAACAACTTTACCAAGTGGCATATTCAATCCGTCCACACTTTTACGAACCTCTTCAATACGCCCAAGATCATCCAGAGCCTTGCTCAAAACTTCATTATATTTCTTACCAAAGCGTTCAATATCCACTGAACTATATACAACTGTAAAATCAGCACGTTTTTTATCCGTAACTTTGCGCTGCTTAGACAAAGCATCCGTAAAGTTTTTTCCTTTGCTGCCGATAAATCCGGCTGAAAAACCACGTTCTTTTTGTAATTCATGAACAAAATTATTGGCCGCAATTGAAACTTCCATCAATTTAGAAGTATCAACATGGCTTTTGGTTTCGGATTGAAGAGCATAAATCCTTACGCCTGCAAGGACAAGTATCGCCAGAACTGGCACTATGACCACAAATAAAAGTTTATGCTTAATTGAAATATTTTTGAGTAATCCCTGTCCCATATCACAATTCCTTCGTGTTGGTATTTTAAAAGATGTACTCAGTGGGTGTGCTTAAACTTTAGAATATAATATCAAAAACAATTTCAAAGTAAAATTCACCTTAAAAAATAACTGTAAGACATTTATTCCGCACCATAGTTCCAACATTTTAGGGTAATATCCATATCATTACCATCAAAACTTAAAATTTCACACACCATAAACCCTGTCTCCTAAAAAACAAAGACAGACTTATGGTATGAAAAACATACTCGATATGTAGATATGTAATAAATCTAGCCTAGATTTTTTCAACCTGACCATATTCAAGCTCAACCGGTGTTGAACGCCCAAAGATCGATACGGACACTTTCAACTTGGCTTTTTCTTCGTCAATTTCTTCAACAACACCGTTAAAGGATGCGAACGGCCCGTCAGTAACCTTAACTTCTTCACCAATATCGTAAACAACAGACGGACGTGGGCGATCAACACCTTCTTGTACCTGTTTCAAGATACGCTGTGCTTCACGTTCAGTAATAGCAACAGGGCGTGTACCGCCAGCACCAAGAAAACCACTGACCTTTGGTGTGTCTCTAATCAAATGCCAAACATCATCATTCATGTCCAGTTTTGCCAAAACATAACCAGGGAAAAATTTACGTTCTGTACTAACACGTTGACCGCGTTTAACTTCGACGACTTCTTCCGTTGGAACAAGAATTTCATCTATATAATCAGCAAGCCCCTGCTTCGCAGCTTTTTCCTTAATTGATTCCGATACTTTTACCTCAAAGCCCGAATAAACATGTAATACATACCAGCGCATAGCCATGATATAATCCTTTTCTTAAAAAACACAGATGACCTTCACGCCACCATTTAATCTCACTTATTAAAGCCCAAGCCCCATAATCAACCGTATAGAATACGCAATAATTTGATCGGCAAAATATAGAAAAATAGAAGACACAACAACCATAATGAAAACCGCAATCATACTGACTGTTGTTTCCTGACGTGTCGGCCATGTTACTTTTTTGGCTTCAATTTTGACTTCATTAACAAATTTAATCGGTCCTGATTTTGCCATTTGTATTTTCTTTCTCTCAAAAAACTCTTTCACCCAAGGCTCGTGTCGTGACCTGTGTCACATTTCTATAGAACCAATTTTTATGGGAGTGAGTATTGACTACACCAAAAATATTCCAATAGCCAGAGAAAAATAACCTCAAGCAACCTCTTTCCACCGCAAGACTGGTTTACGTGCGGCTTTGACCTCATCCAGACGCTTACGCGGGCTGGAAACCGGGAAATCATGGAACTTATCTGCCCTGCCATCACGCGCATCGGCGGCGATATTTTTCATTGTTTCAATGAAGCTATCCAGCGTCTCTTTGCTCTCGGTTTCAGTGGGCTCAATCAACATTGTACCTTGTAAAACCAGCGGAAAGTAAATCGTCATCGGGTGATAACCATATTCAACCAAAGCCTTCGCAATATCCAGAGTAGAGACACCATATTCTTTCTGCTTCTTATCAGTCAACAAACATTCATGCATACACGGTCCGTCAAAAGGCACGTGATAATCATCGGAAAGCTGCTTCAGAACATAGTTCGCATTCAACACTGCATCCTCTGATACTTGTTGCAAACCATCCGCGCCATGAGACATCATATAAGACAAGGCACGCACATGCATACCGAACTGCCCTTGAAAGGCCTTCAACACGCCAAGCGTTGTCGGGCGATCATCAACGCCTTCTAGCGCGTAAGAACCATCCTCTGCCTTAATAACCGTAGGCACAGGCATATATTGCGCCAATTCTTCCGTGCAGCAAATCGGGCCAGAGCCAGGACCACCACCGCCATGAGGCGTCGAGAATGTTTTGTGCAAATTGATATGCATCACATCCGCACCAAAATCCGCAGGGCGCACTTTACCGACCACCGCATTAAAATTCGCACCATCGCAATAGAAATAACCACCTGCCTCATGCAGCAAATCGGATATCTCCAGAATATTGGTTTCAAACAAACCGCAGGTATTAGGGTTGGTCACCATCATGCCCGCGATATCCGCGCCCTTATCATCGGTCTTATATAAAGCCTCTTTAAACGCCTCAACCGTCAAACGCCCTGTGCCTTTGGTAGAGATACTGCGTACCTCATAGCCACACATTACGGCTGTTGCAGGATTTGTACCGTGCGACGAATCAGGAGTAAGTATAATTTTCTTATGAGCATTGCCTTGCTGTTCATGCGCGCGCGCAATGGTCATCATACCGGCAAGCTCACCATGCGCACCCGCAGCAGGAGAAAGACACACACCCGGCAATCCCGTCAGCTCCGCCAGCCAATGTTGCAATTCATGCATCAGCTCCAACGCACCTTGCGCCGTAGAAACAGGTTGCATCGGATGTGCATGTGCGAATCCTGACAAACGTGCCACTTTTTCATTCAAGCGCGGGTTATGCTTCATCGTGCAAGATCCTAATGGGAAAAACCCATGATCGATGGAATAGTTCCATGTACTCATCCGCACAAAGTGCCGAACAATTTCAGGTTCGCTAAGCTGTGGTAAACCTATAGTTTTGCGCTGTTCTACACCTGTGCGTGAAGGCATGTTTTCAAGAGGCGGCAAATCCACACCGGAAGTATCACCCTGTTCCTTCTCCCACAGCAGACTTTCTTCATAGTGTAATCCACGATTTTCAGCATTTGTCATTTATACAAACCTTTATGACTTAAGAGTAATTATCCTAAAAACGAACAGAAACCGCACTACAGTCAAATTTTTCAATATGTTCATTCGCAAGCTTATCCGATATTTCAACAAGAAGGCGACCAGCAATACGATCAAGAAAGATCTTTGTTTGCTCATTGCTATGCAACCATTTTGCTGAAATCGCCGTTTTGTTAAATATAGTAATTGTTTTCGGAGGAAGCAATTCACCCGCCATAATAACGGTACGGTTTTCATCATCTATTAGAAAGCTAATTGTTGCCTCTGGGTTTGTGCATTTGATCGCCTTTTGTGCGGTATTATACTTTGGCATTAGCTGTGTCGAAATAAACACAAAACCGCCCAAAACAATACTTAGTCCCACCAGAACAAATGTAATAATAAACGTCGTATTTCCCATTTTATTTCCCTCTTATATAAAAATTCACAAAATCTCGGACAGCGTTTCGATAAACTCTTGAATATGCGCCTCCGTCGTCATTTCCGTCGCCGTAACCAATAGCTGATTACCCTCCAGAGCGTAACCACCAATAATATTACACGTTGCCAAATCTTCAACAACAATGGAAGCAGGCTTTGGCAATTCTATAATAAATTCATTAAAGAAATGCTTACTGATAACACTAACACCATCAATAGAGCCAAGTGCATCCGCCAAGCGACAAGCCGCCTCATGATTTAACCGCGCAAGTTTCTTGAAACCGCCCTCGCCCAGCAAACTCATATGCACGGTAAAAGCCAGCGCGCAAAGCCCCTGATTAGTACAAATATTCGATGTCGCCTTTTCACGGCGGATATGTTGTTCCCGCGTGGAGAGTGTCAGGACAAAGCCGCGCTTACCATCTACATCTTCGGTCATACCGCATAGACGCCCGGGCATTTGGCGCAAATATTTATCACGGCAAGCAAAGAACCCCAGATGCGGGCCACCATAGCTCATCGCGACACCAATGCTTTGCGCTTCGCCGCACACAATATCGGCTTGCGTTGGCGCGGGCAGCATACCCAGTGATATAATCTCGTTCACAACAACAACCAGCAAAGCGCCTGTTGCATCGCATTTCTTACGCCATGCATCATATTTATGCGGGCAGCCGAAAAAGTCGGGTGATTGCACAATCACACAGGCCGTCTCATCATCAGGGTCGCCATCAGCCAGTACGCTGTCATCAATATTGCCCATATAACTGGCCAATACATCACGGTAATGCGGGTGCAGCGGCGTTCCTATGACAACTTTTTTACGCTTGGTAATGCGCATCGCCATAAGGGCAGCCTCGGTTGCAGCCGTTGAACCATCATACAAAGACGCATTGGCAATATCCTGCCCCGTTAATTGCGCAATAAATGTCTGGAATTCAAACAAAGCCTGTAACGTGCCTTGCGCGATTTCCGGTTGATACGGCGTATATGCGGTTAAGAATTCGCTACGTTGTATAATGTGGTCAACACTGGCGGGAATATGATGAAAATACGTGCCAGCGCCAAGGAAAAACGGCACATCGGACGCAGCAATATTCTTCGCCGCCATCACCGATAAAGCGCGCTCAACCTCCAGCTCTCCCTGATGATCAGGCAAATCGGCCAAACCATCAACAAAGGCAGATTTCGGGATATCAGTATAAAGTGCATCAACACTGTCCACCCCAACGGTTTTCAACATTTCTGCACGTGATTTATCTGTCTGCGGAAGATATCTCATTTATTTTCCCTGCTTACTCTACTCATTACCGGATTGTGGCGAATAATTTGACGAAGATTGACCTTGTACGTTTTTAATCTTGGCCGCTTGTGCATCATCAAATGCCTGCTTTGCCGCGCTCCATTTATCAGCCGATGCCTTTGACGCGAACTGCTTAGGCTCTAACCATACAGATACAGCGTCAGGATATTCCTGCGCCGCACCTGAAACAGAATCAACGACAATACCAATACCGCCGCCCAAGAGAATATTACCGAAGGTCATACCAGCAAGCCCCTCTTCCACGACAACTTCCGCATCATTAAAGCCAGCTTTAGAACAGCTAACAGTCATCGGGCCATCGCCTTTTCTAACTTCCAAAGTCATTGGCGTCGCATTCATAACCCACTGCGCGCCTTTAGAATCCTTCAATATACATTTTGCACCATCTGCCATCGGTGTATTCACCGTGAAGGGCTGTGACACACCTGTTGTGATTGTAGAACATCCCATCAATGCCATGCTCGCCGTAACACACAGGTAACCTAAAACTTTATTGTAATGCATAATATAATCCCTTCTCATTCTTCGAACTTAATCAATTTCCTTAAGATAAGCATCGTAAGCCGCGCTATCCATCAGAGCGTTCAACGCAGAGGCATCGGAAATCTTCAGCTTCACCAACCAACCATTTTCATTAATCGGTGAAGATATAAGCTCCAACTCATCAGAAATTGGTGTATTCACCTCAACGATTTCACCGGCAACAGGCGTATAAACCTCCGCCGCAGTCTTAACCGATTCAACAACAGCAACCTCATCACCCACAACAACGCTCTTACCTGTCTCTGGTAATTCAATGAACACCAAGTCCCCAAGTGCATCCTGCGCGTGTTGTGTGATCCCTACAGAGGCGATATCACCATCAACATAGACACATTCGTGATCCTTCGTATATTTAAAATCAGCCATTTTAACTCCCATTATTCTAATTTATTTCATTGCTTTAGTTTTAGGCGACATAAAAGGCATTTTAGAAACTTCCGCTTCAATATTACGCCCACGTACAGTCACAAAAAGACTCTGCCCTGCATCTGCATACTCTGTTGGGACATAACCCTGCCCGATCGAGACATTCAAAGACGGTGAGAACCCGCCACTGCTTAACGCACCAATAACTTCATCTTCCAAATTACGGATTTCCGCACCTTCGCGTGCGATGCCCTTGCCCGTCAACTTAATGCCAACGCGCTTTTTCGTGACACCATTATCTTTTTGCGGCAACACCTTATCCGCGCCAATAAAACCAGTATTCGCCTTGCCCATAACCCAGCCAATGCCAGCCTCAATCGGTGTTGTCTTGCTGTCTATATCATGGCCATACAGGCAATAGCCCATTTCAAGACGCAAAGAATCCCGTGCCGCCAAGCCAATAGGCTCCACCGCGTCATGGGACAGTAATTTATTCCATAGATCAACCGCGTCATCATTTTGAACGCTGATTTCAAAACCGTCTTCACCCGTGTAGCCAACACGACTGATAAACATGGAGTAATCCTTATACCAAAGGCTCATATACGGGGTGTCTGACAAATCAATGCCAAGCACGTCTTTGATAATGCCCTCAGCCTTTGGCCCTTGCAGAGCCATCAACGCCCAATCATCGTAATGTTTAAATTCAATACCATCAGTGAGGTTTTCTTTAATCCACGCAATGTCTTTGTCTTTACAGCCCGCATTAATCACAAGGTGAAATTCATCATCAGCAGTTTTCGTAACCATAAGATCATCAATAATGCCACCCTCTTCATTCATAAGGACAGTATATTTCATACGGTTTATACCAAGCTTATCATAAGAAGACGGCGTTAAACGCTCCAATAAATCTTGCGTGCCTTTACCTGTAAGGCTGACCTGCCCCATATGCGACACATCAAACAAACCTGCATTTTCACGCACCCATTCATGCTCTCGTTTTACCCCGAGACCATAATATAGTGGCATATCATAACCTGCAAATTCGCCCATTTTAGCCGATAATGATACATGCGCAGCATGTAATGCTGTATGATATGACATTGCAATCCTTACATATTTTATTAGCTGACACCGCAAATATAGCAAAGTCCTCCACTATATTGATAGAGGGAAAATACGATTCATAAAAGAGTATCACCAGATATTATAAAAAATGGATAACTGCGGAACACCCCAAATTATTGCGGGTGGATCGACACATCTGCACTACTATCCTGTACAGCTTGCCGTTTCATAACGTTCACAATAGGCACAGTAACATCAATGTAGACTTGAATCTCTTTACCATCTTTTATCAGGTCATGAACATTATAATACAGCCCATTAACCTCATAAATTTTACTCTGCTTAAGAGTGCCCCCAACCCGACCAAGAATATAGGTTTCCTCACCATAACTAACAATACGGCACGCGAGCTTAGGCTTTTCACATTTTACATTCTCATAAAGGATATCTTTAAGCAATGCACGCTCAACATCTTTAAAAAGAATTTCATCACCGTAACGCGCATCAATACGGCTCATTGTTATAGCAAAGGTAAGAACATCAAGATTAATCAAATGCGCCCAAACCAATTCTTTATACCGAAGCAAAGATTCATTGACCTCTTCCCTATCATTAGAAGTATCAACAATATATGCATACTCCGTCATTTCATCCAAAATGCCTTTCGAAAATGGCATATAATATTCAGACCGCGCATAATAATGGCGCATACTCCTAATGTCGAAATCCAGCTGATCAGATCCACGGCGAATACGAACCAGAGTATCATCGTAATGCTTTGTGAACTGCGTAAGCGTCCTCTGCCATCTCATTAAATCACTCACCGACATCTTAGGTTTAGACACAACATCGCTACCAGAAGCAGACGCAGCATGAGCAACAGGCACACTTACAAAGAACAAACAACATAACATAATAGCAAAACGCATAATTCAATACTTCCTTTTCTTTCAATATAACACCCATATGGAAAGAGGAAAACAAAAACGTTCCTTCGAATACACTCACCATAGAAAAGCCCCACTAAATAAGCAGGGCTTTTGGAATTCGTTCCATTATTTATAAAACAATTCCCTATTCTGCCAGACGTAAGTTACAACGTTTAGTAAACTAAACAAGTAACACAGCAGATCAGGAAAGAGCGCCTATAAATTACTCAACAATTTTACTAACCACGCCAGCGCCAACTGTGCGACCGCCTTCGCGGATAGCGAAACGGAGGCCTTCAGTCATCGCGATTGGTGCAATCAATGTAACTTCCATATTGTTGATGTTATCACCTGGCATCACCATTTCGGTGCCACTTGGCAATGTTACTTCACCTGTCACATCAGTTGTACGGAAGTAGAACTGCGGGCGATATTTTGTGAAGAATGGTGTGTGACGACCACCCTCATCTTTGGACAAAATATACGCTTCGGCTGTGAATTTTGTGTGTGGCTTGATTGAACCGGGCTTACAAAGAACCTGGCCACGCTCAATATCTTCACGCTTTGTACCACGTAGAAGAGCACCAATATTGTCACCGGCTTCACCGCGATCAAGCAGCTTGCGGAACATTTCAACACCTGTACAAACAGTTTTTGTTGTATCGCGAATACCAACGATTTCGATTTCGTCATTGATGTTCAAAATACCTTGCTCGATACGACCTGTCGCAACAGTTCCACGACCGGAAATGGAGAACACATCCTCAACTGGCATCAAGAAATCTTTATCAACTTCGCGCTTTGGCTGAGGAATATATTTATCAACAGCTTCCATCAATTCGCGGATTTTGTTCTCGCCAATTTCAGGATCACGGCCCTCAAGAGCAGCAAGCGCTGAACCTGAGATAATTGGAATATCGTCGCCAGGGAAATCATAAGATGTTAGAAGCTCACGAATTTCCATTTCAACAAGCTCCAAAAGCTCATCATCATCAACTTGGTCAACTTTGTTCATGAAAACAACAAGCGCAGGAACGCCAACTTGGCGTGCAAGCAAGATGTGCTCACGAGTTTGTGGCATCGGGCCGTCTGCTGCATTCACAACAAGAATACCACCATCCATTTGCGCCGCGCCTGTGATCATGTTCTTAACATAGTCAGCATGTCCTGGGCAATCAACGTGCGCATAGTGACGTGCATCTGTTTCATACTCAACGTGAGCCGTTGAAATCGTGATACCACGTGCTTTTTCTTCTGGCGCACCATCGATTTGGTCATAGTCCATGAACTCACCGAAATACTTCGTGATCGCCGCTGTCAGCGTCGTCTTACCATGGTCAACGTGACCAATCGTTCCGATATTACAATGCGGCTTCGTCCGCTCAAACTTTTCTTTTGACATGATAATGTCTCCTTTTCTTTGTATATTTTACAGCGCTTACGCACCTAAACTTTCTTTAACTTCCTGTGCAATTTGCTCAGGAACTTGTTCATAATGATCAAACTGCATTGAGTAATTCGCACGACCTTGTGACATAGAACGCAATGTATTGATGTAACCAAACATATTCGCTAATGGAACCATCGCAGTAATAACTTTCGCATTACCACGGTCATCCATCGCATTAACCTGTCCACGACGTGAATTCAAATCACCAATGATATCACCCATATAGTCTTCAGGTGTAACAACCTCGACCTTCATCATAGGCTCCAGTAATTTAGCACCAGCAGCAGCCATGCCTTCTTTAAAGGCCGTTTTTGCCGCAATTTCGAAAGCCATAACAGATGAGTCAACATCATGATACCCGCCATCAACCAAAGTCACTTTAAAGTCCAACACAGGGAAACCAGCAATAATACCTGTTTCCTTAGCGGTCTTAAGCCCTTTTTCAACACCCGGTATATATTCCTTAGGAACATTACCACCAACAACTTTGGATTCGAACACGAAACCTTCGCCTGGCTCGGATGGTTCAAAGACAAGCTCGATTTTCGCGAACTGACCGGAGCCACCTGTTTGCTTTTTATGGGTATAGCTGATTTCTGCCCTTTTCGTAATTGTTTCACGATAAGCAACCTGCGGCGCACCAATGCTTGCCTCAACTTTAAATTCACGCTTCATACGATCAACAAGGATATCAAGATGAAGCTCACCCATACCGCGCATAATCGTTTGACCTGATTCATGATCAACAGAAACACGGAAAGACGGATCTTCCGCAGCCAAACGTTGAAGTGCCGTAGACATTTTCTCTTGGTCAGCCTTTGTTTTCGGCTCAATCGCGATTTCAATAACCGGCTCAGGGAATTCCATGCGCTCAAGAACAACAGGGTTTTGCATATCACAAAGTGTATCGCCTGTTGTTGTATCTTTCATACCAACGAACGCAACAATATCACCAGCATGTGCTTCGGCAAGCTCTTCACGATTATTGGAATGCATAAGAAGCATACGACCAACGCGCTCGCGCTTATCCTTAACAGAGTTCTTAACGTAAGAACCGGATTCGATTGTACCTGAATAAATACGTGCAAATGTTAGTGAACCAACAAACGGGTCATTCATAATTTTAAATGCCAAAGCAGAGAACGGTGCGTCATCACTAGGAGCGCGCATTTCTTCTTCATCAGAATCAATCTTCAGACCTTTTATTTCACCAATATCAAGTGGTGACGGCAAATATTCAACAACCGCGTCCAACATAGGCTGAACACCTTTATTTTTGAATGCAGAACCACAAATAACAGGAACAAAATCACCAGCAACAGTACCTTTACGGATACACGCTTTCAATTCTTGCTCTGTCGGCTCTTTACCATCAAGGTAACTTTCCATCAAAGCATCATCTTGATCAATCACAAGATCAATCAACTTCTCACGGTACTCTTTGGCCTTTTCGAGCATATCAGCCGCAATTTCTTCTTCATGATATGTCGCGCCAAGATCTTCAGAATCCCAAACGACAGCTTTCATTTTCAACAAATCAACAATACCTGCAAATTCATTTTCTGCGCCGATTGGCAATTGAATAACACAAGCAACCGCGCCAAGACGCGTATCGATTTCTTCTACTGTATTATAGAAATCCGCACCGATTTTATCCATTTTATTCACGAAACACATACGCGGCACTTCATACTTATCAGCTTGACGCCAAACAGTTTCAGTTTGCGGCTCAACACCTGCGTTTGCATCAAAAACAGCAATCGCACCATCAAGAACACGCAATGAACGCTCAACTTCAATTGTGAAGTCAACATGTCCCGGTGTGTCAATAATATTTAGACGGAAGCGCTGGTCTTCATATTGAGAACCTTTTGGCGCATCCCAGAATGTTGTCGTCGCAGCAGAGGTAATAGTAATACCGCGCTCTTGCTCTTGCTCCATCCAGTCCATAGTCGCCGCGCCATCATGCACTTCACCAATTTTGTGTGACTTACCTGAATAGTACAAAACGCGCTCAGTTGTTGTGGTTTTACCCGCATCAATGTGAGCCATGATACCAAAGTTACGATAATTCTCGATTTTATGTTCGCGTGCCATAATCTTATTCTTTCTCTACTACCAGCGGTAATGTGCAAATGCCTTGTTCGCATCAGCCATTTTATGTGTGTCATCGCGTTTCTTAACTGCAGAACCGCGTTCATTCGCTGCATCATAAAGCTCAGCCGCCAAACGATCCTTCATTGTATTCTCGCCGCGCTTACGCGCTGCATCAATGATCCAACGCATCGCAAGAGCAAGCGAGCGATCAGAGCGAACCTCAACAGGGATCTGATAGGTTGCACCACCGACACGACGTGAACGAACCTCAAGACGAGGCTTAACGTTTTTCAATGCGTCATGAAAGAAATGCAGACCAACGCTTTTATATGCGACAGCCGGAGCATCATTCTCAGAAGAGTCATCTGACTTCTTGTTTTCGTTAACAGGCTTCTTTCCATCCAAAGTCTCAAGCGCACCGTAAACGATACCCTCAGCAGTAGACTTTTTACCAGCCAACATAACGTTGTTGATAAATTTAGACAAAACAAGATCACCAAATTGTGGATCCGGCAAAATAACGCGTTTCTCAGCTTTACGACGACGTGACATTTATTTTTCCCCTACTTCGGACGCTTCGCACCATAGCGCGAACGTGATTGTTTACGATCTTTAACACCTTGCGTATCCAACGTCCCACGGACAATTGTATAACGCACACCCGGCAAATCTTTAATACGACCGCCACGCACAAGAACAACAGCATGCTCTTGCAAGTTATGGCCTTCACCAGGGATATAACAGATAACTTCAGCACCTGTTGTCAAACGAACCTTGGCAACCTTACGCAAAGCAGAGTTAGGCTTCTTTGGTGTCGTTGTATATACGCGCGTACAAACGCCACGACGCTGAGGATTACCCTGTAGCGCTTTAGTTTTTTTAGCTTTCACAGGCTTCTTACGAGGCTTACGAATCAATTGTTGAATGGTTGGCATATCAAACCTTCTTAAATTCTTTTATCATTTCTTTAGACGGAGGCATTTAGCGCGGATTTGTCACTCTTGTCAAACACTAAAACGTGTCGACAGAGAGAAAATTCCGCAGAGCATCTGATAAGTTTTAAACCACGCTAAAGATGTGAAACTAAAACTCTTTATTTTCAGATGTTGCACGCCCCTACTACTCCTACGGAACTCTCGGAACGCCCATCACAATGGCGCGGAATATAAGGGAAAGATTCTCTTTCGTCAAGGAAAGTTTTGCTAAAAAGTAAATAAAACTAAACGCCCGACAAAACTTAAGGCTTCAGACAATATTTACCTAAAAAAAAATAAAGCCTGTTTTAATAAAAAAGAGAGCCTTTCAGCTCTCTTTAAATAAGATATATAGTTGTCAAAACTAACCGTTTGCAGCTTCTTTTCCATCGCTACTCGCTTCAATTTCAACACCTTCAGGCAATGCATCCTCACTTGGTGCTTCCAATGCTTCAGGTTTTGGCATGCTTGCAATCACAGCAGCATCACGATCAGCGGCCAGACGTTTGATCGTATTAACAAACGCTCCTGTACCAGCAGGGATCAGACGCCCAACGATCACATTTTCCTTCAAACCATGTAGACGGTCAACCTTACCATTCACAGCAGCATCCGTAAGAACACGTGTTGTTTCCTGGAATGATGCAGCAGAGATGAATGAACGTGTCTGCAATGAGGCTTTCGTAATACCTTGCAAGATAGGCTTACCTTCAGGTGGTGTTTTGCCATCTTCGATATGCTTGCGTCTTATAATGTCAAACTCTTCACGATCCTCTGTTTCTCCAATCAGATACGTTGAATCACCAACAGATGTGACCTCAACTTTTTGCATCATTTGGTGAACAATCACTTCAATATGCTTGTCGTTGATTTTCACCCCTTGCAGACGGTAAACATCCTGAACTTCTTGTGTTAGGTATTCAGCCAAGGCCTCAACACCCATAATATTCAAGATATCATGTGGTACAAGCGCACCATCTAGAAGCGGATCACCCTTACGCACGAAATCACCTTCATGAACGGCCAAATGGCGACCTTTAGGGATAAGGTATTCTGATGCTTCAGCATCCGCGTCCGCGGGACGAACAACGATGCGACGCTTGGACTTATAGTCTTTACCAAATTCAACATAACCGTCCATTTCAGAGATAACCGCAAAGTCCTTCGGAATACGCGCTTCGAACAATTCGGCAACACGAGGAAGCCCCCCTGTAATATCACGTGTTTTAGATGTCTCGCGCGGAATACGGGCAATAATGTCACCAGCCTTAACTTCTTGCTCATTTTCAACCGATAAAACGGCATCAGCAGCAAGATAATAATTCGCTGGCATCGTATTTTTCAAGGTAAGAATCTCACCCTTGCTATCCAGCAAGGAAATACGTGGCTTCAATTCACCACCCTTAGGCTGCGAATGCCAATCGATAACCTTCTTAGAAGAAATACCGGTTGCTTCATCAACATTATCAGTAACTGAAACGCCCTCCACCAAGTCAAAGAAGTGTGCAACACCGTCCTTTTCAGTAATAACAGGCAATGTGTATGGGTCCCACTCGGCCATTTTCTCGCCGGCTTTAACCTTACCTTTATCCTTCACGAACAAACGAGAACCATATGGTACACGTTGCGTTGATTTTTCGTCACCATTTTTATCCAGAATAACAATCTCAGAATCTCTACCCATAACGATTTCAACACCTTCGGAATTTGTAACGACATTCTTGTTACGAATCTCAATCTTTCCGTCAATATTGGCTTCGATATGTGAACGCTCTACGCTCTTCTGCGCCGCACCACCAATGTGGAATGTACGCATCGTAAGCTGAGTTCCTGGCTCACCAATAGATTGTGCAGCCACAACACCAACCGCTTCACCAAGGTTTACCTCAGTACCACGCGCAAGATCACGTCCATAACATTTTCCACAAACACCGTTATGCGATGCTTCACATGTTAAAACAGAGCGAACAAGAACTTCTTGAATACCTGCATCATCAACGCTTTCTGACATCGGCTCATCCATAAGCTGACCGGCTTTAATAAGAATATCACCAGATGACGGATGGATAATATCAACAGCAGCTGCACGCCCAAGAACGCGTTCAGAAACAGGAACAGCAACATCTGCACCGTTCATAACCGGACGCATACTGATACCGCGCTCCGTACCACAATCATATTCTGTGATAATCGCATCTTGTGCAACATCAACCAAACGACGTGTCAGATAACCAGAGTTCGCAGTCTTCAATGCCGTATCAGCCAAACCTTTACGCGCACCATGGGTGGAGTTAAAGTATTCAAGAACCGACAGACCTTCTTTAAAGTTCGAAATAATCGGGTTTTCAATGATTTCACCAGACGGCTTAGCCATCAAACCACGCATACCAGCAAGCTGGCGGATCTGCGCAGCAGAACCACGCGCACCGGAATGTGCCATCATATATACAGCATTCATTTTACCAGTTGTATCGGAAATTCCGTCCATCATTGCAGTTGCGACATCATCCGTACAACGTGACCATACATCTATAACCTTGTTATATTTCTCGCCTTTGGTAATCAGACCATCCATATATTGCTTTTCGAATTCACCAACTTGCGCTTTTGCTTCTGCAACAAGTGTTTTCTTCGCATCAGGAATAATCAAATCATCCTTACCAAAGGAAATACCGGAAATACACGCATATTTGAAACCAAGTTTCATCATACGATCACAGAATATAACCGTTTCTTTTTGACCACAGTGACGATAAACAATATCAATCATGTCTGAAATTTCTTTTTTCGTAAGAATTTGATTCAGCAAATCAAATGGAACCTTTGGATGACGTGGTAATAGCTCAGAAAATATCATCCGCCCTGGTGTAGATTCAACGATTACTGTTTCGCGATCACCATTGGCATCAACGCCATGATAACGACACTTAACTTTCGCATGTAATGAAACCACATTATTTTCAAGCGCATGCATGATCTCACCGACACCGCGAAAAATCATACCTTCACCTTTTTTACCATCTTGTGCGATGGATAAATAATAAAGACCCAAAATAATATCCTGAGACGGAACAATAATCGGCTTACCGTTCGCAGGAGACAGGATGTTATTTGTTGCCATCATCAAGCAACGTGTTTCGATTTGCGCCTCAATAGATAGCGGCACGTGAACAGCCATTTGGTCACCGTCAAAGTCAGCGTTAAAGGCTGTACAAACCAATGGGTGAAGCTGTATCGCTTTACCTTCGATCAAAATCGGTTCAAACGCCTGAATTCCGAGTCTGTGCAATGTTGGCGCACGGTTAAGCATGATTGGATGCTCACGGATAACTTCTTCAAGAATATCCCAAACTTCCGGACGTTCCTTTTCAACCATCTTCTTCGCAGCCTTAACAGTGGAGGCCATGCCATAGATTTCAAGTTTATGATAGATAAACGGTTTAAACAGCTCCAACGCCATTTTTTTCGGCAAACCACACTGATGCAGCTTCAGCTCAGGACCAACAACGATCACCGAACGGCCTGAATAATCAACACGCTTACCAAGAAGGTTTTGACGGAAACGACCTTGCTTCCCTTTAAGCATATCTGACAAGGATTTCAACGGACGCTTATTCGCGCCGGTAATCACACGACCGCGACGGCCGTTATCAAACAATGCATCAACAGATTCTTGCAACATACGTTTTTCGTTACGCACGATAATGTCAGGTGCGCGAAGTTCCATCAGGCGTTTCAAACGGTTGTTACGGTTAATCACACGACGATAAAGATCGTTAAGATCTGATGTCGCAAAACGGCCACCATCAAGTGGAACAAGCGGGCGCAACTCTGGCGGAAGAACAGGAACAACGTCCAAAATCATCCATTCAGGGCGTGTACCAGAATTGATAAACGCTTCAAGCAGTTTAAGGCGTTTCACAAGTTTCTTACGTTTGGCTTCTGAATTTGTTTCGCGAAGATCTTCTTCAACTTGAACAAGCTCGGCTTCCATATCCATGTCGCAAAGCATTTCCTTCATGGCTTCTGCGCCAATACCAGCGCGAAAATTTTCTTCGCCGTACTCGTCTTGAGCGTCGTAATATTCTTCTTCAGACAAAAGCTGGAATGGCTTTAGAGGTGTCATGCCCGGCTCAATCACGATGAAATTTTCAAAGTAAAGAACGCGTTCAAGCTCTTTCAGCGTCATGTTCATAATCAGGCCAATACGCGATGGCAATGATTTCAAGAACCAGATATGTGCAACAGGAGAGGCAAGATCAATATGACCCATGCGCTCACGACGCACTTTGGTCAATGTCACTTCAACACCACATTTTTCACAAATGATGCCTTTATATTTCATGCGCTTATATTTACCGCACAAACATTCATAATCTTTCACAGGGCCGAAGATACGTGCACAAAACAAACCATCTTTTTCAGGTTTAAATGTACGATAGTTAATTGTTTCCGGCTTTTTCACTTCACCAAAAGACCAAGAGCTGATCTGTTGCGGTGACGCGATAGAAATACGTAAGCTGTCAAAGCTTTGTGGTCCTGTTGGTTGACCAAATAAGTTCATGAGTTCGTTCATTATGCTTCACCTTCTTTTAGTCTTAGGTTTTCTTTTAAAATCAATTTTGTAACTTCTATCAAATCTTTAGAATCATGACGGTTACCACGCCCACGAGTTTCTTCAAGAATATCTCTGGCTGTATTCATAGTATGAAAAATATTACAAGAAGCTACCTTAAAACATTCTCTCCAGTCGTTTCCATCCTCAGACGATAATAATTCAGTAAATGGCTTCTCCATTGATCTCTCCTAAGACTTGCTGCTTTGTTTCAAATCAATATTCAGACACAAGGCGCGCAGTTCTTTGGTTAGAACGTTGAAACTTTCCGGAATACCGATTTCGAAGTTGTCTTCACCGCGCACGATTGCCTCGTACACTTTAGAACGACCGGCAACATCATCAGACTTTACCGTCAGCATTTCCTGCAAAGTATATGCAGCGCCGTACGCTTGTAGAGCCCAAACTTCCATCTCTCCGAAACGCTGTCCACCAAACTGGGCTTTACCGCCAAGTGGTTGTTGCGTCACGAGTGAATATGGCCCGATTGAACGTGCATGAATTTTATCATCAACCAAGTGATGAAGTTTCAGCATATACATCACACCAACAGTCACATCACGGTGGAAATATTCACCAGTACGACCATCAATCAAACGCATCTGCCCTGATGTATTCAGACCTGCTTTTTCAAGAAGCTCAGAAATATCATCCTCATTCGCACCATCAAAGACCGGCGTTGCCATCGGCACACCTTCACGAAGGTTATTGGCCATTTCAACGACTTCTTTGTCATCAAGAACCTGAACCTTGTTTTTGAATTCACGATCACCGTAAACGCCTTCAAGCTTATCATCCAGAGTTTTACGCTCATCAGAGGTAATGGCTTTTTGATCTTGGAACGCATCGATGATCTCACCAATTTGTCTACCAATATTCAAAGACGCCCAACCAAGATGTGTTTCTAGAATCTGACCAACGTTCATACGTGATGGAACACCAAGTGGGTTCAGCACGATATCAACAGTACGGCCATCTTCAAGATACGGCATATCTTCTTGTGGCATAATACGGGAAACAACACCTTTGTTACCATGGCGACCAGCCATTTTATCGCCAGGTTGCATCTTACGTTTAACCGCTACGAAGACTTTAACCATCTTCATCACGCCCGGTAATAATTCATCACCACGCTGAAGTTTCTCAACTTTGTTTTCGAAACGCTCTTTAAGATCATCAACAGCAGAATCAAATGTTTCTGACATTGCTTCGATTTCCGACATACGCGTTTCATCAGCAACTGCAATTTGACGCCAGTAACCACGCTTCACATCATCCAATACAACGCGGGTAATAGCATCACCCTTCCTCAGACCAACATCTTTCTGTGCAGAAGCCGCCTCCTGCCCATCAAGCATTTCTGCAAGACGATCATAGAAGCCATCTTCCAGAATACGACGCTCATCATTACGGTCTTTTGCAAGACGTTCAATTTCATCTTGTTCAATCGACAATGCACGCGCATCTTTATCAACGCCGCGACGGTTAAAGACGCGAACTTCAACGATTGTACCCGATGCACCCGGTGGAAGGCGTAGAGATGTATCTTTAACATCCGCCGCTTTTTCACCAAAGATTGCACGAAGCAATTTTTCTTCCGGTGTCATAGGCGACTCGCCTTTTGGCGTCACTTTACCGACAAGAATATCACCTGGGTGAACTTCTGCGCCAATATGAACGATACCGGCTTCATCAAGATGTTTCAGCGCTTCTTCACCAACATTTGGAATATCACGCGTAATTTCTTCTGCGCCCAAACGTGTGTCACGTGCCATCACATCGAACTGCTCCAAATGAATAGATGTATACACATCATCACGAACAACGCGCTCATTAATCAGGATTGAATCTTCGAAATTGTAACCATTCCAAGGCATGAAAGCCACAGTCATGTTACGACCAAGAGCCAATTCCCCCATATCAGTAGATGGACCATCAGCAATAATGTCACCACCGGAAACCTTATCACCAACACGCACAAGTGGACGTTGGTTAATACAAGTATCTTGGTTTGAACGTTGGAATTTTGCGAGTTTGTAGATATCAACAACCGGCTCATCCGCACTCACGATCTCAGTGGCCTGAACAACGATACGCTGCCCATCCACTTTCGTAACCACACCCGTGCGACGTGCAACGACAGACGCACCTGCATCACGAGCAACCGTTGCTTCCATACCTGTACCAACGATTGGCGCAGAAGACTTCAACAACGGCACAGCTTGACGCATCATGTTCGAACCCATAAGCGCACGGTTCGCATCATCATTTTCAAGGAACGGAATAAGAGACGCCGCAACAGAAATCATCTGTTTCGGTGATACATCCATAAATTCGATCTGCTCAGCAGTGGCCATAACGTTTTCACCAGCCTGACGACACGACACAAGATCAGCATCAAAACCACCAGCATCAGTCAAAACAGAGTTCGCCTGCGCGATCGTATATTTAGCCTCTTCCATCGCTGGCATATAAACGACTTCCGCCGTAACCTTACCATCTACAACTTTTCTATATGGGCTTTCAATGAAGCCATACTGATTCACTTTTGCAAAAGTCGCAAGAGAGTTAATCAAACCAATATTCGGCCCCTCTGGCGTTTCTACAGGACAAATACGACCGTAATGCGTCGGATGAACGTCACGCACTTCAAAACCGGCACGTTCACGCGTTAGACCACCCGGTCCAAGCGCAGATAAACGACGCTTATGCGTAATTTCAGACAATGGGTTTGTTTGATCCATAAACTGTGACAACTGGGATGAACCAAAGAATTCACGCACAGCAGCTTGCAACGGCTTGGAATTCACCAAGTCATGCGGCATGTATGTGTCAATCTCAACAGAAGACATACGCTCGCGAATTGCGCGCTCCATACGAAGCAAGCCAACGCGAACCTGATTTTCCATCAATTCACCAACAGAACGTACACGACGGTTACCAAGGTTATCAATATCATCAACCTCGCCTTTACCATCTTTCAGATCATGCAGATATTTAACAATCGCCAAAATATCCTTCTTACAAAGAACACGGAATTGATCGTCAGCATCCAGTTCCAGACGTGAATTCATCTTCACACGACCAACCGGAGACAAATCATAACGCTCTGCATCAAAGAAGAGCGAGTCAAACAAAGCCTGCGCCGAATCAACTGTTGGCGGCTCACCAGGGCGCATAACGCGATAAATATCGATCAACGCTTCTTCACGTGTATCACATTTATCTGCCATCAAAGTATTACGCAAATAAGGCCCAACATTTAAATAATCAATTGCAAGAACCGGCAATTCTTTTACGCCCGCTTCCGCAAGTGTATCAAAATCAGCTTCTTCAAGCTCATGCCCAGCTTCGAAAATAACCAGCCCAGTTTTCGCATCGAAGATGTCGCTTCCAAGATATTGCCCGATAAGATATTCCGTTTGCAACAAGATATCTTTTAGACCAGATTCTTCAAAATTCTTAGCCTTACGCGGCGTAATTTTGGAACCCTCTTCCGCAACAACATCACCGGTTTTTGCATCAATAAGATCATAAGTCAGCTTTACACCACGTAGACGCTCACCATCAAATGCCGTTTTCCAGCCATTTTTATCCCTCTTGTACGTAATTGCATCATAGAAAGTATTCAGAATTTCTTCATTAGACATCCCTTGAACCATCAACGGATCGATCTCTTCATCATTTTCAAGAGCTTCGGCGCGCAAAGTTTGCGTTTCCGCACTATCCAGACAACGCAGGAAAGTCGTCAGTGGCAATTTACGACGACGATCGATACGGACATACATTTGATCTTTCGCATCAAATTCAAAATCAAGCCAAGAACCACGGTATGGAATAACGCGCGCAGAGAAAATATATTTACCGGATACATGCGTTTTTCCCTTATCATGGTCAAAGAAAACACCCGGAGAACGATGCATTTGGGAAACGATAACACGCTCTGTCCCGTTAATAACAAACGTGCCGTTCTTTGTCATCATGGCCATATCAACCATATAGACATCTTGCTCTTTAATATCACGGATAGAGCGAAGACCAGTTTCTTCATCAACATCAAAGACAGACAAACGAAGCGTCACACGAAGTGGCGCCGCATATGTCATACCGCGCTGGCGACACTCCTCAACATCATATTTAGGATCTTCAAATTCATATTTAACAAAATCAATCTCAGCTTTATCACCAAAATCACGGATAGGAAAAACAGATGCTAGAACCTCTTCCAAGCCAGCCATCTCACGCTCTTCAGCTGGAATATCTTTTTGCTGAAAGCGTTCAAATGATTCATATTGAAGCTCAATTAAATTTGGCATATCCAATACGGATTCGATACTACCAAAATCACGACGAACGCGCTTGCGACCGATGAAACTTTCAATATTATTAGCGGGGTTAATTATTTTAGATGTTTTAGCTTTTGCTGCGCACATATTTGTCCTACCTTTGTCTTAATTCCAAAGAAAAATGAACCGCTTCTCCCCTTCCATATGCGAAGGCCGAAGCGGTATATTAATTAGCGTTTTCCACCATTGCGGATTGACGTTTTTACCATGAGTGTCACGTTCATCCCAGAAAAGTTTTATGCTATATGACCTACAGCAAGGCACTTGTCAACCTTAAACGTCTCGTAGACCCAAAAAAGCATCCCCCACTTAAATACAAATGGGAAATGCTTGAGAGTATTATAAGTAAATTACTTAAGTGAAACGGTCGCGCCTGCGGCTTCCAATTTCGCTTTAATTTCATCAGCTTCAGCTTTTGATGCGCCTTCTTTAACGGCTTTACCACCAGCTTCAACAAGATCTTTAGCTTCTTTCAAGCCAAGACCCGTGATCGAACGTACTTCTTTAATCACAGCGATCTTAGTTGGACCAGCAGCCTCAAGAATGACATCAAAGTCAGTCTTCTCAGCAGCAGCTTCACCACCCTCAGCAGCAGCAACAGGTGCAGCAGCAGCGGCAGCAGTCACGCCCCATTTTTCTTCAAGAAGTTTAGAAAGCTCTGCAGCCTCCAAAACACTCAATTCAGAAAGTTGATCAACAATTTTACCTAAATCAGCAGCCATAATATTTTTCTCCTTTTATAAACTAATTAGCCGAAATTTAATTCAGTCGCACCACCCTTGTGATGGCACGCCTAAAAACTTTTTATGATTTCTCACCATATGCCTTGGTAACACCAACAAGCTCACGCGCAGGCGCGGCTGTAATGCTCGCAATTTTCTGCGCGGGTGCTTGTAACAAACCAACAAGCTTGGAACGAATTTCATCAAGAGATGGAAGTTTCGCAATCTCTATAACACCTTCCGCATCCAACAGCATATCGCCCATTGCGCCGCCGATAATAATCAACTTTTTATTATCTTTTGCAAATTTATAAGCAACACGCGCCGCAGCAATAGGGTCTTGAGAAGACGCAACACCAGTTGGTCCAGTAAACATGCTCTCAAGCTGTTCAAATTTTGTGCCCTTAAGTGCAAGCTTGGTCAAAGAATTTTTTGTGACCTTGAACGAGGCACCTTCTTTACGAAGGTTAGAGCGCAGCTCCGTCAATTCAGCAACACCCAAACCTGAATATTGCGTAACAACAACAAGCTCGTCATTCGAAAAACGCTCATTCAGCGCTTTGATCTCTTCTTCTTTTTCTGCTCTGCTCATAGCCATGAGTCTTACTCCTAAATTTTGTTAATCCAATAAAATTCCAATAAAAATGGCCTTGCCCCTAACATTTGCAAAACCACCTATCCAATATAACCAAAACATCATCACCTAAACCGAGGCTTTCCGCTTTACTCTATCTATGTAGGACTTACACATATGCCTAACAGTTTTGGACAGGTTCTTAATTTCATGCGCTTTATAGACTGATTACGCACAAGCGTCAAGAACTATTTTAGAAACGGCCCCTCACACCAATAAAAAGCAGCCTCACATCACGGTAAGGCTGCTTTCGAAATTCTTTTATATCCGCTGCTTAAGCAGATTGGACTGTATCAAAATCAATTTTCAAGCCCGGCCCCATCGTTGAAGACAAAGAAACCTTATTAATATAAGTCCCCTTTGAACCGGAAGGTTTAGCACGTTTAATTGCCTCAACAAATGCCATAACGTTTTCCGCCAATTTTTTATCATCGAAAGAAATCTTACCGACACGCGCATGTACAACACCTGCTTTTTCCGCACGAAATTCAAGCGCACCCGCCTTTGCATCCGTAACAGCCTTCTTAACATCAGGTGTCACACTACCAAGTTTAGGGTTAGGCATCATGCCTTTAGGACCCAAAACTTTCGCAACACGACCAACCAATGCCATCATATCTGGCGTGGCGATACAACGATCAAAGTCAACTTCACCTTTTTGAATTTTCTCAACAAGGTCTTCCGCACCAACGATATCCGCGCCAGCCGCTTTCGCTTCCTTTGCTTTTTCGTCTTTTGCGAACACAGCAACACGCACAATTGCGCCCGTACCGTTTGGAAGAGACACCATACCGCGAACCTGTTGATCCGCATGTTTAGGGTCAACACCCAAGTTCATCGCAATTTCAACTGTTTCGTCAAACTTACTGCCCTTACTTGCTTCTTTCAGTAAAGCGATAGCATCATTCAAAGCATAAAACTTCTCACGATCAACTTTTCCGACCAATGCTTTAGCCTTTTTTGTCAATTTTGCCATGTTTTTAACCCTCCACGACTTCGATGCCCATAGAACGAGCCGAGCCTTCAATAATTTTCATTGCCGCATCAATATCATTGGCGTTCAAATCTTCCATTTTCTTTTCCGCAATCTCTTTAACTTGAGACTTCGTAACCTGACCAACGACTTCACGGCTAGGATTATTCGCGCCGCTCTTAACCTTCGCTGCTTGCTTCAAGAAGTAACTTGCAGGTGGGGTTTTCGTGATGAATTCAAAAGAACGATCTTCAAAAACCGTAATTTTAACAGGGATAGGAATACCTTTACTGTCTTCTGTTTTCGCATTAAATGCCTTACAGAATTCCATGATATTCACACCATGCTGACCCAAAGCAGGACCAACTGGTGGGGATGGGTTAGCAGAGCCACCCGGTATTGTCAGGTTAATATAACCCGATACTTTCTTTGCCATTTTCTTTCTCTTTCTTGTTTGCTTAACCGTTACAATTCCCGATCAAGGAGACCTAACCGACTTTAGGAAGGTTAGGCAATTAAAAGTCTGTGGTGCGGCTCTAATATGGTCTTAATAAGAAGAAAACCTTCCACATCGTGCGCGGAACATAATACAAAGTAATGATATAAAGCAAGCGAAATTTCACAGGCTCCCATATTCGCCCCGCCCCTAACCGAAGGAGCATACATAGTATTCAAGGCTAAATACTAACCTTTAGCATACATTATGTTTTAGCATTAAATTAATAATTACAGAATATAATCGTTTAGAGTCAACTATACCTCCATTTAGGTATCGTTGCGTTTGCACTAAAGTCTAGCGTCTTTTTAGAAGAAGGCTGAGGATAAATTATATGAATTTGACTTTACAAAATATCCACATTCTTGTCATTGAGGACATCATCCCAATGCAAGATTTACTGAAACATATGCTTAGAATGCTCGGTGTCGGTGAAATCACAACCGCAAAAGACGGTGCCTCGGGGTATGAAAAGTACGTGAGGGAAACACCGGATATCATCATGACGGATTGGCAAATGCCTGAAATGGACGGGCTGGAGCTCGTACACAAAATTAGAAAACATAAAAACTCACCCAACAGAAGCATTCCCATCATTATGATGACAGGGTTTTGCGCGCACCAACGTATTTCCCTTGCGCGGGACGGCGGCGCAACAGAGTTTTTGGTAAAACCCTTCTCTGCAAATGATATTGCGAAACGGCTAGGTCATATCGTACAAAATTCTCGCGACTTTATTGTAACACCAGAATTTATAGGTCCGGATAGACGACGCAAAAAAAATGACGGTTACAGGGGCGAAAACAATCGAAAATCCGAGACAAATAAAAAAATTAAGGCGACAGATGTTCTCGTGCAAAAAACCGGCGTTGGCGCACTTGACCAAATATTAATAGATAAATCGCAAAACGTTTTAGATAACAACAAAATAAATTTCATCCCGATAGTAGAAAATTTCCTCGCCCAGCTGAATGAAGCCATACACAAAGCCAAGCAGGAAGAAGAACCAACAAGAAAAGCATTAGACGATATGGTCGACCCCATCATGCAAATCAAAGCAAATGCCCGCGTTTTAAAATACACTCTGGTTGGTAATCTCGCAGATATCATGCTGACCTTTCTTGAACGACTTAATCTTGCGGATCAATATGCATTCGAAATTATTCAAGCACATCAGAACACCCTGACGCATCTTGTCAGTCGTGAGATGAAAGGCAGTGGCGGCGACACGGGGGCTGCTCTGGAAAAAGAACTACAAAGTGCCTGTAATAGATATATGAATATTAAATCAAAGATACATGAGGGCAAACTCAAAAAAGTTAAAGCAAAGGAATAAAAAAACTTTGAAATCCCGAATAGCTCAATATATCGGCATATTATTTCTGTAAAATCAATGTCGACCATTCGCCAATATCATATTGCTTTTTAAGCGTTAAGCCCTCACCCTCATAGGCGGAGGCAACAAGGTGCGCTTGTTCAACCAACATCCCTGATAAAACACAATAGCCATTATCATCCAGAACCCGCACCAAATCGGGCGCCATTTCAATGACAGGTGCGGCAAGGATATTGGCCAGAATTAATTCATAGGGCTTTTGTTTATCAACGCCGGGTGTGTGAAAGCCATCACCGCAATCGCAGGTCATCGCGGATTTACTCAAAGCGACCCCGTTCATTTCTGCATGGCGCGCGGCAACACGCACACTTTCCGCGTCATTATCAACGGCAAGAATCGGGCTTTTCCAGAGTTTCCATGCGGCAATCGCCAAAATGCCGGAGCCTGTTCCCATATCTAAAATATTCCACGGACAAGCACCTTTGCCCTTAAGGTCAAGCATGGCTTGCAGGCACCCTTTGGTGGTTTCATGCTCGCCCGAGCCAAAGGCAGTGGCGGCGTCCACTTGCAGAACGATTTGTTCTTGCGGAATATCGCCTTTATAATGACTGCCATGAATAAAGAACGGGCCAATCGAAAAGGGTGGGAATTCCTGATAGGTTTTCTCCAGCCAGTTAATATCGGGCGTTTCTTCTATCTCTATATGTTGGGCGAAGATATCGACATTCTGTATATTATGGGCAGCAACCTGCAAAGAAAGGCGGGAAATCAGTTCCTCAATCTTGGGCTTTTCGTCCATAATCCATTCTAATATCCATGGATTATTATGTTTTCGATCCTTACGTGCGGCGGCGCTGGATAAGGCAATATCGACAAATGATTCGGCCAAACAATAGGCAGTTTTATTCGACAATGCATTTTGAATGTGAAAACGGACTGTATACAAGGGATAATGGAGCCTAATAAGTTAAAAAACAGAAGGGGCGTCTACCCGCCCCCTCTTAAATTACTATGTGATGTTAATCTTCTTCTTTATCAAGCATGGCATCATCTACTTCAGGATCATCATCAACATCGACTCCAACATCCGGAATATCGTCCAAAGTATCTTCGCCAAGCTCTGTGTTGTCATCGTCATCTTTGTTGTCGTTTGGTTGCTCTGCGTCTTCCAGACTAACAACTTCTACGCCCGAATCTTCTTCTTGGATTTCACCTTCTTCTTTTTTAGGAGGAGGCGCTTCTTTAACCGCTTCAACAGCGGCAACACGTCCACGGCGCGCTTTTGTTTTTACTTCACCTGTGAATTCTGTATCACAAGCAGGGCACATGATTGGGCGGTTATTCATGTCGTAAAAACGTCCACCACAACTTGTGCAAATTCTTTTGAGTCCCATAGGGTTTAATGCTGTACTCACTTTAATTGTTCTCCTTAGCAGGGTTATTTTCTTCTCAAGTGCCTTATTTTTAGGCCGCTGTCAATGTAAATAGATCGATATTCTTCTTATAGTATAATGGCAGCTCTGGAAAGAGTATAGACCCAAAGCGCGGATCAATGTACGATAGTTTTGTGGGTCTCACGAAATACATCATTGAAAAGGTATTATTATGCAAAAATCGGTCGTTATTTGTGGTTTTAAACGCTCTCCTATGCATTTTGCAAATAAAGGTGATTTGGCAAAAGTTCGCCCCGATGATATGGCAGCAGAGGTTATAAAATCTTTGGTTGCGGCCACTGGTGTTAAGGTTGACGATATCGAAGATTTACTGATGGGTTGTGCGTTTCCTGAGGCCGAGCAGGGCTTTAATATAGCCAAACTTGTCGCAGGACATGCAGGCCTGCCTGATAGTGTTGCAGGCGCAACATTGAACCGTTTTTGCGGTTCTTCCATGACGACGATACATATGGCGGCAGGCATGATCCAAATGAACGCGGGCGAGGTGTTTATTGCTGCCGGTGTTGAGAGCATGAGCCGCATTCCGATGGGTGGATTTAACCCGATGCCCAACCCTGCAATCTTCGATGCTGCGCCGGAAGCCTACATCGGTATGGGCGAGACCGCAGAAAATTTGGCGAAAAAATATAAGATTGACCGGAAGAGCCAAGACGAATTTGCTGTGGCCTCTCATCATAAAGCTGCGGCGGCTGCATCAGGCGGAAAATTCGATGATGAAATTGTTCCCATCGGTGATGTCACCACAGACGGAACAATTCGCCCCGACAGCTCAACTGAAAAACTCGCAACTCTAAAACCCGCTTTTCTAAGTGACGGCAGTGTAACGGCGGCAACATCATCACCACTGACCGATGGTTCAGCGGCGGTTCTTGTGTGTTCGGAAGACTATGCGGATAAACATAAACTTGAAAAATTGGCACGAATTAAATCTATTGCTGTGGCGGGATGTGCCGCAGAAATCATGGGTATCGGTCCTGTTCCTGCAACAAAAAAAGCATTGGCGCGCGCAGGTCTGACACTGGATGATATCGATATCATAGAGCTGAACGAGGCATTCGCCGCGCAAGGCCTGTCCGTTATTCAAGAGCTGGGCATGGATATCACAAAAGTCAATCTTGATGGCGGCGCGATCGCACTGGGTCATCCACTTGGCGCATCAGGTGCGCGGATTACAGGTAAAGCGGCAAGCCTTCTAAAACGCGAGGGTAAAAAATACGCTCTGGCCACAATGTGTATCGGCGGCGGTCAAGGCGTTGCGACTATATTGGAGGCGATTTAGATGATTAAGTTTACGTCTGTTCTTTTACTAGCTCTATTGGTTTTGAGTGATGCTAATGCAGGCCCTCAAAAAGCTCTAAAACAAGAATTTATCTTAAATGATCAAGGGCAGAAATGTTGGTATTTTCAAGAATTTCAAGATCAAGTTGTTTATTTCACTAATAAACATACTCAAGATATAGGCATTATTGAGTTTGAAGATAAAAATTGTATGGCAGAGTCTGAATTTGGTTTGGAGATTAATAAAACCAATATAAATAAAATTATTTCAAAGTGGTATTCGCATGATGATGCAGACTTTCAAACAAGTGCAGGCGAGCTTTATCCAAAGAGTATGCTGCAAATCAAAGGGCAATGTATGCAGTCAAAAACTTATTCTATAATAGGTGTTCTTGTTGATTATACAGTCAAAGATGGAAGCATAGAAAAAGTCATTCATGGAAGCAGCGTTGGTGCTTGTCGAGACTAAAATAAAGGGATTAAGACATGACATTAAAAATTGAAAAAATTGCTGTTATTGGTGCGGGTGTGATGGGCAGTGGAATTGCTGCGCAGGTTGCGAATGCGGGCTTGCCTGTTGTGTTGTTGGATATTGTGCCGCCTAAATTAGAAGACTTTGGCGGCAATCGCAATGCATTCGCTGAGGGCGCTGTGGCTAAAATGCTGAAAACCGAGCCGGCTTCTTTCATGCGCAAGAGTAATGCGAAACTGATTACCTGCGGAAATCTGGAAGATGATCTGGATAAGCTCGCCGATGTGGATTGGATTATCGAGGTTGTCGTTGAGAACCTTGAAATCAAGCATAAGACTTACGAAATACTGCAAAAGCATCGTAAAAAAGGTTCTATCATATCGAGTAATACCTCGACCATTCCGTTACATAAACTCGCCGAAGGGCAGCCCGCCGCATTTAAAAAAGATTTCATGATTACCCATTTTTTCAATCCGCCGCGCTATATGCGTTTACTGGAGCTGGTCGTGGGCAAGGATACGCGTAAAGATGCTATCGAAACCGTGCGCGCCTTTTGTGATGAGCGTTTGGGCAAGGGCGTTGTCGCCTGTCATGATCGTCCAGGCTTTATTGCCAATCGGTTAGGGGTTTACTGGCTGACCGTTGGTGTGAACGAAGCCATTAAGCAAGGGATTTCCATCGAAACCGCCGATGCGGTGATGAGCAAGCCTTGCGGCATTCCTAAAACCGGCGTGTTTGGCTTGATTGATCTTGTCGGGATTGATTTGATGCCCAAGCTCTCGGAAAGTTTGCTGACGAACTTGCCGAAAGATGATGCCTATCGCGATGTATTTATTGACCATAAATTTATCCATGAGATGATTGATGCTGGCTATACAGGACGTAAAGGTAAGGGCGGGTTTTATCGTCTAAACCCCGATGCACCCAAAGGCACACGGGAGAAACAAGTACTTCCCCTCGGCACGGGTAAATTCGATGAAGGCAGCTACGCCAAAGCATCCAAGCCGAAATTAAAGAGCATCGATGCAGGGCGCAAGGGATTACGCGCTGTCTTAACGACTAAGGATGAGGGTGGGTATTATGCATGGGAAGTGTTGAAGAAAACTCTATCTTATGCCGCCGAACTGGTGGGAGAAATAGCCGATACTGTCCATGATATCGATGAAGGCATGAAGCTTGGCTATAACTGGAAGGCAGGGCCGTTCGAGATGATAGACGCTCTGGGCGGGGAGGAGCATAACGGGCCGCAATGGTTTGCATTTGCGCTTGAAAAGGCTGGTCTTAATGTTCCTGATTTTTTAAAATCCGTTGGCGATGGCACTTTCTATCGCATCGAAAACGGCAAGCAACAATATTTCGGCACTGATGGGGAATATCATGACGTGGTACGCCCTGATGGTGTGTTGTTATTACGTGATGTTAAATTAACCAGTGAACCTGTTATTAAGAATAGTTCAGCAAATGTTTGGGATATTGGCGACGGCGTTTTGTGCTTCGAGAAAACTTCGAAAATGAACACGTTTGATGAGGGTACTTTTGATCTGTTGGAGGAAACCAATAAACTGATTTCCAAGTCCGATGATTACAAGGCTTTGGTGATTTACAACGAGGCAACGCATTTCTCCGCAGGTGCAAATCTGGGGCTGGCGATTTTCATGATTAATATCGCGATGTGGCCACAGGTGGAGAATTTTATTACCCGTGGGCAAAAAACCTTCATGGATCTTAAATTCGCAGACTTCCCGATGGTCAGCGCGCCAAGCGGTATGGCTCTTGGTGGTGGTTGCGAGATCTTATTGGCGGCGGACGCGGTGCAGGCGCATGCGGAAACTTATACAGGCTTGGTCGAAGTCGGTGTTGGCCTATTGCCTGGTTGGGGCGGCTGTAAGGAGATGATTTTACGCTTTCAAGAGCGGGAGCGCGCCAAATTCGCGGCGGATATGAGTAAGATCGGCAAGGATAATATTTGGTTCTCGCCCGATACAACGCCCGTTGGCGCAGTGCGTAAAGCCTTTGAGGTGATCGGTATGGCGAGCGTATCAAAATCGGCATTCGAAGCCGTAGATATTGGTTATTTCCGCGAAACAGACGGGATCAGCATGAACCGTGATCGTTTGCTCTATGATGCAAAACAACGCGCGTTAGAGCTTGCCAAGGGATATACCCCGCCTGAAAAACGCGAAGATATTCGCCTTGGCGGTGCGGGCGCGAAAATGGCGCTGAAGCTGGCTGTATCGGATTTACGCAAATCAGGCAAAGCAACGCCGTATGATGTTGTGGTATCCGAACATGTTGCAACGGTTCTATCGGGTGGTGATACCGATTATACCGAAACATTGAGTGAGGATGACCTCATCAAGCTGGAGCTTCAGGAATTTATGAAATTGCTGCGCCATGATGGAACACTGGATCGGATCGAACATATGCTAACCACTGGTAAACCATTGAGAAATTAATAATTAGGCGAGTGAAATTGTGTTATCTATTTCAATAACAATATGATCTTTGTTATTTCCTAATTTTACGGTCGCGTTTTCTGCTAAATCAGTGGGAAATTCTTGGGAAAGTTCATCATATAAGCCAAATGAAACTGGTGTTGGCTGCCCTTTCATAATGCCTGCTCCAAAAAGATCAGAACACATATGTTTTAGGCTGCTATCCGAAACCTCTGCCTTAGAAAATGTAAGCCTAAGTGCGCCCTTATTATTCTCAAAGTCACCATTATGGCATTCCGTTATTTTGCGTGTGGCTTCTATCGGGGTGTCCATAATTATACTTTCTTCAATTTATAGAATTGTTTTACCACGTATTATGATGAATGGTCAAATTTCAGGCATTAAGGCTCGCTTATGACTTCTTCGCTTTTCTTACTTATGGTATAATCAACGGACGATAAATCAGAAAGGTTTCGAATGCCCGTTTATACCCCACCAATCAATGATATCCGTTTCATCTTGCATGATGTTTTAAAAGCAGAGAGCCTGTCCGAATTATACGAAGATTTCTCGATGGAACTTGCCGATCAAATTCTCGAAGAAGGCGGAAAATTGTGCGAGGAAGTATTCTTTCCCTTAAACCAAAGTGGTGATGGCGAGGGATGCGTGTTAGAGAACGATAAAGTCACCACGCCAAAAGGCTTTAAAGAGGCCTATGATACTTTTGCAGAGAATGGCTGGTGTGGCTTGGCATCTGATCCTAATTATGGTGGCATGGGCATGCCGATGTTGATTAATACCGCGATGAAGGAAATGCTGTGTTCGTCCAACATGTCACTGTCGATGTATCCGGGGCTGTCTTATGGCGCGTATGAGGCGTTACATAAGTTCGGAACGGATGCGCTGAAAGATTTATACCTCCCCAAATTGGTGGAAGGTATTTGGTCAGGAACGATGTGCTTGACCGAGCCGCATTGTGGAACGGACTTAGGCTTAATCAAAACCAAAGCCATTCCTAATGATGATGGCGCTTATAAAATCACAGGAACCAAGATTTTCATTTCCGCAGGCGAGCATGATTTAACCGAGAATATTATCCACCTTGTATTGGCGAAATTGCCCGATGCACCAGACGGCGTGCGCGGAATTTCTTTGTTTATCGTTCCCAAATTCTTGCCCAACGAGGATGGCAGTATTGGCGATCGTAACGCGGTGTCTTGCGGATCGTTAGAGCATAAAATGGGCATCAAGGCGAATTCAACTTGCGTAATGAATTTCGATGATGCCACGGGCTGGCTTGTCGGTGCGCCGCATAAAGGCTTGCGTGCGATGTTTGCGATGATGAATGATGCGCGCCTTGGCGTAGCGATGCAGGGACTTGGCATTGCCGAGGTTGCCTATCAAAACGGCGTTGCTTACGCGAAAGAACGCCTGCAAATGCGTAGCCTAACAGGCGCGAAAGAACCTGATAAGCCCGCCGATCCAATTATCGTACATCCTGATATTCGCCGGATGTTGATGATATCCAAAGCCATTACCGAAGGTGGTCGCGCTCTATCTTATTGGGTCGGGATGGAGCTTGATATTTCCCTGAAACATGCAGACGAGAAAGAGCGTCAACGCGCCGATGATTTGGTTGCGTTATTAACCCCGATCTTAAAAGCCTATCAAACTGATATGGGGTCAAAGGTCGCCAATATGACGATGCAGATTTACGGCGGTCATGGCTATATCTGGGAAAGCGGTGTAGAGCAATATGTCCGTGATGCGCGCATTGCCCAGATATATGAGGGCGCAAATGGTGTTCAGGCACTTGATCTTGTCGGGCGGAAAATGCCACAGAATTTCGGGCGTCTATTGCGTCGATTCTTCCACCCTGTTCAAGAGTTTATTGAGCAGCATCAAGGCAATGCCGAAATGCAGGAGTTCATATTTCCACTGGCTAAATCCTTTATGAAGTTGCAACAATCCACCGCGATGGTCGCACAACAATCCCTTAAAAATCCTGATGAAGCAGGCGCTGCCTCCGTTGATTATTTGCGCCATTTTGCTTTGGTTGCTATGACATTTATGTGGTGCCGTATGGTTTTGGTGGCACAGGATAAGCTGGCTAAAGGCGAAGGCGATAAAGCATTTTATGAGGCTAAAATCAAAACCGCACAGTTCTTTATGGCAAGAATGCTGCCCGAAGCCGATGCGCGCTTTAAAATGGTGCTTGCCGGTGCAGATACTTTGATGGCACCTGCGGCTGAGTCATTTTAAAGCGACTTGGCTTATTAGTTTGTTTGTAGAATTTTCTTCCGAAAAACATCTTAAGCTATTGTTTTAAAACAATTTAGACCCTAAGCGTTTAGAACTGTGTTTTCCGCAATGACTCCAGTGTCACCTCACCATATCAATATAGCATAATATTCCTATTTCATCAAGAATCAAAGCTGATTGAAGGGGTGGTGAGTATGAAATGGTGCGCCCGGCAGGATTTGAACCTGCGACCCTTGGTTTCGGAAACCAATGCTCTATCCCCTGAGCTACGGGCGCTTAACATTTAAAAACAACAGCTTAAGATATAGCCTCAAGTTCCAGTATTTTGCTCAGGCGACATATGGAGGGTAGGTAATTAATATGCGCGCCCCTCAAACTATGCTGAACATCACCCTTGTAAACAAATCTCACCCTAGTGTAAACCGCTTTAGCAAGGACAGAGGAGGAAATTAGGGGGTGCTGATTTGTTAATATAAAAAACCGCCAAAATATTTAGTGTATTTTTAAACGCCTTCGGCCAATAGCGAGCATTGGAAAATACAATAAGCTACTTAACTGATTTCTCGCATGATTTACAGTTTTTTTTCTGTACTAACCTTATATCAAATGCTGGGTAATCTTCCATAGATACAGGTGCTAACTCTGTAAATACGGCATAACAATAGTCAAATGCCGCTTTAATATTTAATCCCCCTGTTGCCAATTGTTTATCCAAGGCATGGAGAACTCCGCTCCTATCCTTATTGACGGCACGTCTTAAGTTATGAATTTTAGGAAAATATGTTTGCCTAATATTGCTTTCAGAGAAAGTTGCTTTGTAGCATTCATGACATGAAAATTTGTCTTTATAGTGATTATCGACATGTCCGCTTGCCCCCTTACAAATAGCTCTAATTTGATATGTATCAGCACTCCTAGCTGCGATAGCAACCGCCTGGGCTTTATTGACCGCTTCAGCTTCACTTAAGTCTTTATGATAAGTATAGTAAGATTCCTCTGCTACTAAGTAATGAGTAAGTATATCTGATTTGATGATATTAAGCGTACCCTTTTTACCAGCGATCATCGGAGTTGTAATAGGATCAGGCTTGAAATCTAGACGTCTTTTTGCTGCTTCCATTTTAGATATAATCTCTTTTACGTGATCATTCATTTCTTTAGCTGCCTAAATAATTAATTGTTACTAGTTTTATTTTAAAAAATATCGCCAATGTCCGCTTCGGGCGATTAGCAGACGCTTAACAATAAACCCATATTTTACCCTGAGCTACGGGTACTTAACGATTATAAATATGATTATAATCCAAAAAGGACAGAGCGCGACACGCAAGAGATGAAAAAAGCGCCCGACGTAAAACGCCGAACGCCTTCAACCTAAGAAACTAAATTATTACTCAATTCCAATATGATATGCTCACCACTCAAAGCGATCATAAAAGAAGAAATTCCACCCATACATATATCTATTTTCATATAAAATCATATAAATTAGTCAGGAGCAACCCATGATATACATATTTATCACCATCCCTGTGAAAATTCAATGATGAGTATAGAATCAGCCTAAGACGACCCCGAAGAAGAGACCATTTGAAGAAAGACATCCTCCAGATTGCTTTGCTCTGTCGTGATATCAACGATACCGTATCCTGCCTTCTGGAGAGCCTCAATGATATGCCCAACGTGAATATCCGTAGAATTATAGCGCACCACCAAAGTGCGATCCCCCGTCACATCACAATCAAATTGTGATAATTTCCCCGCCACGTCAGAAACATCACGATCCAGCACAAAAGTCACACTCTTGTAATCAAGACGCCCCAAAAGTGTGTTTTTATCCTCGCACACAACAACCTGCCCATGGTTAATGATCGCGATTCGGTCACAAAGTTCCTCTGCTTCCTCCAGATAATGGGTTGTTAATAGGATGGTCACGCCTTGCGCGTTCAGCATTTTCACATTATCCCAAAGCTGGCGGCGCAGTTCAATATCCACGCCTGCTGTTGGCTCATCCAGAACCAGAATCGGCGGGTTATGCACCATCGCCTTGCCCATCAACAGGCGACGTTTCATACCACCTGAAAGCGCGCGTACATAGGCATCCTTTTGATCGGATAGCCCTACGATCTCCAAAATTTCTTCTGATCGCCGCTCCGCCTTTGGCACGCCGTATAAGCCGGCCTGAAGCTCCAACGATTCCAGTGGTGTAAAATACGGGTCAAAGTTAATCTCTTGCGGGACGACACCGATACAGGATTTTGCATTACGCTCATTCACATCAATATCGAAATTCCATATTTTGACCGAGCCAGAGCTTTTCACCACCAAACCCGCCATAATATTGATAATCGTAGATTTCCCCGCCCCGTTAGGACCAAGCAACCCAAAGATAGATCCCCTCGGGATATCCAAAGTGATATTATTAAGCGCAACTTTTTCGCTCATGCGTTTGCTGGCTTTATAGGTTTTATTCAGATTTTTAATTTCAATCGCATTTATCATACGATGAATCATGGGGATTTTTATATAAGAAGTAAAGAAGGATTTATGAGTATGCGATTCGTTAAGAATATGCCCCGCAATGATTTTCCAGCCACAATAGCGACGCATCATCACCCTTTAAATATGCATCCCAAAAGGCAAGAGCAGCGTGTTTGATCTCTTCTTCATGCTCATCACGCTTTAGATTCTTCGCTAGCTTCCCGCGTGTGCCGTTATAGACCATGTGATCACCATCTTCTAAAACTTGCAGATATTGCTCCGGATGGTTGGCGTGTTCGCGCACAATCAGGCGATGCTCATAGCCATAATCCTCCAGAGGGGAAGCGTCATCTGTACCCGTCATGTGAAGAAGCGGCATATCAATCGTGGCATAGATATCTTCTGGTGACGCGTCCGTTAAATGAGCGATTGGCACGGGGCTGTAGGCAATACCGCAAGAAATTCGTGCATCGCGCATATTTGCTAATTGACCATCAATATCAGGGAACATCATTCCCGCCATCACTTGGGTTGTCAGCGCGCCAAAACTATGCCCCGACATACCAATACGGGTCATATCCATATAGCGGCCAATATCAGGATTTTCAGATGCCCAATCAACAAGTTGATCCAACACAAAAGGCACATCATGCATACGGTTTAATGTTGTTTCACGCGAAATAGTGGCCTTTTGCAAGACATCCCAAGCGTGACCACCTTTACCTTCCCATAGACTGCTGTCTGTACCAATATGGGTAACGTGAACAAGGATATAACCCTGCCCCGCCAAAAAACGGGAAATAAAAGCTGCACCATCACGGTTTCCACCGAATCCATGGCTCCAGATAACAACTGGAATCTGATCTAAATCATGTCCCTCGGGGTAATATATTTTATACGGCACGCAGCGTCCGTCACGCGCACTGTCAATAAATTCGCCACGCTTTAATAAAACCCTGTAAGGATCATCCCTTAAAGCCGTTTGCGGAGACCAGATACTCATTAAAACACTCTATTTTTTGCGAAATTTGTCCAGAGAGATGACCTCTCCCGTTTGAGAGGCACCGCCGCCGCCTGAACCATCAGGATCGTCAGGATCATCATCTCCCTCAGGCATTTCCTGAAGTATCAGATCATCTTCCGTAACCTCACCAAGGGGCTGGAACTGTAGCGCGAAATTCACCGACGGGTCGGCGAAGATACTAATCCCGCCCAAAGGCACAATCAGCTTTTCCGGTATATCATTAAAAGAAAGCGTCACTTCCATCTTCTCATCATCAACCGCAAGGTCAGAGAATTGATATTGCAGAACAATAGTCATCTCCCCCGGATAACGATCACGCAGATAATCGGGAATTTGAACCCCCGGATAATCTGTCAAAAATGTTATATAGAAATGGTGGTCGCCCAGCATCCCCCCTGAGCCGTCATAGCTCTCTATCACTTCTTCAATAGCAGTACGCACAACACTTCTCAGTGCGTTTTCTACCATTCTGTCATAGCGTAAAATATCATCATCTTCATTCATGTATTATATGTCGCAAATATTAGGGATATAAATCAAGAGCCGTTTTCATTATTTTGCACTTTTATACAAAGGGAAATATATAAGGGGAAATGCACCCCCCCACCAAGCCTTCACCAAACAAGCATTAAACACACATCAAACCCGACGCATCGGCTTGGCACGATTCATCTCGCGCCAAGCATCAGAATTTGAAAAATCTTGTATTACCAAGGGCGTAAGTATAATCATATAAGCAAAAAGAATAGGCCATAGGAATTTATAAAAGCCCCTGCCCTGCAAAGCACCACGCGCCTTCGAATTATACAGCACTTTATAATACATCCATAAAACAGGCACGTTCCACAACAAGCCAGAGAAAAAAACCACCGATACATCAAGCTCCATGCGTTCCATCACACTGACCAGCTTAAATAGCTCCAAAACAATTAGACCAAAACCAATCGTCGTCAGCCACCCCAAAACACAGAGCACCCCAAGCCAGAGCATATCCCCCACAGCACAAAACATATGCCGCACCCGACCACCCTTGCCCAGCGCATAAGGCAGTACGCAAAAAGCAAGCAATATGAAAATTTCACCGTAAATTTTCAGGGGCTGCGCATAGATATAAAAGTCATATAAGCCAATCAGAATAGAGAGAATCATTGCAAACACGAAACACAGAGCTTGCCGGTACCAAATGGAAAACTCAAAGCCCTTACCAGAGACCGCCGCACCGCCCTTATATACCCGCCACAGCCAAAGATATGCACTGACAACGAAGGACATCGCACTAATCGCGCAAACGAGGTAGAGTAGAATGGGCGTATGATACATATCAGACTGAGCCATTCTTATACTGGCCCTCCCAGATCAAAAGAAGTATCAGGGTCATTTGGTTTGTATTCAGGAACGCTATGCTCACGAATAATTTGTGCGACCTCATCCTCCTGCCCTTCAAAAACATGACCACTCTGCATATCCTTACTGGTTTTAACTTCGTGAAGCGCATGTTGATCGCTATAATCACTCAGCTCATTAAACATGCGCTTACCTGGATTTCGATATGATCGAACGTCTGATATAATAACATTTACCGGACAATTAATCCCCTGCAACATTTCCGATGCAACAGGCATGGGGTCTAAAACCGTTATAGAAGAAAGAAGAAAATCATCAGAAACACATAAAGCCGCTGCCCCGCCCATACTGTGACCAATTAATTCAAATTGCCCGCCAATATCATTGTAATCTTCCAGATATCCATCGACAACCTTCCTAAAGTTATTTTCGAAATGACCATGAACATTAGAAGGATCATCCACAATCAACGGCGTTTGCCCAAGGTCGGCAACGACAACGATACGTCCTTTTTCTTCACATGCATTTTGGATTGCCTGAATAAGGGGCGCGTCCATCTGCACCAATGCCCCTGGCGCGATAAACGTTACACCTGTTGGGGTTTGGGGGGTACGAACACGCGCAAGAACACCATCATATTCAACATGCTTTTCATCTGTAGCCATATCCGCTATCCATCTGTCCTAAAAAAATACCCACATTCCTATTACGAGATTGTGGGGGGATAAAAAAGATGAGCCGATTCTGTTGCGAGGCTCGGCTCGGGCCCCACCTGATGGACGTTAATCCGTCAGGGATTAGAGTGTAGCATCGCTACTGCCCAATTAGGCAGCTTTGCGAACTTCACCTTCAACAACAGAGTTGTCGTTAGCTGCTACGAACGCTTTATTATCGTTTGCGTTTATAAAATTAGCCCGATAACGGCGGATACTATGCCGAACACCGTTAAAACATCTTTATTGCGCGCGTCGATCCTATTTCGACCCCATCACCTGAAATCTGAAAACCCAAATTCCAAATGGTGGAGTCGCCGGGTACCGCCCCCGGGTCCGCAACGTTTATTCCATGTAAACGTGTAATGTCATAGCTGGCAAGCCAGCAAGACCATTATACGCCTATTGATATAAGAAATTCAATGAAAATAAACGAATCATAAAAAAACGGCTCAACCGAGCCGCTTAATTTTATTCAGTAAGGCAGCCTTACTCATCCTGGAGCGTTATCCAAAACATTGTAAGAACCATCCGCAGTGTGAATGGTTGCCTCATCAATCTGATCAGGCTTTAACCCGTGCGCTTGGGCAATTGCTGAAGCCATACTGTTCGTATCCGCAAACATAACAGCTAACTCAACTGCTGTTGCCTCAACAACAACCTTAACATCGGCTTTTGGATGTTTAAATTCAACGTCACTTACGTCTCTAGATTCTCCGTTTACTTTCCACCCACCAAAAGTGCCTTTTTTACCAGAAAGATGTCCAGTGTCGTCATTACCCATTTGAAATGAATTACCGTCCTCTGCAACATTTACAGTCCCTTTTATTTCTTGAATTTTACTTTTCAAAAATGAAGCAGCATCTACTGATGCAGTGAATTCCAGAACAGGTTTTTGGTCACCACCTATTTTTTTCGCCATAATATCTAATCCCTTAAAAAAATTCTTATTTTATTTATAATTTTCTGATTTATATAACATTACCCAATGAATGTCAAAAAAACATAATATCATTGGAAAATACCATGGATAAGTAAGACTTTGCAAGTTTACCTACCCTTACATGTTTGCTCAATTACTTTATAATCATAAAGAATCGAAAAATAATAGGATACGGATATGCAAGAATACCTCAATCTAATGCGATGCGTATTAGACAACGGCGCAATTAAAGAAGATCGCACAGGCACGGGAACGCGCTCTGTCTTTGGGCATCAAATGCGTTTTGACCTGTCCGAGGGTTTCCCTATCGTGACAACCAAGAAATGCCATTTAAAATCCATTATTCATGAGCTGCTCTGGTTTATTGCGGGTGATACAAACATCAAATACTTGCAAGAAAACGGTGTTCGCATTTGGGATGAATGGGCGGATGAAGACGGCAACCTTGGCCCTGTCTATGGTGAGCAATGGCGCAGTTGGAAGACTGCGGATGGCCAAACCATTGACCAGCTTAGCAACGTGATTGAGCAAATAAAAGCAAACCCAGACAGCCGTCGCTTACTGGTGGTGGCTTATAATCCAGGTGTGGTCGATCAAATGGCTTTACCCCCCTGTCATGCGTTTTTCCAGTTTTATGTCGCAAACGGGACGCTCTCCTGCCAATTATATCAACGCAGTGCGGATATCTTCCTTGGTGTGCCATTTAACATTGCCTCCTACGCCTTACTGACTATGATGGTGGCGCAAGTTACAGGTCTGAAGGCTGGTGAATTTATTCACACATTGGGCGATGCTCATCTTTATTCGAATCATATAGAGCAAACGGATCTTCAGCTTTCCCGCACACCGTATAAACTGCCTGAAATGCGTATTAACCCTGATGTTGACAGCATTTTCGACTTTAAGTTTGAGGATTTTGAGCTGGTCGGCTACGAATCACATCCCCATATCAAGGGTAAGGTTGCGGTATAGGATATGAGCATTAAAACATCACTCATTGTTGCCATGGCGGAGAACCGATGCATCGGTAAAGATAACAAGATGCCATGGCATATATCGGACGACCTCAAACGGTTCAAAGCCTTAACAACAGGTCATCCCGTGATTATGGGGCGCAAAACATACGAATCGATTCTTGGGTATTTGAACAAGCCCCTTCCGAATCGTACAAATATTGTAGTTTCCCGCGCTGGCTTTGAAAACACGCATGATGTCCCTGTATTTTTAGACCTTGAACAAGCAATAAACCATGCAAAGTCAATCGCGCAAAACGATGATAAAAACGAAGTCTTCATCATCGGCGGCGCGCAAATCTATAACCAAAGCATTGCACTAGCCGATTGCCTTCATTTGACAAAAGTCCATAAAAGCGTCGATGGCGATGCATTCTTTCCTGATTTTGATGAGCAAGACTGGCAAGAGAGTGAACGCACAAATCACATGGATCACACCCCTCCCTACAGCTTTATCACTTTAGAGCGGCAATAACATTGCGCGTAATTTCGGCAAAGGCTTCGGCTTGTGCGCTGTCAGGTTCGGCCAGCACAATTGGCTTCCCTTCATCCGCGCAAAAACGGATATTTTTGGACAACGGTACAGCCCCTAAAAAAGGTATACCGAGTGTCTCTGCCTCCTTCTGCGCGCCGCCATGACCAAATATATGTTCTTCATGACCACAGTTGGAACATGTATGTATGCTCATATTCTCAACTAAACCAAGCACAGGGACACCTGTTTTCCCGAACATTTCAACCGCACGTCGCGCATCAATCAACGCCACATCCTGCGGCGTAGATACAATCACTGCGCCGCTGGCCCGCACTTTTTGTGCCAAGGTTAATTGCACATCGCCTGTACCGGGCGGTAAATCGATAATCAGATAATCCAGCGGCTCTTCCTGCGTCCCCCACGCAACATCGCGCAACATCTGATAGAACGCGGTTTGCACCATAGGACCACGCCACACCATCGCCTTTTCCTTATCCACCATGAAGCCAATCGACATAATTTGAAGACCGTAACGTTCCAACGGGATAAGCTGCTTTTGCGCGTCCAGAGCGGGCTTGTATTCTTCATCCCCCATCATCATGGGTTGGGATGGCCCATAAATATCCGCGTCCAGAATACCGACCCTGATTTTACCATTGTTCCCCATTGCCATATATGCCGCGATATTGGCCGCCACAGTCGACTTACCAACACCGCCCTTCCCCGATGCAACAACAATGATATGACGCGCAGGCACATCAATGGGCGGGTTCTTATCCATACCATGAGGGTCAGAGGCAGGCTTTTTCTTCGGAGATGATGAGGTTTTCTCTACTGACTTTTCCGCCGTTAAAATGACGGATACTTTATTCACACAATCCAGCCCCATAACCCGGCGCTCAGCATCCTGACGAAGCCCTTCAAGTGCGCCGCCGCGATCAGGGTCAACGGCGATTACTATAATCACCGCGCCGTCATCATGCATTTGGAGCGAAGAGATCATATTTGCAGACACAATATCCACACCACGATCATGATCAATCACGCCACGCAAAGCCTGCAAAATTTCATTACGCACCAGATCATCCATAATATTACCTATATCTTTCCAATTTTCGCATCGTAACACTTGATTTCGAGAGTAAAAGAGATATTGTGACTCTACATCAAACGTCAATAGGAAAATATAATATGTCGAAAGACGATAGAAAAAACCCTTGGGGAAATAACAGTAATGATGACCGTTCAAAATCAGGACGCAACAACCCGTGGGGCGGTTCTTCCGGTGGCGGAAGTAATGGCGGCGGACGTGGCAATGGTAACGATCCACAAGATTTAGACGATATAATAAAAAGCGCACAAGAAGGTCTGCGCGATGTTCTGCCCGGTAATATGAAGGGCGGTGTTGCTGCTATACTCCTATTACTTGCGATATTGGCACTGTGGCTGGCCAGTGGTTTTCATATCATCAATCCAGGTGAACATGGTGTTATTCAACGTTTTGGTGCGTGGTCACGTACACAGGCGACAGAGGGATTAGGCTATCATTTTCCTGCCCCGATTGAGCAAATCACAAAGGTTAATGTCAACCAACAACGCAGTATGAGCATCGGCTATTCCGAAAGCGCACCTTCGCGTCGTGGCGGCGTCAGTAGAGGCAAAACTGATATCCATGGTGAAAGCCTGATGTTGACTTCTGATCTGAATATTATTGATCTGCACATGACCATTCAGTGGGATATTAAATCCGCAGAAGATTTCCTGTTCCAAATTAAAGGGCAGGAAAACACGATCAAAAAAGTAACAGAGAGCGCGATTCGCGAAGTTGTCGGACAAACAGAAATGTTTACGATTCTGACAACAGGACGCCAAAAGATATCCGACACGGTCAAGAATATCATTCAAAAAAATCTGGATGAATATCATTCCGGCGTGAATATCAAACAGGTTTTGATTCAGAAAGCTGAAGTGCATCCCGATGTACAACATGCGTTTCAAGACGTTCAATCCGCAAAACAAGATGCAGAGAACACAGGCAACATTGCACGTGCGTACCGCGAGAAAATTTTACCCGAAGCACGTGGTCAAGCGACGAAGCTGAAACAGGAAGCACAAGCGTATAAGCAATCACAAATCGCAAAAGCAACTGGTGATGCCAAACGTTTTGAATCCATCCACGCCGCCTACTTAAAGGGCAAAGATGTGACAAAAGAACGTATCTACATTGAAACAATGGAAGAAGTTCTCAGCAACGCAGAAAAAATCATTATAGATAGTAACGTCAGTGGACAAGGCGTTGTGCCCTATCTCCCCCTCAATGAACTCGGCGCGAAAAGATAACGCAAAAGACATATAACTAAGGAATACACACTATGAACACCAAAGCACTCGCCTTCTTTATCGTTATTGCCGCAACGCTGCTGATCGGCTCGCAAAGTTTCTTCATTGTTGATGAACGTGAACAAGCCATCGTCCTGCAACTTGGACAACCAAAGGGAGAGCCACGCGGCCCTGGTATTCATTTCAAAACACCCTTCGTTCAAAATATCCGCTATTTTGACAGACGTGTTTTATCCATTGACCCAAGACCAGAACAAGTGGTGATTTCCAGCGCGTATGTTGAAAAGAACAAAGACAAGGCAACAGATGAAGACAATAAAGATATAGACACAGAAAAAGGCCCCAGCATAGACAGTGTCAGTGGAGAGCCGATTATCGTTGATACCTTCGCACGTTATAAGATTGTTAATCCTTTGCAATTCATGAAAACATTACGCACCGTGGCCAATGCAAATTCCAGAATTGAAAGCATCTTGAATGATTCAACCCGCGCCGTCCTTGGTGAAACAACATTGGTTGAATTACTTTCCAATGCACGGACATCTGTTATGCGTGATATCCGCACACGCGTAAACGATAAGATCCAAACAGATGCATTAGGGATTGAAATTGTCGATGTACGCATTGTACGTGCCGATTTAACCAATGAATTGCGCCAGTCTACAGTTAAACAAATGATTTCAGAATTGAATGAACGCGCGACAGAGCGTAGATCAAAAGGGAATGAACGCGCCTTGGAAATCAGATCAACAGCCGAGAAAGAAAGAACCATCACCCTTGCCGAAGCAGGACGTGATTCGCAAATTATCCGCGGTGAAGGCGATAAAACTGCCATCAAAGTCTATGCTGATGCTTTTAATGTTGATAAAGAATTCTATTCTTTCTTACGTTCCATGGAAGCCTATAAAAAAACCATGGCAAATCCGGAAACACGCTTAATTTTATCACCTGACAGTGACTTCTTTAAGCATTTTAACAATTAGTTCTACACATCGGGTATTAATATGAGAAAAAGCGATATCATACGCAACATCAAAGCATCTCTTTTACTCTCTACGTTATGTCTCGTAACACTGTCTTCCGCATCTGTTGTTCTGGCAAAAGATGGAGAAAACAAAGATAAGCCCGCTATCGTTATGATTCCCGCCAGTTTTGCTAATTTGGCGGAGAAACTTTCACCGACAGTGGTGAATATATCCTCTACACAAAAAAGCATCGTGCCGCAGGATTTCCCTGATATGCCACAATTTCCTGATGGCTCTCCCTTTGAAGATTTCTTTGAAGAGTTCATGGAACGCAGGGGCGGCGGCATGCCGACCACACCCGCATCATCCTTAGGCTCTGGCTTTATTATTGATGCTGAAAACGGCTATATCATTACCAATAACCATGTTGTACGTGACGCCGAAAATATAAATGTTACCTTTGTTAATGACGTGACTGTCGATGCAACGATTATCGGTGTGGATGAAAAAACAGATCTTGCGGTTCTGAAAATCGATACAAAAGACCTAAACCTTACAGATGTATCATTTGGTGACAGTAATGCTTTGCGCGTTGGTGATTGGCTGCTTGCTATTGGTAATCCGTTTGGACTTGGCGGTTCTGTCACTACGGGGATATTATCTGCCCGCGCCCGTGATATTCAATCAGGTCCTTATGATGATTTTCTGCAAACTGATGCCTCAATTAATCGCGGAAATTCCGGTGGCCCCCTGTTTAACATGGCTGGCGAAGTGATCGGCATTAACACCGCAATTTTCAGCCCGACGGGTGGCTCTGTCGGCATTGGTTTTGCCATTCCATCCGATCTCGCAAAACCTGTGATTAACCAAATCATAAAATTTGGTCATACACGTCGCGGATGGCTTGGTATTCGCATCCAAACCGTCACAGATGAAATCGCCGAGAGCCTCGGTCTGGAAGAACCAAAAGGCGCACTGATTGCCAGCGTCAATAAAGACGGTCCTGCAAATAAAGCAAAGCTGCAAGCGGGGGATGTTATTCTTGAAATTAACGATCAAGCGATCAAAACAATGCGCTCCCTACCCCGTATCATCGCCGAAAATGAAATCGGATCAACCGCCACAGTTATATATTGGCGCGATAACCAAGAACATACCGTCCAAGTTTTAATCGGGGAGCTTGAAAAAGCCGAGGAAGACGGTCTGATTAACAGTTCCGTAAAATCAACGGATACAGGTGTGGATGTGGATTCTATCGGGCTAACATTAAAGCCACTAGATAGTGCATTACGCGACTTGTATAATATCGACAACACAACACATGGCGTTGTTATCACGGACATTAAAGACATGTCAGTAGCCGCCAAGAAAGGCCTGTCAGAGGGAGATATCATTGTTGAAATCAACCAACAACCCGTATCAAAACCACAAGACGTCATTGATATCGTGGAAAAGGCAATAAAGAACAGCCGTAAATCCGTGCTTCTATTGATTAATGATAATGGGAATGTTCGCTTCGTTGCATTAAAGCTGCATCAGGAATAGCGTCTAAAACAGCTCCATCAACATACAACGGGCAGAACCGCCGCCATATTTCTCAAGCGTCTGAAGATCAGGACAGATTAACGTTTTGTAATGACGCTCAATCACTGTACGCTGCACCACGTTTAAGGTCTCATAGGCCGCCAAAGACATGGTTAACATCCGCTCCCCGTCCGTTCCAACAATCTCCAGTGCATTGCAACAATTGGCCTGCAACTGTGCCATGGAAAATTCTACGACCTCATGTGTTTGTGATAAACGATCAAGAACACCCTTACGTACCCCATCATCCGTAATGCATTCCGCGCAAATACCGACCATATCACTGCCGATATACATCAAAAAATCCGTGTGATAGACAGGAATACCCGCGTGGCTCTGCGTTTCAAAGGTAATGACATCATAGCCCGTAAAATTCGCCCATTTTTGTACTAATTCCGGTGCTGTGCGACGAGATAACCCTGAATAAGCACGACGATTAACATGATCGGCAACGATACTGGCGGTACTTTCCAGAGCAAGGCCTTCGCCCTCATAACCGCTCCAATCCTCAGTCTTGGGATAGAGCTTCTTCAATAATGCCGTAATTTCGGGTGTACGCTCCGCGGCGCGGTTCTCATTCAGCATCGGATATAAAATCAGCTGACCATTATCATGAGTCGATGCCCAATTGGGGAAAACCATATCAGGGCATTCCTTTTGCCCTAAAACAGTTGTCACATTAACCCCACATTCAACCAACATATCGCGATAGGTTCGAAATTCTGCCATTGCCTTACGCAACGTAACGTCATGACCTAAGGCTTCGCCATCAACTTGATAGACATTCGTATCCATTGTCTGCGGATTAGCGTAAAAGACGGCAGGCTCAACCATAAAAAGGTGGTTTGTAGATTGCTTCATGGGGTTTATCCGCCTTTTATGATGATTGATCCCTACATCATAAAAGAAGAACCTTAAAATTATCACAAGAACAGCTAAGGCTCTGCGCTATAATGCAGTATATCTTTATTCCAAAACCGAGTGGATTAATGGCGTGCAACCATCATCTTTTTGATCTCTGCAATCGCTTTCGCAGGATTCAGACCTTTCGGACAGGTGTTCGTACAGTTCATAATCGTGTGACAACGATATAGACGGAATGGGTCTTCTAACTGATCCAGACGCTCACCCGTTGCATCATCACGGCTGTCGGCGATCCAGCGATAGGCTTGCAATAAAACCGCAGGCCCCATAAACCGATCACCATTCCACCAATAAGATGGACAACTGGTAGAACAACAAAAGCACAAGATACACGCCGCAGGACCATGCCCGTCAGAACCATTTAGAACCAGAGAATCGCTTTCTGATTGTAAGCGTTCCCTAGTAGGAGCGGCAGTATCGGATTTCATCCATGGCTCAATCGAGGCATATTGTGCATACATGTGATTCAAATCAGGCACTAAATCTTTAACCACAGGCATATGCGGCAATGGTGTCACTTTTATATCGCCTTTCACATCACCAATATCCTTGGTGCATGCCAACGTATTCGTACCATCAATATTCATCGCACATGATCCACAAATCCCCTCACGGCAAGAACGGCGCAACGTCAAAGAGCTGTCTACGTTATTTTTGATATAGAGCAACGCATCCAAAACCATGGGACCACACTTATCCAGATCAATGGTGATCGCATCAATGCGCGGGTTTTTAACCTCGCCCGCCTCATCCAGATCATCAGGTGACCAGCGATAAACATTGAATGTCTTGGGACGCGCACCGCCGTTAGACACGTCAATTTTCTCGCCTTTTAGGATTTTGGAATTTTTAGGAAGCGTAAATTCAGCCATTATCATTGTCTTTCGAAACATATTTTTATTGCGGTAGAATGATAAACGTTTTTATGCATTTTGTTAAGGGCATTAATAATGAAATATAGTCGTTTGATTTTACTTTTTGTTCATAATAGATGAGTATGTTAGCAAGAGAAGCAATAAGAAAAGGAGCTTTCCCAATGAGTTTAACAATTGTAGATATGACAGGTGACGGTATTTGGCCGGAGATGTCCCGATTGATAAGAGACGAACTGATCGCTCCGTTTTTCGATGTTGAGTGGAAAATTCATGATATCAGCTTGCCCACGCGCGACAAGACAGATGACAAAAATTTAAACGATGCAATTGCCGATTTAAAGAAATACAAAGCCGGCGTTAAAGGCCCGACCATTACGCCAAATCCGGCGCAAACCAAAGAGATGGGGCTGAACAAGCAATGGGGCTCACCCAACGGTATTTTGCGCCGTGCAATTAATGGCGCGGTGATTATGCGTACGCCTTTGATGGCAAGCAACCTATCAACAAACGCACCTGCGATGGCGAATGTAACCATTGCGCGACAAGCGGTTGGCGGTATATACGGCGCGCCGAACGAAGTTATCCCCTCCAAAGGCAGCATCAAGATGATTCATATTGATGAGGCGGGCAAGGAAACTGTGCTGGCGGATAAGGCTGTAGAGCCGGGCGTTGCGATGCTCAGCACCGAAACGGATTCATCTATTCGTGACTTTGCTCACGCCACGTTCCAACAAGCACTGGATATGAATAAATCGGTTATTTTTGCTTCAAAGCAAACGATTTTACCGACCTATGACGGACGGTTTGTTGAGATTTTTGAAGAAGTCTTCAAAGAGTATAGTGCCAAATTCGAAGAACAAGGGCTGGAGTTGCATGCGAGTGAGCTGATTGACGCCGCCGTATCCAAAATCCCGCAGGGGAAAACGAATGGCTTTATTCTGGCACTAAAAAACTATGACGGTGATGTGACATCTGACCAAGTTGCGGGCGAGCATATCTCTTTGGGGATGATGGACTCAACACTGGTGAGTGCAGACAGAACATTACTGGCTGATCCACCGCACGGCACCGCGCCTGATCTTGATAAATTCTGGCATGAAGAAGGAAAGTTAGTTGCAAATCCAACCGCTTATATTTTCGCCTATGCCGAAGCCATTCGCCACCAAGCCGATTTGAACGGTGATTCAGAGACTGCGAAGAAAGCACTCGCGCTGAAAGCCGCAACGCTGAAAACGATTGAAGCAGGCTATATGACGGGCGATCTATCAAACGCCGCAGGTGTTCAGGCGATTACAGGACAAGAATTTGTAGCGCATGTGAAAGACACAATGAAAGAAGCCTTAAGCAAAAATAAAGCCGCGTAAATAATACGAGGCTTTATTAGAATCTATCGATCAAGCGCGCATTAATAAACGCGTTTTTTCGGTGGGAATGGCTCAATTTCATCAGTCAGCGTTGTCATGATAACAGGGCGATACGTGATATCTGTATTACCCTTCTCATCAATTGCAATCACAGTATGCTTCATCCACTCTTTATCATTACGATCAGGGAAATCATCACGTGCATGTGCGCCGCGTGATTCCTCACGATTTGCCGCTGCATGCATGGACACAACCGCTTGGGACAGTAGGTTATCCAGCTCCAACGCTTCGACCAGATCCGTATTAAATATCATGGAGCGATCCTTGATACCAATATCAACCTTGGCAGAGAAACATTCATTGATCTTACCAACACCAGCATCCAGCACATCACCTGTACGGAAAACCGCGGCGTGATCTTGCATTGTATGTTGCATTTGATCGCGAAGCTGCGCCGTGGAGGTACTGCCATCTGCATTACGGTAATGATCCAAACGCGCAATCGCCTTTGATCCATCATCGCTGCCAAATGATCTGTGCGTTTGCCCCGGTGTCACAGTTTCCGCAGCACGGTTGGCAGCCGCACGTCCAAAGACCACAAGGTCAAGCAATGAGTTAGAGCCAAGACGGTTCGCACCATGAACAGACACACACGCCGCCTCACCAATCGCCATCAAACCCGGCACAACTGCGTTCGGGTCTTTCTTGGTCGGGCATAGAACTTCGGCTTTATAATTTGTTGGAATACCGCCCATATTATAATGCACTGTCGGCAAAATCGGGATCGGCTCTTTCGTCACATCGACGCCTGCAAAAATACGCGCACTTTCGGCAATACCGGGGAGGCGTTCTTGAATAACTTCAGGCTCTAGATGCATGAGGTTCAGATGCATATGATCTTTTTTCTCGCCAACGCCGCGACCTTCTTTAATCTCCATTATGATGGAGCGGGACACAACATCACGGCTGGCAAGGTCTTTTGCACTTGGGGCGTAACGCTCCATAAAGCGTTCACCCTCGGAATTGGTGAGGTATCCACCTTCGCCGCGCACACCCTCGGTAATCAAACAACCTGCGCCATAAATACCTGTTGGATGGAATTGCGTGAACTCCATGTCTTGCAGAGGTAAACCTGCGCGCAATACCATCGCATTACCGTCACCCGTACATGTATGCGCAGAGGTACAAGAAAAATAAGTACGCCCGTAACCGCCTGTCGCCAAAATAACCTGATGCGCACGGAAGCGGTGCAATATGCCCGTATCCAGATCCCACGCCATCACGCCCAGACATTCGCCTTCATCCGACATAATCAAATCCAGCGCGAAATATTCGATAAAGAACTGCGCATGATGTTTTAGAGCCTGCGTATAGAGCGTATGCAAAATCGCATGTCCTGTGCGGTCAGCCGCGGCGCATGTACGTTGCGCGGTGCCTTCACCAAAATGCGTGGTCATGCCGCCAAAAGCGCGTTGATAAATTTTACCTGCGGCGGTACGGCTGAACGGAACGCCGTAATGCTCCAGCTCAATAATCGCGGGGATCGCTTCACGACACATATATTCAATCGCATCCTGATCGCCCAACCAGTCAGAGCCTTTAACTGTGTCATACATATGAAACTGCCAGCTATCCTCACCCATATTACCCAGCGCGGCAGAAACCCCGCCTTGCGCCGCAACAGTGTGAGAGCGCGTTGGAAACACCTTTGAAATAATCGCAGTATTCAGCCCCTTTTCCGCGCAACCAAAGCCAGCACGCAAACCTGCACCACCCGCGCCGACAACGACAACATCAAATTCATGATCTATAATTTCGTAAGAGCCTGTCATATTATTATAATTCCTAATTTTTTTCTAAATACCAGCAATAAATGCGATTTTTAATACACTGAAAATACACGCAACAGCCATGCCGTAGAAGAATATTTTCATCCCGATCAACTTCGCCATCTTTAAACATCCGCAAGAGATGTAATCTTCAACAACAACCTGTGCGCCCAGTTTTGCATGCAGCATCACCGAACTAATCAGGATAATCATCAAAATCGCGTTTACAGGTTGCCCCATCCACGCAGTAAATTCGGCGTATGATGCGCCTTGCAAGCCAATGATTGAATAAATCAACCACAAAACCAATGGGATTTGCGCCAATGCGGTGATTTTTTGCTGTAACCAATGCTCTGCGCCTTCATGGGCAGAACCATGGCCTTTTGCAGTTTTTAGAGGCGCAACGAACTCACTATTTTTATGTCCTGACATTATAATATTCTCCTATCCTGCCAAACGGCCACAAACTGTCACCCATGTAAGTACCGTCAGGGTAAAAGCCCCGATCAATACATAGTAATTTGAACGATTTGCATCGGTTTTTTTAAAATTCTTGCCTATATCCCAAAACATATGGCGCACACCATTGCACATATGAAAGTACAAACCAGCAGACCACAGGAACAAAACAATTTTCCCCGGCAAGCTCGTGGCTAACCCCATAACGTAATCATATTGTGATTCACCACTTGCCGCGGCAACAAGAAACGCAGTGACAAGCAACGTCCCCGTAATAAGCCCTACACCTGTAATACGATGTGAAATCGACATTAGAGCCGTTAACGGCAACTTATAAACCTGTAAATGCGGCGATAATGGTCTTTGAATTTTTGCTTCAGACATATTCTAAAGAGTCCTCTTTAAATTTTTATAACATGCATCATACTGGCTATCTCTCTAATTTTAAAGAGAGAATCAAATCTATTTCGATTTAATCAATAATTCAGCAATCTGAACAGTATTCAGCGCAGCACCTTTACGTAAATTATCAGAAACACACCAAAAATTCAGACCGTTTTCAACACTGATATCTTCACGGATACGTGAGACATAAACATCATCTTCACCCTGTACTTCCAACGGTGTTACAAATTCAAGGTCTTCATTATCAACATCAACAACCGTTACACCTTCAAATTCACGCCAAAGATGACGCGCTTCGGCGGCGGAAAGTTCATTTTCCAACTCAACATTTATCATTTCAGCATGTCCGACAAAAATCGGCACACGCACACAAGAGGCACATACTTTTATGGACGGATCGAGAATTTTCTTTGTCTCGACAATCATTTTCCATTCTTCTTTGGTCATCCCGTCATCCATAAATGTATCAATTTGCGGAATCGCATTAAACGCAATTTGCTTTGGATAGACAGACGGTGCGTTTGTATTGTTCATATAAACACTTTTTGTCTGGTTAAACAGTTCATCCATGGCGGCTTTACCTGATCCCGAAACGGATTGATAAGTGCAGACAACAACGCGCTTTATTTTCGCGGCATCGTGCAAGGCTTTTAACGCCACAACCATTTGAATGGTAGAGCAATTCGGATTGGCAATAATATTACGCTTTGTATGATCTTTGATCGCCTCAGGGTTTACTTCCGGCACGATCAACGGCACGTCAGGGTCCATTCTGAAGTGGCTGGTATTATCAATCACAACCGCGCCGGCCCTCGCCGCAATCGGAGAATACTTCGCAGACACTGCGCCACCGGGGGAAGATAAAACAATATCCACACCTTTAAAATCGAACGTACTTAAATCCTGTACTTTCAGGTCTTTATCCCCGAAAGACACTTCCCGCCCCACCGAACGGCTGGAGGCCAATGCAATAACATCATCAACGGGAAATTTACGCTCATCCAGAATGTTTAAAATTTCATGACCAACATTACCTGTTGCACCAACAACTGCGACTTTATAGCCCATATTACGTTCCTTCTTTATTTCCTGCCTATGGATACCCAAGTGATTGTGATAATCTAAAAGCTGCATGTTAGGCAAGCATGTTCTTCCTTTTATTGATCGAAATAGATAAAAACCCATATCATGACGCAAAAATCATCCATTAAAAAGCATGCACACAAAACCAGAAAAGAGCTGGAAACCGCGATAGAGCAGGCGGATGCTATCGCCGCACAAAAATCCAACTTTCTGGCAACGATGAGCCACGAAATAAGAACACCAATGCAAACCATCTATGGTCTGCTGGAATTAATTGCACTGGAAAAGCCTGACGAAAACATAAGCTCCATGGTTGAGACCGCGCAAGAAGCAGCCAGTGGCTTGCTCGAAATTCTGGACGATGTTCTCGATGTTGCCAAAATGGACGCCGATGCGATGGAACTGGATATGTTCGAAGTACCCGTACGCTTGCTTGTCCGTGGCATGTTAGAGGCTCTGTCTGTCAAAGTACGGGGCGTGCGCGTTCAAATCAATGATGACATCAGCACAGATGTCCCCTTTGTTATCACTGGTGACCCCAAACGTTTGCGCCAAATTTTAATGAATCTGTGCGGCAACGCTTTAAAATTCACACATGAAGGCACGGTCACCGTTCATGTCAGCACAAAAACACAACACATAGAGACACCTGAAAACGGTCTTGGCTTACGCTTTGAAGTCATTGATACGGGTATAGGGATGAGTGCGGAGGTATGCAGTAAATTATTTCAATCCTTTACACAGGCCGATAATACAACATCGCGCAAATACGGTGGAACGGGACTGGGGCTATCCATTGCGAAAAAGCTGGTTAATTTGATGAAGGGTGAAATCGGCGTCATCAGCACGGAAGGCACAGGATCAACATTTTGGTTTGAAATCCCGACAGAAGAAGTCAGCACAGATGAAAGTACGGTAGACTTGCCGAACTTGGTGGGCATCTCCGTATTATCCGTAGAAGATCACCCGCAAGGTGCGAAAGAAATTGAAAGTTCCCTCAAATCAATGGGTGCAAAAGTCGAAAGTTGCGCCACATATAAAAAAGGGTTAGAGCTTGCCACACATCACCCCTTTGACGTTGCTATCATCGACCAAGGATTACCCGATGGACTTGGCGTTGACCTCATTCGCGATATTTTAAAAGTGCGCCCTTTCACAGGCATGGTTATGTATACGGTGCGTGATGACGTCGGACTTTCCCATAGCCTTAATGCGTTGGGCGCGACATATTTAACAAAACCAGCCAGTCGCGCTGGTCTAGGCGAAGCCGTTAAAAGTTCTACACGCCGTGATATCAGTATCGCAGAAGGCCCAACGCGCTTACTCATCGCGGAAGATACACAAAGCATACAAGACATCCTCAAAATCCAGCTTTATAAGCTAGGCGTACAAGCCGATTTTGTTGCAAATGGTAAAGAAGCTCTGCACGCCTTCAACAGCGGGAAATACGGTATATTAATCACAGATTTACACATGCCGGAAATGGATGGCTTTGAACTGGTTAAAATTATAAGAAAGCAAGAAGCCAAGACCAAGCAAAACGTTCCGATTATCGCATTAACAGCGGATGTGCAAATGGCGCAACGCGAAGCCTTTACCACGCATGGGTTTGACGAATGCCTGCTTAAACCTGTGTCTCTTGGGCAATTGCGGGGTTTACTTATACGGTGGAGGTTACTCAATGAGGGCAGTGCTGGTATAGGAAAAAACACCAAGTCCTTAAAAAGAGACGCTTCTAATAACAGTGCGATCAACCGAATTTGCCTTGTTAAAAATCTGGGTACTATTAATGATGAAACAATCGATATGATGGAAATGTTTCTTGAGCTGACAGCCCCCCTTATTACCAAAATAGAGACGGCCCTGCATGATGGAGATATAGACGCACTTTATGAACTGGGACACAGCCTAAAAGGCGGAGCACGCTCTGCCTGCTGCAACGCTTTAGGGGATTTTGCCAGTGATTTACAAGACACAGCAGAGAAAAAAGATGACTGCGTGCAGCTGGTCAAAAATATTTCGAAAGAATTTGAACGCGTTATTGATGATGTAAAGAGACTCGCCGCAGAATAGAAGTTGGGATTACGGACAAGAAGCCTCGTCACCATCCACGTCACCATTATATTGCGCGCTAGGCTTCGTTCCCATACGCACACGAAAACATGTATAGCCGCTTGCACATTGCACTTCCGCAGGGGCGTTACTGTCCAAATCAACCGCGCCACCAGAAGCATCGATAATATCCGCCTCACACTCTCCGAATTGATTGTCAAGTTTCTGCAACGCGGTGTTAATAAAAGCATCCGTTTTACTTGTTTGTAACCAAACAAAGACACCATCCAGTCCGTTATAATATTGCCAATCTTCAAATAAGTCAGGGGCAGGCGGTAAAAATTTTCCTGACATTCCTCCAAAAATCATCGCGTGATTTTCATCACTATTCCCAGGATTTCCAGGACATCTTATATCTTTAACCAACCGCCCTGCCGTTGCCCCGATTGTCGCAGTGTCAAAATGCGTTGAATTGGGCTTAATCGGGAAATTACGCCGCGCGTCAGGATCTGTTCCTCCCGCTGTAATAATAATGCTTCGATCACCCTGCTTATAGACAAGAGCGCATTCCAAAATTGCCGCGCGTATTGTATCAACTTGGCTTTTTATATTAGAAACTGTGCGGAAACTGCTTTGTGAGGAGGTTTGTTGGCTTGAGGGCTGCATAAACGTTACGGTCAACGCGGCAAGCAACGCAATTGCAATCAAAATATAAACCAGCGCACTACCGCGCTCTGGGTTATGATTATTCTTATCGCGTAACATTATCAAATTATGAAACTTTCTTATCTTTCGACAATCACGTGATAATACACATAATCACCACCTCCGGCATTTTGGAAACACCCGAAAGGTTGTCCGTCAAAGCTGCCCGCGCCATCGTCAATATCTGGCACATCTATAATAGGCATCACGTAATCCGTTGCCCCGTCATCATACATACGATCACCATAATCACCGGAACGATCCGCATTTAACACTGGAATACCCGCGCCCAAACCATGTTCTTTATTAATTTTAGAGCAAATAGATTTTTTAATACCAATCAGGTAAGCAATAATATCATTACCATCCACCCCCGCCAAAGCAATATCGGGCACCTCTAATTCTGCATTAAAAACCCATTGTCCCGCATTGCTTGCAACCATAATATCCGCAGGCGCGGGAATATATGTCGCACTACCACCTGCAGGATGGAAAACCCCAAAATCAACAACATCAAGATCGTCAAATTCAGACGGATGATTAAAGCGAATTTCATCAATGGACGTGCCTGTGATAATCATACGAACAATGGCTGTACTGACCGCCGCAGGATATTGTGTGATTTGGGCACTACTGATAAGATCGGTTTCCCCGCTTGCATTACCGCCGCTTGATCGTGTTGACGACGTAACAGCGTAAGAAAGCGCAGCAAACAGAGCAACAGCAATCAGAATCAAGAATAAAACATTCCCATCCTCATTTGATTCTTTATTGCCCGTTTTTTGGCAAAAGTACATTTTGAAATATCTTCTCATTACAAATACGCGTCCTAATTCGTAGAAATTTTCTCTACAGAAACACTATTAATTTTTAACGATGCCGACAAAGGATATTGCTTACATTCTCTGCCAACACACAATTTTTCAACATCAACGCGCCACCCTAAACCACCATTTTGAACATGACCGATTGCCTCGCGAAATTGCCCGAACTGCGCGGTAGATTTCGCACGTATACTAATATTGGACGAATTTCCTTTTATTTCAAGACCTTTATATATTTCCTGCAACTCATCCACAAAGGTTTTAACCTCACGCGCACTGACTGGTTTATCCTGTATTTTGGGAACAACAGGTACAAGAGCCTTCGCCTCACCACGTTCTATCGATAATTCGGCAAACTCTTGCATTTTAACAGTTGTATATAACCCCAAAGCAGCAGCCGTCCCCCATATAATGGCCGTCATAACCAAGAGAGATTTACTGGTGTTTTGGGGCAATTTTTCAAGAAACGCATTCAAGTCATCCATGGCCTTAGGACTCATAAATTTACTCAATGACTGATTCAAATCTTTAAATTTCTTTAGCTCCACAAGCTCTCTCCAAAATCCATTTCATAAGTGTCGCAGCGTTTTGCAAACATATTACCGCCGCCCCTCAAGCCTGACATGACTGTCGTCTTCCCGTACAGATCTAGGGGCGAATGCCCGCGCTCTACCACCTGAAACTTCACTCAATGTTGTATCGGCTCTTGCGGTATCCCCAAGTGATGTAGGCACAATTGCACTCCACTCCGTTCGCTTGCCCGAAACTTCATAACGCACAAGATAACCATTGGATAAAGCCACCTTATCCAAAAGCTGCTGCACACGCACCATATGCCGTATAGAATCACTTTGCATCACATTCGCGGCACTTTCAACCAGCTCAAGCGCGGCCTTATCCGTTTTGGCTTTTACATCCGCCAAATCACGACTAACAAAACCGATAGAGATAATATTTATAAACAGAATAAGAACTGCAATCAAATTCACAACCATCCCCGAAAGAATGAGCATGCGAATAACCGCACGTGAAAGCTTTTCAGTACGTAACGCCCGATTACGCCAAACAACCGTATCGGCCACATCTGAATTAATGGTTACAAAATTGGCATCCATACTTTGCACCCGTGGCAAAATTGTCCGTGATGCGCCCAAGAAAACTTGCATACGTCCTGTTTCAGGATCCCAACGAAGTGCAGAAGCCAAACCTTCTTGTTCATATAAATAGACCGTTTCACGATCCCAATATTCACTGTTGCCCGGTAATGCCGCCGCCAAAGGACACCAGCTATCCGGATTAGAGGCCAACGACGCGGCAGGACAAGCCAAATACCAAACCCGTCCCTCATCAATCGAATAAACATAATTTATGCGCTCTGTTCCGCACGCCTGAGAGGCGGCGTTCCACACGGCTTCATCCTCAGTCCCAGGAATATGCGGCAACGAACCGCCAAGCAAATCCTGCGGCAAATAAGGCAATAAATTCGCATTAAAATCTTGCGCTTCACCTGCCAAAAAGTCAGACAACCCCGCCCGCGGACGCGCTGTTCCCTTACCTTTTTCCTCTGCACCAGAAGCAACAGTACTATTTTTAATCAGCGTCAATTATATCGCCCCCTGCATAAGACCACCCATCATTGAATCCATACTCATATTCATCACCGTTAAGGCATAAATCGCACTACCAAAGGCAACCGCCAAAAACACACCCGTTAAAAGAAATGCTATCCAGACAATAAATTTATGTCTGGTTTTCGCGGACGCAGAACGCATTTCAGCAATCGACTCCATCACTGTAGCAACTTGCCCTAAATCAGACAAGCCTGCAATTTCAAGGCGTTCACTACGCGTCAAAGGTGCGCGATCAAGCGCCGCCCCCAAACCGACACCCCGCCCAAGGTTATAGGATGCTTCGCGCCAATATGCCGCAACATCTGGTGAGGCGGATGCCTCTGCCGATTGATCCAATGTGTCATCAATCGGCACTTTACCTTGCAACATTCTGGCCGCCGCCATCATCGAATCGGCAAACGCCAAATCACGCATATATGAACCAATCAAAGGTATTTTCCTGACCACCCGCGCCGTTGGCCAATCTCTTTTTCCGCGATTAAGCCAAAAAGACGCGATACACCACACCATAAATACACCAGACGCCACGGACGTCCAGATCAGAATATCCCATGTCAATTCCAGATTATTGACAACATATTCGAATTTTTCTCGTTCTGCTTCCTCTGTTGGTTTATTATCCCTAAACCAACCCAGTACCATATCTTTCCCTGCCCACAGGGATGTCACAATCGAAAACACATCAAATCCCAGCCACGACATCGTTCCAACAATCGCGCGCGTGTTCTTGCGTTTCTGGGTAATAGATTGAATGGCGTGCGGTATCCCCTCGGCCAATTTATTGGCACGTTCTGATCCCGCCAAAATCGCAAGCGTTCCATGATCGAAAATATTAAGCGCCTTTAACGCCTCGATAACACTTAAACCTCGGGATAAAGCCTCACGCGCAGGAGCGAGAATATTTTGACGGCGCGGATTAGTTTCGGCCTGAATAATCTTCCACAGCGCAACCCCCGGCGATGTAGAGGTTGATCGAAATTGTATCCCGCGTAATAATTGCACCTGCCACCATGTTGAACGCGCAAGTACTCTTTCCAAGGGAGAACGTGCATACGGGCGCACATTCAAAACATACCCGCCCTTTTTGGTAATGGCATCACGTACATCATCCATTGTCGGCAAATAGAAAGACTCCGTGACCTTTTTGGGGCCGGATGTTGTCTCATATGCAATTTCCGCAATCCACTGCTGCATAAACCAATACCAATCCTAGACTATAAAATATTGCAATATTTATCCCTCAAGATAAGACAATGCCGCTTGTGGATCAATCAAGCCCGACTTAACAAGATCAACCAACCCTTCACGGCGCGTATGAACCACAATGCCCTCTTCATGAAGGATATCATTCACATTCCCTATTAATGCCTCATAAATATTATTACGCTGACCAGGGCCTAAAGTGATAAGCAAAGCATCAAGCAATAAAGTTCGCCCTGAAATTCCTGTACGACCACACAGATCACAGCCACTTACATTATGTCTTCTAACCTCATAATTTTCTTCAATATCCAATTGCTCTAATGCCTCCGCGTCAAGAACATCGGAGATTTTGGCCTTATGAGCGCACCCCTGACACAGCGTCCGCACCAAACGCTGGTTCAAAATCGCACCCACTTGTTGCGCCAGTGTATAGGTTGATGAACGCTCGCGCTCGCTTGGCATTAAAGAGCGCAAGCGCTCAAATGTTTGTAACGCCGTATCTGCATGAACCGTTGATATCACAGTATGACCAGATTCCGCCGCACGCAGGGATGTCTCCACCGTATCCGCGTCACGCATTTCTCCAATCACAATATAATCAGGATCGTGGCGCATCGCCGCGCGGATCAAATCCGCAAATTCACCGCCCGCCATACCAGGGCGTACTTGCCACTGCGTCGCGTAACGCAGCTCATATTCAATCGGGTCTTCAATTGTTAAAACATGTCTGCGGCGTCTGTCGATTTGCTGCACACAGGCGTACAGCGTCGTTGTCTTACCAGAACCTGTGGGCCCAGACAGCAAGATCAAACCACCACCACCCTTCATTTCAGGTGACAATAATTTTGACAAATAATCGGCAACATCTTCATGACGACGAAAAAGATCATCAAACCCTTTCAAAGCCGCCCGATCCAGCAAACGCAACGTTAGTTTTTCACCATCTTGCGCCTGCGGCCCTGCCGCAACACGCACATCAATTGAACGCCCCTGCCATTGAAATCCAAAACGCCCATCTTTTGGTGTCACACGATCACCAAAATTCAGGCCTGCATCACGTTTGAGCAAAGTGGTCAAACGCGCCATAGCATCTGCGGGTAATAGATGCATCGGAATTAAGTCACCATCAATGCGGTATTGTATCCAATTCGGCGCATCAGGGTTATTATCTTGAACAAGGTGAATATCAGAGGCACGCATTTGCAACGCCTCGGCCATCATATCGCGTTGAAATTGGTTTAACAGCAATCCATTATCAATATCTGCAATCCATAACGACAATGTTTTTTCACAGCGATCCGCCGACAAGTCATGAACAGAACGCAATGTATCGACAAGCTCTTTACGATCCCATACTTCACTTTCGATACTCTCTACATGAAAGCCACTTCGATTTGATGTGGAAATCAGCGTTTCAATTTGCCTGTCATTCAATTCATCCAACGGCGCAATACGCAAAACACTGTCTTTAAGTGAGATCAGATGAACACTTAAAGGCAACCATGACTGCACAGGTAATACCGCGCGTAACTGATCCCCCGTTGCACGATCCTTTATGCTTTCATCATCCAGATCAGATAAAACCGCCGCGCCCGCCATATCCAACAATTGCTCGGTTGAACGACCAATGCCCTGCTCCAACATTAACGCGCGTTCACGCTGAACCATATCAAGGTAACGCTCTCGTCCCTCATTCAACCTTTGCCGTCTACGTTTCAGGGCACGGTCTTGAACAACACCTTCAGAGCGTTCATAATTATCTGCTGATGACACTTTATCCGTCATAATTTAACCTAGTCATTTTTTAAACTTCCAAATCTTAATTCTTGGAATTAGAACCACCAGAAGCGGCAGATTGCGATGATTGTCCCGTAATTCGGTTAAGAGAAGATAAAGATCTGTCAAAAAGAAGTAAAATACGGTCTGCACCATTTGAAAACTCAATACCATTCCTTTGAATATTCACATCCCACACAACGCCACCAAGCATAATTTGTTCATTATCATAGATCAGACGACTACCGCCTGGCCCATTAACAATGGCACGCGTTGCGGCAAAAGATGTAATTTTCAACCCGTCCAATGCACTAGCCGCATTCGCAACAATAGGTGCTTTATATGCGCGCGCACCTTGTGTTGCACCCGATTTATGCCCCGTATTATTTGGCTTCGACGTTACATCATCACGCCCGATAACACGGGTCGGTGAAGATGTAGTCAGAACGATTGCCTTTTGATTTTGACTAACGACCTCTTCCGCATCACCGCGCACTGGAATAACCAAAATCCCGCGCGCACCATCATGTGAAACCTGTATATCATCCAACAACGCACCAACACGCGCAGGTGACCATGTTAGCGTCAAAGGACAGGCTTCTATCGGTTCCAAAACAAGCCCTTCAGCACATCCATTCGCCCCCACGCTTAAACCATTATCAGACCCCGACAGTTTGATACCATTCAGTGTTAAAGCAGAATCACCGACATTGACCAAAGATACTGTAATTGTAGACGTAGAGGACACGGCGTTACCAAAGCTAACCTCGATTTGTGAAGAAACCAACAACCCCTTCCCCGGAACTGCATCTGGGAAAATCTCAGCTTCATCAACATCATCGGGAGCATAATCGCCTGCCAAAGCCACACTCGCAACCCCTGTCGCACCACTATGCTTTATAACCAGAACGCCCGTTGCCGGCCCTTTTTGCTGTGGAGACCATGTTACCGTTGCTATGCATGCTTCACCAGCTTGTAACTCTTCACACTCAGCCTCAACCGTGTAACCGGAATTAGCGGAAGAATTTATAAAAAGGTCAGATATCTTAACAGGATTGGACGTAATATTCCGCAGAATAACCGACTCTACCAAGGCCTGACCAGAGGCCAGAGAACCAAAATCAAGTTCATTAGGGATCGTTTCGATATCACTGGATAATTTATCCGCCGAATCGCCATTTGCATCAACCGATCCAGAGAGTGTCGCAGTTACCAAACGCGTACGACCACTATGCAGCATCAACATTTCAAGACGCCATGCACCAGCCTGCAGCCCCTTCACAGAGATAGCAATCGCACATTCCGCACCAGAAGGCAAAGCCTCCATAGAGCATTGATTCAAAGAAATACTTGCCGCAACATTTGAAGACGGATACAAATTAATTTTCCCCGTCTCGACAGGCCGTGCGCCCTCGTTACGAAATAAAACGACGACCTGTGCGCTCGCCCCCATCGGGATAGAGCCGCCATCAATATTGCTTTCAACAGGAACAAGCCCAACCGCTCCCCTACCAGAAACCCGCGACCCTGGGGCATCAAAACCCGGATATTGTGCATAGGCAGAAAAACTGCCCACCACCAAAATAAGGACAGTACACAATAAACACAAATATTTAAACCAATGCGAACGCATCATCATGGACTTCTAAATAACTCTCTGGCAGGAAAAAATGATAGGACTATCAAGAAAAATTAAACGTACCGAATCACACTATACATTATTTTCAAAGAAAAAACGCCCTAAACATTTAAAATGAAAATCAAAAACAGCGTTACCTCCTGCTTCATTCTTCAGTAAGAGAACACATCATAAGCCAGAGGCAAACTATCTTTCTTCATCCGTGTAAACAATGACGCGTGGCTTCAGAAGAAAGACAAGCTCTGTATTTGATGTGGCGACAGAACGTGACGTCGGAAAAAATGGAGAATCAAACCCCGCACCTGACGTGTCAAATTCATCATTTTCCCGCACGAGCCCCGCGATCAGCAAAGAATCTCCGGGACGAATACGAATTTGCGTAGAAAGCTCACGCTCCGTTGTTTGCGGCAACTGAAGCACCGTTCCATCAGCATCAAAATTCTGAAACCCTTTAAACTCTTCAAGACTAATGTCAATCTTACTGTATACCGTTGCACTATCCCAATGACTGGCGATCGTCAAGGTGAAGCCGGTATCGACAGAATCTGTTTCCGTGGACACAGTCGTTTCCCCATCCTCAACAGAACGCGTCAAAGACGACACATAATGCACCGTATCCGCTGCGCGCAGACTTGCCGTTGCCCCTGACAACACCGTAATTTGTGGCTGAGAAATTGTTTTAACTGCGCCATATTCCGAAATAAACTGGAACACATCATCAGACCCAAATGTCACACCACCCGTTGTCGGCAGACCGATACTAATCGGGTTAAAGTTGGCGCCCACACTTCCCGGTATAGATATTCCGCTCGCGAATTTTCCAAAGGCCTCAATCCCCTCCCAGTCAATGCCCGTGGAATTGCCATTATTCAAAGATACTTCCCAGATATAAACCTCAAACACAATCAAGGCCGTACTGGCGCGCACACGTTGAAAATAACGCTCAGCCAGCTCGGAGGTTCTATTCGTTGCCTCATAGATAATCGTGCGCGTCGCACTTTCCGTTATAGGTGCAATGCCCGTAATGGCCTGCAACCCCTTTGCAATATCGGAGAGAATATCATTCTCCCCGCCAATTGGCGGTACAGTCACAGTAAATGTTTGCGTTTCCTTTACAATAAGTAAACCATCCTCAAACGCACAATACAAGTCAGCCAGACTACAAACCTTACGAACAATATCATCAAGAGGGCCACGAAGATTTGTTACAGTTACAGTGCGCTCAAACCCTGCATCTGTCTCAAACGCCATCGGAATTTCATAATCAGCCAAGATCAATTGCAACGCACCAGCCACTGTTTCAGATCGAAGTTCAAAAGGGCCAACGACCTCCTTTGGTAAACCAGCAGAACCGGGTGCTTTCGGCACGAGAACATCACTGCCCAGCGGCAGATAAATAACACTATCCGGCTTTTCATTTACCGCATCTTGTCGTTGCGCCGCCATAGCTGGCGAAGGCACAGACAAATTCCGCGCCCCTGGAACATTCACAGGAGAGCACGATAGCAAAGGAAAGGATGCAAAAGCCACTACAGAAACACGCAATAGCTTTACAAAAACGGACGATGGGTTGTTCAAATTATACATTTAAGGTCATGATTCTAAGGCAAAATACAAGAAATTATAGCATTTCAGCTAATATCTTTCCACATGCAAAATGCGAGAAATTATTTTAATCAACCGATCTTTTTGTACAGGCTTTTTCAAAACGGCACAAACACCAAGTTTTGACGCCTCACCCAACAAATCAGGATTGTCATCACCGGTAACCAGAATAACCGGTGTATCAATATCATCACCACGTATCGCACGAATAAAATCAAAGCCACTCAACGGTTCCATACGCACATCAACAATCACCAAAGCAATATCAGCGGAAACAGTCACCAAGGCCTGCTCCCCATCAGAGGATTCGCAAGTATCATACCCGCCATCGGTCAAAAAACGACAGATCTGCATACGCACGAAATCATTATCTTCCACAACCAATATTTTAGACTTCTGCCCCATGAATACGCCATTCCCATTTATCCATTCATTTGCGATGATTATACGTAAGAAACATAAATACCATCCTAACATTAAATAAAATGTGATATAAAAACAGCCATGACAACTGTTATTACGATTGCATGCCTGCTTTGCACCCTGTGCTTATTAGGGATCCTAACATTTATAGATTTAAAAATCCGCTTACTGCCCAATAAATATGTTGGCGGTGTCTTTGCCTTGGGCATTATCTTTCAAATCATAACGCAATTTCATTTTATATCACCCACGGAAGTGACCCTTGGCGCAATCACGGGTGCAGGGCTGCTTCTGTTTGTGCGTTATTTTGCGAATCGTATTTACAAACAAGATACATTGGGGCTGGGTGATGTGAAATTAATGGGCGCAGCGGGCGTTTGGCTGGGGATGGATCATATATTACTGGCCATTTCATTGGGGGCGTTTGCGGGATTAATTCATGGTCTTATATACGGCGCCGTCATGTCCAGAAGAACAGGCGAGAAGGTCAATTTTTCAACCCTGTCCATTCCCGCGGGACCAGGCTTCATTTTTGGTATTGTCACCGTTGGTGTTTTCAAATTTCACGCACTTCCTATCTATATAGGCATGTAAAATTCTTCTGGACTTACAAGGTCAAAAAGTGCATTTCATGGTATTATGAAACATTTACTTGGCATTGATACGCTATCACCTGATGAGATTCAGGATATATTGAACCGCGCCGACTATTACGCCAGAGCGTTGGTCGATGGACGTTGGGATCGTGATAAATTAAAGAACAAAATTGTACTGACTCTGTTTTTTGAAAGCTCAACCCGAACATTAACCTCGTTTGATATTGCGGCAAAACGCCTAGGTGCAGATGTTGTGAATTGGAATGCGGAATTAAGCTCCCTCAAAAAAGATGAGACCTTTTCCGATACTATCGACACACTAAGTGCGATGGAACCTGATTGCATCATCATAAGACACAGCGAATATGGCGCACCTAATTATATAGCCAACCGCGTAAACTGCCCCGTTGTGAATGCTGGGGACAGCTGGCGCGAGCATCCATCACAGGCTTTGCTGGACGCGCTAACCATCATACAGGAAAAAGATAAGCTGGATGGCCTGACTGTGGCGATTTGCGGAGATGTCGCGCATAGCCGCGTCGCCAGTTCCAACGCGAAGTTGCTCACCAAGATGGGCGCGCATGTGCGCTTTGTTGCACCGGAATTTCTTATGCCGCAAAAGCTGCCTGTTGAGGGTATTGAATGTTTTGATACTCTGGAAGAAGGCATTAAAGACGCCGATGTCGTTATGACCTTACGCATTCAAAAAGAGCGCATGGATCGCGGATCAATTCCAAGTGACGCGGCATACTTCAACAATTACGGCCTAACATTAGAACGTTTGGCCTTTGCGAAGAAAAACGCGCTGGTGATGCATCCGGGGCCGATGAACAGAGGCGTTGAAATTGCCGACGAAGTTGCCGATGATCCCACGCGCAGCCTGATGAAGAAGCAAGTCGCCAATGGCATCCCGACGCGCATGGCGATTTTGGATATGGTTATGGGTGGGTGAGCTAATGCTTTTAACAATATCTATGTTTATGTATTTTTTACTCGGGTACATTTTCGGATCTATACCATTTGGATTAATACTAACCGCAAAATCAAATTTAGGGGATATAAGAAAAATAGGTTCTGGCAATATCGGAGCTACAAATGTCCTGCGAACAGGTAATAAAACTCTCGCTGCTGCCACCCTACTTCTCGATTGCGGAAAGTCAGCTGTGGCTATATATATATTTGTTCATATTCTCAGAATAGATCCTGACTTTACCTCGTATTACGATTCAAACACCAAGATAGCGCTTCTATTTGTAGGTTTAGGTTCCATCATAGGGCATTGCTTTCCCATTTGGCTGAAATTCAAGGGCGGTAAAGGTGTTGCGACTGCGCTTGGTGTATTCCTAGCCGCAGTGCCTTATGCGGGGCTTGCGGCGTGTGCGGCGTGGATAATCACTGCGAAGATCACAAAGACATCCTCTCTCTCCGCTTTAGTCGCGGTTGGGATTGCACCAATTGTGACACTCTTTATATATGGCGCAGGGCCTGCGGGAATTTGCGCTCTGATTACTTTATTGGTATGGATACGTCATAAAGACAACATCAAACGCCTGCTAAAAGGTGAAGAACCGAAAATAGGCGCTGGCAAAAAAGATAAGGAAGAGGCACAAGTTGAATCTGTTTCAAAATAAATCACAGATAAAAGATTTAGACGAGACCGAACGCTTAGCCGCGATGCGCCTTTTCCGTACTGAAAATATCGGTCCAATCACTTATTACCAATTGATTGAACGCTATGGCAGCGCGGGCGAAGCCCTGACGCAACTGCCTGAACTGGCCAAACGCGGCGGCCGTAAAAAGCCCCTCACCCCGCCATCCGAAAAAGAGATAGAGCGCGAATATAAAGCGCTGCTAAAACTTGGTGGGCAGATTATTACCGTGCAGGATAAAGCCTACCCCCTCGCCCTCACCGCAACAGAAGATGCGCCGCCCGTTTTAAGTGTGATTGGCAATGTCAGCCTGCTGAATAAATCCTGCGTTGCTATCGTAGGCGCACGTAATGCATCCATCAACGGATGTAAATTTGCACGTAAAATCGCGCATGAATTGGGCGCACGTGGACAAACCATTACATCAGGGCTAGCCCGCGGAATCGACACCGCCGCGCATGAGGGCAGCATAGACACAGGCACAATCGCCGTGGTCGCCAGCGGTATTGACGTGGTCTACCCCGAGGAAAACCAAAAGCTGTACGAGGAAATCGCAGAAAAAGGCTTGATCATTGCCGAAAACAAACTTGGCGCGAAGCCGTATACTTCGGCTTTCCCCAGACGTAACCGCATTGTATCGGGCATATCCAAAGGCATTATCGTGGTTGAGGCAACGCGGCGTTCAGGCTCTCTCATCACTGCAAGAATGGCAGGTGAACAAGGACGCGATGTTTACGCCGTGCCCGGCTCGCCCTTTGATCCACGTGCCGCAGGGCCAAATTATTTAATCCGTGAGGGTGCAACGCTGGTTCGTAACGCCGATGATGTCATGGAAATATTGATGGATTTCTCAGGAAATTCCTTGCGCGAACCACCCACCGCCGTGATAAACTTTATACCGCACCTGCAAGAAGTACAGAACAAAGACAACGAGGAAGCACCCGAAATCAGACAGGAAAAGATACTCTCTCATTTATCTTTTACACCAATTTCTGTTGACGAATTGCTCAGGGCATGTCATTTGACTATTTCCGCTCTCCAGACAACTTTGCTGGAATTGGAGCTTGCAGGTCGCGTAAAACGTATGCCTGGAAACAGAATAAGTTTGTTGGTGGAGGAATAAAATTATGGCTTTTTGGGCTTTTATAAAATTACCAACAATACCTAATGAATTCAAAGACCAAACAAATGGGGCAACTTTAAAAAAATATTGCACTAAAACAGGTGATAGAATTTCCAAAAATTCTGCTATAGCTTATTTTGAAACATGGTGGGCGGTAATAGAATTGAAAACAACAGAAGATATATATATTGACCGCCTTTTTTTTGCCGAACCTTTTTCAGAGATATCTTTACAAGAAAATGATCCTATAGGGACATTTTCAGCTGAAGGAGATAATATTCATAAAGCAAAAACTTACTGGGATCTTAAAAAACATATTAGAAAGAAATAAGGATATAAAATTGAGCAAAAATCTCGTTATTGTTGAATCGCCCGCAAAAGCAAAAACCATCAACAAGTATCTCGGCTCTGATTTTGAGGTGCTGGCATCCTATGGGCATGTTCGTGATTTGGTGAACAAAGATGGCTCTGTTCTGCCGGATGAAGATTTCGCGATGAAGTGGCAGCTTGGTGATCGCGCCGATAAAAACGTTAAAGATATTAAAAAGGCTTTGAAAAAAGCCGATGCATTGTATCTCGCACCTGACCCTGACAGAGAGGGAGAAGCAATCGCATGGCATATATATGAGTTACTGGATGAAGATGGCTTATTAGAAGGCAAAGAAGTTCACCGCGTTACGTTTAACGAGATTACAAAAACCGCCGTTAAAACCGCTTTTGAAAATGCCAGAGAATTGGATCAGCCGTTAATTGATGCTTATCTTGCGCGCCGTGCGCTGGATTATCTGGTTGGCTTTAATATTTCCCCTGTTTTGTGGCGTAAGTTGCCCGGTTCACGTTCTGCGGGACGTGTGCAATCTGTTGCTCTGCGCCTGATTTGTGAGCGCGAGACCGAAATTGAAATTTTCAAGCCTCAGGAATATTGGAGCATCGAAACCCAACACCGCACACCGGAAGGCGCGCCCTTCGTCGCCCGCCTGACGCATTTGGCTGGTAATAAACTGGGTAAATTCGATATCCCGAGCGAAGAAACAGCCACCGCCGCCGTTGAGCGCATCAAGAACAAGACCCTCTCGGTTCAAAAAATCGAGAAGAAACAAGTCCGCCGCAGCCCATCCGCGCCGTTCATCACATCCTCCCTACAAATGGAAGCCTCGCGCAAGCTGGGCATGTCCGCATCAAACGCGATGCGCCTTGCACAAAGATTATATGAAGGCGGCGAAGATGGCGGTCTGATTACTTATATGAGAACAGACGGTACGACCCTATCCGAAGATGCGGTCAAGCAATGTCGCAGTGTGATTGTCAAAGATTACGGCGATAAATATCTGCCCGATGCACCGCGTCTCTATAAATCCAAAGCCAAGAACGCGCAAGAGGCGCATGAAGCGATCAGACCAACCAGTTTAAGCCGCACCCCTGCCTCACTTAAAGGCAAGTTAGAGCACGATCAATGGCGTCTTTATGATTTGATCTGGAAACGCACAATCGCATCCCAGATGGAAAATGCGATCATGGATCAAATGAAAATTGATTTATCGGATGGTACAGATGATGTTGTCTTGCGCGCTAATGGCTCTGTCATTGCATTTGACGGTTTCTTGACACTGTATCAAGAAGACACGGATGATGATGAAAACGTCAAAGAATCAGATCGCCGCTTACCCGCGATGAAGCAAGGCGATGCAGCCAAACTGGTTGATACAACGCCAAACCAACATTTCACACAACCACCACCGCGCTATTCCGAAGCATCTTTGGTTAAGAGAATGGAAGAGCTTGGCATTGGCCGCCCATCAACTTATGCCTCCATCATGCAAGTGTTGCGTGATCGCGATTATGTGGTGATGGATAAGCGTCGTTTTATACCCGAAGATCGCGGTCGTCTGGTAACAACGTTCCTATCCAAATTCTTCACCCGCTATGTTGATTATGATTTCACAGCCAATCTGGAAGAAGAGCTGGATGCGATTGCATCGGGCAATCTACCATGGAAAGACGCGCTGAAACTTTTCTGGAAAGATTTCAAAGTTGCTGTTGATGGCACAAAAGAACTCACCATTACCGAGGTTATCGACCATCTTGACGCCGAACTTGGCCCTCACTTTTTCCCCGAGGGTGATGACAGCAGGTGCTGTAAGGCTTGTACGGATAATAAAGAATTGGACGCTGGTCGTCTCGGCCTGAAGTTGGGTAAATTCGGCGCATTTATCGGCTGTTCGAACTATCCTGAATGTAAGTTCACACGTCCGCTTGTTGTGCCGGATGGCACAGAGGATGACCACGCAGCTCTTGCGAATGAGCCAAAAATTCTAGGTGAAGAAGAAGGCACAGGGCGTTCAATATCACTACGCCGTGGCCCTTATGGCCCGTATGTGCAAATCGACCCACCACCAGAGGCCATCGCCGAAGTGGACGCGATTAATAAAGAGTTTGAAAAAGAATTTGAGGCCAAGGTTAAAAAAGCCGAAGAGAATGGCAAAAAACCACCGAAAAAGGCCAAACGCAAAGCGCAACCAAAGCCGAAACGCCAAGGTCTGCCCGCAGGTACAAATATCGAGGATGTTACATTGGAAATGGCAGTTGGCTTATTGGCCTTGCCGCGTGATGTCGGTACGCACCCTGAAACGGGTGATATGATACAGGCCGGTATTGGCCGCTTTGGCCCGTTCTTGAAACATGAAGGCAAGTTTACATCTCTGCCCAAGGATGATGATGTGATGCATGTCGGTATGAACCGCGCGGTTGAAGTGCTGGCTCTTGCCGCAGAAAAACGTGCCGCGAAAGACGCCGCAAAGCTCATAAAAGACGCCGAAAGAGAAGAAAAATCAGTAGAAAAGAAGAAAGCCACGAAAAAGAAAAAATCCGCGGCTAAAAAGAAAAAGACTCCGGCAAAGAAAAAATCGGCAGCTAAGAAACCTGCAGCTAAAAAGAAAAGCGCATAAATATGAGTGCATTAAGCAAAGAAGCAATTTTCGACTTTATACAATCTTCCGCCACACCTGTAACCAAACGTCAGGTTGCCCGTGCCTTTCATATTAAGGGCGGTGAAAATCGTGTTGCACTGAAACAGATTCTTAAAGCCCTTTGTAATGATGGAACAATCACGAAACAAACCGGCGGCGTTTATAGCGCACCGGATGGCTTGCCTTCAGTCTCTGTGCTGGAAGTATCAGAGATTGATTTAGACGGCGATGTCTTTGCCGTGCCATTGGAGTGGGACGAAAACTTAAAAGGCCCACCGCCACGCATCGAAATTGTTCCCGACCAAAAGAACTTCAAGAATATTCGCGAGAAGAGCCGCGCTTTATGTCGTCTTTCCAAACAAAGTGACAATGTCTATGAGGCACGTATTATTCGCCTGATTGATGAAGGCTCGCGCTATGAGGGCGGCAGCGTCATTGGCATTATCCGCATACAGAAAAACGACGCAATTTTGCAGCCCACAAATAAACGCGCAAAATATGATTTCGATATTTTGACCGGTGATCTAAATGGCGCGAAAGATGGCGATCTAGCCAAGGCAGAAGTTCTGCCATCTCGCGGCGTAAAGCGTAAGCGCGTGCGCATTGTCGATGTACTTGGCAAACAAGATGATCCTAAAGCTATTAGTTTGATCTCCTTGCATGAAGCAGGGCTAAGTGACACCTTCCCCGAGGCCGTCATAAAAGAGACAAACGGCCTGAAAGTGCCTGATATAAAAGGCCGTGAAGATTTACGCGATACACCGTTGGTCACTATTGATGGCGCGGATGCGCGTGATTTTGATGATGCGGTCTTTGCGGAAAAGCTGGAAGACGGCACATATCACCTGATCGTCGCCATTGCCGATGTGGCGCATTATGTCCGCCAAGGTACTAATCTGGATGATGAAGCACAAAAGCGCGGGAACTCAACCTATTTCCCTGATCGCGTTGTGCCGATGCTGCCTGAGGCTCTATCGAATGATCTATGTTCACTGCGCCCGCATGAAACCCGCGCTTCCCTTGCTGCCCATATGTGGATTGATGCGCGTGGGAAGCTCATACGCCATAAAGTCGTGCGCGCCCTGATTAAATCCCATGCTCGCCTGACCTATGAACAGGTACAAGCCGCGCAGGATGGTCAAACTGATGAGATCACCGCGCCGCTGATGAAGGACGTTATTACACCGCTTTATACGGTTTATGAGGTGCTGGACAAGGCGCGCCGTGATCGTGGAGCGCTTGATCTCGACCTACCCGAACGCCAGATCCTTATCAATGATAAAGGCGAGATGACAGGCGTTACAACGCGGATGCGTCTGGATGCGCATAAGCTGATTGAAGAATTCATGATTCTGGCCAATGTTACGGCGGCCTCAGCCATAGAAGCAAAAATGCGCGGCGCGAAGGGCGATTACCCGTGTGTTTACCGTGTTCATGACAAGCCCAGCTATGAGAAATTAGAAGGCGCGCGTGACTTTATCGAGAGCTTCGGTCTGTCTCTGCCTAAGGGTTCATCCATAAAGCCGAAACAGATCAATCATTTGCTACAAGCCGCAGCGGAACATTCCTATTCCCATCTCATTTCACAGATGGTTTTACGCACGCAAAGCCAAGCGATCTACTCCACACAAAATCTCGGGCATTTTGGATTGGCGTTAGAGAAATACGCGCATTTCACTTCCCCTATTCGCCGTTATGCTGACTTACTTGTCCATCGTGCCTTGATCGGTGCTTACGGGCTTGGTGATGGTGGCTTGACCGAACTGGAGAGATCGCGCATTGACGAGATTGCACAACACATCTCCGAGACCGAGCGTACTTCCATGGGCGCAGAGCGCAGCGCGGTTGATCGCTTTACCGCCAGTTATCTCTCCGAGCATATCGGCGCGGAATTTGAAGGTAAAATTAATGGCGTTACCCGCTTTGGCCTGTTCGTCACCTTAAGCGAAAGCGGCGCAGATGGCCTGATCCCCATGCGATCTTTGGGTGATGATTATTATATCCATGATGAAAAAGCACACGCTTTGGTCGGACGTAAGCATAAGCAAGTTTACCGCCTTGGCGCACCCATGCGTATTATCATTAAAGAAGCCAACGGCATTACAGGATCATGTGTGTTTGCGCCCGCTCCGGGGCAACAAGGCGCAGATATTCCGGGCATGGCTGCGCCGAAAATTTCCGGTGGTCATGATGGTCGCAAACATAGCCGTGGCAGCCATAAATCATCAGGAAAGCCATGGGAAAAGCCCGATGGAAAAGGCCATAAAAAACAGCGACATTCGGGTAAACGAAAAAAACGATAAAACTTCGCGCTGAAATGCTTGACAAACATCGCAAAACCCTTCATAAAGCCGACTTTACAAGTACTGGTCATTCATATCTTTATCTGGACAAGACATGAGTGACAAAGCGTAGTTGATACGTAAGAATACGAATGAAAATGATCCAGATAAAGATAAGGATGGCCGAAAATGGCAAAAGCGTCACACGTTAAAGTAAGATTAGAAAGCGAAGCTGGTACAGGATACCGTTACTACGCAAAACGCAGCACACGCGCGGAATATAAAATAAAGAAGAAAAAATACGACCCTTGGGCTGTAAATCCTGAAACGGGTAACAAAGGCATGCACGTCATGTTCGTAGAAAAGAAAATGCCGCCTTCCAAGAAATAGAGAAGACCGACATTCTAAACCAATATCAACGTCCGTTTATCGGGCGTTTTTTATTATCCAAAGCACAATAAAAAACCATTAAAGGTTGTCTTGCAAAACGTATCATGCAAAATTGTACTTACGCTCATACAATTTATAAAGGATAAATCAATGAAACGCTTCGCCCCACTATTCTCAATAGTAGCAGCCTTTTGCTTGTCGTCCTGTGTGGCAGAAAATAAAATTCAACAGCAGCTTGATTTGTTAACGCCTAACATGTCTGCCTTAAATCCAACAGTCAAAGAAATGCATGGCATCATTCTTAAGGTTAAGGGCTGCCAGATTTCTAATACGCGTATTGCCACATGTCATTTCACCGCCACCAGTAAGTACCAAGATCGGACGCTTAATCTACTTGGTGGAAATTATACCAAAATTCAAGATGATACGGGGGTGTCATACGACACAATGATCGCTTTTGGAAAAGATGCGACAGACAGAACCCAAAGATCAACAATGTTAATTGCAGATACGCCATATAATTTTACAATGATGGCACAAAATATTTCAACACAGGCAACAAAAGTGCGCGCTGTAACCATTAACCGTATGGATGTGACAGGCACAAGCCACGCCGCCAGATATATAAGAACAAACTTTGCACATCCACCTGTAATGAGTAGCGCAACAATGCAGCAACCCATCCAAACGAATGTGCAAGACACAACGCCAATAGCAAAAGCGCAACAGCAAAACCCGACATCTACACCTCATGGAACAACACCATATACTTATCTGTTCGCAAGAATTGTTCCAATTAATGAACATGTTCCTGTAGACGCCGGCATTAAAGCTTTCTGGGGTAATGGTGCATACTTATATTTAAGTCCTGATGGTCGCCTCGGCCATAACTGGTCAAAGCCCGGCTCTTACGCCTATGTGCCAAAACAAACATGGCATGTCAAAAATAATCACTTAGTCATTGTTTTCGACCAAATCAGCTATAGCTTTGATTTAAGCGATAAAACATCACCTATGGTGACATATCTGGATCAAGGCGGGGCATTCAAAATGAGTGCCTATCCGAAAGTGAAAAACCAAAAATAGAGAAGAACTGTTCAAATAGACCCTGTCGCCGCATCAGGGCCATCAGCACTTCCCGAAAAATCGTCTGTATGAGGATCACACGCAGCTTTAAAAGAACGCTCAACTTGTTTGTGCTCATCAGGGTTCAATTTACCCTTATTTTCAAACACTGTACAATTCCGTCCAGCGTGCTTGGCATCATATAGACATTTATCAGCACGCTCTAAAATTGCAGGAATAGCATGCCCACCACGATTAATAATCGCGCCACCTACCGACGTTGTAATCGTCAGGCTTCCGCCTTCAACACTGCAAGAAATCGGTTCATCCGCAATCGCGCAACGTAGACGCTCTGCAACCATATAGGCACGCTCTGGCGATACATCAGGCAAAATGGCAACAAATTCTTCTCCGCCAAGGCGTGCCACCAAATCAAAACTCCGCAGATTATCTTTCATACGATCAGCAAAGACTTTTAAAACCTCATCACCAACTTTATGCCCATGCGTATCGTTCACAGCCTTAAAATGGTCAATATCCAGCATAATAACGCCCAATGCTTTATTGCTCTTCGCGTTATTCTCAATCAATTTTTCAAGATGGACTTCTAAATAACGGCGGTTATACAGCCCCGTCAAACTATCGGTCAGCGCCAAAGACAGGCTGATCTCATAAGTAGAGCGCAAACGCTCCTGAAATCTTTTACGGCGAATTTGTGTCCGCACACGGGCAAGCAGCTCATTTTTATCCAAAGGGCGTAAAATATAATCATGCGCGCCTATTTCAAGGCCATGTGCAACACGTTCCATGTCATCAGACTCGGCAATCATCACAATCGGCACAGAACGTGTACGTTCGTTTGAGCGAAGATGAGAACAAAGACGTAAACCATCCTCATCCTCCAGATTTAAACTCACCATCAAGATATCAAAATCGTGCGCGGCGGTTAACTCCATCGCTTTCATACCATTTTCAACACTCATAACAATGTTAAGATCCGTGGACAAAGCCTCGGTAATTTTTTTACGCTCAAACTCTTTATTTTCGATCAGTAAGACACGCGCACCCTCAACAGGTTCATTCATGAGATTTGTTTTCTCGCTGGTCACGCCAAACTGGATGGCTGCATTTTCACGAATGCGCCATTCATCCAACGCCATTTTCAAACGCGCCAAAGATCGCACGCGCGCCATTAAGGCAATATCATTGATCGGCTTGCTTAAGAAATCATCCGCGCCGACTTCTAATCCGCGCACCTTATCTTGAACATCAGTCAAGGCTGTCACCATAACAACAGGTATATGTGCATGATCTGGATTGCTCTTTATACGCTTACAAACCTCGAATCCATCCATACCAGGCATCATAATATCCAACAGGACAATATCGGGGTTTTCACTTTCGACTTTATCCAAAGCCTCCTGACCACTGGTGGCGGTAATAACCTCATAATACTCACAGGTTAGCTTGGCTTCCAACAATTTTACATTGGGCAGAATATCATCAACGACAAGAACACGTGCAGACATTATACGATATCCTTTTGTGGTTTTTCTACGGCTTTGGCTTCAATTTCCGCGTCACCTGCAACATCAACACTATTCAAATGCTTTTTAACCACTTCGATAAAGCGCGCAACAGAAATGGGTTTAGAGATATAATCCTCACACCCACCTTCACGGATTTTCTGCTCATCACCCTTCATCGCAAACGCGGTGACGGCAATGACAGGAATAGATTTAAGCTCCTCATCCTGTTTTAGCTGCTTTGTGATCTCTAAACCTGATATTTCAGGCAACTGGATGTCCATGATAATAAGGTCGGGTTTATGCTCACGCGCCATGCCGAACGCCAGTTTCCCCTCTCTGGTCGACACAGTATCAATATCATGTGCCTCCAAAAGATCTTGGAAAAGTTTCATATTAAGTTCGTTGTCTTCAACGATGAGAACTGTCTTATTCATGTGTATATCTATTATCCTGATAGATTAAACTTAGACCCTGCATCCTAATCGTCAGGGGTTTCTAAAACGTTAAATTTATACTCTATTTATATAATATTAGCATATAATTCACAACCACACGCAATTAATGCTCTTTCGTGCTGTCATTTTCTTCTGTACCACATGTACTTTCCAACGGTTCAAGCGCACGCAATGTCTGCGTCACAGAAAAATCTTTGTAATTTACTTCCATATCGGTAATCACGCCATTTTCATGCACAACCAATGACATCTCGTAATCTGCGATTTCTTCAAAATTATTAAGCGGGAAAAAGGCAAGACGCATGTTCCACCCTTGTGCTGCGATCAAATCTTTATCAATATATTGTGCATATTCCTCTGGCGGGCTATAAGCCGCAGCCTTTCCAATAAAGCTATTTACATCAACTGGACCTTGCTCATCACTGCCATCAAAGATTGTCGCATTATAAAATCTCTTACCCTGCTTAATTTTTTCCAACACCGACAAAGTATGCGCCATCGGGAAAAGCGTACCTTCGGGCAAATGAAAACTTAGATCTTTAGGGATAGAATAAACAGCATCAACAGGATAATCCTTACCCTCACCGACCTTCGCACCACCGCGAATTTCTTCGTATAATATCCCGCCACGTTTACGCTGCATCGTGAAATTAAATGTCCCCCCATCAAAAGACTCATAAGTCGAAAAATCGCTGGTTATCCGCACGGGCGGTACTTCCGGATATTCATACGTCATATCAAAGCGATGGGTAGAGACCCACGCATCACAAGAAGGCTGCCACTCATAAAACATCGTTCCGCTGATATTCGAGATATTAGAATCGCTCTTTTTCGCCGATAAGCGCACGTCATATAAAGCCTTATGCGGCATTACCCCCGCAGAACGCGCACGATCAAGAACAGCCGCAGCAGCAGGCATTGAAAACCCACCCCATGCACATAAAAATATAACAAGGAGAAACTTACTCTTATATTTTTGGCTTACTATATCCATACAGATAAAACCGCCCTTACGCGCAAAATGACCCAATTAACCCTTTGATATTACCCTAAACCAGACAAAGCGGAAAGGGTAATCCCTAAAACTCGGCAAACTCTTCCCAATCATAGGGAGAAAACTGCCACTTATGGCAAAAATCGCCCTTATCCTTTTTACATAGTACAAACACTTAACCATCTGAAATATATACACATTGCCATAAATTACCATAACTGGCACACCCCTCGCATAGCTTATGACAAGAACATGGCATGAACATGAAAAGGGTAGCAATATGACAATGAATACAGCGCAAAATACAATTTTGGCAAAACAAACAAATAAAGGCGGCCTTTTGGGCGGATCACGCGATCTGTTTCATTTCCTAAAGAAAAACCAAAGCACACCACCTTTGCAAACCAGTACAGAAGATTTGTTAAAATCTGCGTATAAGATGCTGGAACAGGCAGAGCATAATTTACAAGAACGAGACCAAAGAATAAATGCGTTGGAAAATATCCTTACAACAGATGAGCTAACACGCCTTACAAACCGCCGTGGCTTTTACGCTTCCTTTAAGGGAGAGCTGGATCGCACAAATAGAGCCAATAACCAAGGTGGCATCCTGATTATGATTGATCTGGATCACTTTAAAACAATCAACGATACATTCGGCCACCTTGCGGGGGATGAAGCCCTGAAAACAGTTGGCGCGTTCTTGCTGAGTACTATACGTGATATGGATATTGCAGCGCGCATTGGCGGCGACGAATTTATCCTTCTATTTTCGAACACTTCCATTGCACAAGCTATGAAACGAATCAAAACATTAGGCACAGAATTAAATAACCTCTCCTTTGAGTGGGAAGGAAAAACAATCAAGCTACACGCCAGCCTAGGTCTTAAAGAATATAAACAAAGCGACAGCATAGACGGCATCATAGAAGATGCGGATAAACGTATGTATCAGGATAAAAAAAGCAAGGCACAGACAAGACATTAAACCTAAAACCCTATATCTGCCACTTGTCCCCCTTAACTTGATGGCAGGTAAACCACAGGCCCGGATACGCACCCCTCCACACACTGCGTATTCGGGCTTTTCTTGACTTTGTGGGTATTTTTTCCTATTGTATTCACGTAATACGGGCGCATTGCATCTACAATCTTACAACAAAACAATATTTTACTTTGTGTAACACCGTAGAAGAAGAAATTTCAAAGGCAAAAAGGCGAAAAATTCTACGAACAAACTAATAAGAAAATAAATAGAGGCTCACTCTTGCACCATATCAGCCAAGACTTTACGCATTAATGGCACGGAAATACCGCGCTTTTCAGATAAGGCCATATGATCGGCGCGGGTGACAACATCACGGGCGGCGGCGAAGGAACGCTCCATGCGTGGCAGTAAATATGCAATCACATCATTGGATAGACGTAATTGTCGATCACGAAACAACTTCATCAAAACGGATGCCAAGAGCATATCATCAGGCGCATGAATTTGTACACTGGGCGCGGCGCGGAAACGTGATGCCAGATCAGGCACAATAAAATCAACATGGGTCGGCGCCATACGCATGGTTACCATCATGGTTTTTTGCTCTTCCTTCAACATATTATAGAGATGGAACAAAGTCGTCTCCGCCACGCGATCACCTAACCACGGATCAAGCGCATCAATAACAAAACTATCGCCCAGCGCAAATAATTCTTCGGCACTGTGAGTTGTCAGCATTTCGGGCTTAATAACGCACGCACCTGCTTTATCCTGCCACACGGCGGCCAGATGGCTTTTACCGCTTGCAGCCAGCCCTTGCAAAATCAACACAGGTGCAGGCCAATCAGACCAACGGTCAATCCAGCCAACCGCGTCACGGTTGCTCTGCCCGATATGGAAATCAGAACGCCCGAATGCATGACGAAAACCAAGATCAAGAGGCAATTGTTGCGCTTTTTCAAAGAGACCTGATGACATATTATTTACGCTTTACTCTTTTTAGGTTTGTTTGTTTTAGGTTTCCTTGATTTAATCGATTTTTTTTCTGTTGATTTCTTGATCGACTTTTTTGCAGGCTTTTGATCTGTCGGATCAACCTCCATATCACGATAATACGCACTTTCCTTATACTTTTGTATCGCAAAAGCAAGCAACACACCGATCACCGCGGCGACAGGCACGGCCAAAAACATCCCCAGCACGCCAAGCAAACTGCCGCCCGCCAGCAACGCAAAGAACACCCATAAAGGATGCAGACCAACACTATCACCAACCAGTTTAGGTGTCAGGAAATTACCCTCAACCAATTGACCACCAATAAAGATACCCGCGATCAGGCCAACAAAACCAATATCACCACTTTGAAACCATGCAACGGCAACACTAACAATTAAGCCCACGGCAGAACCCACCATAGGAATAACAGAAAGCAGCCCCGACATAAGCCCAATTAAAAACCCATATTTAAGCCCCGCCAGCGACAGCATCACCGCATAGGCAACGCCCAAAAAGACCGCCACAGTAATTTGCCCACGCACAAAACCTGATAATTTCTGATCTATTTGCTTTAATAAGCCCATAATAACCTCTTCCGAATGACGGGGCATAAGATCACGTACCCACCGCGTTACGGATGGCCATTCCTTCATCATGAAATACGCAACAATCGGCATAAAAATTGCAACGGAAAGCATATCCATAACCGCCTGCCCGCCTGATGCAATTTTATGGACGATATAATTCGCCGCATTAACCGCGGAACCCGCATTCTTTTTAAGTAGCGTTTCCAGAGTTTCACCATCCGCGCCGCCAATATATTGGTCAAGGCGCGCGGTGACAGGGCTCATAAGCCCCCAGAACTTTTCGATATATTGTGGGAGATCCGCTGAAAACTGTGACAATTCCCGATATAATATTGGCGATAAAACACCTGCAAAACCAAGAATAAGAATCAAAAAACCGCCAAGGATCATCATCGCCGCAGGCGCGCGCGCAATACCGATATCACCCAATTTATTAACCGTCGGATTAAGAAGGTACGCCACCGCAATGCCCAAAACAAAAGGCAATAACACCGCTTTGAACAAAATAACGCTGAGCAGGAACAACCCGCACGCGCAGCTCCAGAATATTAAATGTGTTGTTGGGCTTAAGGGTTTAAAGCTCATTATGATCTATCCTGAGATGATGTTAAAATGTATGTACTGCGCCACTATCTTCTGTATTTGAAGTGTTTTGAGTACTACGATAAAAATTATTAGGCTGAATTTTAGGCGCACCACGATATGTCAGATCATACATCATTTCAGGCGATCCACGTTGATTATCAGTAAATTTATGCGCCGATCCATTGGGATACCCCTGCCCCAAAGACATATTAGAACGTGATAAATCATCACGAAGATGCTTAATATCGCCGCGATATTTAAAGGACAAACGTGCCTCAACTTTTTTCATCGATAGAACCGAAAGATCATTAAGCCCAGAAATATTTGTTAAGGCCTGCCTAACCCGCACCCACTGTTTTATATTTGAAAACGGTACACGAATATGAAAAATTTGACTTTGCGCGGCACTGGCCAGCGTTTTACGTTTCCAATCTTTTTGCAGAGCCGTATATGCACTTAATACGCCACGATCATAAATACCTTTTATCGTTTCCTGACCATCAGCGACCAAAAAGATATCCTGCACATGTTCTGCACTGGCACGATCTGTGCGGTAAATACTGATACGTAGACGACCAACCGCCTTCTCGTCTGCATTACGGATATCCGACAATGTCTTATCAGGTACGGCAATCATGATGGCTGCTTCTGTTGCATCATAACGCCCCAACATCCTATCCAACTTGCGACGCTCATAACCCAAAGCCTGATCTTCATCAATATCGGCGATGTCCATCAAATCACCGATTGGCACCTCCACTGGTACTAATCCACTGGAAAGCGTGGCATTGCTCCATGAGGTCATCCATAGATTCCCTTCCGACCAGATCATGTTACGCCCATCACGTTGAAAAACTGGCAGAATAAGCAACGTTTTACTGCCCACATTTGTAAAGGTAACACCAGAGACCGAGAAAAACTTACTGACCGCGGCTTCACGAAAACGGAAAGTATACGTGCCGACATAACGCACTGCAGAAAGCTGCTCGTCCGTTACTTCGTAATCTTTCACCAGCGAAGATATCGTCAAAGCATTGGGCGTTGATACAGACGCGGCCTGTGCCTCAACCACCATTCGTTGTGCGAGGATGCTAAAGGCTTTATTTTGTGCCTCATTAAAGGCCTGATTTTGCGCCGCGACTGAATTTCCTGCCGTTACGTCAACCTTTACGCTTTCAACAACAAACAGCGAATCATACGCCATTGCTTGCCCCATATTGAGCCAACATAAAAATATAAAACCGACTGTGAATATTATACGCTTGCAGTTAATAGCCTGATAAGGTAAGCCCATGATGCCTCTGAATATATTATAAGTGAATAATTAGTTTTATAACGACATGAGCATAAGAGCAACATGAAAGAACAAATACAGACAAGTGCGTATAAAGAAGCTGGCGTTGACATCGATGCGGCGGCGGATTTAGTTGAGCAAATCAAGCCCTCTATCAAAAAAACAATGCGCGAGGGTGTAATGAGTGGTCTTGGCGGGTTTGGTGCGCTGTTTGATCCAAAAGCCGCGGGATATGATGATCCGATCCTTGTATCCTCAACGGATGGTGTTGGCACAAAGATCAAAATATCCATTGATTCAAATACACATGACACAATCGGGATAGACGCCGTTGCCATGTGCGTTAATGATTTGGTCGTTCAAGGGGCGGAGCCTTTATTCTTCCTTGATTACTTTGCCACAGGAAAACTGGAAAACACCGTTGCCAAAGCCGTTATTGAAGGCGTAGCAAAAGGGTGTGAGATATCAGGATGCGCCTTAATCGGCGGCGAGACTGCCGAAATGCCAGGACTTTATGCCGATGGCGATTACGATCTGGCTGGCTTTACGGTTGGCGCGGTTAATCGTGACGCCCTGATTACGGGGGAGACAATCACCGAAGGTCACGTTATTTTGGGTCTTGCCTCTAACGGTGTGCATTCCAACGGCTATTCACTGGTACGGAAAATCATCAGAGATTCCGAAGACTTCACGTATGACAGTCCAGTCCCTTTTGACATGACTGTTACAGTGCAAGAAAAAGATATTACGAAACAAACGACGCAGAAGGCGGAAACGCTAAACGATGCTTTGCTTGCACCGACCAGAATTTACGTTAAATCACTATTGAAAGCCCTGAAGATCAAGAGCGATGACACAACGCCTGCGATAAAAGGCATGGCGCATATTACGGGTGGCGGTCTGACCGAGAATATTCCGCGCGTTCTGCCTGATGGCTTTGCTGCCCATATTGATGTTGCGGCGTGGAAACTGCCCGCCATATTCACATGGTTGAAAAAATTGGGTAATCTTGAAAATTCTGATCTTGCACGCACATTAAATTGCGGTATCGGCATGATTGTTGTTTGCGATCCAAAACACGCCGATGCAATTGAAAAGTCGCTCATCAGTACAGGTGAAACGGTTTATAAAATCGGTGAAATAAAGAAGAAAAAGCAATCAGACATCAGTATCGTCCTCAATAATCTTACTGCGTCATGGGGATAGATAAGCTCAAACTCGGCGTTTTTATTTCTGGTAGAGGCAGCAATATGCTGTCTATTATAGAGTCCTGCAAAGACACAGATTTTCCAGCGGAAATATCCGTTGTTTTATCCAACCGCCCTGACGCTGGCGGGATCGCTTTGGCACAAGATGCCAAAATAGCAACAGAGATTGTCGATCATAAAAAATTCAAGAGCCGTGAAGATTTCGAAGACGAGATACAGGCTCGCCTTAAAAATCATGATGTTGACCTAATTGTTTTGGCAGGATTCATGCGTATTCTGACCGCGAGCTTTGTCGCAGAGTGGCCGGATCAAATGATTAATATTCATCCATCCTTATTACCCGATTATAAAGGGTTGAACACGCATGAACGGGCGATCAATGACGGCAAGACAGTATCAGGCTGCACCGTGCATTTTGTCAGTGAGGATCTGGATAGCGGGGCGATTATCCTGCAAAAACGCGTCGACATACACAAAGATGATACACCCGATACACTGGCTGCGCGTATATTAGAACAAGAACATAAAGCCTACCCCGAGGCCATAAAGACCATCGCCTCATCGCGCATAAAATAGAGATAGATTCCTTAACAAACTTTGCGTACAATGAAGCCGTATTAACGAAGCCTTCAAACAAATGGATATTTTCAAAATGGCAAATCACAAAGTCGTCAATGTTGACTCAAAAGACGTACAGAATGCAGAGAAAATGTGGCATAATTTCACAGTTTTCGGGAAATATACGGTTCTGGCTATCTGCGCCCTTATGGCTGGCTTAGCTGCCGCATTTGTACAATTTTAAGACATCCCCGTATTATCTCTGTGTTTATAATAAATCCTTAACTATTTGCGATCATAATCCTGCATGAGCGAGCAATTCGTTCGCCATATCCAAAACAGGAAAGAACTCCGGCCAGAGTCATGTTGATACAACAATATTTGAAAACGAGAAAACGAGACAGTAATCGCACTCCCATATTTGCGCTTGCGCTGCTTCTTATGCTTTCCTGTTTGACACTAACCAAAACAGCCAATGCACAAAACCAGCAAGCCTTAACGCTGAAACAAAACACAAAAGCTTTATCCATCGCACCTTACAGCTATATCACCCCAGATAAAGAGAAAATCTTAAGCCCTGATACCATCATTTCCCGCCACCGCAGCAACCTGCGTGGTGAGCGAAAAAACACAAATACGCTTAACCTCGGTGCAAGCACGACGCCTTCGTGGATTTTATTCACTGTTTATAATAAATCCAATATCGATGATTGGGTTCTACATTTTGGCGGGACGCTTGATGGTCGTATGGGGATGGTCAAAAAACTTAGCATTATGGATTATACGACCAAACAAACCATTATCCACCCACCACCCAATAACCCAAAAGAAACATCGCCCTTTATAGGCAACATCCTGCCTATAAAAATCAAACCTGGCACCAAGACCACCTTTATACTGTATGTCGAATCGGATAACGGTCTGCCCTTGGTACTCGCCCCTAAAATTATACCGCAAAGCACATATATGCGAGATATGCTCAGTGTTGATATAAAAACAATCATCACATCCATAATATTTATAGGCATTATCGCCTTTTTCGCTGTTTCTTATTATATTGGACGTAATAAAACCTCCGTTGCTTTGGCGTCCTATTACGCCTTGCTCTATGCTTTATTTTTAAATCTGGATATTCACTTTCTTTCACATGGCTTTATCACTGGAACAACCTTATTCACCCTGTATATAGCCAGCTTTATTCCTCTATTTTTTGCGATAAAATTCTTTAATAAAATCACTTATGATAAAAAACCTATGGAAAATATGGCGCTCATCGCCTTAGCCATTTTGATCGCCGCGATCACATTTTTATACCTCTTCATCATAGAAATGAGCAACACTGGTCTCATCGCTCTTACAGGAACAATTTTCATCAGTTTTACTTCGGCTATTATAATAGCCGCCTTAACCGGAACGAAAACACCAATAATAACCGCATTATTTTGTATTGGGCTTGGGTTTACACCTCTATCTTTTTTACTTCTGTCTCTATATGCAATGCATGTTATACCCGCAACATCCTTGGTCATTGACCTGTTTTGGTTCTTACAGATCCTCGGCGCAACATGCTTTATTTTAGCCTTCTTAAAATCAAGCAAACATAGGAAAATACGCAAAGAACAAGAAGAATTGCACACAAAGCACGAACAGCAATCACTTGCCCAATTGCAAAAATCCAAAGACTCTGCCGATCAAGCCCGCTTATTGCGTGTTATTGAACGCGAACGCGAATTAATGGCAGAATTGCGCGAACGCGAGGTTAAAAGAACAGAGGAAATGCGCCAATCCAAAGAAATCGCAGATAAAGCCAATCACGCTAAATCAGCCTTTCTTGCCGTTGTCAGCCACGAAATAAGAACACCGATGAATGGTATTTTGGGCATGGTGCAGTTACTGCAAAATACTGGTCTAACGAAAAGTCAGACTGGATACGTCAATATCATGCAAAAATCTGGCGATAGCATGATGGCTTTGCTGAACGATATTCTGGATTTTGAAAAAATTGAACGCGGGAATATGGAGCTGGAGAATATTGACTTCAACCTTCACCAACTGGCCAATGATATCATCATCTTAATGTCCGGACATGCCGCACAAAAGAATATAGAGATAAAAACCGACATCGCGGATAACGTTCCAATGACTGTTATGGGTGATCCTACACGCTTGCGTCAGGTGCTTATGAATCTTGTGAATAACGGGCTTAAATTCACCCAAAAAGGTCACGTTACGATTGAGATAAAACAAACTGGTAGCGAGAAAGAACCCTTAATTTATTTCGCCGTCAAAGACACAGGCATTGGTATTTCCGAAGAGGCACAAAGCAAGCTGTTTACGCCCTTTAAACAGGCAGAAACCAGTACGTCACGCCAATATGGCGGTACAGGGCTGGGGCTTGCGATATCAGATCGTCTAATCGAAGCGATGAAAGGCAAAATAGAAGTCAACAGCAAGGAAGGCATCGGCAGTACATTCTCATTTTCTATCAAATTAGAAGCAAAGAACAATATGACAGGCAATGATACAGACACAAGCACACGAACAGAAAATCAAAAGCAGGTTCGCCCTATGAATATCCTGATTGTTGAAGATAATGAAATGAACAGAAAAGTACTGGAAGGCTTCCTATCTTGTGACGGACACATCCTGTCCATGGCACAAAACGGGTTGGAAGCTCTGGAAATCTGTAAAACGACAAAGTTGGATTTAATCCTAATGGATATTCAAATGGATGGCTTATCAGGGTTAGAAACAACCCAAAAATTACGTGCAAATACGAATAAGAAAATCGCATCAACACCAATTATAGCCCTTACAGGGAATGTGACGCTTGAAGACATTGAAATATTTTTTGAAGCCCAGATGAATGGATTTATCGGCAAGCCAATTGACGCAAAAAAACTACGCGACGTTATTTATAATGCTTCTATCGGGAAATTTGAAAATGATTTGCCGGGAAGTTTACATGATGAAAACAAAAAACATGGCTCAGTAGACATTCAAAACATAACCCATAATCTAACATTTGATAATCGAGAGGACTTCCTTGAAGACACAAAAGAGACGTCTTTTACAAAAAAGAAGGGCGACCTTTTAAATCAGAAAACAGATTTAGCATTCGATGATAAAAACCACGCAGGTACACCAGTTCCAAAATCGATAACACCAAAAACACCTTTGCCAAAATTTAAGCCTGAAAACAAAAATAATGATGAACTAACAGAGATCCAAAAATATCTGCTGGAACAACATTCCGATAAAACAGAAACAGCCGAAACAAAACCGATCAAAATAACCACCCCAGACCCGATAGAAACAACACCAGTGGCAGAAAAGGCAAACGTAGATGATATCAATATAAACGATATAGAAGACATTCTTGATACAGCAATGCTGCAAAGCCTGATTGATACACTTGGCGAAGAACAATTCTTAAATCTTCTGGATGGGTTTTTAGATAAGTCCGCCGAAATCATCGGAAATATCAATAATATTATAACAGAAAGCAACATCCCTTTACTAGGTACTCGCGCACATGAATTAAAAGGAATGTCCGGTAACTTTGGCATGAAACAAGTCAGTGACATTGCCGGAGAAGTCGAAAAAGCTGCAAAAATGGCGCAAAAAGAAAACGCACTATCCGAGGCCAGAAAACTAAACGCCGCAAATGAGAGAACAAAAGCGGCGTTTCAAAAATGGCAAAAAAATCTTAAGACTTAATTTTAGCCTACAATCTCATCATTAGAGAAAAAATATTCAATTTCGATTTTTGCATTATCCGCAGAATCTGAACCATGGACAGAGTTTTCACCAATATCAATTGCGTGTTCTTTACGGATCGTACCTGCATCGGCTTCTTCAGGGTTTGTTGCGCCCATCACTTCACGATATTTTGCAATGGCATTCTCGCCTTCTAGAACTTGTACAACTACAGGCGCAGAGGACATAAATTCTGTCAATTCACCAAAGAAGGGACGTTCACTGTGTACTGCGTAAAAGCCTTTTGCTTTCTCCAGTGACATATGGATACGTTTTTGTCCGATAATGCGTAAACCCGCAGCCTCGATTATTGTATTAATTGCACCTGTCAGATTACGACGTGTCGCATCCGGCTTGATGATAGAAAATGTACGTTCAATAGCCATCTCTTTTATAATCCTTATACCCTTAAATGTTATTCGAACATCTATATATCGACCCCGCGCCACAGATGCAAGTGTGAATATTCGAAATCATACAGCAAAATAAGGACAAATCATTGCAATTCATGGTCATATTGCGCTAGAATAGGGCATAAAAAATAAAAGCTCAACAATGAGCTATAAAATACGGGTGTTAGATTAGATGGAAAAACCAAATAATATTAGTATATCATTCAATGAAAATGGTGACCTGCTTCAGGTTATGGATCTTGATGAGCTGTACGATACATGCGAAGAAACACGCCTAAAAGCTGGCAGACTACTCTCGCAAGTCTTAGAAGCCTCCAAGGCAGCCGATGCCTTTATGGGGGCCAACAAAGACAAAGCCTCTGCCATAAGAAAAATAAACCAACGATTTGATGGGAATCCCCACTGCATAACAGATATTGTTCGTGGGAAAATTATTGTTGATACGTCTGAACAACTTGACGCAGTCATGGCTGTTTTCAGGGACACTGATTCAGGCCCCCTGAAAAAAGCCAACATAAAAGTTGAACTTGAAAAAAACAACTTTGAAGAACCAAAACCCTATACAGGATACAGAGGATTATCATATAAATTATCCGTCCCTACTGGGAATGCGGACAAACCACATGTTATAGAATTGCAAATTGTATCTACCGCCATGGAGGCTAAATCTGGTATGACTCATAAACACAAAAGAGCAGCAGAGGATATATATCGGAATGCGACAGAGGATTATGACGCTGGGACACGTAAAGACCCAGCCCTAACGGATGAAGAACTGGCACTGGCGCAACATCACTATGCCGTTTGCGATTATCATAATTCAAAGATCGCCCACGAAGAGGGTTATGATCGCTTTTTGAAAGACCCAGACAGGCATGCCTTCACGCCAGAAAAAGAGACAGAGCTTGTTGCACATATGGCAAAAATTGGCGTAGAGCCTTAATTGAGAGACAAGATTAATGATTTTAAGCTTGTATAATGATACACTTTTAAAGTACTACATCTAGAATACGACATAAATTGGTAAAATATAATGGCTGACAACGGCTTAAAAAACAGAGACTTATCACAGGCATTTGCCGAAATACCTAGCGACACGACACGTTTTGGTATTTGGGAAGGTGAGAATGACGCCAAAAGGTTTATCAAAATTGTTGAGTCGTCTGGCAATAAAAATCAAGCATCAACATTAGCATGGATACCGCGCAGCTTAAAGGAATATGATTTTGTAGAACAAAATTGGGCGCCGAAAGCAGATCTCATGCGCATTATAAACGGTAATCAGTTTGAATTTTTCGATACGCCTCAAGACTGTCAAAATGCAATGGTAGAACATACGCAGAGCCTTCTGAATTCACCAGATATAAGCCAAATGACACAAAAACTTGATGGAATATAGATATTATGCCCTCAAAAGAAAGAATTTACCATTATTATTTGCTAGGCGATCGCCCGATAAAAGTAACGTGCAGCGCGATGGAAATTCCTATCAATATTGAAATCGTTGATTCAAATAAGAAGAAATTCGTCCCCGACCTATCACTCATTTCGGTTATAACGGACAGCATGGATATCAGAACAATCAATGAAAATGAATTTCGTAATGCATGCCTTGCAAAAGGTGTGAAGCCTATTTAAGGCTCACAATTTTACCCGACACTAACCTGCCAAACTCTTTTCAATTGCCGTTACCGCGTCATTTGCCGCACCTGCATCAGGGCCACCGGCTTGCGCCATGTCAGGACGACCACCGCCACCCTTACCACCCAGCGCAGCAGAACCAACACGCACCAAATCAACAGCACTGATTTTCGAAGTAAGATCATCGGTAACACCAACCACGATAGAGGCTTTACCTTCATCGGTAGAAATCAGAACAACTACGCCCGAGCCAATTTGCATTTTCAAATCATCAGCCATAGGCTTTAAGTCTTTCGGTGGAAATCCATCAAGTATTTTACCTATAAATTTATGCCCATTGATCTCTTTTATTTCATCATCAGATGTCTGAGCCCCTTGTGCGCGGCGTTGTGCAGAAATTTGTTTTTGCAAATATTTAAGATGATAAACTAAATTATCATCATCATCATTTTCCCACTCCACTAAATTTTTTTCACCCAATACTTCAAGTTCATTTTCTTTTTTTACAATTTCAGCCTTTAATTTGTCAATTCTATCTTTATGAACCTGCTCTTTCTCTGCGAGATACGCATCAACGCGCGTGCCTGTAACGGCCTCAATACGGCGTATACCCGATGCCAAAGCCCCCTCCGACTTAATTTTAAACTTACCAATATCACCCGTACGCTTCACATGCGTACCGCCGCAAAGCTCTATCGAGAATGCACGTCCGCCTTTTTCCGTACCCATTGTCACAACGCGTACCTCATCATCATATTTCTCACCAAACAGAGCCATCGCCCCGCTTTCACGCGCTTCATCAATAGGCAGAACACGTGTAATCACCTCTGTATTACCGCGAATTTCCGCGTTTACGATTTCTTCAACTTCGGCAAGCTGCCCCGCCGTAATCGGGCTGGGTTGCGAAACATCAAAACGCGTACGATCCGCATCTTGCAATGATCCCTTCTGCGCGACATGATCGCCCAACACTTGGCGCAGAGCTTCATGCAATAAATGCGTCACGGAATGGTTCGATTGGATGGCATCACGTCGAGTTGTGTCAATGGTCATTGTCACAGTATCATCAATTTTCACACTTGCATCAATTTTGTGGCGAGGTACTTTTCCAATATGTAGGTACAATTGACCTAGTTTCTTTTTTGTATCTTCAACGTCAAATGCAAATGTTTTGGTATTGGCAACGATTTGTCCATCTGGTAATTCATTAGAAAATACCCCCGTATCACCAACTTGACCACCACTTTCAGCATAAAATGGTGTTTGGTTAATAATTACAATCCCCTCTTCGCCAGCTTGCAGCGTATCAACACGCTTACCATCTTTGACGATCGCCAGAATTTTAGCTTCTGCCTGTTCCTTATCATAGCCAAGGAATTCCGTTGCGCCAACTTCATCCAGAATATCAAACCATATTTTTTCATTCGCTTCGCCGCCTGCGCCAGACCATGCGGCGCGGGCTTTGGTTTTTTGTTCTGCCATGCAACTATCGAATTCATCGGTATCGACTTCGATTTTCTTGGCGCGCAGGGCGTCTTGTGTCAGATCAAGGGGGAAACCAAACGTATCGTGGAGTTTAAATGCAACTGCGCCCGAGAACTTTTCACCCGAAGCAACATTCGCTGCTTCCTCATCCAGCATCTTCTCACCGCAATCAAGCGTAACCTTGAAACGTTTCTCTTCGCTCTCCAATGTTTGTTTAATGAGGCTTTCCGCACGTTTCAGCTCAGGATAGGCTTCGCCCATTTTCCCAAGTAAGGTCGGGAATAATTTATGCATGATTGGGTCTTTCGCACCCAATAGATGCGCGTGACGCATCCCCCGGCGCATGATACGACGCAGAACATAGCCGCGCCCCTCGTTACTCGGCATAACACCATCAGCCAGCAAGAAAGAACAGGCACGAATATGATCAGCGATCACTTTATGGCTTGCCGCCATATCGCCATCGGCCTCAACCGAGGTTAGATCCGCGCTATGCTCGATCAGATCGCGCATAATATCGATGTCGTAATTGTTATTTGACCCCATTAAGGTTGCCACGATACGCTCCAGTCCCATGCCGGTGTCAACGCTTTGTGCGGGTAGGTCAATGCGGGTTTCGGCGTCTATTTGCTCATACTGCATAAAGACGTTATTCCAAATCTCGATAAAACGATCACCGTCTTCCTCTGGACTTCCTGGTGGTCCGCCCCAGATATGTTCACCATGATCATAGAAAATCTCCGTACAAGGGCCGCAAGGGCCTGTGTCACCCATACGCCAGAAATTATCATCGGTCGCGATGCGAATAATTTTATGATCGGCAAAGCCTGTGACTTTTTTCCAGATCGCGGCGGCTTCTTCGTCTGTGCTGTGTACTGTGACACAGAGCTTATCAGGATCAAGTGCGAAATTCTTTGTCACCATTTCCCATGCAAAGGCAATAGCATCTTCCTTAAAATAATCACCAAAGCTGAAATTCCCCAGCATTTCAAAGAACGTATGATGGCGCGCTGTATAGCCAACATTTTCCAAATCATTATGCTTACCGCCTGCACGCACACATTTCTGTGAAGTTGTCGCGCGGGTATAGGGGCGTTTTTCTTTGCCCGTAAAGACGTCCTTGAACTGCACCATACCTGCATTCACAAACATCAATGTCGGATCATTATGCGGCACCAGCGAGGAAGATGGCACAACCGTATGGCCATTTTTCTCGAAAAAACCTAAAAATTCACTACGGACATCATTGACTGTTTTCATCGCTTCACTCTATTCTTCTTATGACTTACATTTTGGAGGTATATTTATGGACGAATTTGTAGCACTTGCCAATAGGATGGCAGACACAGCAGGTAAAATTATTCAAAAATATTACCGCCAGCCTTTCGATGTTGATAGAAAATCGGACAATAGCCCTGTTACAATTGCTGATAGCGAGGTGGAAACAGCCCTGCGCGAGATCATCGCAAAGAAACGCCCCGGCGATGGCGTCTTTGGCGAAGAATTCGGACATCAGGAAAGCGAAACCGGCTTCACATGGGTGATTGACCCGATAGATGGCACCAAATCCTTTATGATTGGCCGCCCGACGTTCGGAACATTAATCGCGCTGTGTGAGGGCGATGTGCCCAAGATCGGTATTATCGACCAGCCTATATTAAAAGAGCGATGGGTTGGCGTTGAGGGTAAGAAAACCAAAATGAACGGTAAGCCCGTTCAAACCCGCCAGTGCAAAGATTTTGATGATGCAAGAATCGGCAGCACAACACCAATGATGTTTGACAAGCTGGAAGACTATGACCGCGCCTTTCATATTTTTGAGCGCGGAACTTCCAACATGGTATGGGGGGGCGATTGCTATATGTATGGTCTGATCGCCAGCGGACATATGGACGTTGCCTTTGAACAAAACCTGTCGCCTTATGATTTTGCCGCACTTGTGCCGGTCATTAAAGGCGCAGGCGGACATATCAGTGATTGGCGCGGAGATGAGCTGACCCTCAATTCCGTCGGGAAAGTCATTGCATGCGGCGATCCTGATTTATGGCCGATATTAGAACGCATGATTCTCAAATCACCCTATTAGAGGTTATATAAATGGGATTCTTAAATTTTCTAAAAAAAGAGCAGAAAAAAATCCTGAATGCAGCACGTGTTCGGGGAAAATCAGTGAAGAAGAAGAAAATAAGAATATTTAAAAAAAATATAGAAAGAAAAACCCAGAGCTAGTTGTTACAGGATTAGACGACGATCTATCTGGATGGATAATAAACGAATATAATAACCGCATTAAAGGCGGCGAAACATTCGCAGTTGATAAATTTTATGATGATTTTCTCGGAGGATTCCAAGTTACATTCAAAGAAGTAGAAAAAAAGACTATAAATCATATTTCGGATATGAACTATGGTTATATAAAGGTAATAATTTTGAAGTTCTACAAATGGTTTGGCCTAGCACATCCGGGTGTTGGTCATAGGATAAAAATGCACCTAACGAATATAAATGGCTAATACCCAAACTATACAAATAACAACTAGACTGAAGATCAACACCATGAATGAAGACGAAGAAAAACAGCTGGAAGAAAAAGCCCTCAGCAATATCGAGAAGAATGGCTGTCATATTCTGCATATAACGGAGGATGGAGACTCACCGTCTTTCACCTATTCAATCGGCATTCAAAAATGCACGAATGCGCCGGAAGTCATCGTCACCGGCCTTGATAGTGATATGTCGCATTTCCTGATTAACGAATATAATTACCGCATTAAAGATGGTGAAACATTCGAAGTCGGTAAATTTTACGATGAATTTCTGGACGGAGCCAAGATAACGTTCAAGGAAGTGGAGCTTAAACATTATCCTGATTATTTTGGTTGGGGGCATTGGCTTTATAAGGGGGATGATTTCAAAGTCCTGCACCTGATTTGGCCTGATACAAACGGCGCATGGCCGTGGGAAAAGAAAGCCTCAAAGGGCTATCGCTGGAATATGCCGCCCTTATATAAACGCACATAACGTTTTTTTCTACTGGAAGCTCCGCGCGTTCTGTCTTAAACTTGGTAGGCTTTATGATGCAAATGCATAATAAAGTGGGGTGTAGTAACTTCTCACAAACGGCCAATGGCAACATCGGGTCGTTATAAATTGATGTTGCTTTTTCGATTCTTTATGGTCGGGGAGGCAGCGAATACAACACGGTGAAAGCTGGAATAAGCTGCGCCGCTGGCAGTAATCTAGCCTCTATGGAGGCGCGATTTATACGATAGCAAATGAAAGATACCAAAGAAAGAGATAACTATATTACATCCAGAAAAAATCACGCTACATCACAAAATGATGCCGCCAGTTTGGACTTCTGGAATGAGGTTGATACACATCTAAAAACAATAACCGAAGAAAATGATAGAGGGGGTCCCACTTGTTCGGACAGTTTTGCGGCAAAGTTAAGTTCCCATTTTTAGGTTGTTATGCCGCTATTTTGGACTGCTCAGGGGCTAGCC
>NVUR01000014.1 GCA_002401965.1 Alphaproteobacteria bacterium
GTACCAACAACAAAAGGCTGCTTAATATCAACAAAATAAAGGCTAAAAACACACCTTATTTTTTTACCTACGAAGTCCAGAATACTCTGACGACGTACACAGCAGCATTATAGAGAGGCGTATGATAAAAAATTTGTGCATCGTATGTTTTTATTGTTTCAGGTTTTAAATTGGCGTTTCCTTGCAACGTTGGAACATCAATAAACAAGCCTAAACCGAAAGGTGAACGAAAAGCTTCGCCATAAAGAAATTTTGCTCCCCAATTTTCATTAAGATTCATAACTGCCCCTACGCGCGGGGAATAGCTTTTCTTGGATTCCTCTGGTTCATTAATTTGCATACCGGCAGTTAATTGTAGCCAATCAAATATTTGATAATCAAGTTGTGCGTATATCCCTCTGCGCCATGCTGAGTATTCAACGTCGCTATTGACTTTGAATTCACCCTCCATTTCTTCAAAAATAACACCAGAAACTAAGTTAATATCATCATATAACTTTCCATACGTTGTAAGTTCAAATAAATACCCTGCAGATGGTGCCTTGTGATACGAGCCATTGGCTGGCGCGAAAGCCCCTTCATGGCCGTTATAAGTAGCATTTAATGAAACATTCCAATTTTCATTGAAATCATGCTTATACCCTATGTCAATGAATTGTCTATCAATTGTCAGATCACTGTTTGGAAAAGAAAAAAGGCTCTTAGTATGGCTCTGAGTGACATTAGATAAAATACTATTGATCTCAAAATTTTTATAGGACAGCTTGCACGCCAGATTTGTCTGTACGTAACGTATCAACAGTACCAAGCTCATCCGTGATATAAGGAAACGCATCACCCTTATCTTGCAAAGCATTGATAGAACCATAAAAATTAAAACCACCAACTGAGCCACCGCCCGTTGCTACTACTCTTTTGGTGTTAAAAGAGCCATAGGTGGTTGAAATCTCTATTTCAGAATTATCCCTAGCCTGTTTTGTAATAATATTTATGACCCCAGAAAATGCATTCGTTCCATAAAGCACTGAACCTGGACCACGAATAATTTCTAATTTATCTATTATATCAATAGGAAACGCTGCATATAGATCACTATTTGTGCCACCAGACTGTACATCTCTTACTGGTCTGCCATTGAGCAATAAAAGAACATTATTATCAATATGTGTTTGTGCAACCCCGCGCATTGCTGTACGACCATGCGGATAGAGGTTCGAACCTATGACCTGAGCATTTGTAGTACGATCTATAATATCACGTAAGTTCCGCGCACCATAACGTCTGATTTCATCGGCCGTTACAATAGAAATAATGCCTGGGGCGTTTCTGACTTGCTCTTCTCTCTTTGATGCGACAGTAACAGTCACTAATTCTTCGATATCAAGAGCCAAAAGATCCTTTAGACGTTCGTAGTCCTGAGCATATGCTGTCGATATAGACATGAAAAAAATTAATAAGATAAATGGTGATTTATTCATTTAATAACCCTAAACAAATACTTTTCGTAAGTTTAAACGACCTCGTTACTGATTAAAAGCCATGGTATGTACGAGTGTATGTCTGTAAGAAACCAGTGAAAGAGGAACTTCATAGACGGCTAACGTTATATAAAAGGCTTTTAATAGGTTCTATCGCAAAGTTTAATAGAACTGGAATAGGAGGCATAACAAAAAAATTATACTTCATTTTGGATTCCGTTTAGCAACTATAATAAAGCGAAAAAATGTGAAAACAGTCTGAAGTGCGACTGATTATGTCATGCATGATATTTGATCATCGCATTAGTGTAAATGAGGTAGTTTCTATCAAGTGCAACACTCTTAATAAAGAGGATGATTACAGCCGCTATATCGTTTCATGGCGTTTGTGCACGGGAATGGCGGCAAAGGATGTCTCAGATACTCTGCACGATGCATTAAAGGTGGCTAGTTTAGAGCGCAAGCAAAGACCACGACTGCTCAGTGATAATGGCCCGTGCTATATCTCTGGTGAGCTAAAAAACTGGATAAAGGAGCATGATATGGATCATACACGCGGCAAGCCTTACCATCCGATGACACAAGGGGAAATCGAGCGATGGCACCGCACTATGAAGGACAAAATTCTACTCGATAACTATTATCAACCCGGCGATTTGGAGTGCCAACTCGGCGAATTCATCACCAATTACAACACAAGGAGATATCATGAAAGTTTGAATAATTTAACACCGGAAGACGTCTGGTTGGGCAGAGGGCAATCTATCCTCGAACAACGGCGCAAAACCAAAGAAAATACTATGAAACTTAGAAAGCAGTTGTATCGGAAACAAAAGGCTGCTTAATATCTACAAAACAAAGGTCAAAAACACACCTTATTTTTTTACCTACAAAGTCCGAAATACTCTGACGACGTACAATATAACCATATGGAAACTTGTGAGGAGTAGGGACTTCGTAAGGTGATAACCCCAAATACGGAAATAAATGTATATTTTCACTTCTAGTTTCGTTTTTTAGCAGACTTTTCGCTTTATCTTATATTTTACTTTTAAATGATCCTATTTTCAGGGAGCATTACCAAGAACTTGACGGATAAACTCTGAGAACAATTGACCATTAGAAATGTTTAATATACAACACCGCACAAACTCTTGTGATAGCGCGAGATGGTGATCATGTAGAGTCCCCATCTAATCTCCAGAAGTTAGTAACACTACTCTGCCTCCCTTCGCGCGGTTTGCAGTGCAACTGCCCAACATTGTTTTACAATGGTTGGCAAAAGGAAATATTATGACGACAGCTAGTTTTCACGATCTTGGCATTGTAGAGCCGCTTACACGTGCCCTTGACGAAAATAATTATACAACCCCAACACCAATCCAACTGAGTGCCATACCTTCGCTCCTTGAGAAACAAGATTTATTGGGTATTGCGCAAACAGGAACGGGGAAAACGGCAGCATTTTCTTTACCCGTTTTACAAGATTTATTTACAACACAATGCACCCCAAGACCGCGTTCAACACGTGCATTAGTACTGGCCCCTACCAGAGAACTTGCTATCCAGATTGCAGATAATTGTCAAATATATGGTAAGTATCTTTCATTACGTCAGACCACCATTTACGGTGGAGTGAACCAAAAATCACAAGTTAAGGCGATGTCTAAAGGCGTTGACATACTTATCGCAACTCCCGGGAGGTTACTTGATTTAGTGCAGCAAGGCCACGTCGATCTTGGGTCGGTTACACATTTTATTTTAGATGAAGCAGATCGCATGTTAGATATGGGGTTCATCCATGACATCAAAAAGATTATAGCTAAAATTCCAAGAAAAAGACAAACACTGCTCTTTTCCGCGACTATGCCTAGCTCTATTAATAAACTGGCAAAAAGCCTCTTGCATAACCCTAAAACCGTTGAGGTCACACCAAAGGTTATTACTGTCGAAAAGATAGATCAAAGTCTCTATAAAGTTGCTAAAAAAGATAAGCGCTCATTACTCGTGACGCTACTCCAAAACGAAGACATTACCAAAGCCATTATCTTTAGTAGAACTAAACATGGTGCGAACCGCATTGTAAAAGAGCTTGACCATGCACGTATTTCTTCCGCTGTGATTCACGGTAATAAATCACAAGGTGCCCGCCAGAAAGCGCTGGCTGCATTTAAAAACGGTGAGATTAGAACGTTAGTTGCGACCGATATTGCTGCGCGCGGTATTGATGTTGACAATATTAGTCATGTGATAAACTATGACCTGCCAGCCGAACCAGAAAGTTATGTACACCGTATTGGCCGTACCGCACGCGCTGGTACCCAAGGTACTGCTATTTCATTTTGTGATGAAACAGAAGGTAAAACGTTAAATGCCATTGAAAGAGTTATTAAGTTCAAAATAGCGGTATTACAAACGCCTGAACTTGAAAGATTAGCACCTATTCCCGCCGTACCCCGAGAACGTCACGTTACGGGTAAAAAGAAAAATAGTAAGCAAAAGCCTGCTATTGATAACAATACTCCCAAAAAAAACCGCCGCCGTAACACTAAAAGAAAGTTAAAATAATATTTATGGTGCTGTCGCAAAGTTTAATTCGGTTTAATAATGCCTAAACCATCAAAAGTCATTAACTTCTATTTACAAAGATATTTGTCAAGATTCAGATTACCTGAGAATAAAAAAATCATAACCTAGACCAATTACTTAATTTTTGCGACACTACCTTAGTCTAAGGCAGTAGTAAGCTTTAAATTTAATTGTTAGGCGGTCCCGCGTTTTATGTATGATAATTTGCATGATCTTATAGATCGTATTCATTCATCTAAAGATGAAAATGAGGCTTTTGTCGTTCTGATAGAAGCATTCGGCGATTATGGATACGACCGTGTAATGTTCGTACTGAGTACAGACCACCCGTCCCTTAACTTACCCACAGCTTACGGAATGATGGGGACATATCCAGAAAGCTGGTTGAAGCATTACATAGAGAAGCAATTCTTTACTCAAGACATAGTTTCTAAAAAGGCCTTAATGCCCAATTCTCAACCATTCTATTGGGGAGAAATTAATGACTTACAGGGTGTTCAAAAAGAAATAATGGACTTACGGCTAGAGGGTGACTTTATTAATGGAATGTGCGTTCCACTACAAAGAAATGGGGAGTATTCAGGTGTTGGAATTTCGCGTAGTACAGGAATGAACTTCATAGAAGAAGATTATGATGAGCGTGACTACCTATTTCTCAATTATGCAACTATTCTAGTAAATGCATTTAGTGAGAAATTCCGTAAAATCCATGGCCAAAACGAGAGTATAAAGCTCAATACTAGGGAATATGATATTCTTTGCTACAGATACGAAGGTCTTAATGATGTACAAATATCATCTGTTCTAGGTCTACACCGGCAGACTATTCGTTATCATTGGGGCAATATATTCCTAAAACTTAATGTATCCACGCAAACGCAAGCCGTTTTGAAGGCAGTTATGTCTGGCTATATTCAGTTAAAATTACACAACAATCATAAAAATACTGGCAATCATCCATAAAGAGTTAATTTATCATACATATGTATGATGACATACATTGTTTATCTGATTACCCTTTGTTCTAAGAGAAGCCGTTTTTTATTTAACAAACAATCTACTGGTATATTCAATAATGATAGAAAAACAGTCAATTAGTACAAGAGGACGTGTTACGTCAATAGATGTTATTGTAGGGGGAAACCTACGAAAGATAAGACTCCTTAACAATATAAGTCAAAAAAAAACCGGCGAAATTATAGGGGTTAGATTTCAACAAATTCAAAAATATGAAAAAGGTGTAAACCAAATATCTGCTGGAAATTTATTCAAGTTATCTGATTTCTATGATGTGGATATCAGAGTTTTTTATGACGGCTTGATGAATGGACAGTGCCAAGGGTCTATGCCTGAATTTTCTCCAAAAGTGCTTGAAATAGCAAAGTTGTTAGATCAAATTGATAACCCTGAGTATGTTGATCAACTTAACAAAATGGTTGCAGAGTATGAAGTGGGTTTAAAAGAAAAAACCTTTTAATTTCACTGAGTAACGTCTTGGGTGGGGTCTAAAATGATGGGTAGTGTCGCAAAGTTTAACTTAGGTTGAAAAGGCCTACAACTATCCAAATTTTGGACCCAGAGCGTTGCGGCGCTCATAACAGTTTGGTGCGCTTAGTATGTATCCCATAGGAATACAATTTGTTGATATATGTATTCCTATATGTTATCATTTAATATAATATGTATCCTTAAGAGAATACGATGGCCTTAAAAAATATTGTAAATAAGCAGTATAGAAATATTGCAAACAAGGCAGCGCAGCAAACCTTTGGCCTTGAAGTGCCTAGTGAAGGCTGGCTTGCGGTGGTTCGCAAGGCGCTTGGAATGTCTGTTGTACAGTTGGCGAAGCGGCGTGGGGTGACACGCAATCAAATCTCAAAATTGGAACGTACTGAACTACAGGGTGCTGTCACGCTTCGCACAATGCAGAACATGGCCGAGGCGATGGATTGTCGTTTTGTTTATGCTGTTGTGCCACGTGATGATGTGGAGACGTTGATTGATAAGCAGGCGCGCAAAAAAGCGCTTAAACTTGTGAGTAAGGCGGGGCAACATATGGCGCTGGAAGCACAAAGCTTGTCAAATGAGCAAATGCGTTTTGAGCTTGACCGTTTAACGCAAGAGCTTAAAGACAAACCACCGACAGATTTTTGGGAAGATTAGCATTGAAACATTTTGATGAACCAGAAGGTGCATCCCCGCTTAACCCCGATGAAATGGAAGGCTTGAAATTCAAGCACATTACAACGCGTGGTGAGTTAGACCATTTAGAGCAAGCCAATATTCAAGAAGGCTTGCAGTGGCTAGCCCGTCAGAAAACGCCTGATATTGCGAACAGTCTTGTCCGCTGCTGCCTTGTTCGTTTTTGGACTTTGTTTTTGTTTCATCTGCGTCTCCTTCGTCGACTTCGATAAACCAAAAACACTACCTTAGCAATTCACTACATCATGTCCAACTTGTGCTGACGGGGTACAAAAGTGTGGTGTCAGCGCTGATAAAGCAATCAAAAAAATTACCAAATGAGCTTTATAAGTCACTGACGTGGGATAGGGGTAAAGAAATGGCTGACCATCAACGTTTTACGATGGAAACAAATGTAGATGTCTATTTTTGTGATCCTAGAAGCCCTTGGCAACGTGGATCTAATGAAAACACTAATCGTTTACTTAGACAGTATTTTCCCAAAGGTACTGATTTGTCTGTATACTCACAAACAGCGTTAAATCAGGTGGCGCGTCAGCTCAATGAACGACCTCGTAAGACTTTAGATTATGAGACACCTGCCGAAAGGTTTAACGCATGTGTTGCAGCGATCCATTGAGTCCACCGCCGAATAGGGAAGATAAATTGATGGAAATTCATTCCCGCACGACTTGTCTGATAAGATGGGATATGGAAAACCTTTATTTTAAACTCAGTTAAACTTTACGACAAAAGCCTATTTCTTCTCTGGTTAGGTAATACAACTGTAACTAGTTATTGATTATCATTCACTTATTCTGATCAATTTCCTATACATAATAAAAGGTGAATATTTTATGAAGTGTCGATATGAAGAAAATACATACATTATGCGTATCCATTATTTTATTCTATGCTCCACCATCCTTTGCAGAATCTCCTGTCCTAGATAATGAAGAAATTGAAGGTATTGGCTATCTTCTTACCTTAAGTCTAGAAGAACTCCTAGAGCAAAAGATTGATGTGGCAGGAAAATCAGTTTCCAGTATTAAACTAGATGACGTCCATTTCACGGGCAATGCTTTAAGATTATCGAATTCTCAATCCTCCCTCTCGGTGGAATCGGTTGATGATGAAATGATGGAAGCGCGGGGTTTGGATAATGTTGTTGATGCTGTCCGTAGTATGTCAGGTATTATATCAGGAGACTCTCCAGCAGAGCCCTATAGTTTTGGTATGCGTGGCTTTACTCGAGATTCTGTAAAGCTTTTATTTGATGGTGTTTCTATTGGCCGTTCTACATTAAATATGCGTCCATTGGGTACGAATAATTTAAGTAGAGTAGAAGTGATCAAAGGCCCTGCTGTTCTCAGTGGAGAAGGAACTCCTGCCGGCACATTAAACATTATTAGTAAAAAGCCAAATGCTCAGCTTAATGATCATATAAAAAGTTTTCTTATATCTTATGGTGACTATGATAGTTCAAAGCAAAATATAGAATTATCAGGCCCACTTAAGCAAAAAGGGGCTTATTTAGTGAATATTGACAGAAGAGTTTCTCATGGTTGGGTAGATCGTAGCGATTTTGAAAGCATGAATGCATCCGCATCCACACTGTGGCACCTCAACGATGATGTCGATTTAACTTTGTCACTTAATTACTCCAAAGATGATCTCCCAGGATATTGGGGGACCCCGTTAATCCCAGCTTCAGCGGCGCAAAGCCCAGAGAAGGTAGTCACATCTTCAACGGGTTTGGTTATTGATAAGGCAAACAGATATAAAAACTACAACGTAGAGGACTATACAATTGATTCTGAAAGTCTATGGGCGAAGCTTGATATAGACTGGGAAATTGCCTCCAATATTCATAACCACACAAAAATATATAGCTATGGAGCAGACCGCAATTGGCGTAATGCAGAAAGCTATATTTATGATACCGGATCAGGCCAAATCGAACGTGACCGTCTTTTAGTTGAACATGATAGAGACATCTGGGGCGTCAACTCTGATTTCCACATAGATACGACCATCGCAGGGAAAGAGAATACATTCGCTACATCATTTGAATATCGGCAAAGTAAATTTGATCGCACTGTTGGTTTTGAGCCAGTGAACTTCTTTGTCGATTTTGTTGACCTACAAAACCCTGAACCTGGTATATTTTATGCAGCATCGATTGATCTAAGAGATGACAAGCTTGACCAAAAAACCGCCGCAGTAATTTTAGAAGATTCTATGAAATATTCCTCAAAGCTTACATTCAATGCAGGAACACGCCTAGAATACCTTGGTTTTGATTTTGACCGTCGAAATTTTGACGGCTCCTTAAATCAACGTTTAGATGGCTCTGTATTTCAGGCAAGCTATAACTTTGGGGCTTCTTATGAATTGTTTAAAAACTCCTATATCTATGCGCAATACAATTCTCAACATGGAGAAATAGCCCCTAGTTTAAGACTTTATAACTCTTCAGATGTTTCTAACTTCAGTCCTTCAGATATCCGTCAATATGAAATTGGCTTCAAAACATCTCTCTGGGAAGATAAAGCAGCTCTTACTCTGGCTTTATATGACATCAAAGAAGAGTCAAAGGTGGTTAATTCTGGTGTTCTGGTGAATAACCTGCAAAAATCTAAAGGATTAGAACTTTCTGGCCGTATAAATATAACGGATAACTTAAAATTAAGCGGTCACTATGCTTACACTGATGCACAATACGGTAATTTTATAGATACCTTCAGTAATGGAGATTTTTCCAATAAAACACCAATCAATGTGCCAGACCACGTTGCGGGTTTATGGCTAAGTTATGATCAGCTTTTCGATCTCCCAATAGAAATAGGGGGGAACATGGAGTATGTTTCTAAACGTTATAGAGATGGTGCTAATACTTCAGAGCTTTTGGATTACACTCTCTTTAATGCTTTTATTGCCTACACAAAAGATAATTATCGTTTAGCTCTCCACGCGCGCAACCTGACAGATGAATTATATGTACCATGGAGTGACCAAACATATCCAGACCAAGTACTTTTAGGGGCTCCACAAACATTTGAGCTAAGTTTTAGAATTGCTTTTTAGGGATCCATTTTTATATAATTTCCATATTACTACATTATCGTTCATTGTGAAAGCAGTCTGAAGTGCGACTGATTATCTCAGTTATAGAAATCTTGCTATATTGCCATGAAAAAAATGCTCTAAATCTACAAATTCACTATTTTTTTACCCTTTTTCAGTACAGTTGCACTAAATAACATCATTATGTCGCCCATTAAGGAATATCTTTATTTTAGATACTCATAAAACCTCAATGATAATAAATTTATGAAATATATAAGCTCTCAAAACTTAGTGAAACTTATCCATCATGTTGGTCTTAAAACCTTCCTAATAGAACTTTCTAACATTATAGAGGAAGACTATAAACGGTGGAACAAATTTGATAAGTCACCACGTTATGTTCATCATTCTGAATATGGTGTAAATGAGTTAATGCCGACGTCTGATCAAGAACTCTTTAGCTTCAAGTATGTGAATGGACATCCTAATAACTTTAATAAACACTTACAAACTGTAGTTGCCTTCGGAGTTTTGTGTGATGTAAAAACTGGGTATCCAGTTTTGCTATCAGAAATGAATATTGGTACAGCATTGCGTACAGCAGCGATGTCAGCCTTGGCCGCTAAATACCTTTGTAACAAAAATGCAAAAACTATGGGAATGATTGGAGCTGGATGCCAAGCAGAATTTCAAGCACATGCTTTCAGAGCTATAAATAACATATCATCCATAAAAATCTATGACATCGATCCTAAAGTATCTGAAAAATTCTTATCCAATATGGCTGGAACTGGATTCAATATCACCATTTGCAAGCCCCCCCAAGAAGCAATCGAAAATGTTGATATTATAACGACATGCACCGCCGATAAACAGTATGCTACAATCCTAACAGATAATATGGTTGGACAAGGGGTTCATATTAATGCCATTGGTGGGGACTGCCCCGGTAAGACTGAATTACATCCAGATATACTAAGCCGCGGAAGAGTTTTTGTTGAGTATGAGCCGCAAAGTCGTATTGAGGGCGAAATACAGCAGATGCCAGAGGATTTTAATGTAACTGAAATATATAAGGTCATACAATCTGGTGAGAACACACGAAAAAGTCTGCGTGAAATTACAATTTTCGATTCCGTCGGTTTGCAATACAGGATTTTTCATTCTTGCGCTACGTCTACCTAGAAAGTGAAAAAGCAGGGCTTTCTGAAGAATTATCAATCATAGAAGAGCTCGATAACCCTAGAAATTTATTCAGTCTTTTGACATAAAAGTAAGGCTAGTCTAAACTAACAGAAAAATTGGGGGATAAGGAATAGGTTATGATAGTGTTTAGACCATCAACCACTGATGACTTTAATGCAGTAATGAGCTTAGCTAATGATCTAGCTGGGGAAGGTATGACGACCCTACCTGCTGATGCGGAAATTATCAGAAAAAAACTAGAAACATCTGAAAGAAGCTTTAAAGATACTCAAACCACATTTGACCGTGATACGGCTAAAGAACAAACCTATTATTTTGTCGTAGAAGATACAGAAACCAACGAAATTATTGGAATTAATGCACTTTTTCCAAGTGTAGAAGATGAATTTAAATCAGGTATACCGCTTAAAAATGCCATGTTAAACCCGATTGAACAAAGAAGAAAAGATAATTCTACAAAAAGAACAATTGCATCGCCGAGTCCTACCCTAGACCAAGATCTAGAATTCAGAGCGTCTATAGTGCAAAAGGTTAACGAACCACGGTTTGTAAAGCGCCGTAAAATTTCCTTTTCTTCTCCCTACGGAGGTGAAACAGAGATGGGCAGTACAGTTGTCGGGCCAGAAGGGCGCGGAAAAGGCCTTTCAAAACTTCTCGTTGGAGGCGCTATATCCTTTATAGCTGGGGAAAGGGAACGGTTTGCAGATAAATTATTCCTAGAGTTCCGCGGAGCCGTAGATAATAACGGGGCACCTACATCTGGTGTCTATTTAAGTGAACAACTTTTAGGAGATAAACTGGAAAAAATGGGTATAGAAGCTACATTCACAAATGCTGACGCTGCACTATCTCACAATGGTCACGGAGCCATGTATGATGAGCCACTACCTGTTCTTGATGTATCAAGAATTCCAGAAGATGTTAAGCATGGCATCGGAAAATCTCATTACCTAAGCGGTCGTTTAGATGACATTGTGATAAAGTATGAGGGAATGCCTAAAGGGCCAGCAATCACCTTCGATGCAGCGCAAGGTGGACGACAGAATGGGGCGCAAATAGAAAGTCTTAGAACAGTTAAATCTATCACTAAACAAAAGAATAATGAAGATTGGACAAATAATTTAGAATTAACCGCAAGCTTTGATCAAGTAGATGGTGAACGTTTTACTGCTGTTATAAATAACGGACAATCAGGGTTGGACTTCAGATCAGTGATGGCTGACCTGATAATAACCCCAGAAAATAAAGTGGTTATAACTGAAGAGACAGCAGAAGCGATTAGGGTACCAAGTGATAATCTAAGTTTTTACTACGCTCCTTACGGAGATTCTCACCCTAATAATGCGCCTGAACTCACCCATTAACATTATACGTCCTCATCTAGTAGAATTTGGGTAGTGTCGCAAAGCTTAACTAAGTTTGAAATACTCTGACGACGTACAGGCCAGTTCATCGAATATTATAATCATGAGCGATATCACGAAAGCATCAATAACCTCATGCCTGCTGACGTCTATTTTGGCAGAGGAAACTCAATTTTAGAAAAAAGGAGAAGACTGAAACTTAAAACAATCAAACAAAGACGCTTGCAGCATCTTAAATTAGCTGCTTAATTTAAACTTAATCAGAAGCCAAAACCTCCTGATCATATTTGACCTATAAGTCTCAAATAATTTGACGACGGACAATTTAAGAAGAATAGTTATAGAATAGTAGCAAAAACCATATGAGATGCGACTTTCTTGACATGTATTAGGCCTTTATTATATAAATACTGGGTAAATATAAAAAATAATTATAAGGGGGAGCTGTAAGTAGCAGCTCGGTGTTTGATGAGTAATAAACCATACAAGAATCCAAATCCGGTTGAGTTTAATATAACTGCACGTGATGGCTGGCAGGCCAATAATGGTACAAAAGTTACGGCCGATGAAATGACGGCTGCATATGCTAATGTAGGTAATTATGGTGTTAAATCTGTACAAATTTTAGGTGGTACTTATACAGACTTTCCAATTAAATATGGCCGTGATCCTGAAGAGTTTGCGCATAAAATTGGTGATCATTTTAAAGATCAGGGTATTGAGGAGAGATCTGCATTATGGCGCGGAGAATGTGGTACATCTTATTCACGTCAACCAGCGGATGTTTTAAGGGCTAATATTAAGATGCATCTTGAGGCTGGAGTTAATGTCTTTGAAAACTTCCATGCGATGAATGACATCAATATGATGCGTAGTATCCCTGCTATGGTCAAGGAAGAAGCAGATAAATTAGGCGTTAAGGCCAAAGTAAAGGGTACGATAACTATTCAGGAAAATCCTGATACGTTGGATCGTAAAGATGAGATTATTGAAGAGTTACGCCAGTTTGCGCATAAATTAGTAGAAACAGGACACAAAGATTTCTACATTAAAAATGCAAATGGTGTAATGACAAGCCCAGAGTTCATTACAGACATTGTGCAAATGTTGAAAGAAGAATTTCCAGACCAAAAAATTGGTTTTCATATGCATAATACCTATGGGCATGCCCCCCAAATATATAATGCGGCGATTGAGGCAGGGGTTGATTCCGTTGATGTTCTTCCTGACGCTCTGGCGGAGGGAACAGCGCAGCCAGGTATTGGCTCTATAATGCATGCCATGAAGCATTCAGGGGATGAGGCAATATCATCACGTATGCCTGAAGGCATCAAAATGGATGAGATAGCAAAGGATAAATCAACCCAATATTATACGCGTGCAAAATATTCAGATACAGAAATGGCGTTTAACCCTGCAAAGCGGAAGGTAGCTGAGGCCGCTGGCTCCGCTGGCGGGGCGATTGCTGCCTTAAAAGGTATTAAGAGCGTGGTTCTTCCTTTATCGTCAACTTTGAAGACAGATAATTGGGATATTATACAAGATGCTATCTATAAGCAAAAGACTGAGAATAGGGCGGCCCTTGGTTACGCTACAAATGTTACTCCACATGAATTAATGCAAGATTTGCAGGGGGCGATGGATGTTGTTAGTGTTGCAAATAGTGGTAAAGCCTTTGACATTATGACTGCAGGCACAATTGAATATTTATCAGGGCAATTAGGTAGGGTTTCTCCAACCGCCGATCCAGAAATTCAAAATAGAGCGATTAAGCAGGCCATTGTTACAATGGGCGCTGAAATAGAAAAAATGTCACCTGATGCACATGGCTATAAAGCAAAGAAGAGTATGCATGAAGACCTTATTGCGTCAGATAAGTTGTATGAAGACGGTGGATTAACTAAAGCTATTGAATACCCAATGACCCTTCCTGATGTTAAGGATTTGGAGCCTGGGTTGCCAATTGCTCGTGATAAATTGATTGAGGGAGGTATTTCAAACCCTACTGATATGCAAGTTTTAATTGCTGCAATTTCTAAGGAAGGTGCCGAATTTGTTAAGGGCAATATTAAACCTCTTCAAGATCCAGTAATGCCACGGTTGGTACAGAAAACTGGTGAACTACATAGTGTTGCTCCACAAATGTTTGAGGTTGCATATAATGTAGTAGAGTTGAATAAAGTAAAAATAGGTTTCTATGAGGGTGTTAATGGACAGGAAGAACGTATAAGCGATTTAAAAGAGAAAATATCCTCTGGTGTAAATGCTGTAGCACAAATTTTAAAAGAGCAGGGGGCTATTCAGTCTGTTGTTGAGAATGCTAAAGGACAAATGAGGCGCTTTGCAGGTATTATGGGTGGGGATGTTAATGATGTACCTTCTATTGATGTAAGTGAATTTCCGAAGCATAATAAATTTTCTAATAAGGATAATGATTTTCAGGGTGCGTTTGTAGCTATAGGTGGACTCGAAATTAATGGTGGTCAGGGTATCGTTGATACATGGAAGAAAAGTAGTAATGAGCCAGAAGATCGGCCCCATAAATATAATTATACTAACTTAGATTCTAGTGGACCTTCTCCTGAAGATACGTTGAATTAATATGAAAACCATAGCTCTGGGTGCGTGCTTGGGAATGCATGAGGGTGATACTATTCGTTTTTTTGTGTTGTGTGGCGTTCATTCAGACTGAACTGCTATAATTTTTATGCATTTTGACTTTTTCCTTATAGCCCCAAAAGGGCATAAATTAACGAAAGTCGCACTTCATTTTAGATTCCACCCAACGCAGTACCAATGTGTGATAATGTATATTATGGGAAATCATGTGAAATACTATAAAACTTGACTAAGACTTAATTAGAGAAATATTTTTTACGGAAAACAATGTAATTTTTCTCTTTTGTTTTAGGTGTGTTGAGACATTCAATTCGAATTTTTTGATTTGAACTCTTCTAATATTTTTACAGTCCTTTTTTCACTTTCTTGTTTCGCAACATCAATAGCCGTTTGCAGATTTGAATCTTTTATATTGATATCCACGCCTTATTTTAGAAGTGATAATTGTCTCTGGTTTCTAATCTTTTCCATCTTCAAGTGAATCAATACAAGGCTTCCATTGTGCGGTATAATGTAACAGGGTTTGACCATTATCATCTGTTGTATTGATCTCTGTCCTCCCCCTTTTGCAGCGTGGTAATGTCGCAAAGTTTACGTCATTAAGTATATTTTGGATATTAGGCTCTATTTTTCCTATTTTCATCAGTGGGAACATTCCATGATTTCATTCTTAGGCTGGCCCAATCCTAGATTTATCATTTTGCAATGCGTTCGCTGGTACGTATCTTACGCATTGAGTTATCGTACTATTGAGGAGATGATGGAGGAGCGTGGTTTTGATATCGATCCTGCAACATTGAATCGTTGGGTGCTGCACTATGCGCTATTATTAGAGCATAAATTCAGATCGTATAAACGGCCAGTTCACAGAAGTTGGAGGATGGATGAGACCTACATCAAGATCAAAGGAGAATGGTGCTATCT
>NVUR01000015.1 GCA_002401965.1 Alphaproteobacteria bacterium
AACACCAAAACCAAAGCCGGCGCGCCAAAGGTTGCCAAAGGATCTCCCCGCGAAGAAATGACCCATGAACCGGCGCACGAGTGTCCTGAATGCGGCGATGAAAGTTTTTCCAAGCTTGGTGAAGATGTAACAGAGGTTCTTGATTATGTTCCTGCGCATTTTAAGATACTGCGCCATGTGCGCCCAAAACATTCCTGCCGTAAATGTGAAACCATTCGCCAAGCTGAATTGCCATCTATGCCAATTACCAAAGGTAAGGCTGCATCTGGTTTATTAGCTCATATCATTATCTCTAAATATACAGATCACTTGCCGCTTTACCGTCAGTCAGAGATTTATGCGCGCCAAAATATTCATATATCACGTTCGACAATGGCAGGATGGATGCGTCAAGTTGATGATCTGATCGTACCATTATCCGAAGCTTTGGCCGCAGATGTTCTTTCGTCAAACAAGTTGCATGGCGATGATACCACTGTGCCGGTTCTAACGCCTGGGCTTGGTAAAACAAAAACAGGCAGACTCTGGGTCTATGATCGTGGCTATTGTGGTGATAGCCAGCCAGCTGCACTTTACCGTTACAGCCCCGATCGCAAAGGCATTCATCCGCAAGAGCATTTAGAAAGCTATAAAGGCACTTTGCAAGCCGATGGTTACGCTGGCTATAACGATTTGTACAAGGCTAATAAGCTTAGCGGTGAAATAAAGGTTATAGAGGCGGCGTGTTGGGCACATGTACGGCGTAAATTCTACGAAGATCATGAAAACACCAAATCACAATACTCTCATGAGATATTAAAGCGCATTGGCCTTTTATATGATGTAGAGCGCGAGATTAAGGGTAGGCCGCCTGATGAACGAAACGCTCTGCGCGAAGAAAAATCATTGCTTATTATTGATGAATTGAAGGTCTATTTTGACGATATCCAAGGTAACGTCTCTGGTAAATCACCTCTGGCTGGGGCTATTCGCTATGCTTTAAAAAGGTGGAGCGCATTACAGACATTTGTTCATGATGGAACGGTTGAGATCGATAATAACATTGCCGAACGCGCGATGAGGCCAATTGCTTTGAGGCGCAAGAATTACCTCTTTGCTGGTTCTGATCGAGGCGGAGAGGTTACTGCTACTTTTTACTCATTGCTTGAGACATGCAAACTCAATAACATCAATTCACAAGAGTATCTGGCAGATGTCCTAAACCGCATCGCGATCATCCAGTAAAACAGGTAAATCAACTTCTGCCACATAACTGGAAACCTTTAGAGACGTAAGCGGTATTCACCAGACGCTTACATTCAAAACACCATAAAACAAGTATCGGATAACCAACCCATTATCATGATGATGCATAACCCTGATTCCTTTGTAGATATACCCAAGTCCGTTGCCTTAAGTGTTGCAGGGCATATGCATAGAGGACAAATAAGGTTTCCTGTCATTGGTGCGGTAAAACAAGTATTACCATCAAAATTTGGCAAACGCTTCCTTTACGGGCATATTAAGGAAGAAGGAAAAGATTTAGTGGTCTCAGGTGGGCTCGGTATGTCAGGACTGCCCTTAAGATTACTGAATTCGCCGGAAATTGTATTAATTACATTAAAATAAGGAACTTAATATGAACGATAATATAGGAGACTTGTTTATTTTTAAGTTTCTGTAACTCTCAATAAAGATTGAGAGATAAGCCTTATTTATTTTTACGGATTTTACGCCACCGCGCGACGTTATTATTATGCTCGGATAAGGTTTTGGCAAAAGCATGACCGCCAGTGCCATCGGCGACGAAATAGATGTAATTATGATGGTCAGGGTTTAGAGCGGCTTCAATTGCAGCTTTGCCTGCATTTGCGATGGGTGTCGGGGGAAGACCAGCATATTTATAAGTATTATACGGCGAATCGACCTTCAAATCTTTCTTAAGCAGTCTGCGCCCAAGCGGTCCTTTGCCTTCGTTTTTATGTTTTCCCATTGTTAGGGCATAGATAACCGTCGGGTCAGTTTGAAGGGGAATACCGCGTCTTAGGCGATTGATAAACACGCCCGCAACTTTTTTGCGTTCGGATGCGACGGCAGTTTCTTTTTCAATGATAGAGGCCAAAATAAGGGCTTCTTCTTTTGTTTTTAAAGGTAGGTCGGGGCTGCGTGCTGCCCATGTATTGCTTAACGTTTCTTTAAGGGCAATGTTCATACGATTCATAACGCCTGCTACGCTGTCCCCTTTTTGATAGCTGTAAGTTTCAGGCAAGTACATGCCTTCTGTTTTCATCAGGATTTCTTCTTCTTTATCCAGTTCCTCATGTGCCATCAAAAGCTGCTCAATCTCCCAATTTGTAAGACCTTCACGGATGGTTATTTGGCGTTGAATAACTTTGCCAGATTCCAGTAAATCGAGGATGTCCTTCATTGATGCATGAGCGAGAATTTCATATTCGCCTGCTTTTAAGCTCGAAGCCTGTCCCGTTAATCGTCCACCAACCTTAAACAACAGAGGGTAATCAATCAGCGATTCATACGATAATGCATCAGCAATACCGCCAATATGCGCGCCGCGCGGTACAATAATAGTGACGGAGTTTTCGACCGTATTAGGCGTGTTAAATTCCTGATACGCCCACCAAGAACCACCAGCCGCGCCAAGTAACACAACCGTCGACAACAGAACAAATCCGCCTAATATGATTTTAAAGAACAGCTTCATCCCCGTAAACCGTGACCTATATTTTTTTGAATATAAGGGATGCATTCGTGCCGCCAAAGCCAAAGGAATTGGACAGAACCGTATCCACCTTTTTCTCTTTGGCTACTTTCGGCACTAAATCCATACCCTGACAATCATCAGATGGATTATCAAGATTAAGCGTTGGCGGGATAACACCCGTTTGCGCAGCTTTAAGACCATATATTGCCTCAACTGCACCCGCCGCACCCAGCAAATGCCCGATCGCAGATTTGGTTGAAGACATGGAAACACGATCCAATGCATTGGCAAATAAGCGCTTTACTGCGCCGAATTCAATGCCATCACCCATCGGTGTGGATGTTCCATGTGCATTGATATAATCAATATCCTCAGGGTTTAGTTTGGCACGTTTTAATGCCGCTTCCATTGCGCGGTAGCCGCCATTGCCATCAGGTGCAGGTGAAGTAATATGATGGGCATCACCAGATAAGCCATAGCCTACCACTTCACCATATATTTTCGCACCGCGCGCTTTTGCGTGTTCATATTCTTCCAGCACAACAATACCCGCGCCCTCGCCGATAACAAAACCATCACGATCGCGATCCCATGGGCGAGAAGCCTCGCTCGGGCGATCATTATAGCCTGTTGTTAATGCTCTTGCAGCGGCAAAGCCAGCCAAACCAAGACGACAAACCGCGCCCTCTGCGCCGCCTGCAATCATCACATCGGCATCATCCAGCGCGATTAAACGCGCCGCATCACCAATGGCATGGGTTCCTGTTGCACAAGCCGTTACAGCAGACAAATTGGGCCCGCGGAAGCCGTATTTAATCGATACATGACCAGAGGTCAGGTTAATCAAAGCCGCAGGTACAAAGAATGGAGAAACACGACGTGGGCCGCGTTCGTTAAGTATGGTCGATGTTTTATGAATTTCGTCAAGACCGCCAATACCGGAGCCGATTAAAACCCCTGTACGGTTTAAATCTTCTTCATCTGTCGGTGTCCATCCGGCATCTTCAATTGCTTCTTGCGCGGCAGAAATACCATAAGTGATAAATAGATCGACCTTACGTTGCTCTTTTGGATGCAAATAAAGATCGGCGTTAAATTCACCATTTTTTGGGTTTTCATCTGTTGTCTTCGGAATAATCCCTGCAATGCGAGACGTAATATCAGATACATCAAAATGTTCAATTTTTCTAATACCGCTTTTCCCGTTTGTGATCGCATTCCAATTATGCTCAACACCATATCCAAGCGGGGAAACCATACCCATTCCGGTCACAACAACACGTCTCATATTTCAATCCTATATATTTTATTTACTACTCTAAAAAGCATCACAGCCCGCAAGCGGGCTGAAATTTATATTTATATTAAAGCATGCACTAAAGCACTCTAAACTTATTCACCAGAATTTTTGCTGATGAAACTTACAGCATCACCAACAGTTTGGATGTCTTTGGCTGCATCATCAGGGATATCAATACTGAATTCCTCTTCAAATGCCATTACCAACTCAACTGTGTCCAGAGAATCTGCACCCAAATCATCGATGAAGCTAGCTGCTTCAACAACTTTGTCATCTTCTACGCCTAAATGTTCTACAACGATCTTTTTGACGCGTTCAGCGATATCACTCATGTTAATTCCTTACCTTTTTAAAACTTGTTCTAATCTTATAACGAACGAGGAGACATATTACTAGTCCCGACACTCATCCGCAACGCTTTACCATGGCGAAAAATAAATATAAAGCAGTTTTTGAAGAGAACCACCCTTTATTGCTGTGGATAATATTTGGAATGTGGCTGGTATTCAGCAAAATACAAGAGATTCGAAAAAAAAATGTACTTAAGAACAGATTATCGTTATGTTGCGAATGAACAATGATTGATTGATGAAAGGCTCCTGTCCCGATGACACATAACAATCCTATGAAACATACGCTTTTAACGCTTATCGCCGCTTGCACGATGATGGGCTCTACTGCATCAATTGCACAAGATAATACGCTGTTGCCAAAATTGCCTGACCCAATACAAAATTTAGCCAATGAAGGCGCGCAGGTTCGTTTTCTTGGTAAAGACTTTGGCGTTGAGGGTTGGGTTGCGATTAAAAATGGGCAAGAGCAATATTTTTATGTTCTGCCAAATAATGGTGGTTTTATATCCGGCATTCTTTTTAATGAAAAAGGTCAAGCTGTTACGGTTGAACAAATTAGTCGTTTACGCGCACAAAATGGTGGAGAACTATTAGATACCCTTGCTGCTGATGCTCCTAAAAGAGTAACGGGCGCTACAAAAACAGAAAAATATGAATTTAAAACACCGTCAGAACAGCTGTTCTGGGATATTGAAAACAGTAACTGGATTCCAGTTGGTCAAGCAGGTACACCCGTATTTTACAGCTTTATTGACCCGCAATGTCCGCATTGCCATGAAATGATGAAGGCAATGAAGCCGCAAATCGATGCTGGGCGCGTTCAGGTCAGGCTTATTCCTGTTGGCTTTAAGGAAGAAACGCGGGCGCAGGCGGCATTTCTTTTGGCGACACCATCACCGGCGCAAGTCTGGTGGCGTCATTTGGGCGGTGATAAAACGGTGCTTCCTGCAAAACAGGAGATCAACCAACAGGGCGTTCAAAGAAATCTATCCATCATGCAATCATGGAAACTTAATGTGACACCCTTGCTTGTTTATCGCGGTAAAGATCAAAAAGTTAAAATTATTCGTGGTAAGGTTAAGGATATCGAGGCTCTTATAAATGATCTTGGCGCACGGACTTAAGGAATCAAAGAGCAGCGGGGTGGTTATCGAAATGCTGCCCGTTGTTTACTCATAGGCTAAGTATGGAACGTTCCACATTTCTATCTTCTATTATGCACGAGGTCGGCTTACCTTTGATTTGTGCTATTATTAAATACGGCTCCGATCATGATGAAGACGCGATCGCTGCAGAAATGGAAAGACTTCTGACGCAAACAGTGCAAAGCAATGTCTATATAAAAGACACGCTTGATATAAGTGATGTGGCAACGCAAAATTCAGAGCTTCACCTTATACTGACTTCTCTATCCAGTAAAATTATCGCCGCGCATTACGAGCGTGCTAAAACCCCGCCAACAGATCAGGATTTAAAACGCATTATGGGGTCGATTAATGCGTTGCTTGCCTTTTCAGAAGATTATGCCCCGATGATAAGCCTTACGGATGCGTATCCTGAAAATAAACAAAAATCATCTGTTTCACCCAGACATACAACTGACCTTACATATATAAGTGTATTTTTACCCCTTATAAATGCAGTTGCCCGATTTTCGTTTGGGTTGAATGAAACCAGAATGATACAAAACGTCTCGGAAAGACTAAATGAGCGCACAGCACAAATACGTTCCAACCTCTTGGGCGACACACTTAACGATACAAATAGGAAATCTGCCGAGCTTTCTATTCTTGAAACGTTAGTTAATCTTTATGCATCCTGTCATTTGCAAGAGATTGACAGAATAACCGCATTAAGTAGCGCAGCACCAGACACGCAAGACAGCGCGCAGCAAGTTGAAAACATATGGGCGCTATTTGAACATCGGGTATCCCTTCTCTTTGGATTGGCACAAGAGTCTTCGAATGCGGAGATTGCAGCAGATTTTGCTGCTTTATTTGAGGAAGCCGAAGCGCAGGACGAGATGCAAGAACCCGAAGTCGAAGAAATACACACACCGATGTCTTTTTATAAAAAAAGTGACGGTCTGAGGTAATTATGCTTCTATCCATAGCGTATAGTTTATAAACACATTATATCACTCGGAGTAAGACCATTGGCCGCAACAAAGATACTCGCCGCTTGTATGATGCTTGCATCTCAAACACATGACGTGCCACCTGCGGTGCTTGCCGGTATTTATCAGGCAGAAGGTGGTAAGGTCGGGCAACAGGTCGAAAATACAAATGGTTCTTTTGATCTGGGGCCAATGCAAATTAATACAATATGGCTGCCGGAGCTTGCAAAAAAATGGGGTGTGAGTTCCGATACGGCGCATCAATGGATACGTGACGATGCCTGTACAAACGTTGGTGTTGCCGCGTGGATTTTGCGTGGACACATCAATGAGACCCACAGTTTATCAAAGGCATTGGAGCATTATCACTCCAGAACACCAAAATATGGCAAGAAATACAAAAAACGTGTTCTGAATTTAATGAGGAAAAATGGGTTGCTAAAAACAGATAGGTAATCTTTATAGCTCAAGGTCAGAGTGGGCTTGGCGGCGTATTTAATAACAAAACAGGTCGTATATATTATGAGGTTTTAAAAAAACATTACAAAAGCCAGATAATAATGTCGGTTATTCTTGATTTGCGTTGTAATTTTGTCTAGTATTTCCAGTAGACTAACTTGTCTTTAGTATTAGGGTTTTTAAATATGTCTCGTAATCTTCTTATCTTGCCTTTGTTGTTTGGCCTTGCTTTTACTTCTGGGTGTACAGCTTCTTCTCATAATTCAAAATTTAGTGGTGGTAGTCCGCAAATTGTTGCGTCGCCGGATACAGTCTCTGCGATGCTTGCTGAATCTGCTGATCGTGCATCTGCTGCACTTGAAACGCTGGCCGCAGTAGAAAAAGCAAGAACGCCGGCTGCTGCGATGTCACCGATTGGTGATGTTCCTGCTGAATTGCGCCGAACCATTACAGTGAACTGGGTCGGCCCGATTGAGCCGATCGCAAAAACGCTTGCGGATAGAGCCGGATACGGTTTCCTTGTTCTTGGTGCTACGCCTGCAATTTCGCCTGTTGTTTCAATTGATGCAGAGAATACACGTGTTGTTGATGTCTTGCGCGATATAGGTTTGCAACTTGGTATGCGCGGTGACATAAAAGTTGATGCGCAAACACGTATGGTAGAGATCTATTACGCTCCTAATTCTGGGGTTGGCGGTTAGAAAGGTTTTTCAAAATGCGTTTTCTTTTAACAACAAGCCTTTGTGCAATTATTGCTGCGTCTGGTGCGTTTATTACGCCAAATACGGCACATGCGGTACTTCCAGTTGATAAGGAAGAGCCAATCACCACAGGTGAAGAACGTCCGCTAGAGCTGGAATACATATTTTCTTATGAAGCTGTTGACGAAGATGTTCAAAATGAAGAGCTGCCATTTGATATCAGAGCTGAAGCCATTAAAGAGGCTGCCATTTCTTTTGGTGCGCGTGGTGGATTAGCAAAACGCACATATGAAATAAGACAAGAGCTTGACCTTCGTAAACGTTATCTCAATAGAGTTTTTAATTTTACTCAGCTGTTGGTTTCTGCGCCGTCTGGTCTTTTGATTGAACCACCTATTGTGACCGAATCAATGAACTCAATGTTGATCGATATTGATGGGCAAACAGCGGCCGTTTCGGATAAAATATATAATATTATTCGTAATGCCCATATTGTATCAGCGCCAAGAACTTGGCATGTGTATCTTGAACGTGAATGGGGCAAGGTTATGCCTCCACCGGATATTCTTGTTCCTCAAAATGACAGGGAACGTGAATTATGGGTTAAGCATTCTGCAATGGGCTGGGAATATGGCTGGCAACAGGCAAATGACATATTCAAAGAGGATCTCTCCCGCTTAGAATCTGATTTTCGGGGCATGATTCGTTACCGTATGTTATTGGCTCAGGGTATGATTTCTCCACCTTATGCACTTCAAGTTGATCGTGGTATTACAGGTGGTGGTGATCAAATGCGTATAGGCGATCGTGCTGTTCAAATCACAGGTGTCCCCGAGCTTATGACTGGAGCAGAAACATGGAAGCCCGCAAGCCGGTAAGCCTTGTCAAGGCCGAAGACAGTCACGCAGCAACTTGGCCTGATGAACCTCAAAGGTTTGCAGCAACTGATGTCGATGATTTTTTACTTTGGTGCGTAAAGCAAAATTCGTCTGATATTACAATACAGAGCGAACGCCCTGTTTACAATGATATTGGGGGAGAGCTTTACCCTGGTACGTTCCGTGCAATTGATGCTGCGGATATGGCGGTTTTTCTTGAAAAAATTTATGGTGCAGAAGCGCGCGCGCGATTAGCTTCGGCCAAAGACCTTGATATATCCTATGAAATTAGACCTGATCGTTATACGCGTATACGTTTTCGCGTTAACATCACTGCAATTTTGTCTAAAGGACGTGATGGTGCGCAGATTACAATGCGTACCCTGCCCAGTGAACCACCGACAATGGATGATCTTTCCATAGAGCAGGAGATACGTGATGCATGGGCACCACGCCAAGGTCTGGTCGTTATAACAGGGCCAACCGGATCAGGTAAAAGTACGTTACTGGCTGCGGGAAACCGTATGCTTTTAGAACGTCCACGCGGTTGTGGTAAAATGCTGACCTACGAATCACCTATAGAATTTGTGTATGATAGTATTGATAGTCCGCGCTCCCTTGTTGCCCAGACCGAAATCCCGCGTCACTTGCCAAATTTTGCACATGGCATAAGAAACGCATTACGTCGCAAACCGGAAATTATTCTTGTTGGTGAAGCGCGTGATCGTGAAACGATAAACGCATCAATAGAAGCCGCACAAACGGGTCATGCTGTTTATACCACCACGCATACATTAGGTGTTGCGAATACAGTGCAGCGTATGCTCTCTACCTATGAAATGAATGAGCGTGAAGAACGCGCGATTGCTTTGATGGAAACTCTGCGCCTTATTGTAACGCAAGCCCTTGTTTCACGTATCGGAGGGGGGCGGTGCGGTGTTCGTGAATGGATGAAGTTTCCTGATGAAATCAGAGAAAAACTCATGGACATGCATTTCACAAAATGGCCTAATGAAATACAGCGCGCTCTACCTCAATATGGTCGAAGCATGGAAAAATCTGCGGCTATGGCTTTTGAAGAAGGTGCTATTGACAGGCGCGCTTATTTATTGCTTTCATCAAGTACTGGATCGTAGAATAAATTTAAGTATACTTTAAACCTTATTTTGTAGAATAATTAAGTGATTTTTTTAATCATATAGAGAATGAAAGGATAATGCGGTGAAAGAGCTCGAGAATTTAGAAGCTAAAATGAATTGGCACTGGCGTGATACCATGCGTACAGTGCGCTTTATGGGCTTTGATGCGCGCGTCGCATTTCTTGTTCCTGTTTGGCTTATCTATCTAAGGTGGTCAACAATTATCCTATCCTTCATGGTTTTCTACACTTTTAAATTTCTGGAAAATAGAGGTCTAACGTTTCCTTCTGCATTGCGTGCGTTACGTTGTTGGTTTTGGGGGCAAGAGCGCCCTGGGCAAGTTGGCGTTAATAAGCACAAATTTATTGATTACGGATAATTAACCTATTGTTTTATACGACTGAATTTGACTTAATACTTGAATTATGGACGTGTCGGGGATATCCTCATCATTGACGGTGGTTAATCGTATTTTCTTTAATTTTAAGTCGCTTTACGAATCTCTGTCTATAATTCGCTAATGATGTTTAGGAACAAGAACATGTCTTCAAAGTATAATCGCTTTCTACTTACTGTCTGCTTACCTATTATGGCTGTTACTGGTCTTATATCAACGCCCACGCGCGCTGGCTTTGAATGGACCCCACCAGAGGAAATAAAAGAAACATTTTTGCCCTTGGAAGAAACGCTAGAACCTGTTGCACCAGAGGCTGTTATATCTGAATTTTTGCCGGAGATGGATAAAACAGAAGAGATTATCGAAGAACCAGCCATTCAAATAAAGGTTCTAGATGATATCGCAATGGAAGACGAGATTGATGAAGCAATCGAAAATGCGATAGAAATTGATGATACGAATGCCAGTGAAATTATTGAAGAAGCACAGTCTGCTGAATTGGAAGATCAAATTGAAGTTATCGAAACTGAAACAACAGAGATAATTGAAATTATCAAGGTTGAAGCACCAGCTGATATTCAAGATATTAAAGAAGAAGCAGGTTCGACATCATTGTCAATCAATCCTTACCCTCTAGAAGAGAATGTAAAAACACCTGCCGAAACACAAGCACCGATCATATTGTCGGTTAATTCAGATGAAACTCTGGATGAGATCACGGAAACGGAAAATACAAATACTACAGAGGCACAAGATAAAATACTCTGGAATGAAACAGAAACATTTGATGTACTTGAAGGGTTTGGCTCGGAGATGCCTTTGGCTCTTGCTTTACGACAAATTGTACCTGCCCAATATGCATTTTCCTTTGGAAAAAATGTTAATCCGGGAACGGCTATATCTTGGACAGGCGGGCAACCTTGGAACAGTGTCTTGGAAGATGCTCTTACGCCATTAAATATTACATTCGATCTAAAGGGTAAAAAACTTCTGCTTCACTCTGTTGCGCTTGTCGCAATAACATCCGTTATAGATGACGCAGCAATAAAGGAGGAGCTTTCTTCTGTGGATGTGGGTGATGAAATTGAGACCATTATGGATCAGGTTATCGCAACTGAAAATGAAGAAAGCATATCTTCTGTCGAAACAATAGTCATTAAAGATGCGGATCATGAGCAAAATGCAGAAATATCGATACCAGCACAAAATCTTGAAACCAAGCCCCTGCAAGACATTGCTGAAACTGCTATGGAGATCCCTAGCGCAGAGCCAGTTGATATTATGGCAACCGAAGGTGTTGTTCAGCCTGTAGAAATTATATTAAAGGGAAAAAGCACCATTAATGATATTTCAGTGAAGCGAAAGACGATACAAGACCCCGGCCAAATAGAAGCAAAACAGCCCGTAATAATGGAACAGCTAGAAACAATCGATGTTTTGGAAGAAAAAAAAAAGGAAGTAATAATACCGTCGATTGAGGTTGAAGCGAGTATCTTACCTGTTGATAGTGCCGTGGATTATACAGAAGAAGACCTAATAACGATTTCCGAGAAAAAAGCTATAACAGCAGAGATAGTTGGCGCAGTGTCAGAGAAAATAGAAGGGAATGTTTCGGATGAGCATGTAAATATGCCAGAATTTTTAGAACCTTTGGAGCCCATTATCGCTCAAGAAATCATTGCCTTAGACGTGCCTATAATCCAAGAGACAATAATAGAAACAGAAATCACAGATGCCGTTATGCCGCACGTAGATATTGTGGCAGAAGAAAATCCTTCTATCTCATCTTTACGCATAAAACCATCCAATACCATTGAAGTGTGGGAAGCAAGCCGCAAAACGAACCTCCATAAAGTACTCAGTAAATGGAGCAAAAAAGAAAATATTGAATTAATTTGGTATACTGACGAAAGCTATATACTTGATAAAGACATCTTTATCAGCGGTACTTTCAAAAACGCTATTGATATACTTTTTTCCAAGGGGCTTAAAAATCCACCGCAATATTTATTAGAAGATACCCCATCATATAAGCTGTTTATCAGTGACAGTAAATAGGCGACATTGTTGCAATGTTGGATTGAATTTGAAGCGTGCTGTTCTGTAAGGGGCTTTGCAGAAAATGAATCCTTATGGCTTGGAATAATAAAGATAAAGCCTATGGTGGCTTAAATCATTGGTTAAATTCATAAGGAATTACACACGCGCTCTAATTTTTGCGATCTCAAAACCCTGTTTTTGTGTGCTGTTTGTTCTTGTGGCCTGTGATTCTGAAACATCATCAGATAAGAATGTGCAAAATATTGCGCGTCCTGCCAAATTGATAACAATCGGGCAGGCGAGTACGTAAAATTTATTGAGTTTCCCTGCTGTTATACAATCTCAGAAGCGATCTGAGCTAACCTTTGAAGCTGATCCGACATCGCAGACTTACGAAATCACCCTTTCTTTTAGGTCGTTGGAAGGGGGTACGACCTTACCTGGAATGAATGCTATTGTTTGGGTTAAGGATTCCCGCATAGATGATGTGGCGACACTATTCCGGACAGAAAAGTTATAAAAGTTTAAAATAAGGAATAGAAATAATGTCATCAAGGAAATACAAGCAGTACCCCGCAAAATCCAAGGAATCTTCGGCTAAATTAGAATTAGAAACAGATCAACCAATGAGCCAAACAGCTCGTGAACTAGACTCAGGATCTATTAATCTCAGGGTTTCCTTATAGCATAAACTATGATTCACTTGTGTTGAAAAGGAGACTTCATCATGAGTGATTTGCGCGTAATTGGCGGCATTATTCACGTGCTTAAACGTGGTCTCCAATGGCGAGATGCGCCAGAGATTTATGGTTCACACAAGACGCTTTACAATCAATTTGTACGGTGGAGCAAGGTGGGTGTTTTTAATAAAATATTCTCTGAGCTTGTGGCATAGAGCGGCGTTCCAGATCAGCTGCAAATAGACGCAACGTATCTCAAAGCTCACCGAACCGCAGCCAGCCTGTTAAAAGAGGGGATGTTCCCCGCGCTATTGGCAGGGACGATGGTTGGCGTTATTGCCTTTGCGCCGGGGCAAACGGTGGAATATACGGGGGATTTATTCTGGATTATAATGATTGCATTACTCTTTAGTTGGATTCTCGCGATGATTATTACGCCGCTGACGTGCTATTGGCTTTTTCCTGACAGAATGAAACAGGCTGAGGATGCAAAAGAGGGTGTATTTTCGATCAAATATAAACAATTGATGCGATGGTCATTACGCTCTCGCAAGATTGTGATTGGTGTTGTTCTGAGCTTATTTGTGCTGTCGATTTGGGGCACACAATTTATGAGCCAAGGGTTTTTCCCGCAATCAACAAAGGTGATCCTATTTGTTCGGACAGTTTTTCGGCAAGATTAAGTTCCCATTTTTAGGTTGTTATGCCGCTATTTCACACTGCTCAGAGGCAAGCCCCTGA
>NVUR01000005.1 GCA_002401965.1 Alphaproteobacteria bacterium
AGAAAGACAGGCGAACGCCTCTCTCATCATAAAATATTCGAAAACAAAAAGATTCATCTAATATGAGGCGTATTATATATTTCAAATGCAATTGCCATGGGTGTTATGTTCAGGCGCAAGCTAAAAGCATCGCGCCGTTGCACTGTTAACGGTTACTAACACCCGGTCACCAAGAGCAATCTTGGTGGCTTTTCTTATGAGGCATGGCTTTTTCCCCACACGTAAAAGCTGTGCCTCACCCTTTATTTCTTTGTGTTATTTGTCATCTTAAAGCGAGGACATATAGAGGTTTAAGCATGTGGGATGACGAAGGGGGCTTATAACCAGTCGGGGATTGATTCTCTGCCCATCAGCTCTTCCAGTGTTTGACCTTTGTTAATCACCGCGACATTGTCTCCATCAACCAGTATTTCAGGGGGGAGGGTGCGGGTATTATAGTTGGATGCCATGGCAAAGCCATATGCGCCTGCGGATTGTATCACCACAAGGTCATCTTTACTGACGGTGGGGATTTCACGATTTTTGGCAAAAACGTCGCCGCTCTCACAAATGGGTCCTACGATGTCATAGGTTTCCATTGGCGCGTTATGCCCCATGACAGGGCGAATGCCGTGATAGGCTTCGTATAATGTCGGGCGAATCAAATCATTCATCGCCGCGTCCAGAACAATAAAATTCTTTGACGGTGTGGTTTTTATATATTGGGTCTTGGCGAGGAGAACACCCGCATTTCCAACCATATAACGCCCCGGCTCCATCTGTATTTGCGTATTAAGGGGCAGAATAATGTCACGCACCCATTGTGCGTAGGCATCAAGGTCAAGGTTTGCTTCATCATGATAGACGACAGGGAAACCGCCACCAATGTCCGTATGGGTCACAGTGTGTCCTTGCGCGCGCAGAATGCCGACCAATTCAGCCAGTTTTTCAAAGCCGGGCTTAAAGACCTCCACTTGTGAGACTTGGGAACCAATGTGGATGGAAAGCCCAACTGGCGTGACGTTGCTCATATCCTCGGCGCGTTTATACAGGGTCAGGATATCTTCTGCGGTATTGCCGAATTTATCTTCCTTACGTCCAGTGTTGATTTTACTGTGTCCACCACCGCTGAGGTTCGGGTTTAGGCGGAACACAACATTTGCGGTTTTGTTCATCTGCGCGGCGAATTTATTGACGTTTTCCAGCTCTTCTGGGGCTTCGATGTTAAATTGTAGGATATTCGCCTCAAGACAGGCTTTTATCTCGCTCTCGTTCTTGCCGAAGCTGGTGGAGATGATTTGATCGCCTGTGAAGCCGGCTTTAATGCCTTTCAATAGCTCACCTTCTGAAACGATTTCCAATCCACTGCCCAGTGTTTGTAAGAGCTTTAGAATCGCAATATTCGTATTGGCTTTGCAGGCATAGCATAATAGGGGCTGGCGATCTGCGGGCAGGGCGCGCTCCATCGCCTCTTTTAAGGCGGTAAACTGTGCTTTGATTACGGACGCACTATAGACGTAGCAAGGCGTGCCGTATTCTTTGGCAATATCGGGCAAAGCTATATTATCAACGTGTAAAACGCCGTTTTTTTCGATGAAACCAGTCATTATAATCTCTTGATTTTGTGAATTAGTAACTTTTGCGCTCTAAACCAGGTTGCGGATCTGTGTTGGTGTCCGGATAGGTGCGGGGAAATGTGTCATGCTTAGCCCCTTGAGGAGGGTCAACATGTGGCGGCTTGACTCCGCACGCGCAGAGTAAGAGGATGTTGGCACATAAAAATATATGTAAGGACTGCTTTTTATTTATCATCATGTCGTTCCTCTGATAAGTTTACTGTAACCTGTGTATATTGGAATGAAAGAAAAATAAACCCTAAACCTTACGAAATAGGGGATACATTTTAAGGAAAATTTATGAGTGATGTTCCTAAAGGTTTTATTAAACGTTTTTTTTGGTTAGGGGCTTTTGCCCTTGTCGCGGGGATGTCTTATACGGGCAGCAATATTTATAATAAGAACCAGCTGGATAGAATGGAGATGAAAGTTCAGTCTAAGTTCAAAACTATTCAGACCTATAAAAATGCAGTCTATTTGCCTTCTATTAAGGTTGCCGCGCCTAGCGGTGGCATTGTTGACTTAAAGGATAATGATGGAAAATACACGGTTTTAAATGTTTGGGCGACATGGTGTGCACCTTGCGTCAGAGAGCTGGAATCCTTAAGGCGTTTGAGCAAGTCATTTTCCTATGATAGCAAGTGGCGCATTGTTGCCGTGTCGATTGATTCAAAAAAGAATTTCCCTAAGGTCGCGGCGTATACTGAGCGTTATCATGTTGAAAAAATTGCAAATTATCTTGATTATAATGCAGATCTACAGAATCATTTTAATATTGAAAAGCTACCAATGACTTTGATTGTTAATCCGTCGGGGCGTATTATATATAAAATACACGGTGATGTATTTTGGCATGATAAAGCAATCACTGATTTTATGGAGCTAATCACAAAGGTTTATTAATGCGCCTGTATTTATGCAATTTATTAATATAATCTGTGCTACTCTGTTTCCTTCGTTTGGTTCTTTCTGGTAGGTGAATAAATATGCAGCAAAAGCAGCAGGATAATCAAAAAATTTCACAAGATCAGCTTAATGCTATGGTTGATTTGCATTCTCGGTTTTTGGGCGGACGAATTGGTGGGCGGCGCGCTATGCTGGATCGCGTCGATATGCGAGGCTTGTCTTTACAGGGTAAGGATTTGAGACAAGCAAATTTTACGGCATGTCTGATGAACCATATGGATTTATCGCGTGCAAATTTTCAAGAAGCATCACTTTATGCCTGTGATCTAAGTAATTCTAATTTATTCCACACTGTTTTTGTACGCGCGGATTTACGTGGGGCGCGTATTGAAAATGCGAATTTGGAGGGGGCTGATCTTGAAGCTGCGGATTTGCGGCGCGGGGGGATGGCTTCGGCGGGTGATTTTTCGGCAAGTACCAAGGCGGTTAATTTCAAGGGCGCGAATTTAAGTGGTGCGCGATTGACTGGCTCTATGGCGTCGAATGCGGATTTTTCAGATGCGATGCTGGTTGGTGCTAATTTGGCAAACTCAGACATGCGAGGAGCGAGTTTAGAGGGGGCTAACCTCTCTAATGTGGATCTTGATGGTGCAAAATTAAATGGTGCAAATATTAAATCCACCATATTCACCGGTGTAGATTTAAGCGTGATGATAGATGGCGGTATGGATTTATCGGAGGCTATTACAGATGATAATATCGGCATATCTGTATCGGAGTTGTCCGAGCCATTGCAAAAATTGATTGAACATCACCATCAGTGGTTAAAAACCAAGGGTGCGGATGGTGAGCAATTGGATCTGAGTGATGTAGATTTGCGTGCGCTCGGTTCGTTAAAGCAAGAGCGACTAACCGCGATTAAAGCGGTTGAGACCAAGTTTTTCGGGTTAAACCTTTATCAAGTGCAATTGCAAAGTGCGGTATTAGACAATTCTGATTTCAGAAGCTGTGATATGGAGGAGGCTGATTTGCGTGGCTCTTCCTTTGTTGGTGGTAATTTCTCCCATGCGAATTTAAAGGGCGCGAATTGTTCTGCTTTGATGCTAGGCACGGGCGGGACGAGCCGCTTTAACCCATGTAATTTTAAAGATGCGCGTTTTTGTTATGCTGACCTGAGTGGGGCGCAGTTAAAGGATGCGATTTTTATAGGCGCGAATTTGTCTTATGCAGACTTTACGGGCGCAGACTTACGTGGTGCAGACTTTACGGGGGCGGTGATGGAGAATGTTATTCTTGAAGATACGCAAACCGAGGGTGCAAAATTTGATCGTGACCGCAGCAAACCCGTCTTTAAGATGAAGTCGGATACTGATACTTAAATCCCCAATGATAAACCACAGTCACTTATGCACGAAAAAAAGTGTATGAGGTCGTTTGGTCTGCGTTTTGCAATATCACCCTTAATATTGATTAAATCATAGGCTTGGGGGCGGTTTTTGTACAAAATGAGACGCAAAATAAAACATCTTTATTTTTTCACCCCACTAAGTCTTCAGCTAAGGTGGGCATAAGGGATGAAAGTGGGCGTAAACAAAGTGGGTGATGTGATATTTGCCAAATGGTTAAATTCTATCCCACATTCACTACGTCAAAGCGTGTTGTATGCTCTGGCTTTGTTTTTCTCCAAGGGGATTGGGTTTCTTATGATCCCTGTCTTCACACATTATCTGGAGCCCGCAGATTATGGCAGGTTGGATGTTCTCCAAACACTGGCTGATCTACTCAGCATTGTACTGATTATGGGCTTAAGTGATGCGCTGTTTAAGTTTTATGGCGAAGCGCAGGATGAGCAGGCGAAAAGCAAAGTGGCCGCTAATATCTTTGGCATTGCACTGTTCCTATGTGTTGTCAGTACGGTTTTATTACAATGCTTTGCACCGATATTAAGCACTTTGTTACCGGGTGAGGTTACTCTATTACAAACCCGCTTTATCTTGCTGAGCCTCAGCGTATCGTCATGCCTGCTTATACCGCTTTGTTGGTATCGTATGAAGGATGACGCCGTTTCATACTTTCGTGCGGCGACAGGGCGTGTTGTGATGCAGGCGGGGTTATCCATTTACTTCCTCTATGCGGGCTTTGGTGTAACGGGGGTTATGGCGGCGGGGGCGGTTGCGTCTTTATTTTGGGCAGTTAAAACATCAATAGATTTTTTACGCGACCACGGCGCAGAATTTGACCTCAAATATTGGAAAAAGTTCCTTATATATGGTTCACCGCTTATCTTGACGGGGCTTGCAGGGTTTGTGTTGGGCAGTTTTGATCGTTGGATTTTGGCGGGGATTGTTGGACCCGCTGTTATGGCGAAATATGCTTTGGCTGCCAAATTTGGTTTATTAACAGTTCTGCTGGTGCAGCCGTTTGATTTATGGTGGCAGCCCAAGCGTTTTGAAGTCTTGAATCAAACAGATGGAGCGTGTGTTTGCGCGAAGACAATTTCCATAGGTTTGGTGATTACCGCATTGTCGATCATATGTATTACGGCAGGCGCGCCGCTTGTGATTACACTTATGACACCTGCAACGTATCATGACTCAATTCAGTATGTTCCGTTTCTAAGTGCTTTAGCAGGGCTGCACGGGGCGACTATGCTTGTGAATATCGGGATTTATAATGTTAAGGTGACAAAATGGCCGGCTATTATTGATATGAGTGCGGCGGCGATTGCTTTTGCTGGATATATGGTCTTTATCCCTCACTTTGCTGCGTGGGGGGCGATAGGCGCAACGACGATTGCGCTTTCTCTACGTTTTGTCGCTACATTTATGTTGTCTCAACGCATTGCGCCGTTACCGTATGATTTAAAAGCATTAAGTGGTCTTCTAATGCTCATTATTATTACCATCTGGATATTTGCGTATGGCTTTGATTTGGTCACCCATATTGCTGTGGGACTGGTGTGGTTTTGCGTGGTTATTTTGTATAGTATATCTACCGCGTTGATCCCGTCCCCTATGGAATTTATAAAAGCGCGGGTGATTAAATGCAGGTCATAGGGACATCTCATATTTCAACTTATCCGCTACGTTCGCAAATACCGGTTGCGCTTGGGGCTTGTATCTTGATTGCAATGGTTTGGAAAATAGGGGGGCATCCCCTAATACCTGTTATTTTGGCCGCTCTGCCGATTGCGGGGTTTATGGCGTTATCGAATGCGTTTCTTGTGGTGCTTGGTTTTATCATTTTCTCCTTCTTTCGTATTCATGAGGTTTTTCCGTTCTTAATGCCCTTTAAATTACCAATGCTTTTGGCACTCGCCAGTTTTATGGCACTGGGCTGGAATATATTTTCCGGTAAAATCCAGCTTTTCTGGACAAGGGAAATGAGCGTCTTTATAGCGTTCTTTACGATCGTTGTTTTAGGCGCTTTATTTGCAACCAACCGCGCCGTCGCTTTTGAATCGCTCACAGGCACGTATATGAAGATTGCCGTTATTGTGCTGGCGATTATCTGGATGACGCGCAGTATTCGGGAGTTCAGGCTTGCCAGCTTTCTGATTTGCCTGTCCGGTATTTTGGTCGCTTGTTTTGCGCTTTATAATTCAGTGAATGGCATTGGCCTTGTGGAGGGAACACGCGTTACGATTGGGCGGGATATTGGCTCTATGCTGGGTGATCCGAATGATTTGGCGTTGGTACTTCTCTTTCCTGCGGCCTTTGGTTTATCTTATGTTATGAGTTCAAATATAAAATGGTATGATCGTGCATTGGGTTTGTTTACTATTGCACTTATGTTTGCAGCGATCCTTGCGACGCAAAGTCGTGGCGGATTACTGGGTATTTTGGCGGTTGTCGGGGTTTTTATTTGGTATAAAATACCGTCGAAAACACTCTTCTTTACTGTGGGTATCCTTGGTGTTCTCGTTTTATATTCGGTCGCCGATATTTCGGAGCGTGCCTCTGGTGGGGCGCATGAAATTGGTATTGATGAGTCGGCTATGGGACGGATATATGCTTGGAAAGCGGCGTTTTGGATGGCTGTGCATAACCCGCTGACAGGTGTTGGCATCAGTAACTTTGTTTATAATTATTGGGAATACTCTGACTTTTGGGACGGAAAAAACCATGCGGTACACAGCACATGGTTTGGTGTACTCGCTGAGACGGGTTTTTTTGGTTTGGGGCTGTTTATTACCCTGATCGTGATGAGCATACGTAATATGATGCGCTTGATTGAAAAGCTGAAAGATTTCCCTGAACATCCATATCTCTGTGCTATGGCGATGGCATTATTGGCGGGACTGGCAGGATTTTGTGCATCGGGGACGTTTTTGACGATGGGATTTATCTGGCCATTTTATATTATGTTCGGTCTTTCACTCGCACTTTGTAGAATTGTCTCTCAAATTGAGAATCCTCCAACAACATTATCACCCCAACCCCACTTAAGTCATTGATTTAAATGAATATCCATACGGCATACTTGTTGCAATTGTGTTTAAAACATAATTTTAGCAGGGAGTATTTATATCATGTGTGGAATTGTCGGTGTTATTAATGGATCAAAGGTTGTCGATGACCTCATGGGCGGTCTGGAGCTGTTGGAATATAGGGGATATGATTCCGCTGGTTTAGCCATTGTAAAAGACAAGCATGTATATGCCCGAAAAACGGAAGGTGCATTAGCCAATTTAAAAAAAGAGCTAGCCATAAACCCTATTGAAGGGCGCGTTGGTATCGCACATACACGTTGGGCAACACATGGCGAGCCGACAGTTGTTAATGCCCACCCACATTCCAGCCAGAAAGTGACAGTTGTTCATAACGGTATTATCGAAAATTATGAAATGCTTCGAGAGGATTTAGAATATGAAGGTTATGAGTTTGTCAGTGATACAGATAGCGAGGTTGTTCCGCATCTTATTTCTTTATTTATGGATTCTGGGGCACTCAGCCCCGAAGCTGCGGCGATGAGCGCGGTTAAAATGCTGGATGGTGCTTATGCACTTGGTATTTTATTTGAAGGGGAGGAAGAGTTTTTCTGTGCGGCGCGTAAAGGCAGTCCCTTGGCCATCGGCTATGGTGATGAGGCGATGTATGTGGCTTCTGATGCGATGGCGCTTGCGCCGATGACAGACCGTGTATCCTATTTGGCGGATGGTGATTTCGCAGTTCTATCGCAAGGTAATGTTGAAATTTATGATGTTGATGAGCATCTGGTTCAGCGCGAAGTGCGTAAATCTTCTATCAAAGCGAATGCGGCGGATAAGGGGCATTATGCACATTTTATGCTTAAAGAAATTCATGAGCAACCTGATATTCTATTGGATATTGTCGAGACGAATTTAGGGGCGCAAAAAATAGCCAAAGAAAAAACTGTCGACTTTGCAGAGATTTCATCCCTACGTATTATTGCCTGCGGGACATCCTTTTACGCGGGACACGTGGCGAAGTATTGGTTTGAACGTTATGCAAACCTTAATGTAGAAATAGATATTGCATCGGAATTTCGCTATCGCAATGCACCATTACCTGAAAATGGGGCGGCTTTGTTTATCTCTCAATCTGGGGAAACAGCAGACACGTTCGCGGCCTTAGAGTATGCAAAATCAAAGGGTCAAAAAATCCTCAGCCTTGTTAATGTACCGGAAAGCACCATTGCACGTGCCTCTGATTATGTTGTTTTAACGGAGGCAGGGTCAGAAATCGGTGTTGCCTCAACCAAAGCCTTTACTGCACAACTTGCCGCTTTGGCGATGTTAGTGATTGAGGCAGGTAAAGCACGCGGCGTTTTAAGTGCAGCGGATGAGCGGGAATTAACTGGTGCGCTCAAACTGATGCCTGCTAAAGCGCAAGAAATATTAAAACAAACTGATGTTTATCAAGATATTGCGCAATCACTCAAAGAAACGCATTCGGCGCTGTTTATTGGTCGTGGTGCAAGTTATCCGCTTGCTCTTGAAGGTGCGCTCAAACTTAAAGAAATTTCATATATTCATGCAGAAGGTATCGGCGCAGGTGAGTTAAAGCACGGTCCGATTGCTCTGATTGATAAGGATACACCTGTTATCGCTGTCGCACCGCCCGGCGAACTGGCTGAGAAAACACTTTCCAATATTAAGGAAGTGCAAGCTAGAGGCGGCCCAATTATATTAATCAGTGATGCAAAAACCATCGCAAAAGCTGATTTCGAGACGCTAGCATCCGTAGAGGTGCCAGAATGTCATGATTTTATCGCACCATTTCTCTATGTGCTGCCGTTACAGCTTTTATCCTATTACGCTGCGCTGGCCCGTGATTGTAATATTGATAAGCCGCGCAATCTGGCAAAATCGGTTACGGTGGAGTAGAGATAATGTTGCACTCTGAAATTATATTGCCTCATACGGATCATATTCAAAAACGATTAGAAATGATTGTTTTCGGAGAGGATTGGGGCGCACACCCCAGTTCAACCCAACATATTATGAAGCATTTGATGCACGATCATGAGATTGTCTGGGTTAATTCGTTGGGTCTGCGCCGCCCACATTTTAATGCACGGGACTTTAGTCGCGCACACAAAAAGCTGCGTAATATGCTAAGAAAGGTGGATGATGGTTCTGTTTGCGAAGAAGCAGATATAAATGTCCCCGATATTGTTCATCCGCGCGCGATTTCATGGCCTGGAAATCCAATAGCAGCGGCATTCAACAAATATATTTTAGGAAAGCAGTTAGACGACGTTATTAATCAACATAAATTTGATATGCCGATATTTTGGACATCATTACCCAGTGCGATTGATGTCATCGATAATTACCCCAATCACAAGGTTATATATTATTGTGGTGATGATTTCAGGGCTCTGGCTGGTGTGGATCATAAGCCTGTTTCAAAAATGGAAGAACGCTTAGCCGAGCGGGCAGATTTAATTATTACGGTCAGTGAAACACTACAGAACCGTTTTCCTGCGGATAAGACAATTTTAATAGAGCATGGCGTAGATTATGAGCTTTTTTCCAACGAACACCCACGCGCCGATGATTTACCCAACCGCCCATTTATCGCGGGATTTTATGGATCTATCCATGATTGGCTGGATATGGATATCATTGCCGAAGCGGCGAAAAGTTGCCCTGAATGGGAGTTTGTTTTTATAGGCGATACACATATTGATATAGATTTTCTTACATCGCAAAAGAACATTAAGTTTCTTGGCGCGCGCCCACATCATGAATTACCGTCCTATGTTCAACATTGGCAGGTTTCACTTTTACCGTTTAAGGATTGCGAGCAAATCCGCGCGTGTAATCCTTTAAAACTGAGGGAATATCTTTCTGCTGGTCGCCCTGTCGTTACGACGGATTTTCCTGCGCTTCGGGGGTATATGGACAAGGTTTTGGTTATGAAGGATGCAGGCGACCTAATTCGTATTCTTAAAACGATAGGATCTGCCTCTACAATACCCAGAAAGCCAGATAGAGCAATGCAGTTCGAATGTTGGAATGTTAAAGCGAAAGTGGTAGAGCGTCATATTTTATCACTCTAATTTTATTGGCACAATTACTGCAATTAATTATGGGAATATAAATTAAAACCAATATCAAGGTGTTTTTATCAAAATGAGACAGGATCTGAGACAAATAAAACGATATTTACAGATTGCGATATGTTCGATCATGTCGCTGTGTCTCAATGGGTGTGCTGTATATCAGCGTAGCGCAATCGATTATTTACCAGAAACGGCCAAGTTTTTAATTGAAAATGATATTAACCGTAGTGGTGGAACTGAAAACGATCAGAATACGATAAGCGTTACAGCGATGCTGTCTTCTATTTTAGGGGACGAAAAGGATATGCCTGAACAATTGTTTGATGATGTGCAATCGACCTTAATCGCCCCTATACCACAGTATAAACCGATTTATGTTGTTCAAAATGAAGTTTTAGACGTTATCGACCTGACAATGGATGACCGTGTGCTAAAAAATATTAAACAGTATATTCAAAACCACAATAATACACAAAACTGCGTCGAGATATCTATCGGACCACTTGAACAAGCAGAAAATACGCAAATCGCTTCGCTTAAAGCCATGGCAAAGGCCAGTGCGATTGGAAAAAAACTCAAAGAGCAATTTAAGGCGGTAAGCATAAAGTTTAATCCACTTTTACCCCGCGGCACGATTAAAATTGTGATTATAGGGAAAAAAGATGCGTAATTTAATTCTAAAACGCCTGTTCTACATTGTGAATGCTGCGTGGCGACAGCGTTACGTGATTGTGATTCCTGTTTTGATTATGCCCGTTTTTGGGATGATTATTGGTATGACAACGCCACGTAAATATGAAACATCTACAACGATCCTGATACAGGAGCCATCAATGCAAAACCCGTTTTTGAAAGATTTGATGGTTGATACCAACCTTAAGAAGCGTATGGCGTCGTTAAATGCCCTGGTTCATAGCCGTCATATCCTGACGGAGGTTGCAATAAAACAAGGCTTTATTAGCGAAGATGAAACTGATCTTGCAAAAAAAGAAGAGGCTATTGATTATTTATCTAAAGCGTTGAAAGTATCATTGATTGGCAGTGAACTTGTGCGTATTGAATATGAGGCTGCGAAGGTTGAGGGCATGGTTGATACGCTTAACCTTATCACTCTGCGCTTTGTAGAGCGCGTGATCGCTCCGCAGCGTTATTCCATCTATAAATCCCGAGATTTCTTGGGCAAAGAGTTGGAAACACGCGAACAAAGTTTGCTCGAAGCAGAAGAAAAACTGGCGGTCTATAAATCTGATTTTGCAAGTGAGCTGCCTGAATTACATGCGCGCAATGTTCTTCGCTTAACACAGATAAAGGATGCTTTGGCGAAGCGACAAACAGCACTGAAGGGGGCGATGGCGCGTTACAAAAATTTGAAGAAACGCGTATCACAGACAAATCCTGTGATAGGTAGAATTGAAGAACAGATCGTCAGTATGATGGGTGAAATGGCTGTTATGCGCGCGCGCTATACGGATCAGCACTCTAAGATCCGTGCTTTTAAACGGAATATAAAATCTCTGGAACATGAGCGCGCCCGTACCTTGGCGGCAGGTGAAAATATAAACATAGAAGATCTGGATCGTCTTTGGGATCGTGTATCGATGGTTGAGGGCGATAGTGGTGAAATGCCTTTACTCGTAGAGCAGCTGAAGCAGCTTCAGGTTATGGAAAATGATATTCAAGGGCTTGAGGAAGAGGTACTTTCCTTGCAAAAGGAATTTGAAGAAAACAGCATTAAAGTTCGGAATTTTGGCGTTCATGAAAAAGAAATTACCAACTTACAACGCGATATTACAGTTAAACGCAACATTTACGAAGATTTAGCCAGCCGTCATCAATTGGCTGAGGTTACGGGTGCGTTGAGCAAATTTGAGGAAAGTGACCGCGTTAAAATGATTGATCCGCCTTTTGTACCAACCAAGCCATCAAACTATCCGCTTATCCTTTATGTGATTGCAGGTGGAATTGCGGGCGGGGTTTTGGGTTGCGGTTTGGGGGTCGTACTGGATATTACCGACACGCGTATCTACACCGCCGACAAGTTAGAAAACATTCTGGAGGTCGCCGTTATTGGCCGCATACCTTTACAAAAAGTACATGGATTTGATTCTTTGACCGGAGCGCTGGATTTTGGCGCATCCAATGAAAATAATTTACAAAAAGCGATAGCTTAGAAAGGAAGCCATAATGAAAATGAAAAATAAGGATATAAATAAACCCGTTTTTCTGGTTGTGCAGCATTTGCGTACCGGCGGTATTGAGGTGCTAGCTTTGAGCTTGCTGGATAAATTAAGTGGACAACGTGAAATTCACATTGTTGCGCTTGAAGGGGCAAAGGCCAAAGCATTTGAGGATTGGCCTGTTTTACATGACTATCAAAGCTGTTTACATTTTGTGAATAAGAAAGAGGGGGTGTCTCTATTCGCATTGCTTAAGCTAACAGCACTTTTCTTGCGCTATAGACCTGTCGCCGTGCATACACATCATATTGGCCCAATGATTTACGGGGGGATTGCTGCGCGGTTATGCGCCGTACGTAACTTAATACATACAGAGCATGATGGTTGGCACTTACAGAAGAATGCTCAATTACAAAGCAGGATGATGAAATGGTTAAAGCCGACTATGATCGCCGTTGCGTGGCATGTAGGTCAGTGCGTTGCTAAACAATGTACAACGAAAATGCCGCATATTGTTCATAATGGTATTGATACCAAACATTTCTCACCAAGCCATAAAATGCTGGCACGGTTTTGCCAATATTTACCACAAGCCCCACGTATCATCGGTTGTGCCGGACGTTTGGAGGAGGTGAAGGGACAACGATATCTTATCAATGCTTTACAGTATTTACCAGAAGATGTGCATGTTGCTTTTGCAGGTGATGGTTCGTTGAAGGAAGATTTGAAATCTTATACTAATGACTTGAATTTATCACATCGTGTTCATTTTCTTGGCCATGTTAACCATATGCGCGGGTTTTATTGCGCGCTGGATGTGTTTTGCTTGCCCTCCTTGAATGAAGGGTTTCCTCTTTCTCCATTGGAGGCTCAGGCCTGTGGCACGCCAAGCGTACTTAGTAACGTGGGTGGTTGCGCCGAAGCATTATGCCCAGATACAGGGTTTTTGGCAGAGGCAGGCAATGTAGAAGAATTGGCCGACAAACTTCTTATGGCTCTGGAAAGAAAACAAGATCAATCACCACGTCAATTTGTCCTTGAACATTTTGATTTAAGTGAAATGGCCGCGCGTTATGATGAACTTTATGTGTCTTCGGCGCAACAGGATGCACAACCAACCACTATTATCACAGGAGAAATGAGCCATGTTTGAGAGCTTAACAACATTTGAAATAATTATTTTAACAATGACGATGCTTAGCGGCTTTCTTGTTGTTTATTCGCACGTCATTTTTCCAATTTTTCTGAAAATACAATGTCGGAAGAATAGCCAAGGAACTGTAGCTCCAGCATTAATGTCAGACAGAAATCTACCAAGCATTACAATTCTTATTCCGGCGTATAACGAAGAATATTTTATTGCTGATAAAATCATAAATCTGGCGGCACTTGAGTATCCATCAGATAAACTTAACGTGATTATTTATTGTGATGGATCTACTGACCATACAGCGTTAATGGCGCAGGCCGCTATGGATATAGAGTCATGCCACAATTTGAATATGACTCTTATTGAAGAGACGAACAATATTGGAAAAATTGCGGCACTAAATAAAATTATTCCTACAATAAAAACCGACATTGTTGCTTTAAGCGATGTATCGGCCTTACTTTCAATGGATGCGCTGCTAATTGCAGCCAAGCATTTTGAAGCCTCGCAAATCGGCTTTGTCGGAGGCACTTATGATTTTGCAGATTATGCCTCTGCGGGGGAAGAAATTTATTGGCGCTATCAGCGCAATGTGAAAAAGGGTGAAGCTGTTCTTGGTGCGCCTATTGGTTGTCATGGTGCATTTTATATTTTCCGCAAAGAACTCTTCAGAACGTTGCCAGCGGATACGGTGAATGATGATTTCATATTACCGATGGAAATATTAGGGCAGGGATATAAAGGTATTTACGAACCTGAAATAGTGGCTCTGGAGCTGGAACAAGTTGAAACTAATCAAGATTTTAAACGTCGTATCCGCATTGCCATGGGAAATGTGCAGCAGGTTTTCCGCTTGCTGCACATTTTGCACCCAAAGCATAGGGGCGTTGCGATGAGCTTTTTCTCCGGCAAAGTTTTGCGCGCTTTCATGCCTATATTATTGATGGTGGCTCTACTTGGTTCATTTATATTGATGCATGTTGACAACATTTATATCGCGGGATTTTTCGGAATGATATTTGTCGCGCAAATTATGGTCTACATGCTTGCATTGTTGAAGCCTATCTTACCGCAATATAAAATATTTGACGTTATTCATTATTTGGTAAGCGGGCATGTGGCTGGTTTATTTGGCTTGGTGCGTTATGCAACAGGTCAACATAATGGCAGATGGGAACGTGCTGTGCTTGGCAATACGGATGCTCATTATTCGCCGATGATCGTACGGTTTAGTAAACGCACTTTTGATATTCTGAGTGCCATTGGAGGTTTGATCGTCCTTGCGCCGCTTTTCCCGATTTTGGCACTGCTTATAAAGCTGGACGGTGCGGGGCCGGTTATCTTTAAACAAAAACGTGTTGGTCTTTCAAACTCGAATTTCACTTCTTTTTTCTGGATGTATAAATTCCGTACAATGGTGGTGGATGCGGAGAAAATGACAGGCGCAGTATGGGCGAAGAAAGATGACCCGCGCATTACACGCATGGGCAAATTTATGCGTAAAACCCGTCTTGATGAATTGCCACAGCTTTGGAATGTCTTGATTGGTGATATGTCTTTGATTGGCCCAAGACCAGAACGCCCAGAGCTTTACGGCAAATTGGAAAAAGCAGTGCCATTTTTCGCAGAACGTAATTTTGGTGTTCGCCCGGGGATCACAGGGCCAGCGCAAATTCACAATGGTTATGACGAGACAATAGAGGATGTACGTAATAAGGCGGCTTACGATCATTCATACGCTCTGTCTCTCAGCAGTTTCAAAAATTGGATTAGGGGCGATGCTCTGATCTTTTATCAAACCATCGGCGTTGTTGTCGGACGTCGTGGGCAATGAGAAATCCGTAAGGGAGTAAAGATAATGAAACAAATACTTTTAATCGCTCTAATCGTTTTATTACTTCCCAGTGTGCTGTTTGCATTCTGGATGGCGTTTGCAAAGCCGGAGATGCTGGACGCCGCAGATGATTATCCGGTTCTTTCTGAAAATAACGACGTAAAAGGAGACTTATCATGATGTATCGTAAAAACTTATTTTTGGGCTCTACCATAGCGTTATGCCTTATAACGGGATCATCGGCTTTTGCGGATGAAGATGTTGACCTTGAATTGCAGCTTTTAATTGACACCTCTGGCAGTATCAGCAGTTCGGAATATAATTTGCAAATGCAAGGGTATTCCAACGCCTTCCAAAACAGCACCATTCAAGATTCCATTTTGGATACGAGTAATGGAGCATACGGTAAGATTGCCATTCAAACCGTGATGTGGTCAAGCCAGGCAACACAACAAGCCATGACCAACTGGACATTACTTGACAGTGAAAGCAGTATCAACAGCTACGCTGATACGCTTTACAATATGAGCAGGCCATTTACCGGCGCAACCTATAACGCGGAAGCATTAGACTTTGGGTCATCCCTGTTCTCTGATAATGGCTTTACTGGAACACGTAATGTGATTGATATGTCCGGTGATGGCTATGGCTATGATTATATGTATGGAGATAATTGGTGGTTTAACGGCGGGGATACCTCTGACGCACGTGATAATGCACTGCTTGGCGGTATAGATACCATCAATGGTCTCACAATTACCTATGATTACGCTGAAGTTGGTGATTTGAACCTCACCAGTTGGTTCTCGCAAAATGTCATTGGCGGTACGGATGCCTTCGTTTTACAAGCAGGGGATTTCTCTGATTTCACTGTGGCATTGTCGCAAAAGCTGGAGGCTGAAATTGATGGCGGTTATATTCCAATCAATGCCATCGGCCCAGGTGAAGTTTATTCCGCGCCTGCGCCTTTGGCTGGGTCAGGCTTGCTTTCTATATTATGCCTATGTTTTTACAGGCTTATGGGCTGGAAAAGAGACGATGTATTATTAAGCTGAAGAGTAGATTATACGTTATAAATTTTATTGTATTGACTCTCATTTTAATAAATACAAAGTGATCTTACTTTGGTGTTTATGTAAGTAACTGTAATTAAATATAAAAATACTGTTTTGCGTTGGCATCTCTTTTGCAATGTTTCATGTACAAAGAACATTTAAGGAGAATAATTGTGAATGCTAAAACAATAGAAAAACAAGATATTAATTACGGAATTACTGGGTATTTCGATGCTCAGACTGTTTCTGCGCTGGAAGAAGATTTTCAAACGCTTGTCGAAGATAATAAAGGGCGACTGATCCTTGATCTTAGTGGCGTTGATTTTATCGACTCTTCAGGAATTGGCAGTATCGTCTTCTTATATAAACGTCTTAAAGCACAAGAACGCGATTTGGTTTTAAGCGGTGTAAACGGGCAACCTGCGCGGCTTATCCAGTCCTTACGTGTTGATAAAACTATTAAAACTAATTTTCTAAAGGAAAGTAATAATAATGACTCATAATTTATTCAAATTATATGGGGTCTCGATTGTAACTCTTTCTTTATGTGCTGGGTGTTCAAGTTTCTATTGGCCTCAACACGGTCATGGCGGTATTGCAGAAGGTCGTCCGCATATGGTGCATTGGCATTATGAACGCCATCAGCTCGATTTAATCAAGATGCAAATTACAGATGTGCGGCAGGATATGCATATCTTACGTCACAATGATGCCGATAAATATCATCCTGCGCTGATGCACGATATCGAGATGCAAATGATCTTGGTGGAGCGTGAATTTGAAGGACATTTCTATAAGGATACAGAGAATAACCTTATCAAGGTACAAAACCTGCTGATACGGCTTCAAAAAAAGATGGAAAAACATCAAATCTAAGGGCAGGTACGGTGGGAGAGATATAATGAAAAACATAAAAAACCGAATACAGCGTTTTAAAGAGATTAAATTTTGTACATTGCTTATTCTTTGTATTCCTTGTCTCTCTCTTATGACAGCGGCATTTGCGGATACCTTTGACTCGGTTAAAATTGTCTTGCTTGAGGAAACTGTATATGACGCGCAAATAGATGCTGTACGCCTTGCACAGCCTCCAATAACACTGCGCCCTGGTGATATGCTTGTCATCGATTTTCCTGGTGAGGCGAGTTTCAATGAGCCATTTCAAATTGATAGTGAAGGGTTTTTGGTATTACCTGAAATCGGGCGTATGCAAATCCATGGACAAACAATAGAAGAAGCATCACAAATTATTAGCCTTGGCCTGTCTTCTGTTTATAAGGATATTGATCGTATATCTGTTGTTCTGCAAGAGCGGCGCTTGCTGGTTAATGTATTGGGTTATGTGAAAAATCCAGGGCCTGTAAACTTAACAGGCCAAGCAACAGTGCAGATGGCCATTAATCAAGCTGGTGGTTTAGAGCAGGGCGCGCAGCTTGATAAAATTCAGGTGCGCCGTAAGAATAAACGTAATGAAATGAGTGTCTTTGTTTTTGATTACAAGAGATACCTTGATACTGGTAACTTATCAATTATGCCGCGGTTAAAGCCTTTGGACACTATTTTTGTGCCTGCATCCCCTTTGACGGGTAATGTGCAGGTTGAATTTGATGCACGGACTCTTACCGCCGCAGGGGACGCGGGAGAGAGCAAAGAAGCGATCAAGGTTTTTGGTGAGGTTCATCGTCCTGGTATTTTCAAATATAAAGAAGGCTCGTCTCTGGTTGATATGTTGATGCGTGCAGGCGGAGTAACGCGTTATGCCGGAGTAGAGCAAATTCGTGTGATTGTCGGTGGCGTGCCACAACCCTTTAATATGCGGGAATATATGGATACAGGTGATCCGGCGTTGATGCCTCAAGTTGGTAAAGGCGATACGATTTTTGTACCGCAAATGAGTGACCAAATTAAATTAGGGGCGCGTACGGTTTATGTTATTGGTGAAGTTAAAATACCCGGTGCTTATGAGACAAAAGAGGGCGCAACATTCTTTGATATCCTTGCCAATGCAGGTGGTCCGACACGATTTGCAGAGGTGCGCCAGATGCGTATCCTTCGTAAAGACGGTAGCGTTGATCCGTTTGATTTTCAGGCTTATACGGAACAAACCGTTGAGGGAATGACGTTGCCCCAGATCAACCCTGGTGATGCGATTTTAGTGCCTGAAAAAACCGATATGAATGAGAAATCATGGCTTAAAATTTCACCCGATCATGCGATCATGATTGTTGGAGCAGTACGTAGGCCGGGTCGGTATGAATGGGCTGATGAGATGAGCCTTCTGGATTTAATGGCGCATGCAGGTGGTCCCGTACCGACCGCCGATACGTCGCGGGTTAAAATCATGCCGCGTCCAAATGAGAGCAATCAAAAGCCTGTATATTTTGATTTCGGAAAATTCATGAATGAGGGTGGCAGTATAGACGATGTTCCTGCCCTTGATGCGGGATACACTATTGAAGTGCCGGAGCTTCCCAGAGATCCGAATGATAACAGATCACAATGGATACGACAGGAAAGTCAACGCTCTATTTATATCATGGGATCAGTCGTTGCGCCGGGGCGTTATGCTTTTAACGAAAATTTGAACTTCCTTGATATCTTGGCACAAGCGCAAGGTCCGACAACACAGGCAGATTTGGAGCATATCCGTATCTCTCATCGTAAAGAAAAAGGAACACGTGTTACGAAAGTGAATCTTGCACTCTATTTTGAAACAGGGGACGATAGCTTACTTCCCCAAGTGAAGCCCGAAGATGTGATTTATCTGCCGGATCAAAATCGTGCATGGTTGCAAAAACCAAAAGAGCAGACTGTTCGTGTCTTGGGCGCGGTTGGTGCGCCGGGGCGTTATGAGTTTAACAATTCGATGACTATCCTTGATCTTCTGGCCGAAGCAGGTGGTCCGCGATCAGATGCATTGGAGGAGAAGATTGTTGTTGTAAACGTTGTTGATGGCAAGCCAAAAGCGCAGCTTTTTAATCTGATAGATTTCGCGAAAAGCGGTGATTACAACAAATTACCCGTTTTGCGGGTTGGTGACACGGTGTACGTCCCTGATGAAAGCCAGAGCGCCCGCGCACAATTTAGAAATAATTTATCGGATGTGATTAGTGTTGTGAATTTGGTACGCACACTGACTACGGGATTTTGAGGTGAAAGTGATATGATTCCTATCGCGATACATGAAAAAGCGGTTCAAAATACCTTCTATAAAATCCAAAGAGAGGGTATGAGCAGCATTGCTGTTACCTCCGCACACAGGCATGAGGGTGTTACGACCTTTGCTTATGCTTTATCGCGTCGCGCGGCAACAGGGGGGATGAGAGTGTTATTGATTGACTTGAATTTTATGCATCCAGGGCAAAGTCAATCACTTGCGCTGGAACATCAAAATTGGAGTCCAAGTGGAGATATTAAAGAGGATAAAATTCAAAGCATTTCGAATACCAATCTTTCTATATTGAGCGCGCCGCATAATGTGAAAGATACGTGGCCATTTCAAGATCAGAAAAAAATACATCAAATGCTGGATCGTTTAAATACGGAATATGATCTTGTGATTGCTGATATGCCGAGTATTCTTGAGCCTGAACATGAAATTCAAGTTGAAATTTTATGTGCTGCTTTTGATTCGACGTTGATTATGGCTTTGTCTGGAAAAACGATTGAGACGGAGATTACCCGGATGAAAAAAATATTGGATATTGCCGAGGTCAATATTTTAGGGGTTGTGATGAATGACCAATTTACACCAACGCTTGTTGAGGAACTTAAGAGGCAGCTTGATAAATTCACACTACGATTTCCGCGTATTATCGCGTTTTTGAAATGTAAAATCGAACAGAACGCGTTTTTAAATCAATCTCTTTGAAGTAAGATAAACAGCGTATCATCATTTGGTGCAGAATTGGTTTGCTTTGAGAAGTAATTCCAAATTTCGGTGGCGGCGTTATTAAGTTCTGTGCTGTGCTGTGCTTTTATGTGTTTTTTCATGTTACGTTCATGTACCTCCATAGCATCGGTATTTATACCGACCTCCATCAGACCATCCGTATAGAGCATCAGGCGTTCACCAGCCTTTAGGTTTAAAGTGGTACTGCTGTAACTTGCTTGTGGATCAAGACCAGGGATTGCACCATCTATTTGAATTTCGCTTAATCCTGCTTCGTTTTGTAATAATGGAAGAGGGTGACCGGCGGACGCTATTTTTAGTGCGCTACCTTTGAATATTGTCAGAATTTGTGCGGTTAAAATTGTTTTTTCACCAATTTTGTCTGTTTGCAGAAAACGGGACAGGGCCGTTAATATTATGCCCGGGTCTTGAACGTCGCTTTGTGCGGATAAAAAACCGTTTAGATACCCTATGAAGCTATGGCTAAAGAATTTTGCTTGCGCGCCATGTCCCATAATATCCATTACAACGATGTGATCGCAATTATCGCCTTTAAGGTGCAGAACGATATCGCCGCCACCAGCCTCCGCCGCTTGCCATTTCAAAGCCATGTTGTAATCGCCGATTTTATCCGGTAACGCGGGGGAGAGTATCGACGTGATATCTTTATCTAACCGCTCTCCTATAATGCGTTGATCTTGTGATGCTTTGCTGAGTGTTCGTTTAATTATCTTAAGAAGGTTTTCTTTTCGCACTGGTTTTGTCAGAAAATCATTTACGGGTAAATTTTCAGCGGTTTTTGCGGTAAGATTTTCTGGCGTTCCTGTCATGAAAATAAACGGAATTAAGGCTAAATCCTTACTTTTTTGTAAGGTCAAACAAAAATCAACACCATTGCCATCCTGCATGATGACATCACATAGAATAAGATTAGGGGGGGATTCTGTTTTATTCAGCCATTCCATCGCAGATTGGCCTGATACAGCCTGCTGAACGCTATAGCTTGTCGAGATATACAGTGTCAGCAGGTCAAGCTGCGCCGAATCATCATCAATAATTAGTACAGATGGTTTTTGTTGCAGAAATGGGGAGGGGGCGGACAGGCTGTAATGATTCCATTCTTCCATACGCGTGTATGTGAAATCGGTGAAATCACGTCCAGCCAAGAATAATCCTATGCCGCTTGTTTCTAAAACACCATGTTTCATCGTTGCGCTTTGTTCTTTCGATGCCTGATGTTTTGTTTCAAAGTTTTTAAAGGCAAAGCCATCATCTATAAGTTGGAAAAGCAACTTATTTCCGTGTATATCCATTAACACTTTGAACGCAGTTGGCGCTCTATTCGTATGTTTCAGTGCATTCGTGAAGATTTCAGACGCACATAGCAAGAAAGGGTCTTGTTCGCTTTCACAATATCCTAAACGGAGAAGACAGACCTTTAAATCAACATGAATGTCTCTGATGGACTTTGCGGATGCTTCGTATGTTTTTTCTAAGAGGCGCATAATTTAAAGATTCTCAATTTGCGAAAGGATTTATTAAAGATATGATTATAATATAGTATTTGTAACAACAAGTAATTGAAGAAAATTATTTTTATGTCCCAGATTTTAATTGTAGAAGATGACAAAAACATGGCCGCTTTGTTTGAGGAATTCCTCAAAAAAGAACCCTATAAAATCACGATAGTGCCAAATGGTCAGAGTGCTTTGGATGCTCTGGGTAATTCCTCTTTCAGTGCGGTTTTGCTTGATCTTAAATTACCAGATATGGAGGGTTTTCAAGTCCTTAAGTATATTAACGATAAGGCTATGGGATGCGCGGTTGTTGTTGTGACAGGGCAAGGTTCAATGGGTAATGCAATTGAGGCCATGAAATTGGGTGCGCGTGATTTTCTAGTAAAACCGACAGATAAAAACCGTTTGGTGACGACACTTAGGAATGCGCTGGAAAATCAAGAGCTACAGCACGTTGTGGAAACGTATCAAAAGAAAATTGATCTTCGTGATTATTGTGGCTTTATCGGATCATCACTTCCAATGCAAGAGGTTTACCGTATTATTGAGGCGGCGTCCTCCAGTAAGGCCAGCGTATTTATCACGGGGGAAAGTGGTACTGGTAAAGAGGTCTGCGCCGAAGCGATACACACACAAAGTCAGCGTAAGAACAAAACTTTTTGCGCGATTAACTGTGCGGCTATTCCACGGGATTTAATGGAATCCGAAATTTTTGGTCATGTGAAGGGCGCATTTACAGGCGCGAACGTCGATCGTGATGGTGCGGCTTCACGCGCGCATGGCGGTACATTGTTTCTGGATGAGATCGGAGAGATGGATTTTGATTTGCAAACTAAGCTCTTGCGTTTTGTGCAAACTGGAACGTTTATGAAAGTAGGGGGCAGCAAAGAAATTAGTGTTGATGTACGTATTATTTGCGCCACCAATCGCAATCCGATGGAGGAAGTACAAGCAGGACGTTTCCGAGAAGATCTTTATTATCGTCTTCATGTATTACCAATTCATATGCCGCCATTGCGTGATCGTGACAGTGATATCATTCAAATTGCCGCATTTTTTCTTAAAACCCATGTCGCAGAAGAAAATAAGAAATTTGAAGAATTTGATGAAGATGTGCGAGCAATCTTTATGGCCTATGATTGGCCAGGTAATGTGCGTCAACTACAGAATGTTGTCCGCAATATCGTGGTTCTAAATGACGGCGAGGTTGTTTCCGCTAATCTTTTGCCTGCGCCGCTCAATGATATTACGCCTGATTATGTACCTGCCAAAATAAAGATGCCAACACAGTCTGTGTTACAAACCGCTATTCAGAGCGCACCGCAGATAAATACAGCCTCCATACTTGGTGAAACACCTGCGACATTAGTGCGTATGGATGCGTTGGAGCGTTTAGCCATTGAAAATGCTATTCATGTTTGCAAGGGCAGTATTCCTGAGGTTGCACATTATTTAGGGCTTAGTGCGGCAACGATTTATCGAAAAAAAGCGGTATGGGATAAGGACAACGCTGTTCATTAAAATAGATCATTTTATTTTATGCCTTCCCGTAAAATCTCCAAACTTCGCATACTTAAAATCTGAAGTTGTTCTATTTTTTCGTCAAAAAATTCATTCTTAAAAGGTTTGGCATATTCTATCGCACGGCAAACAACCTCAAGCTTAACTGCACCATACGTCGCAGCAGATGTCCCCAAAGTGTGTGCTTCAAGCTCTACCTCTGAAAAGCGATTCTTGCCATAGGCTTCTATAATTCGATGTGTACGTGCGTCACAATCGTCAATAAAGCGATGAAGAAAATCATTGACCGCTGTCGCACCAATTGCGTCGACCAGTGCGTGCAATATGCTTTCATCAATAAGATCCTGATCTAAATCAGTATTAAACTTAAATTCACTCATCAGCAAAATACCCCACAATACGGTTATTAAGGTTATTAAAGTTAATTGGTTTGGTTAAGTATCCATCCACACCAGCAGAGCAGGCCGTTTCAAAATCTCCGCCAGTGCGCTTAGAAGTGAGCATGAACACGGGAACATCTTTTATTTTTCTGTTTTTACGTAAACGAAGCAAGAATTGTAGTCCTGAAAGTTCCGGCATTGCCCAATCTAAAATAATCATATCAGGCTTGTTTTTTATCGCCTGCTTTAGTGCTTTCGTAGAGCTTTCGAAATAGCGTGTCTTAAAGCCACTTTTTTCATCCAGATAACGGCATATCATACCACCGATTAATGGATCATCGTCAACTATCATAATGTAATATTTTTTAACCATTATATCGCTCATCTCATTATATAGGATGAATTTGCAATTGCTGTGCCAAATAATATATTTATAATCCATTGTAAAACAATGATACTTTAAAAGTACTGTAAGGTGTTTTCTTAATTTGAGAATGATATTGATAAAAGGTTATAGATCGCTCTGGAAATCTCTGAATATTGAGCATACATAACCTTTATATGTTTTTTCCAAAATCTATTGTGTCTCTGTGCTTATCAAAATAGCGCATACACGCACCGTTTAGTTCATCAACCAGAGCGTCACCTTGTTTTCCACCATCACCTTTGATCTTACCAGCAACAACAATTTTAATTGTCGAGTGATAGGCTTTTGCAATTTCGATAGTCTCTTTGTCTAGGCGTTCGACCACTTCCATGAATTGTACGAACCTATCGGCGATGCGTGTGATGAGTTGGTAATGAAACATTGCGCCATTTGCTTTTAATTGAACGCAGGGTAATAATATTGCGGTAATCAAATCTTCCAGAGAATCATCTTCGTCAGGGTTTTCGGCTTTTTCAATGCTCTCCATCATGCGGGATAGATAGATATCAGCCAAAGGCGCAAAATCAGCGGTGTGTGTTTCCAACAGTTTTTGTGCGCGCCTTAAAATTTGCTCACTCAGGCCGCCCGAACCAACTTTTCCCTTTATAAGATTGGGGGGCGTAATGAATGTTGCATCACGCTTTGGTGCTTGATTGTAATGTTTAATGTCCATATTTCTACGTTGTTACCTACTGTTTAGGGTTATAGAAAATCAATATCCGTTAAGGGAGCATCATTATTCCCTGTTTCGGTGGTTGTTTTATCTTTTGTCTCGTCAGTATCTTTGGAATCTTCTTTTCTACGCATTAGACCATCAAGGTTTTTTGCGGTTTTGCGTCTGCGATCAGGGCCAAAAAATTCTTCACAGCGAACAAATTGTCTTGGTCTTTCAATGATTTGATGTAACCTCCTATATAGGTCGCGTGTATTAAAGGGCTTAACTAAAAATTCGGTTATCCCTGCATCACGAGCATTAAAAACGCGCTTTTTCTCGCTAAAGCCAGTCATCAGGATGATAGGGACGTACTGGTTCGGGCTTTTCTTCTCGTTTCTTATTTTATGGCTGAGCGCAATACCATCACAAGGCGTCATCATCCAATCTGTGATAACAAGGTCAGGGTTGTGCTGGCAAAATTTCACAAAGCCTTCTTCTCCGTCCAAGGCTGTGATGATTGTGCCAATGCCGAAAGATTGCAAAATGCCCTTTAGCAGCTCTAGCATCGGGGCATTATCTTCAACAAGAAGAACTTTGGTTGTTTGAAAACTGTAAGTCATGTCGTTAAGCTATATGTACTTTTGTAAGTTATGTTGGTTCATTTATAATCCATAATCCGATTATTTATATAAACTTTTTAAAACAAATAAGGAATTGTTCCTTTTATTTAAAATATTCAAGATATATAATCCATGATATATATTAATTCAACTAGGTTAAAAGAGTAATAAGATAATGGCAGGTCATTCAAAGTGGGCGAATATTCAACATCGCAAAGGCGCACAAGATAAAAAACGTGCAAAAATTTTCTCTAAACTAGGGCGTGAGCTTACTGTAGCGACCAAAATGGGTGGCGGTGATCCGGATATGAATCCGCGTTTACGCTTGGCTATTTCGACGGCGCGGGGAAATTCGATGCCAAAAGATGGTATCGAGCGTGCTATACAAAAGGGTATAGGCGCAACAGATGGGGAAAACTACGATGAGATGCGTTATGAAGGTTTTGGTGTTGGTGGTGTTGCCGTCATCGTTGAGGCCTTAACCGATAATAAGAATCGCACTGCCGCAGAGGTACGCGCGATATTCACTAAATCTGGTGGAAATTTGGGGGCGACAGGGTGTGTTGGTTTTATGTTCGACCATATTGCAGAAATTATTTATCCCGTGGCGAAAGCCAGTGCCGATGAGATGTTCGAGGCGGCGTTGGAAGCAGGTGCATCTAATGTGGAGAGCGATGATGATGTCCATGAAATTCATTGCGATGCCGATGATTTTGCGACAGTACGTGATGCGCTGGAAAAGCAATATGGTGAGCCGGAGCGTCAGGGATTGATCTGGAAACCTAACCTAAGCACAGAGGTTAATGAGGCTCATGCCGCGTCTATCTTAAAATTGATTGATCTTTTAGAAGAAGATGATGATGTTCAAAAAGTAACAACCAATTTTGAGGTTAGCGATGAAATCATGGAAAAACTCATGGCGGCAAGTTAATTTTTAAAAAGATGCTATATAAGGGGTTCACTGTTTGTTCTTTATGTGGTAGCGTTTCTTTATGAGAGTTTTAGGCATCGACCCTGGTTTGCAAAAAACTGGATGGGGTATCATCAATATAAATGGAAACGCTTTGCAGTTCGTTGCAAGCGGTCTTATTCGCACCAACCCCAAAGAGGCAATGGCGCGCCGTTTGGCGGCTTTGCATCATGGTTTAATTGCTGTGATTGATGAGTGGTCACCCGTAGAGGCGGCGATTGAAGAAACCTTCGTTAACAAAAATCCAGCGAGTGCCTTGAAATTAGGGCAGGCTCGGGGGGTATTGCTGTGTGTTCCTGCGCTTAAGGGGCTTGATGTTGGTGAATATTCTGCCAATAAAGTTAAGAAATCTGTGGTTGGTTCGGGGCATGCGGCGAAACAGCAGGTTGGTATGATGATAAAGACATTACTGCCTGCTTGTGGAACGATTTCAGAAGATGAGGCAGACGCTCTTGCCGTTGCGATTACGCACGCGCATTATGAAGCATTAGGTAAAACATTATTACGTGCAAACACGTGACACACGCATGATAGGTATAGAGACATGATTGGAAAGCTATCTGGTATTATCGATTATTTTGATACGAACTCATTGATTCTTGATGTTGGTGGGGTTGGTTATGTTGTTTTGGCCAGCAGCCGAACTTTATCGTCCATCGGGCAAGTGGGGGATGCGGCGTCTTTGTTGATAACAACCAATGTGCGTGAAGATGCAATTACGCTTTACGGCTTTGCTGATGCGCTGGAAAAGCAATGGTTTGCGTTGCTGACTTCTGTTCAGGGGGTTGGCGCAAAAGCAGGCATGGCAATTTTGGCGGCGTGTCCTGCGGATCAATTAGGCTTTGCGATTGCGGCGCAGGATAAAGCGGCCTTAACGCGGGCGTCTGGCGTGGGGCCAAAACTCGCAACCCGTATTTTGACGGAATTGAAAGATAAAGCAGGGAAAATTGATATATCTGGTGGAGCGCAAATGGCAACGACTTCGAAATCATCTAAAGCGGGTGATGTTCAGGTAAGTGAAAACTTTGGTGTTGACCAAGATGCGGTCTCCGCTTTAACTAATTTAGGATATAGCAGTTCAGATGCCTATAAGGCAGTGATGGCAGCGCAAGAAAAGACCAATGATAATGAAACAGATACTGGTTTACAGTCCATAATTCGACTGGCGTTACAGGAGCTTAGTGCATGAGTGATCCTCAAGCCGTGATGGAAAAAAATCCGGAATTAGAACAGGAACAGCAAGATGATGAACCAGTTGCAGAAGGGGCGTTACGTCCGCTATCTCTGGATGAGTTTGTAGGGCAAAAAGACCTGCGTGAAAATTTGCGAATATTTGTGCAGGCGTCGCGCGCACGCGGTGAGGCAATGGATCATGTGTTGTTTTATGGACCTCCGGGTTTAGGTAAGACGACATTGGCACAAATTGTCGCGAAGGAGCTTGGCGTCGGGTTTCGTTCAACCTCGGGTCCTGTGATTGCAAAATCGGGGGATTTGGCGGCGATCTTAACAAACCTACAGCCGAATGATGTTTTGTTTATTGATGAAATTCACCGTCTTAATCCTGCGGTTGAGGAAATACTTTATCCCGCGATGGAGGACAGAAAACTGGATTTGATTATCGGGGAAGGGCCAGCAGCGCGATCCGTTCAGATAGAGCTTGCGCCTTTTACGCTTGTCGGTGCAACAACACGCAGTGGCTTGTTGAGTAACCCTTTGCGTGATCGCTTTGGTATTCCTCTGCGTTTGGAATTTTATAGTGCGGAGGAGCTATCCTCCATTGTGGCGCGGTCTGCACGGTTGCTTGATATGGGATTATCGGATGATGGCGCGTTTGAAATTGCCCGCCGTTCACGCGGAACACCTCGTATTGCAGGACGTTTAACGCGGCGTGTTCGTGATTTTCTTCATGCTTCTGGTCAGGGTAAGGCAGATCGTACACTTGTGGATCGCGCGCTTGGGCGTCTTGATGTTGATGCGGCAGGGCTTGATTCTATGGATCGCAAATATATGAGCTGTATTGTTGAAAATTATGGCGGCGGACCAGTGGGTGTTGATACGTTGGCCGCAGTCTTGTCGGAGCAACGTGATATGATCGAAGATGTGATAGAGCCTTATTTGATGCAGCAAGGTTTGGTGCAACGAACGCCGCGTGGGCGGATTATATCTTTAAGGGGTTTTGAATATCTGGGGATAAAGCCGCAAAAACCACTGAGGGAACAAATCAGCCTTCTGGATAAAATGGAGGATTAAACGGTGAAGCATTCTATTGATATCCGTATATATTATGAAAATACGGACGCAGGTGGCATTGTTTATCATGCCAATTATCTCAATTTTGCAGAGCGGGGACGTACAGAATTTTTACGTTATACAGGTTTTGAGAATAGTAAAATTCACAAAAACCACGGAGTGATATTCGTGGTGCGTCATATTGAAATAGACTATCTGAAACCCGCTCTGTTGGATGATGTCTTGCAACTGGAAACAACGATTATTGAACTTAAGAACAGCAGTTTTATTATGCATCAGTGCGCTGTTAGGGATGGTAGAGTTATTACCGATATGCATGTGGTTTTGGTTTGTGTTGATACAAAATCATATAAGCCCGTGCGTTTACCGGAAAATGTAAAAGAGGCTTTTCAGGCTTATCTAGAAAACGTAGAGTAGCATATAAAGTTTTTCAAAGGATTCATAAATAGAGTTCGTCTTAATATATAGTAGGATTAAAAAGCATGGCATCAGGTATTATTTCAGAGAGTCTAGGAAATGCAGTTATTGCACATGATATGAGCGCGTGGAGCTTGTTCATGAGCGCAGATATCATCGTGAAATTTGTTATTTTGGTGCTGTTATTTGCTTCGATTTGGAGCTGGTCAATCATTTTACAAAAACGCGGCGCGCTATCGCGCTTGAATAGACGGGCAAATAGATTTGAAGATTCCTTTTGGTCGGGGGAGCCTTTGGATAAAATTTATGCGCGCGTTAAGAAAAGCAAAGAAGACCCGATGCTGCGTACTTTTTCTGCTGGTATGGATGAGTGGAAAGCCGGTATTGTTGGCGGTGTGCCGTCAAATCAAGGGATGCAAGCCAGTCTTCGTCAACGTGTGGAGCGTTCGATGTCGGTTGCGATTGGTCGGGAGATGAATCACCTTGAAAGTGGTATGACGTTTTTGGCCTCTGTTGCCTCTAGTGCGCCGTTTATCGGCTTATTTGGTACGGTTTGGGGAATTATGAATAGTTTTACCGCAATTGCCGCCAGTAATAATACCAGCCTTGCTGTTGTTGCACCGGGTATTGCGGAGGCTTTGTTTGCAACGGCGATTGGCTTGGTTGCGGCTATACCTGCTGCGATTGCTTATAATGTGTTATCTGCGCGCCTTAACCGTTATGCAGATCGGTTGGAGGCGTTTACGGATGAATTTTCGGCGATTCTGTCCCGCCATCTTGATTCGCAAGAAACAGCCATTAAGGGAACGAAGTCATGAGCGCGACACTCTCACATAAAACACGTTCACGTGGGCGCAGAACAGGTGGCAGTTATCGTCCGATTGCGGAAATAAACGTGACACCGATGGTTGATGTTATGCTGGTGTTGCTGATTATCTTTATGGTGGCGGCGCCAATGTTAACGGCGGGTGTTGACGTGAATTTGCCTGCCAGTAAAGCCAAGGCATTACAAACCGAAGATCAAAAACCGATTGAGATTACAGTTGATAAAGATGGAAAAATCTATCTCGCCGATACTGAAATAAAAAAAATGGCATTGATTTCGATTTTAAAGCCAATGATGGAGGGGGATGAGGAACGCCGTATTTATGTGCGTGGTGATCGCGATATTGAATACGGTAAAATCATGGAAGTTTTGGGTCATCTTAATAATGCGGGGTTTCGTAAAGTTGCTCTGATCTCCAGACCCAAAAACTAGTAAATGGTTATTTCATGAACGCGGTAGTTGATAACAGACAGAATGATTTTATCTCCGGTAATATGGGGAAACCTGCGCTGATTTCTGTCGTGTTTCATGTCGTTGTGTTTGTTTTAGCAACAATGGGGTTGCCGTACTTTGTAGAAAAGCCTGAGCCTATGGAAATGGCCATCACCGTTGAACTGGTTGATCTTGCGGAAATTTCACAGACTAATTTATTAGATACCCCGCAGGAAAATGAGACCAACGAAGCACCAGCGGAACGTAAGCCTGTTTACAATAATACCGAAAGCGTGCCTGATTTATTATCTCCGCGTGAGCCTGAGGTTGAAGATATTCTTGAGCCTCCGAAAGAAAACCTAAAGCCAGATCCAACCCTGATAAAGAAACCGCCAAAGCCCAAAAATAAGCCTAGAAAGCCAAAGCCACCGCCGCCTAAACAGGTGGATAAAAAGCCAGAACAGGAAGATCAGAAGGACTTCACCAGTCTTTTGAAGAGTTTAACGCCGAATGAGCCTGACCAAGACCCTGCACCTAAACCCGTAGAAGCGCAGAGTAACCAAGGGCAAATATCACAAGTGGCTGACTTTTCAAAGCAAATGACGCGCAGTGAATTGGATGATCTTAACCGCGGGGTGCAACCCTGTTGGAATGTCAATGCGGGCGGAAAAAATGCAGAAGATTTACTGGTTGCTTTACGTGTGTTTGTAAATCCTGATTTACGTGTACGAGAGGTTCAAATTATCGAACAGTTGCGTTATAATGCCAACACTCATTTCAGGGCGGCGGCGGAGGCGGCACGGCGGGCGTTATTAAATCCACGTTGTTCGACATTACGTTTACCACCTGAAAAATACGAACAATGGAAAGTCTTTATATACAAATTTGACCCTAGCCAGATGTTATAGAACACCAACAGCGAGGAAACAGAACATGTTTCGTACTTTATTATCTCTTCTAACTTTTATTGGGTTGCTTATTTCGCCTGCTGCTTTTGCACAGGAAATGGAAGCAACAATCACCCAAGGCACGTTTAAACCGCGCCCGATTGCGGTCAGTTCTTTTCACGCGGATAATGCCGATTTTGAAAAACTAGCCCGCGATATTCCTGCGATTGTCAGAGAAAATCTGGAGCGCTCCGGCTTGTTCCGTCCTATTAATTCGAATGCGTTTGTGCAAACACCAGACTCTATTTTTCGGGAGGGTGTACGTTTTCCTGAATGGCGTGCAACAGGCACAGAAACTATGGTTTCGGGCAGTGTTATTAAAGATGATAAGGGACGTACACGCGTTGAAATTCGCTTGTGGGATGTCTTGTCGGAACAACAACTTATCGGTATGGCTTATACAACAACGTCGCAAAATTGGCGCCGTATCGCACATATTATGTCAGATGAAATCTATAAACGTTTAACAGGTGAAGATGGTTATTTCGACACTCGTATTGTGTATATTTCTGAAAATGGTCCCGCACATAAACGTGTAAAGCGTTTGGCGATTATGGATCAGGATGGTGCAAATCATAAGTATCTGACCGATGGTAGCTATCTTGTGTTAACGCCGCGTTTCTCACCAAAAACACAGCGTATTACCTATATGTCTTATCAAGGCGGTAAGCCGCGTGTCTACCTTTACGATATTAATACAGGTCGCCATGAAGTGTTAGGCGCGTTCCCCGGAATGACCTTTGCGCCGCGTTTCTCACCCGATGGGCAGAGTGTTGTGATGAGTATTGCTAAAAACGGAAACACAGATATTTTTGTTATGGACTTAAATACGCGCGCTGTTCAACGTATGACAAGTAATAGAGCAATAGAGACTTCGCCGTCTTATGCTCCCGATAGTCGTCAAATTGTGTTTGAATCTGACCGTGGTGGTTCGCAACAGCTCTATATTATGAATGTAGATGGATCGGGTGTGAACCGTATTACCTTTGGTAAGGGACGTTATGCGAACCCTGTTTGGTCGCCGCGCGGTGATTTGATTGCTTTTACGCGCATGTATCAGGGTAAATTCTATATTGGTGTTATTCGCCCCGATGGTTCGGGAGAGCGTTTGATTACCAATGCGTATCACGTGGAGGGGCCAAGTTGGTCTCCTAATGGTCGCGTTTTAACATATTTCAAGGAAACCCCTGCGGGAGATCATCGCTCTGCGCGTCTTTATACTATTGATATTACGGGATATAATGAGCGTTGGTTGAAAACGCCAAAAGATGGTTCTGATCCTGCTTGGTCACCGTTAAATCCTTTATAGGCGCAACGCATTTGGCGATATAATATTTTACAGGAATATCTTTGTAACCTCGTTTTTCAATCTAAAGTGGATTTTTGAATATGTTACAGATAGGGAGCTGGTTTTGACAAAAGAGCTGTATTATCTTATCTGAAGATAATAATAAGTGGAATTTATTTATGGAAATTAAGACGGATTTCTCAGGGGCGGCTAAAAAGCCGTTTGAATTAACAGAGGAATGAGTGTGCAATGATTGATGGGGCTTTATCTCGTTATTTGCACATGGATGAATCGGATCGGGCCACTTTAATTGATGATATTGAATTAACTGGCGGGTTTCGTCAGTTTGGTTATGGATCTTTGATCGGTGATCCATCCTTTGAAAATGATAAGGAATATGGCGGCGTTGCTAACAGAGGATGGAACAGGTGGGCTTCCCGGCGTTATTCAGGAAATAAATGCTAGCAGTGATGGTGACGGCTTTGCAGACAGAGTTCTAAAAATATCAAAGATTTTGCCTTGCGCGAAACTTCTTTAAATCCGATTTATGAATATAAAGTGATTGATGTTGATACGAAGCGGCATGGAACAGTAAAGGGATTGGTTTGTGCTGCTGATCCTAAAAACCCACTTTATCTAGGGCGCGATGACGAGACTTTAAGTATAGAAGAAAAAGCCGCGATTATTGCGACATCAAAGGGTGTTCCGGGGGCAAGTCCGCGCAATACCGGAATGGCGTATTGGCGCGATCATGTTAAATGTTGTGAGCTTGGTGGGTTTGAGCCAGATGAGAACATTCAGAAACTTGTTGGTTTGGCCGAAGTTTACCGCGCACAATTAGAGCATGATGATCCAGAATTATTTGCTGAGCTTGTGACCAATGAAGCGCAAAATGCTCCTGCTGGTGCGAAGGAAGGCATAACATATGCCGATCCCGTTTATCAGGTTGCGACGATTTCTGCTTCTGAAGATCCAAGGCGTGTGGTAGATTTGCGTAATGGTGCAGTTAACAGTGCTGATTTGCTTACAGATCCGCTCAGTCCTGTAGAGATACACCAAATTAATGTTCTTAAGGTCGAATTAGAAACGCCAACAATGCATTGATTAGGCATATTTTTTATATAAGAGGTATTTATTATGATTGGACTGGATGTTTTGCCTGAGGCGATGTTGGTTGCATTACAATGCATGCTTGGTAAGCAAGATAAAATTGTTGCTGTTCCTCTTGCGCCCAGTGAAGATCCAGATGTCCAACGCCATAAAGTATGTTGATGACGGGGATGGTGTTTTGACCTTTGTTGATAGTATGGCTTCCCCCGCTGGCTATCTAATGCTTTCTATTATGGAAAAAGCGAATGTTGATGTGATTGGCGGGGTGAATTTGCCGATGCTGTGCAAAGTTATAGAGCAAAGAAATCAATATCCTGTTGAAGATCTGGCTAAACTTGCAAGGGATGAGGGGCGTAAGGCCGTTATATGGCGCAGTCCTTAGTTTAAATTGAGCTATATAGCGTTATTCACTTGATTCATGCTGCGTTATTTATCATAAAATAGAGACTATGCGACTCATAAATTTAAAAAATCTGGTTTTTATGTCTGTTCTTGCCCTTGGTGTTATTTCCGTGGGTGGGTTATCTTACGCTGCACAGAATCAAATTTTTAGTAATAGCGGCTTAAAGATTCCCCGTTTCGTGTCTTTAGCCAAAAATAAAACCAATGTCAGGGCAGGGCCGGGGCAAAAATATCCCGTAAAATGGGTTATCAATAGAAAATCTTTGCCCGTTGAAGTTATCCTTGAATTCGATCATTGGCGGAAGATAAAAGACCAAGAAGGGGCGGAAGGCTGGGTTTTTCACTCGCTTTTATCAGGAAAAAGAATGGCTATTATTCTGGGTGATAATGCTGTCTCTGCGTATGAAAAACCTTTTAGTCAAGAACCAAAAAAACCACGTATTTCCATGCACTTAGAGCCAATGAGTGTCGTCGAAATAGCGTCCTGTGAGGGGGCGTGGTGTGCCATTACAACATCAGGATTATCGGGATGGATAAAAAGAAAATCACTTTGGGGTGTTTACGAAACGGAAAATATTGATTAGAATCATATTCGTAGCGTTCGTTACGTATTTAAAATTCCTTCCATAAACTTATCAACAATTCTGTCTGTAGGTTCGATTCAAAATGTTTGCACTGACTAATAAGCCGGAAATGGGCGCCCGTTTCTACTCTGCTCTGATTCAACTTGCTGCGGATCATGAACGCGGTATTGACAGTATGAAAGTGATTCAGCATATGGCTGGAGTCCTTGTTGAAACCTATTATATTTTCGAGGATTCCGATCAGGCGATGCAGGCCAGTTTTCAAAAGTTGTCTGGTTTACTGAATTGTCATCCTGCGCCAGGGATGCTTGCGCCTTATGCGTTGCCACCTGCACATATTATTGATTTCGAAACAGAGCGCGGGCGACTTGCGGCGCGTGTGTTCTTTGAGGAATGGCTCGATTGTAATTTCGAACTACACGATCTTATCCTGAATGTGTTTCAGCATATCATTATTGGCTGGGAAAATATGGGCGTTCCGCGTGAGGAAACTCTACGCTTGCTGATTGAATGTGTGAAGAAATGCATGGCATTTGAAATTGCGGCGCAAGAACTATGTGACGTTTCTATTGAATATCAAGTTGGTCGTAAGGACTGGAGTGTCGGGGATTGTATTGCCGCGCTCAGTGGTGTTGCGGGGCGTCGCTTGGCGATATCGTTAAGCTCTTCCGAGGTTTGTGATTATTTCAGAGGGTCGGACTTACCAGATAATCTTGATCGTATTGTTTATAATATGACGCAAGAGGCTGTGCGCTTGGGCGTTCCTGCGGGCAGTGACTGGCGTTTTGGCTTGGCGGCGAATGATACGCCGATTAATGCACCTGTTGATCTTATTAGAGAGTTAGAGCCACGATGTTTGCGATTCTTCCGTGCGATTGGCTTAAACGGATCATATGATCAGGCTGTGTCGTGTGCGAAGGCGGCAGGGCGTATGATTGCTGTGGCCTCAGGTGGTGATTTACCTGAAATCGAACCGGCAATTGCCAAGCCTTTGGCGATGTCTGCGATCACGGAAAGCTATAAGTTCGTTTGTCTTGATTTCGATATGGTGTCTTTTTAAGTTATTTTCATACGAAAGATACCAGATCAATGCTTGCCCCCTTTGCCAGAACCTCGTATAAATCTCTTTGAAATAAAAAGTAGCGAGAGACCATGACTTTTGTACAAAAATCCAGTTATTCATATGAAGAAATAATCACCTGCGCGAACGGTGATATGTTTGGTGCAGGTAATGCACAGCTTCCATTGCCACCAATGTTGATGCTAGACCGTATTACAAATGTTTCCCTTGATGGCGGAGCGAACGGTAAAGGTGTTATCGAAGCGGAATTTGATATTCATCCTGACCTTTGGTTCTATAAGTGCCACTTTATAGGCGATCCTGTTATGCCCGGTTGTTTAGGGTTGGACGGTCTATGGCAGCTTTTAGGGTTTTACCTCGGCTGGACAGAATCAAAAGGCGCAGGCCGCGCTCTTGGTGTTGGTGAGATTAAACTTGCCGCTATGGTTACGCCTGATGTTAAATTGCTTAAATACGTTGTCGATATAAAACGCGTTATGAAGGGTAAGCTGGTTCTTGGTATTGCCGATGGCACAATCTATGCCGATGGTGAGAAGGCTTACAGTGTAAAGGGTCTTAAAGTTGGATTGTTCGATAATTCAGCCGCAGAATAAAGGAGTATAATATGCGCCGTGTTGTTATTACTGGAATTGGTATTGTTTCTTGTATTGGGGCAAATGCAGATGATGTTCTAACCTCTTTAAAAGCAGGTAAGTCGGGCATTACAGCCGCTGAAGGCTACGCCGAGCTTGGTTTTAGATCTCAGGTGCATGGAAAGCCTGACGTTGATCTTAAGGCATCCATTGATAAGCGTATGTGGCGTTTTATGGGCGATGCAGCGGGTTATGTTCACCTTTCTATGGAACAAGCCATCGCGGATTCAGGTTTAGCTGAAATTGATGTTAGTAACGAGCGTACAGGTATTATTGTTGGCTCTGGCGGGCCATCAACGCGGGCGCAGGTTCTGGCGGCGGATGTTACACGTGAAAAGGGTGCAAAGCGCGTGGGGCCATTTGCTGTGCCAAAGGCGATGTGTTCAACAACCTCTGCGACGGCATCTACGAATTTCAAGATTAAAGGCGTGAATTATACGATTTCATCGGCTTGTTCAACATCCGCGCATTGTATTGGTAATGCGACAGAGCTTATCCAGTGGGGTAAGCAGGACGTAATGTTTGCCGGTGGCGGTGAAGAGCTGGACTGGACTTTGTCTGTGCTGTTTGATGCGATGGGCGCGATGAGTTCGAATTACAATGATACGCCGGAAAAAGCGGCACGTGCTTATGATGCTGATCGCGATGGATTCGTGATTAGTGGCGGCGGTGGTATTGTCGTTCTAGAAGAGTTAGAGCATGCATTGGCACGCGGCGCAAAAATCTATGGCGAAGTCACAGGTTATGGCGCGACATCCGATGGATATAACATGGTTGCACCAAGCGGCGAGGGCGGTAAACGCGCGATGCTGAAAGCTTTGGAAACAGTCACAACGCCCGTTACCTATATCAACACACACGGTACATCAACGCCTGTTGGCGATATTGGCGAGCTGGACGCGATCCGTGAGGTATTCGGTGCATTGGATCAAGATATGCCGCATATAAGTGCTACAAAGTCTATGACGGGGCATTCTTTGGGTGCGACTGGTGTTCAGGAAACAATCTACAGCCTCTTGATGATGCAAAATGACTTTGTTGCGCCAAGTATCAATATCGAAACACTGGATGAAGGTGCAAAAAATTTACCGATTGCACGCGAACGTATTGATAATGTGACGCATGAAACCATTCTCTCCAACAGCTTTGGTTTTGGCGGTACAAATTGTAGTTTAGCGATCAGTCGCTATAAGGCTTAAGAGGATGAGCATTCCTTTTGATGATTTTATGAAAGTTGATATTCGTATTGGTACGATTATTGATGCTCAAGATTTTCCCGAGGCTCGAAAGCCGGCTTTTAAGCTGTTTATAGATTTTGGTGAAGAAATAGGGCAGAAGAAATCTTCGGCGCAAATTACCAAAAACTATTCTCGTGAAGAGTTGATTGGTAAACAAGTGATGGCGGTTGTGAATTTTGAGCCCCGCCAAATAGGGCCATTTATGTCAGAGGTTTTAACGCTTGGCGTTCCTGATGACGATGGTGAAGTGATGTTAATGCAGCCAAGTGCCAATGTGCCAAATGGCGGACGTTTATATTAATAAGATAGTGAAGGATAAGCATAGAATGAATGATCTGATGAATGGTAAAAGAGGCCTTGTAATGGGCGTTGCCAATGACCACTCAATCGCGTGGGGCATGGCCAGTGCATTGCATAAGGCGGGCGCGGAATTGGCCTTTACCTATCAGGGAGATGCGTTTGGTAAGCGTGTAAAGCCCTTGGCCGCCAGCGTCGGTTCGGAGATCGTGATTGATTGTGATGCATCGAATGAAGATGATCTGGATAACGTATTTAATATTCTGGAAGAAAAATGGGGTAAAATTGACTTCATTATTCATGCAATTGCGTTTTCTAATAAAGATGAGCTTCAGGGGCGTTATGTTGACACAAGTCTGGACAATTTTTTAATGACAATGCATATCTCGTGTTTCTCTTTTACATCTGTTATGCGCCGTGCGAAAGAGTTGATGACGGATGGTGGTTCTGCTGTGACACTGACCTATTATGGGTCTCAGAAAGTTATGCCGAATTACAATGTTATGGGTGTTGCAAAAGCTGCGCTGGAGGCTTCTGTACGCTATCTTGCTGCTGATTTAGGCCCTAGTGAAGATGGAAAATCCGGTATTCGTGTGAATGCAATTTCTGCAGGGCCGATGCGCACCCTTGCCGGTGCAGTAATTGGCGGTGCCCGCAAAACATACAAATACAGTAAATTGACCGCGCCGTTGCGTCGCCCTGTTGAACTTGATGAGCTTGGCGGTACTGCGCTTTATCTGCTGTCTGATCTTTCAACGGCTGTTACGGGCGAAACGCATTACGTTGATTGTGGCTATAATGCTGTTGGCATGATTCCACATGATAAGATTGAGGAAATGGCAGGGTAATTAATGTGCATGATGCAAACGAATATGAAGAGAAAGAGTTTGCACAGATTATAATAAGGTTTGTGATTTCTGTAGCTGTTGCCCCGTTTATCGGCGTGTACATTTTATTTTTTTCTATGAGTTTAGATATATTTCCTCGGAATATATCCTTGGCATTTCTATTTTCTGGTTTTGCAATGTTACTAGCTTACCCTTTTATGTTCTTGGTTGGGATTCCAACGATTATTATTACCGAATTAATTAGTAAAAAGAAAACACGTAAAATTTATATATTTCTCATTTATATTTCAATGGGCTTTTTATCACCTATTGCCTATGGGCTTTATTCTACACAAAAACCTTTATCAACAACAAACGTTCTGTCTATCATTGAGGGGGCTGGTTTTTTTGGATTATTTGGTTTGTCTGTCGCCTGCATAAGTTATTTTTTTATGCATGCTTATAGAAAGTATTAATGCACTACAAAGATGCCTTCTTTTAACACATCGGGCGTATCACTGAAAAAACCATCAACGCCCCAGCTTTGCAGGAGGCGGGCTTGATCGGGTTCGTTTACGGTGTAGGCGAGGATTGGCTTTTCTAAGTCCATAATATCCTCGATTTGTTCGCGTGTCACTGTCGCCGCATTAACGTTGATTGTCGAGACTTCGAGGTATTTTGCAAGATCTTCCCAGTTCTCTGGCCATTCTTCGGGGAGTAATAGACCGCGATGCCAATCTTCGGCGATATCCGCTGCGGTTTCCAAGCTGACATGTTGGAATGAGGATATAAGCAAGCGATCATGATCGTCCCAAATGGATGATAGTAAATCCAGTGCGACTTCTGCGGTTTCTTTTTCGCGTCCGGGGCAGGGCTTGATCTCTAAATTTAGACCAAGGTTGCGCTCCAATAAGACATCAATCGTTTCTTCGAGGGTAGGGATTTGAATGCCAGCAAAGCTTTCGCCATACCAACTGCCGCATTCCAGCTCTCTGATTTCTTCTAATGTTTTATCCGCGACGTTGCCGCTGCCGTTTGTTGTGCGGTCTAATGTGTCATCATGGAAAATGATCGGGATCTCATCTTTTGTGATTTTCACGTCCAGCTCCACCCAGTCTATGCCCATATCTGCGGCGGTGTGAATCCCTGCTAACGTATTTTCAGGCGCATAACCAGCGCATCCACGATGAGCAATTATTTTAGGGAGTTTTAGGGGGAGCATATCTAATCTCTACTTTATTATTAAGACCAAGGGAAAATATAGGTGTTCTTTGCATTTGTCCATATGGTCGTTTGTGTTTATATGGCGTATATTATGTTAACGCGCCCTGATTTAGGCTGTTCTTCGGTTGGATGACGCCCGTGTAGTACGGCCTTTGTTGTGCCGTTAACGCAAAGGGGGTGGGCTTCTCCCCTGTGGGCAGTGATAACAGGGGAGTGGAGTGATACATTTTTGATGCTATCTGTATCAAAGAGAAGACCTTTGCCATCAATATACATATTAATAACCATGGTATTTTGGTCGACATGCTTCTTATGGCCAACTTTGTTTTTTTCGCCTGCTTGCAGAGTCATTGTTGGCATATGGCCATTTTTTATATCCATAAGGGTGTGCATGGTCTGTGTGTGTAGGTTAAAATTATGGCCGTTTGCGTGGCTTAATTCGAATGTATCTTTGAGGGCTAGATATTCTTTTTGTGACTCTTTTGTCAAAATATATGGCGTGGATTCCAAGTCATCTGTCTCTAATATTGTTTCGATTCTGTCTGCACGTAATATATCCTGGTTGATATAAACTTCATCTGATTGATTGCGTAGGCCTTCAATCATCTCATGTAACTTATCTGTCATTTGAAGTGGGATATAGGAGACGAGGACATCCGGGTTTTTATCCAGCATCGTATAAAGATCGTCAAAATCCTGAGCCTCATAAAATTGATTACGCATTTTTGTCATTTGTCTTTTGGCTAACTTAGCTTATTTTTTCATAATAACACTTGTCGTATTATGAAACAAGAAAAGCCGAACATAATTTGCTCGGCTTTTTGATGTTTTCGGTGTGGCTGAGGGGGTTAACCAGCAGCTTGTGCGTCGGCATCATCATCTTGGAATATTTCACCAGTTTCCTGATCAACACGCTTCATGGAAAGTTTAACTTTACCGCGGTTATCAACACCAGTTAGAAGCACTTTAACTTCATCACCTTCGTTGATGATATCCGTTGTTTTGGCAACACGGTGATCGGCTAGCTCGGAGATGTGAACAAGACCGTCTTTCGCGCCCATGAAGTTCACGAATGCACCGAAATCAACACATTTCACAACTTTACCAGTGTAAACAACACCAACTTCCGGCTCATCAGTGATCGCTTTAATCATCGCAATCGCTTTTTCGATTGATTCAGAGTTTGTAGCAGCAATCTTGATTGTACCATCATCATCGATGTCGATTTTAGTTTCGGTTACTTCGATCATTTCACGGATCACCTTACCGCCTGTACCAATCACTTCGCGGATTTTGTCCGTTGGGATTTGGATAGAAACGATTTGCGGTGCATTTGCATTCAGTTCACCACGACCTTCTGTAAGGGCTTTCGCCATCTCATCAAGGATATGTAGACGACCTTCTTTTGCTTGTTCCAATGCAACTTTCATGATTTCTTGTGTGATAGATGTAATTTTTATATCCATCTGAAGGGCAGTGATACCATTCTCAGTACCGGCAACTTTGAAGTCCATATCACCAAGGTGATCTTCATCACCAAGGATGTCAGATAGAACGGCAAAGTCATCGCCTTCTTTAATCAAGCCCATCGCGATACCCGCAACAGCTTGCTTAAGTGGTACACCGGCATCCATAAGCGCCAAAGACGTACCACAAACAGTTGCCATAGAAGATGAACCGTTACTCTCTGTAATTTCAGAAACAGAGCGCATTGTGTACGGGAATTCTTCTGTGGATGGCAAGAGTGGGTGCAATGAACGCCATGCCAATTTACCATGTCCGATCTCACGACGACCCGGAGGGCCCATACGACCAGCTTCACCAACAGAATATGGAGGGAAGTTATAGTGTAGAAGGAAGCGTTCTTTATATTCACCGTCAAGTGCATCAATGATTTGCTCATCTTGACCAGTACCTAGTGTTACAACAACAAGAGCTTGTGTCTCGCCGCGTGTAAACAAACATGAACCATGTGTACGTGAAAGAAGACCAACTTCGGCAACGATTGGGCGAACAGTTTTTGTGTCACGCTCATCAATACGCTTACCTGTTTTAAGGATAGAACCACGAACAACGTCTGCTTCCAATGATTTGAACTTGGAAGAGATGACCGCTTTATCAATACCGCTTGTCTCATCTGTGAAGGCTTCGATTGCGGCTGTGCGCGCTGCGCCTACGGCATCTTGACGTTCCATTTTATCAGTAAGAGCATATGCTTTTTCAACATCTTTCGCAAACTTCTTCTTAAGAGCATCCGCCATCTTTTGGATATGTGCAGGTGTTTCAGGAATGTCCCACATGTCTTTGGCACACATTTCAGCCAAATCAATGATACCATCGATTACGCTTTGATATGCTTTGTGACCGGCATCAACCGCGCCAAGCATGATTTCTTCAGAAAGCTCTGATGCTTCTGATTCAACCATCAAAACGCCTTCTTTTGTTCCCGCAACAACAAGATCAAGATCCATATCTTTAATTTCGTACATTGGTGGGTTGATGATGTATTCACCGTCTTTATAGCTAACGCGTGTTCCGCCGATTGGGCCCATGAACGGGATACCTGAAATTGTAAGAGCAGCAGATGCGCCGATCATTGCAATCATGTCAGGATCATTTTCAAGGTCATGAGAAACAACCGTACACACAACCTGTACTTCATTCAGGAAGCCTTTAGGGAAGAGCGGACGAATTGGACGGTCAATCAAGCGTGATGTTAGTGTTTCTTTTTCGCTTGGACGTGCTTCACGTTTGAAAAAGCCACCCGGGATTTTACCCGCAGAGTATGTTTTTTCTTGGTAGAACACAGATAGCGGGAAGAAGTCTTGCCCGTCTTTAATATTTTTTGAACCTGTAACGGCACAAAGAACAGATGTGTCACCTATTGTTGCTAATACTGCGCCATCAGCTTGACGTGCGATTTTACCTGTTTCCAGCGTTAGCGTTTTACCAGCAAAATCAATTTCTTTTTTATATACGTTAAACATTCTATATGTTTCCTCTTTAGTATAAGTTTCAATCACTTTCACACATGTAAAAGCGACATATTTTTTGTTTCGAAGCTGTTTGAAAGGTCTTCGGTGGACTGTTAAAAGCAGACGTTATTTCTGCCCTTAATTGTCAACCGGAAGCCACAACAAATTACAGCTTTGCAAACGCGTATAGACATGCCACTATCTGCCACGAAAGTCAATCAATTCATTCTATTAGGAGTTTTTATGTCGCATTATCTCGTTCTTCTTCGCCATGGTCAAAGCGAGTGGAATCTCGCGAATAAATTTACCGGTTTTCATGATGTTGATTTAACCGCGCAGGGCGAGGCCGAGGCCAAAACTGCAGGTGTGATGTTAAAAGAGGCGGGCATTACATTTGACCAAGTCTTCAGCTCCACCCAAATTCGTGCCAATCGCACCGCAGAGATTATGCTAAATGAAGCAGGGCAGAGTGAATTGTTCGATACGATGGTACGCCATCCCCACCTGCGGGAGCGTGATTACGGTGATTTAACAGGGTTAGACAAAGATGAAACGCGCGAAAAATATGGCGCAGACCAAGTTCATATATGGCGCAGATCCTATGATGTTTCTCCTCCGGGCGGTGAATGCTTGCAAGATGTGGTTGAAAACCGTGTGCGCCCATATTTCATCGAGAACATAAAACCGCTACTGGATGCGGGTAAGAACGTTTTAATGGCGGCGCATGGTAATAGCTTGCGAGCAACGTTGATTACCTTGGGGGTTGAGACCCCTGACACAATTAATGATGCCGAATTTCCAACAGGTAAGCCTTTGATTTTTGAAATGGAAAATGGCGAGATTAAAAAACGTTATTTTCTGGATTAAATAACGCTATAATGCCTTATGAATTTTCTAATTTCGCGTTGTTAACGTCTTCAATTGTTGGTGTTTCTACTCTGATTAGTGTGTTTTGAATATGAAATTGAGTATCCTCATGGGGGACTATTTCTTTGGTTTTTATTGGCTTAAAGTCATTCTGTTTTGTTCTTTTTTCCAAAATCCTAATAAGGCGTGGCCAGTGATCTAAGTCTTGAGAAATAGAGCCGTGGACTTTAACATCCCCATCTTTTGTGCCAAGGGATTTTGCGTTATTCTCAATAAATAGTGGTTCTTTTAAAAATGTTATTTGATAGCTATCGTTATGCGGTAAGGCCATTAGGTTTTTTAAGTTCTTTTGTCTGATATCATAAGAGCCATATTGATTATAGGCTGTTTTTTTATCGGTAACATCAATTGGCAGAGCCTCAATACCAACAATTTTATCGGGGTTTTTTGCATCACAAAGCAGTGTTGTGACGAGGAGGGCTGTTCCATCGAAGGCTTTTGAATGACCTTTAAGGTTGCTGGTTTCATGACATGTGATAATATCCCCAGGTACAATATTTTCGATATCCTCAAGGGTGTGTTCTGTCGCAGAATTCGGGGCGGCTTTATTAAAACTCGTGTCAACCATTATACATAACTCATCATATTGTTTTTCTAAAACTATCATAGGGCATAGAAAAAAGCCACCTTATTATAGGGTGGCTTTTGAAATTTTATATTGTGTAATGCCTATTTCATAACACTTCTAAATTCATCACTCCTAATGAACTTGCTGTAGAAATCCTCAACAGCGTATGGAAGGTTATCAGCGGCATTATTACACGCGCCCATTGCAGAGTAGCTGGTCTTGTATGGGAAGCTGGTCGAGATAGATGTAAGGGGTTGGTTATTGACAAAGAATTGTCCTGTTATATCCCAACTTGCCGGTGTTATTGATTTTACAACAACACTATCCAATACAACACTAATCTTGTTACTTTCAGGCTTGTATAGACCTGATTGTTGCAATTCATCGATTAGCGCGCTTTTAAAATAGTCTTCATAACTGCCACCGGGCACTTGAATTGGACCAGCCATACGACACTGTATACTCAAACTTTGCTCAGATGATAAAGATACACTTGATACATCTAGTTTTTTGTTTGTTTTTAAAGTCTCGATATAGTACTTCGTTTGATTACTGGTGACATAGCGCGTTGCTGTGAAACTTTCACAAGATGTGAGCAAAAAAACTGTACATAAAATGGCTGGTATTCTTTCCATAATAACCCTTTAATGTTTGTCTTCTCTTGTCTAACGACGAATACCAAGAGCTTTAATAAGGTCTTTATATCCTTGCTCATTCTTGGATTTAAGGTAATCAAGAAGTTTACGACGTTTAGCAACCATTGCTAAAAGACCACGACGACTGTGGAAGTCTTTTTTGTGCACTTGCATATGCTCTGAAAGCTCAGAAATACGTGTGGTTAGAATAGCAACCTGAACTTCCGGTGAACCGGTATCTTCTTTGTCTCTTGCATATTCTTTAATAATTTTTGCCTTTTGGGCTGTTTCCATTGACATGGCATTTTCCTTTTCAAATATCTTTTTAGTTTTAAATTTTCCGCCCTAACGGACGCCTCGCACTTGCTCGGTACAATTCCCATTAAAATATTAATGAAAATCACTTAGTTAAGTTAAATACACGGACGGGTTTTACGTCGGCTCTTGTTTGTTCAATCAGTGCAACGGGTGCACCATCATGTGTGGCAAGAGCGATAGTGCTTTCTTTACTGCCTAGACCAACTTTCGTAAGACGTTCGAAATCTGGTCTGGAAACAAAGCTAAGCGCCTGTCCATTGCGAATTCTTGCTGTTTCTTCCTCTTTCAAATCAAGAGCCGGGATATCGTCCAGCACAATTTGTAGGGGCAACAAGTACTCACTTCGGGCAGATAAGTAGTCCATATCACTTAAAATGTCTAGTGAAATCGCATCTTTTGCAGTGAAATTCCCTACTTTTTCGCGGCGCAACGCCGAGATGAAGCCTTTTGTACCCAAATCATTGCCTATATCACGGGCAAGAGAGCGCACATACGTGCCTTTCCCGCAGATCATTGTGAAGTCGGCATCATCCTTACGCGCCTCTAATAATTCTAATTCTTCGATGTAAACCGTACGCGGCTTTAGCTCCGGTATATTCCCATCACGGGCAATGTCATAAGCGCGCTCACCGTTGATTTTAATGGCAGAGAAGTTGGGGGGAGTTTGCTGTATCTCACCTGTATATTGGCCGAGTAGGGCGGTGATGTCTTCGGCTATCGGGCGATGATCGGATGTGGCAATCACTTTGCCTTCCATGTCATCGGTATCACGTTGCTCGCCCCATTGAATGGTGAAATGATAGGTTTTGATATCATCTTGCGCGAAAGAAATTGTCTTGGTTGCTTCACCTACTGCGATGGGTAGAACGCCTGTGGCTAAAGGATCTAGTGTTCCCGCATGTCCGATTTTCTGCGAGTTAAGGATACGCCGCACTTTACCGATTGCTTGTGTTGAGGTCATGCCATAGGGCTTATCAAGATTGATCCAGCCCGAAATGTGATCGCCTTTTTTCTTACGTGCCACAGTAGTTATTCCTCAGGAGAGTCTTCATCGTCAGATTTGCGGACATCACGTAATAGATTTTCGATGTGTTGTGCCTCATCAAAAGATGTATCGGTTACGAATTTAACTTTAGGTGTGAATTTTAGATTAGATGAGCGTCCGATTTCTTTTTGAAATACGTGCGCTTGCTCATTAAGAGCAGGGAGGAGTTCGTCCATGCTGTCCCCGTTAATCGACATGACATAGGCACGTGCATGTTTTAGATCAGGGGAAGGGCGCACTTCCGATACGATAATCATATTAGATTTATTCAGCAGCATTTCATTACTGAAATGTCCACGTTGCAATGTCTCAGACAAAAGATGCCTGAGTTGCTCACCGACGCGAAGCATCCGTTGTGACGGTTCATTACTGTTTGTTTTACGATTTTTCATAGCAGATTACTGAACAACGCGTTCTTCTTCGATGATTTCATAACATTCGATGATATCGCCTTCTTTAAGATCATCATATTTTTCAAATGCCATACCACATTCTTGGCCTTCTTTAACATCCTTCACTTCATCCTTGAAGCGTTTCAATGTTTTCAGCATGCCTTCATGGATAACCACATCATCACGCAACAAGCGAACTTTAGAGCCACGCTTAACACTGCCTGAAGAAACATCACAACCGGCAATTTTACCGACTTTAGTAATGTTAAAGACCTGCTTGATAAGGGCTTGGCCAATATACTCTTCACGAACACTTGGCGGCAACATACCCGTTAGAAGGGCTTTCGCATCATCAATGACGTTATAGATAATGTTGTAATAACGAATATCCACTTTTTCATGATCGGCAAGTACGCGTGCTTTCATATTTGCACGGACGTTAAACCCGATAATCAGCGCACCTGACGCATTCGCAAGAATAACATCTGATTCTGTAATACCACCAACACCAGTGTGCAGAACTTGAATTTCGATACCTTCGTTTTCTTCTTCCATTTTGGTTAAAGAACCCGTGATTGCCTCAATAGAACCAAAAACATCAGCGCGGATAAGAACCGGCAGCTTAGTCACTTCACCAGCCTCACGTTTCGCGAGAATTTGTTCCATCGTTGTACGACCAGTGATGGCTTTCGATGCGGCTATTTCTTTGTTTTTATGCTGACGATATTCAGCAATTTCGCGTGCTTTTGATTCTTCTGATGTCACGTTGAAGATATCACCCGCCGCAGGTATAGAGTTTGCACCCAGTATTTCGACAGGTTGCCCTGGAATGGCTTCTTTAACATTATTGCCTTTATCATCGATAATCGCACGCACACGTCCAAAGACAGCACCTGCAACAAACACATGTCCGATACGTAGAGTACCTTTTTGGATCAACACCGTTGCAACTGATCCGCGGCCTTTTTCCATTTTTGATTCAACAACAAAACCTTGCGCATGTCTGTTTGGATTAGCTTTCAATTCAAGGATTTCGGATTGCAGAAGAATGGCTTCTTCCAATTTATCAAGGTTCGTTTTATTCTTTGCGGATATTTCAACACATTGAACATCGCCGCCCATTTCCTCAATCACTACTTCATGCTGCAGTAAGTCTTGCTTGGCTTTCATAGGGTTGGCATCAGGAAGGTCGATTTTGTTAATCGCAATGATAATCGGAACGCCTGCGGCTTTCGCATGGTTAATGGATTCAATTGTTTGTGGCATAATTGAATCACTCGCTGAAATAACAATAACAACAATGTCAGTTACGTCTGCACCACGTGCACGCATTTCAGTAAATGCCGCATGTCCGGGCGTATCAAGGAATGTAATTTTTTCACCAGATGATAGTTCAACCTGATATGCACCGATATGCTGGGTAATACCACCAGTTTCACCAGCCACAACATCCGTTGAACGTAGCGCATCCAGCAAAGATGTTTTACCGTGGTCAACATGCCCCATGATCGTAACAACAGGAGGGCGCGGAAGAAGATCTTCTTCTTTATCCTCAATATCATCCAGACCAATTTCAACATCTGCGTCAGTAACGCGTCTTACTTTATGGCCAAACTCTTCGATAAGAAGTTCGGCAGTATCAGCGTCAATTGTTTGTGTACCTGTCGCCATAACGCCCATTTTCATAAGCGCTTTAACAACATCCTTACCAGCCTCAGCCATACGGTTGGATAGTTCTTGAACTGTTATTGTCTCAGGTAAAATAACTTCACGCACTGATTTTTCTTGTGGTGCTTGGAATGGCTGTGCGGCGAGACGCGCTTTTTCACGCATTCGTTTTTGTGCAGCAAGGCTGGGTCCGCGATCGCGATCGTAATCTTTGTTGATCGCTTGTGAAACCGTAATGCGACCGCCACGACGATCACCTGTGGTACGTGGGGGTGGTTTCGCCGCGTTTTTCTTTATTTTGTCGCGGTAACTCTCGACAGGTTTACTGTCTTCGTTAGAGAATGTCTTGACGCGCTTTTGATCTTCCTTGGCGGCGGGGGCTGGTCTTTCGGGGATTGTTCTGTTTTCTGCTTCGCTTTCAAGGCGCGTTTTTTCTTCTGCGGCCTCGATTTTTGCTCTTGTTGCTTCTTCTTCAGCTTCTTTTGCTTTTTTATCTTCCAGCGTCATGACACGGCGTTTAGGGAGTTCTTTTTTCTTTGATGTACCAGCGAGTGCGGCCTCCAAAGCACGGGCGCGGGCATTTTTTTCACCGGATGTTAGGCGGGTATCTTCTTTAGGTGTATTTCTTGTTGATACGACCCTTTTGCGACGAACTTCTACGGCGACTTTACTGGCCGGAGCTTTTGAACCGGATGATGAACCACCACCCGAGCCTAAGCTGAGTGTTTTTCCCGACAAGCTGAGTGTTTTACCTGCTGGTTTTGTGTTTTCTTCTTTTACTTTTTTCTCAGTCATTAGGTTCGCCTAAAATTGTAAAGGATATAGATATACTATGCATAATATAGTGTAAATCTATGCATCGCTCTCCGTAGTGGTTTCTTTGGTTTCGGCTGGTTTTGCTTCTTCAGCTTTTTCTGCCGCTTCAACAGCTTTCGCAGCAGCAGCATCTTCTTCTGCAAACCAATGTTCACGGGCTTTCATGATAACCGCGTTTGCTTCTTTCTCATTCATTTGGTTTTCACCAAGAAGCTCTACAAGTTCATCACCGGCAAGATCAGCAAGATCATCAAGCGTTTTAATGCCTTGTTCGCCAATTTTAAGAATTTGATCTGCGCGTAAGCCTTCTGCAGTCATTAAGTCATCCGCAAGTCCAAGTTCGGTTTGCTTACCCTTAAGTTCTTCAGATTTTTTATTAAGCCAATTAATCGCACGTTGTTGAAGTTCGTTCGAAATTTCATCTTCAAAGCCTTGAATTTCGTTCAATTCGTCAATAGGCGTTTCTGCGATTTCTTCAACAGCAGTAAAGCCCTCAACAACAAGAAGTTGCGCAATTGTGTCATCAACATCCAGTGACTCAATAAACAGAGCAGAGCGCGTTGCGAATTCTTCTGTACGACGTTCTGATTCTTGTTCATCGGTCATAATGTCGATGTCCCAACCTGTCAGGATTGAGGCAAGACGCACATTCTGTCCACGGCGACCAATAGCCAAGCTAAGCTGATCTTCGGGAACGACAACGTCCATATGCTTTTTATCTTCATCCAGAACCACTTTTGAAACGGCGGCAGGTTGCAGTGCATTCACAACGAAAGTTCCAAGATCATCTGTCCATGGAATAATATCGATTTTTTCACCGCCAAGCTCGTTTACCACGGCTTGAACACGGCTTCCGCGCATACCAACACACGCACCGACGGGATCAATTGAATGTTCTCTGGATTGAACAGCGATTTTCGCGCGGCTACCCGGATCACGAGCAACGCCCTTGATTTCAATGATACCGTCATAAATCTCAGGTACTTCTTGTGCGAAAAGTTTCGCCATAAATTCAGGGTGACTACGAGATAGGAAAATCTGCGGTCCACGCATTTCTTCACGTACTTCATAGATGATCGCGCGTACACGGTCATTCACGTTTAATGGTTCACGCGGAATACATTCATCGCGGCGGATAATACCTTCTGCGCGGCCTTGAATATCAATTGTCGCATTACCGTATTCAACACGTTTTACGATACCACTGATGATTTCACCAACGCGGTCTTTATATTCTTCATATTGACGTGCGCGCTCGGCTTCACGTACTTTTTGCATGATTACTTGTTTGGCTGTTTGGGCAGCAATACGACCAAAGTCCAATGGAGGGAGTTCATCGATTAGAAACTCGCCTTCTTCTGCATCTGGCTTAATGCGCGTTGCTTGGTCGATAGTAAGCTGAGCAATTTCGTTTTCGATTTCAAAATCATTCGCAACAACTTCACGATAGCGTTTCAGTTCAATTTCGCCATTACCGCGGTCAATTTGCGCGCGGATGTCTTGTTCATGTCCGTATTTAGAACGACCAGCTTTCTGGATCGCTTCTTCCATTGCTTCTAAAACAATTTCACGATCAATATTCTTTTCACGGGCCACCATGTCTGCGACTTGCAACAATTCCATGTTCTATCTCCTAAAGATTTGCTGTAGCTTTAATTAGTTCATCAGTCAAAATAAGTTTTGCTTGCGCCAGTGAGGAATAGGGGATTTTTATATCACCCGTATCCGTTGTCACAAGGATATTATTATCTTCAATTCCATTTAATACACCGCGATAACGTTTTTGTCCGTTTTCTGAAGGTGTAAGTGTCTCAATTTTAATCTCAAAGCTTTTATAGCGATCAAATTCATCCTCGCGGATCAACATACGATCAATTCCGGGGGAGCTGACCTCTAATCTATAAGCGCCATTAATTGGGTCTTCAACATCCATTACTGCGGAAATTGCGCGGCTGATTTTTGCGGCGTCATCAACCAACAGGTTACTTGTCTTAAGGTCTTCTGCCATAATTTGCACAAGAGACGAGCCATCCTCACCAGAGATTTTAATGCGATGAAAGGCAAGCCCAAGATCTTCGATCACAGGTGTTACTATCTTCGCAATTTTTTCTTCAAGCGGCGTATTACGCATTTAAAACCCTTTAAGTTTCCCGTCCTATCGAACGCCTCGTAGTCACTCGGTACAATTTTCATTGATTCTAAAATCACTAAAAATCACCTTCTATGTATCCGATTAAGTAATAAAAAAGGCGGCCTCTTTGTGAGCCACCGTCTTTAAGATCGGATATTTGCGTGATTTATACGCCTAACTTGCAGGAAATGCAAGGGGTTTATTCCTTTCTTTCAAAAAACATATAAACCATTTTCTTTGCGCCTTTTGCTCCTTTTTCCTCATAACGGGTGGTTATCCAATCCTTAGGCGGGGTATAAAAATCATCCTTTGAGTTTGCTGTCCATTTAAAGGCAGGGTGGTTTGATGCTTGGGTACACATCCATTCGGCAAGGTTTTCAACATCTGTTGTTAGAACCAAAGGTGCACCAGGCTTTAAGATATCTGCAAAAACATCTAAATTTACCTGATTAATAATGCGGCGTTTATGATGGCGTTTTTTATGCCATGGATCAGGGTTTAAAACGTAAATACCATCAAGGCTGTTTGGTTTTATTGAGCGCGCGATAATCATGCCGTCATCCATTAGGGCACGGACGTTATCATGTGCCTCATCTTCTTGAAGGTTCATAAGGAAGGCAGACATGCCGCCAATGAAAGGCTCTGCGCCTAGATAACCCGTATCAGGATTATTACGGAGCAGGGTAGCCATATGCTCGCCATAGCCAAAACCGATCTCCAGCCAATACTTCGAATAGGGACGGCCAAAGAGTTCTTCGGGGGAAATGTTTTGTTCCAGCAGAAGTTTTTCTTCCGGTAGCTCTATTTTAGGTAATAGATCATCAAGGATACCTATGCGCAGCGGAGATGTTGACCTACCTTGTCTGCGACCAAAAAAACTCCGCTCATAGTTGGCGGAGTTTTGTCTTGGAATATGGTGCTTACGGCTCAATGGAGTTACCCAAGGATACGTTGTAATTCACCAACAAGGTCAGTTTTCTCCCATGAGAAACCACCATCATCTGTCGGTGTACGGCCAAAGTGACCATATGCGGCTGTGCGCTCATAAATTGCTTTGTTGAGTTTTAGGTGCTCACGAATACCGCGTGGACGTAGATCAACAAGACTTTGCAGAGCATCAACAATCACTGTTTCCGGTGCTGTTCCTGTACCATGTGTGTTCAGGTAAACGGAGATTGGCTTTGAAACGCCAATCGCGTAGGAAAGCTGTATCGTACAGCCTGTTGCATAACCAGCAGCAACAACGTTTTTAGCCAAGTAACGCGCAGCATAAGCCGCAGAACGGTCAACCTTTGTGCAGTCCTTACCAGAGAACGCGCCACCACCATGTGGGGCTGCGCCGCCATATGTATCAACAATGATTTTACGACCTGTCACGCCACAGTCACCAACAGGACCACCGATCACAAAGCGACCCGTTGGGTTTACGTAGAGTTCTTCTTCAGGAACGCTCCACCCTTCAGGGAGGATTTCTTCAATATATGGGCGAACCATATCTTTGACATCTTCCATGCTGAGGCCTTCTGCATGTTGTGTTGAAACAACAACAGACTTAACACCAACAGGCTTATCATCTCTATACTCAAGTGTAACTTGTGATTTTGCATCGGGCCCTAGCTTGTTAAGAATTCCTGCGTGACGATCTTCTGCAAGGCGTCTTAGAATGAGGTGTGAGTAATGTAGAGGAGCAGGCATAAGTGCCTCGGTTTCCTTACAGGCATAGCCAAACATAATCCCTTGGTCGCCCGCGCCTTCGTCTTTATCAACGCCTGCACCTTCATCAACGCCTTGGGCGATATCAACAGATTGGGCATGTAATTTCACATCAACATCAACGGTTTTCCAATTAAAGCCTTCTTGCTCATACCCGATATCTTTGATCGCATCACGGGCGGCTTGTTCGATTTTTTCTTTGGTGACGCTTTCAGGCCCACGTGTTTCACCAGCAATGACAACACAATCTGTTGTAACAAGTGTTTCACAAGCAACGCGGGATTGATTATCTGCTTTCATATACAAGTCAACAACAGCATCAGATATACGGTCACAAATTTTATCCGGATGTCCTTCTGATACGGATTCGCTGGTGAAAATATAGTCGGTTAATGTCTTTTGTTGCATGGCTTGTCCTGAATATGGCATGGTTTTAGCTCGTTCTCATTAAATTATTTTTATCAATGAACAATCCTAAAGCAAAAAAAAGGCTTTATTCAAGCCTTAATGTTAAAATTTATAAATTTACTTGATGTTTTTTGCCATGGATTTAATAAATTTCAGAATATCTTTTCTTATTTTCAAGTCTTCTATCGAATAATATGTACGGAGAAGGTCGAGGGTTTCCTTCTTTGAAAAAATATCTTCTGGCATATTACTTGTTTTCTTAGCAGGTATAGAGTCGCCAAAAGATTCTTGAGAGTTATCAGACATACCAAGTGTTGCATTCTTTGAAGAAGTGGCTTGTTCTAATCCTTCGTAGAAATAATCGATAGAAACATCTAATATTTTACTAAAGCTAAATAGGCGACTTGCGCTTACTCTGTTTGTGCCACGTTCATATTTCTGAACCTGTTGAAAAGTGACGCCAATAAATTCGGCTAGTTTTTCTTGGCTTAGCCCCAGCAAAGTGCGTCTGCTGCGTAATTGCTTCCCAACATGTTTATCTACGGCGTCAGGAATTCCTTTTGTTTTTCTTGTATCTGTCATTAATCTACAATCTACGTGTAATTTGTTTCTATATAAAGCAGTTTTCTAACAAATTTTCAATAACCTGTTAGGAATGGGTCATTACCTACAGCAAGAATACACAAGTATGCAACAGGTCTTAAGTATATAATTTCTAATTTTTTTAATACAGGGTTTATCTTTTGGTTAATTTTCTATGTAAAACGTTGCTATTGGCTAACTTTGTTAGAATTAAAAATAAGAGCAATGATGAAATAAATATTTTCTCCGTATAAATATTTTGCAAATGGTTGGTCGTTTTGCGTGGCAGGCTGTGTAAAAAAGTATTTTGCTGTAATATTATTTCGGGTGTTAAATTTTTTCCCAGCGGGGTTATGAAGGCACTTATACCGGTATTGGCACTTCTTAAAACTGGAATGCCTGTTTCGATTGCTCTGAATTTTGATTGCACCAGATGTTGATAAGGGCCGGGGCTGTCGCCATACCAGCCATCATTTGTAAGGTTTATAATCATGTCTGGATGTGGCGTGGTATTTTCAATGGCTCTGTTTGGAAAAATTATCTCATAACAGATAAGGGGGCTGAATTTTATACCTTCGGGCATTGTCAGTGTTGTTTGTCCTGCTCCTTGCTTAAACCCCGTAAAACCGACGATTGGTGCAATATCAAATATATTCTCAAACGGCATATACTCACCAAAAGGAACAAGGTGAGATTTATTGTATGTGTGAATGATTTCTGCGTTGTTATTAAATGTAACGACACTGTTGAAATATGCGTCTTGCTCACGATCATAGCGAAGCGCGCCCGTGATGAGGTAGGCTTCACTAGGGTACTCACGCAGCATATTACGGATATAGGTCATCGCCCACTGTGTATCCATAATATCCTGAGAGATCGCTGTTTCTGGCCATATGATATAGTGTGCTAATGCTTTAGGCGCAGTTTCTGAGGGCTGATACTTGGAGAGTTCTATCTGGTTCACAAAGTTTTTTCCTCTGTTTTCAGGCTTCCATTTGTCGCTTTGGGCGATGTTGGGCTGGATAATGATTATTTCATAGTCATCATTATATTGAACAGGGTTGTTATGAATTCGGTTTGCTCCATACATGTAAGACAGGGCAATACTGCTTATGAGTATAATTGTTATGAGGGCTTTGGTTGGTTTAGTGTGTTGGGACGTTAACAAAAAGGCGGGGGCGGTTGCCCAAAATATTGTGACCAAGGTTAAGAGGTAGATACTTGAGAGCGATGCAAGTTGTGCGATTGGGAGAATATCAATCCATGTGTAGCCATAAAGATTCCATGGGAAGCCCGTTAGCAAATGTCCGCGTGCATATTCAGAGATAAACAAGAGTGCCGTGAAGCCAATATATGAGGGAATGTTATTCGCGTCTTTATAGAATGCCTTATATATGTAACAGCCGATCGCGGTGAAAACGGACAGCAAAGCAGGCAGCCCCGAAACCGCCAATGGCCATGCCCAAACATAGGGGTTATCCTCAATAAGTAAGGCGTTGCCCACCCATGCCAAGCTGAAACCAAAATAGCCCAGCGAGAACATAAACCCAGTCATAGCGGCTTTGAATGGTGTTTTTGCTTTGCATAGGCATGTATATAAGCTGCCGAGACCGACAAATAAGGCTGGCCAAAAATTGATGGGTGCCATCGCCAGTGCAGATAATGCACCGACAAAAAATATAAGAATAAGCGTCTTCATGAGGCTTGTTTTATATCTTGTATCTGGATGATGCAACGCTATTGCGAAAATTAAAGGTTTACGGCTTATCTTGATTGGGAATGTTGCGGATGTGTAGGCGTTTTACACGGCGGGGGTCGGCCTCGATGATTTCGAATGTCATACCACTTTTATGCGTTATAACCTCACCTCTGGCGGGAACGCGCTCAGCCAGAGAAAAGATTAGCCCACCCAAGGTGTCGTTTTCATCATGTTCTTCCTTGCTGAGGATCTTGCCGAAAATGTCTTCGAATTCATCCAAATCAACACGTGCGTCGGCGGTTACAGTTCCGTCTGTGTCGATAATTATTTCTGCGTGGTCGTCGGGGTCATGCTCGTCATCGATTTCACCAACGATGGATTCGATGAGATCCCCAATGGTAACAAGCCCGTCAATGCCGCCGAATTCATCAATAACAAGAACCATATGTTTGCGTGTAATCCGCATCTGTAACAGCAAATCCAGCATTTTCATTGAAGGAGAAACAATCGGCACATCACGTACAAGTTCTTGGATATTCAGTGTATTTCCTAGTGCAAGCGTCGCCATGATATCCTTAACGTGGATTGATCCGATAACGTTATCCAATGTGTCTTTATAGACGGGAAGGCGGCTGTATTGTCTTGTCGAGAGCAGGGTAAAAAGCTCTACTTGCGTTGTGTCTTGGTTAACGGCGATAATATCTGCGCGTGGCACCATAATATCTGAAACGCACATATCGCGTAATTCAAGAATATTAGAGATTAGAGTTTTTTCATGCACGGACATTGATGTTTCTTGAACATCTGATGATTCATCATCGATATATTCTTCGATCGTTTCGCGCAATGTTGGGTCTTTTTCAGGCTTAATCATGTTTTTCACAAATGATATCAGACCAGTGGCAGGGGTGCGTTCCTCTGCACGTTTAATCGCATCGCCATGGTTAGATGGTGATGCGGGATTCTCCGAGGGTTCATCGCTTTCTTTTATAACTTTCAACATAATCTACGGTTTCTATCCTGACATAAAATTATTGGGTTTCATATGGGTTTTTTATATCCATAGTGTTTAAAATTGCAGCTTCCAGAGTTTCCATGATCTGCGCTTCGCCATCAGTTTGATGATCGTAATGCAAGAGGTGTAAGCCGCCATGAACCAGCATGTGAGTGTAATGATCTGTGATGGTTTTGTTTTGTTCTTCTGATTCTTTGGCAATAGTCTCATAAGCAATAATGATGTCGCCCAGATTTATCAAGGGTAGGGATTGTTCGTTTATATCATCTATCTCGGTTTGTGGGAAAGACAGGACATTTGTGGGTTTATCTTTGTGGCGATAGGTTTTGTTAAGCTGTTGTACAAAGTCATCATCGGCCAAAACGATACTGACCTCCACTGATCTATCGGAATATTCTGATTGTTCCAGTACCTTGGTGATTGCGGTACACGTCAATACCTCAATTTCAGGGATTGCCACGCACCAACGTTCATCTTGTACAGATATATCAATTTCGTAAGGGGGCATGGCTTATTTATTCTGGCTTTCATACGCTTTTATAATTTTACGCACGAGATTATGGCGAATGACATCTTCACCCGCGAAGGTCACAAAGCCAATGTCTTTTACATCGCTGAGGATATCCATGGCTTCGCTTAACCCTGATTTTACATGTGGGGGCAGGTCGGTTTGTGTTGAATCACCTGTTATGACCATGTGCGATGCTTCGCCCATTCGTGTTAAAAACATTTTCATCTGCGCGCATGTTGTGTTTTGTGCCTCATCCAGAATAACGAAGGAATGCGCCAGTGTTCGTCCACGCATAAAGGCGAGCGGCGCGATTTCAATTTCGTTGGCTTCCATTTTCTTGGTCAGGAAATCCCATGGTAACATGTCTTGCAGTGCGTCATAGATAGGGCGCATATAGGGATCGACTTTTTCCTTCATATCACCTGGAAGAAAACCAAGGTTCTCACCTGCCTCAACGGCGGGGCGCGTAAAGATAAGGCGTTCCACTTTCCCGCGTAAATACATATCAATCCCCGCAGCCACGGCGAGGTATGTTTTACCTGTACCCGCAGGACCAAGACCGAATACCATGTCATGTTTATTGATGAGCTTTAAATATTTCTCTTGATTGGGGGAGCGCGGTATGATGGTTTTGTTCTTGGTTTTAATCACGAGAGAGCTTTTGCCATCACTTTTTTTATTCTTGCCCGACTTTCTGCCACCTGTCGCGGCAAAGCGTAATTCTGCATCAATATCCGCATGGGTGATATTGGTTAGCTCTTCTTTTTCCAAACGTTTATCCAGTGATTGTAAAGCGACTTTGGCTTTGTTGGTGGCATCTTTTGACCCACTCATTCGAAGGAGGTTACCGCGGTCAGAAATATGAATATCCAGCTTTTTCTCAAGATAAGAAAGGTGTTCGTTATACTCACCAAACAAAAGTGGTATTCTGCCGTTATCAGGAAATTCTAATATGATTTCTTTGGTCAATCTATGTCTTTACCTCAATAATGATCGATACATCCATCATAGCACGAAACCGTAAATATTTATATAAATTTAGGTGTATTTGATGACATTAAGCTGTTTCATCATCAAGTATCTCAATATTACCTGTAAGAGAGTTATCAAAGGCTTCGGTGATGTTTACGTTTACAATGCTGCCGATCAGGCGGTCATTACCATTTACGTATACAGATTGGGAATAGGGGCTGCGACCCGTTATTTGTCCGTCTTTCTTACCTTTACGGTCAAACAGGATAGGCATGGTTTTGCCTTCGCAGGTCTTGTTGAAGGCGGCTTGTTGCTCATTTATCAGGGCTTGAAAGCGTTGGAGGCGCTCTGAGGCAACATCATCAGGGACAAGGGCGGCCTGAATGCTTGCGGCGGGTGTTCCAGGGCGTGCGCTGTATTTAAAGGAGTAACAAGATACATAACCTGTATCACGGGCAAGCTGCATACTGTCTTCGAAATCTTGCTCTGTCTCACCGGGGAAACCAATAATATAATCGGAGCTGAACGCGATATCGGTGCGGCTTTTACGTAGTTTTGCAATAACATCACGATAAACATCCGCTTTATGCTTGCGATTCATGGCTTCTAAAATTCTGTCTGAGCCACTTTGGACGGGTAGATGCAAGAAAGGCATCAGTTTTTGTACTTCTCCATGCACGGCTATTAGCTCATCATCCATATCACGTGGGTGAGATGTGCTGTAGCGGATGCGCTCTAGTCCATTAATTTCAGATATTTTACGGATAAGGTTAGCGAGGTTAGATGTGCCACCATCGGCTGTTTTACCGTGATAGGCATTCACATTCTGCCCAAGCAGCATAATTTCCAATGCACCTTGATCTACTTGTCTGCGTGCCTCATTAATAACCTCTTGCTCGCTACGTGAATATTCTCCACCGCGTGTATAGGGCACAACACAGAAGGTGCAGAATTTATCGCAGCCTTCTTGAATAGACAAAAATGCCGAAGCGCCTTCAATTGTGTGTACATCGGGAAGGTGGTCAAACTTTGATATGGTTGGGAATTCGGTGTTAATAACGCGCTCATCACCTGAGGCTTTCAGGATCATTTCAGGTAGTTCATGATAGGTTTGAGGGCCAAAGACCATATCCACAAACGGCGCACGTTCTAGTATGAAGTCACCTTCGGCTTGCGCAACACAGCCCGCAACGGCGATCAGCATTTTACCGCCTTTGGCTTCTTTATTCTCTTTATGTACGCGCAGGCGACCAAGCTCCGAAAAGACTTTGTCCGTTGCTTTTTCACGAATATGGCAGGTGTTTAAGATCATCATGTCCGCATCAACCGGAGTATCCACAGTTTTATACCCCAATGAAGAGAGTATATCGCCCATACGGTTGCTGTCATAGACGTTCATCTGACAGCCCCAAGTTTTAATAAATAGTTTCTTGTGTGTTTGCGTCATGATATATTACACTTATCTTTTAAAGCCTGTATTTAGTATCTGTGTCATAAACCATAGAAACACATTGAAAATCAAGAGTTATACCTCATGAAAAGAACCGTCCTCGCACTTCAGCCTTTGCTTACACATGAAATGGATGTGTTAGAGCAAGGATTTAACGTTCTACGCCTATGGGAAAGCCAAAAACCAGAGAGCGTTATAAGAGATCACAGTCATGAAATTGTGGGCATATTATCCACCTATAACGGCAGCGGTGTCAGCAAACGTTTGATGGAGGCTTTGCCGAACCTTGAAATTATTGCGCAGTTTGGCGTTGGCTACGATAATATTGATCTGGTTGCGGCGCAAGAGCGCGACATCGTTGTTACGAATACACCTGATGTTTTAACCGATGATACCGCCGATGTTGCTTTATTTCTCATGTTGAATGTTGCAAGGCGTGCGGTTGAGGCGGATATGTTTGTACGTGTTGGGCGTTGGCATTCAGGGGCAATGCCGCTGAGTACTTCTATTTCAGGCAAGACCGTTGGTATTGTCGGGCTGGGGAGTATTGGTCAGGCGATTGCGCAACGCGCGGCGGCGTTTAATACGAAGGTTATCTATCATTCCCGCACGAAGAAGGATGCAGTTTATACCTATTATAAAGACTTGAAGGAAATGGCTGTGGCGGCCGATTTTTTAATATTAGCGTGCGCGGGTGGTGATGAAACCAAACATCTGATTAATTATGAAATTTTGGATGCACTTGGCGCGGAAGGGTTCTTGATTAATATCGCACGCGGTAGTGTGGTTAAAGAAGACGATCTGTTAATTGCGTTGCGTAACAAATCAATTGCAGGTGCAGGGCTGGATGTCTACGCGGATGAACCCAATGTGCCTGAGGAGATGATTAAGATGGATAATGTTGTATTATCTCCACATGTTGGATCTGCAACGGTTGAAACCAGATCAAAAATGGGGCAGCTTGTTATCGATAATTTGACAGCTCATTTTGATGGGCAGCCATTACTAACGCCAATTAAAATGGCGAGCTAAATAAGGATAAAGACGAAGCATGAAACTAATATTATCTGTATTGTTATTGAGCATGTCATTATCGGGTGCTGTTTTTGCCGCTGGATGTTATAGCCCGCGCGAAGCCGAAGCAGAGCAGGGTATACGCATCCACAGTGAGCTGATGGTTATTGGCCTGAATTGCGCGCATATGGCTGATGCCAATGGTAATAATTTGTATTTGGAGCATAAGAAATTCACGGCAAAGCATGAAGATTTATTCGCGACATACGAAACCATATTGATGGAGTATATGCAAAAAAACGGCAGCAGAAATGCAGAAAAATCTTTGCATAAGCTGCGTACTGAGTTTGCAAATAAGATATCTAATGATGTCGCAGTAATGCGCCCTGATATCTTTTGTAAAACGTTTTCTATTCGGATAGAAAAAGCCACAAAGATGGATCGTACAACCCTTCGTAAATGGGCGGCTACACCTTATAAAGAATACCCTGTGTCACAGCCTCTTTGTGAAGGGTAATATTTCGTAATTTAGGATTTATATGGATAAGTCTCTGTTATTTATAGTGTTATCTTTTAACCATGGTGTGAACGCATTACTCTGTTAGTGGGCTTATACACAATGAGGCAGATATTCCATGAGCATAGACACCCAAATAGACGCGTTTTTTGAACCAATATCAAAAGCAACATCCAGTGTTATTTTCTATTCTGTAGAGGCGAACGGTGTGGATGTTCCGCTGATATTGATCTGGTTCGCTTTGGCGGGCTTGTTTTTTACCATTTATTTGGGCTTTATTAATGTGCGTTATTTTACTTACGCCATCAGGCTTCTCTTTGGTAAGGGCATGAGGGTCACCGATGATGGAGAAATTAGCCAGTTTCAGGCCTTAATGACATCTCTATCTGGTACAGTTGGGCTTGGAAATATTGCCAGTGTAGGTGTTGCTATCTCCGTTGGGGGGCCAGGGGCGGCATTTTGGATGACTGTTATGGGATTCCTTGGTATGTCTACAAAGTTTTCAGAAGTTATGCTGGGCGTTAAATATCGTGTGCATCCAAACCCTGAAAACCCAAAGCAAACGGCTGGTGGGCCGATGTATTATATTAAGGCCTTTTTTGATCGTAATAATCTTTCCAGCATAGGGACACTCATCGCGACTCTCTTTTGTGTATTTTGTATTTTAGGCGCAATCGGCGGCGGGAATATGTTCCAAGCCAATCAAGTCACACAACAGCTTGTAAACTTAACGGGGGGCGAGGTCAGCCCTTTTGCTGATTATGGATGGGCTATTGGGCTTGTTATGGCGTTTTGCGTGGGCATTGTTATTATTGGTGGTCTTAAATCTATCGCGAATGTTTCTTCTAAACTCGTTCCGGCGATGGCGGCGATTTATGTTTGTACCGGTCTATTGATTATCCTAATCAATCTAGAATCCTTGCCAAACGCAATATCCATTATTATTTCCAACGCATTCTCTTTTGAAGCAGGGCTGGGGGCGTTCTTGGGTGGCTTATTAAACGGTATTAAGCGCGCAGCATTTTCCAATGAGTCTGGTATGGGATCAGCCGCGATTGTTCAATCCACGACCAATACTGATGGTGCTGTTGGCACAGGGCTTGTTTCTATGTTGGGGCCGTTTATTGACACCATCATTATTTGTAATATTACGGCGCTAGTTATCGTCATTACCGGTGCGTACGAGCAATCCGTTGGTATGGAAGCGGTGGAGCTTACCTCCCGCGCGTTTGCTCTTGGGATTCCTTATGCACAATATATTCTGACTCTCTGCGTTGTGCTTTTCGCATATTCAACAATGATTGCTTGGTATTATAACGCGGCAATTTGTGTGAAATATATCTTTGGCGAAAAACAAATAGTAGAGCTTGTTTTCAAGATATTTTATTGCGCGAGTATTGTTGTTGGCTCCGCGGCGCAGCTTTCTAATCTTATTAATTTTACAGATGCTGTGTTCCTTGCAATGGCTATACCGAACATCTTGGCACTGTACTTGTTTGCCCCTGAAATCAAAAGAGATGTAAAAAAGTACGTACAAGCACTTAAAAAATCATAATAATTTACCTTTTGTAAAACTCTATTGATTACACTGCCCCTTACGAGCATAATGTGCAGGCGATAGAAGTGTACGTGTGCAATAATATATCAAGAGGTGTAAAGTGAGCGGACCAAGTAAGATTATTAATACAAAATTTTGTGAGGGTATCTCGGATATTTCGGATAGTTATTCCGCATTTATAATAGATCAGTGGGGTGTCTTGCATGATGGTATTAAAGTGTATGATGGCATTATTGACTGTCTGAAGCAATTAAAAGACCGCCAAAAACACGTCATTATCCTATCCAATTCGGGAAAACGCGCAGAGGCGAATGAAAAACGCCTTACCGAGCTTGGTATCCCATCAACATTATACAATCAAATTATCACGTCTGGCGAAGTCACATGGCAGGGGCTGCATAGTCAGAGTGAAGGGTACTTTGAAAATATTGGTAAGAAGTGCGTTGTGATTAGCCGTGGTGGTGATCGCTCTATTGTTGATTCGCTGGATGTGACGGTGGTTGATGAACCTAAAGACGCTGATTTTTTAATCATCAGTGGTACAGACGCGCCAGAGAAAACTCTGGAGGATTATGAACCGCTTCTAAAAGAAGCCGCACGCTATAACTTAAAGGCCATTTGCGCCAATCCAGATAGCTTAGGCATTATGGGTAACCGCAGTATTATGGGACCGGGAACTTTGGCGGCGCGCTATAACGATTTTGGCGGGATTATTGAATTTATCGGCAAACCGCATCAATATATCTTTCAATATTGTATTAAAATCTTGCAGGAGAATAATATTTATCCGGGGCAAACTGTTATGATTGGTGACACAATGGCGCATGATATTTTGGGTGGATCATTGGTGAATATCGATACATGTCTTGTGAAACGCGGGCTGCATAATTCTGTCTTTAATGGCTGTGAAGAGCCAGCCGAGGTTGATCGCGCGTTGGATATCCTTATTCGCCAGTATAATAACGTACGGCCTAAATATCTGGTGGATAATCTTATTTGGGGTAACGCGTTGCCTGATCGTAAACACAAAAGACGCGTTGTGAAATAGGGCGGCGCGTTTAGTCTATTTTATTTATCATTTCCAGATAGGCTTCACTGACATCTGCTTTTAGAAGAACACTCATCGCGGCCTTGATCTCGGGGATTGCTTTTTCTGTTGCTTCTTCGCCAAGTGCGATTAATTCCTTACATTTTTCAAATTCCAGCAATCCGATATGACCAATGGGCGGTTTGATATGGACATCAGGTGGTTCGCCCGCAAGCCTTGAGCGTGTTAAGCGATCTTGCAAAATGCCGAGCCCTGAAATCATAACCCCAAAGAGGCTCGGGTCATTTTCTTCTCTTCTGAATAGACGGCGTGAAAGGGAGGAGGTCTTGAATTTTTTCTGTTGCTCGGCCGGTACGTCTTTATTGTCAAACACATCAAAGCCTGCAACCGTTTGGTATCCTGTCCCTGGCTTGGCGGCCTTGCCAATCAGGTCTGTATTCAGGTCAACCGCAATGGTCATACGTGCGCCCATGGCCTGACATGGTGAAACAGGGCAGGGATTAACCAATGCGCCATCAACAAGGTTTCTTTCATCAACATGAACGGGCGGAAAAATCCCCGGCAGCGCAAAGGAGGCCATCATCGCGTTCATAATATCACCTTTTCTAAGCCAGACTTCATGTCCAGTCAGTAAATCGGTTGCAATACAAACAAATGAATGTGGTAGCTCCTCAATAGTCATGCCATCGAAATGTTGTCCTAAAGTCTCTTTCAGGCGTTTCCCACCGACAAGACCAGCACTGCGTACCCGAAAATCAAGGTAAGAGAGTATTTTGAAACGATTAAGCGATAATGCCCAGTCCTCCAAATCATCCAACTTGCCAGCCAAATAACATCCACCGACAACCGCGCCTATTGATGTGCCTGCAATTATTGTGGGGTAAATATCATGACGATTAAGGACTTTCAATACGCCAATATGTGCGAAGCCTCGCGCCATTCCGCCGCCTAATGCTATGCCTAAACCGCTTTGTCCATTTTCGATACTAAAAGTCATATATTTCCTATAATCAGTTTAATCTTTAATCTTGTGCCTTTTTCCATTATAACACACAGACCTTAACCGAAGATACTATGATGCCTGCTGCACTGCCAAAGAATACAGAGAATAATGAACAGGATAAGTCTTTGACACTTACCTTGGTGAAAAGGCTTGTGCGCGAGTATTTGTGGCCTCACAAAGTGCCATTGGTTATTGCAGTGTTTTTTATGGCGTTTTCTGCCGCAATGACTGCGGTTGTTGCGATGTTAATGCAGCCTGTCTTGGATGATGTTCTCTATGGTGGGCGCGAAGACTTGATTTTAATGGTTTCGCTTGCCTTGTCTGCAACGTTCGCAGCGCGCGGAATAACAACCTATATCCATACAATTTTGATGAACAGCATCGGGCATACCATTGTTGCAGATGTGCAGGCAGGCTTGTTTTCGCGCTTTATGCATCTGGATATGGCATTTTTCCATGAAAACCCCAGTGGTCAGCTGTTATCGCGGGTGGTGAATGATGTGAATGTTATGCGTACAGCGGTTACGGGGACGTTGACGGGTTTTGGTAAGAGTCTGTTTACATTGGTTTTTCTTATCATGGTGATGTTTTCCAATGATTGGAAGCTAACCCTTGCGGCGTTTGTTGTCTTTCCGTTGCTGACGGTATTTGTTGTTTATATCGGTAAAAAATTACGCAAAATTTCCAAGAGTATCCAAAGTGAGCTGGGCGGTTTATCCGATCTTCTCTCTCAGGCTTTTCAGGGCATACGGTTGGTGAAGGCTTACCGTATGGAAGAAACACAAATAACGAAGGTCACCGCCGCAATTCATACTGTGCGGGATTTGAACATTAAGGCCGTTAAAACCTCAACACTTTCTACCCCCGTGAATGAAATTTTGGTTGGTATTATTATGGGGGTGATTATTGCGTATGGCGGTTATGAAGTGCTTGCGGGACGTACGACGCCGGGGCAGTTGGCGGCGTTTCTTTCGGCTTTTATTCTGGCGTATGAGCCGATGAAAAAGCTGGCGCGTCTGAATAATACCCTGCAAATAGGCTTAGGTGCGACGGAACGTGTTTTTGACATGTTGGATAAACAGCCCGAAATTCAGAATAAAGAAAATGCCGTTACACTTAACACACGTACACCCGATATTATCTTTGAAGATGTTGCCTTCTCCTATGATGGGACAGATAAGAAGGCCTTAAACAGCGTTTCTTTAAGTGCAAAAGCAGGACAAGTGACGGCGTTGGTTGGTGCATCGGGCGGCGGGAAAAGCACGATTATGAACCTTATTCCGCGCTTTTATGATATTCACAGTGGCAAAATTACAATTGGTGGACATGAAATACAGGATTTAAGCGTGGAGTCTTTGCGTGATTCTATTGCTTTAGTTTCACAGGACATTACAATTTTTAATGAATCTGTGCTTGATAATATTCGCTATGGTAAGTCTGATGCAACAGATGAGGAAATCTATCAGGCCGCCTGCGCTGCTGCCGCACATGATTTTATTGAGGGCTTTGACGAAGGGTATAAAACCATCGTCGGAGAAAATGGCGTTAAGCTGTCTGGTGGGCAGAAGCAAAGGATATCAATTGCACGTGCCATTTTGCGTGATGCACCGATATTGCTTCTGGATGAAGCGACATCTGCCTTGGATAATGAGTCAGAGAAACTGGTGCAAGACGCGCTGGAGCGGTTGGAGAAGGGGCGTACTACACTGGTTATCGCGCACAGGCTCACAACGGTTCAAGCAGCGGATCACATCATCATTTTGGATCAAGGATGCGTCGCGGAGCAAGGCACACATAACAGCCTGATGAAAGCCAAGGGGCTTTACGCCAATATGTATGAAACGGGCTTGAGGGGATAGTATGAAGCGATTTCTTTCTATTTTTTGCCTGACAGCACTTTTTATTTATCTTGCTGTTGCTCTTTCAATTTATCAAAAACAGCGCGCCCTTATGTACACCCCGATTCTGGAAAAGTTATCCCGTAGTGATGTGGGTGTGCAAAATGTTGAAATTATACATGTTCAAACAAAAGATGGTTTACGTCTTGAAGGGTGGTACATTCCTCCACAAAAAGAAAATAGTAAAATAATCGTCTTTTTTCACGGTAATGGTCAAAATATAGGAAGCAGTTATTCTGGCGTTGGTCAGTTTATAAAGGATGGCTACGGTCTTCTTATGGTCGAGTATCGTGGCTATGCAGGGCATAAAGGCACGTTTACAGAACAGGGTGTATATAAAGATTGCAGAGCATTCATAGATTGGCTCTCTCAGACCCATCAATCGAAATATTCAGATATGATTTTATATGGTGAATCACTGGGGGCGGCTGTAGCTGTGCAAATGGCAGGTGAATATGATACTCATGCCTTGATATTGCTTGCACCTTTTTCGTCTATGGTTGATGTTGCATGGGCACGTTATCCATATTTACCTGTTTCCTTACTATTGGAAGATCAGTATTTGAGTGATAAAAAGGTACAGCAGGTCAGAATGCCTATTCTCATTATGCATGGCGATCGTGACCGTGTTATTGATATAGAATCAGGAAGAAAACTGTTTGAGGCGGCGAATATGCCTAAGAAATTCGTCGAATTTCCACAGGGCGGTCATAATAATCTCTATGATTTTGGTGCATCACAGCATGTTCTTAATTTTTTAGCTGGTATAGACAAGAAAAATTAGGGATAATGCCTCAAGTTTTTATTTTGTGTGTTGGAGTATATTTTTATGCCGTGTCATTCTGCTATAGTGAAAAAAATTGTGACGGCCTCGCCCGATGATGCGGTTGAGGTTGTTCTTAAATCTATAAAAAAGGGCAAAGTGCAGGCTTGTGCTATTATTGATGAAAGTGGCGCGTTTTTAGGGGTTTTCTCAATGAAAATTTTGCTTAAAAATTTGCTTCCTGTTTCTGTTGCGATGACAAATGGTGTACAAATTGACATTAAGGTGACCGCAGCCCCCGGCGTTGCAAAGCGTTTGGCCAATGTGAAGACCTTATCTGTTTCTGAACTAATGGAAAGAAAGCCAGATACTGTATTTCCTGATGCACCAATTTGGGAAGGTGTTAGCGTATTGACCAAGAATGGAAGCCCTTTGGCCGTGGTTGATAGTAACGGTAAATTTCAGGGTTTTATCACCTATGATTCACTTGTTGATGATTTAGAGAGTATACAATCCACTGATAGTTAGGAGAATAAGGATGTTTGTTTGTAATAAGAGTAACGTTTTACTTGTTATAGGCTGTCTTTTTTCCTTCAGTGTATTATTTATTGGCTGCATTAACCTTGCCTATGGGGACTCTATGCCTGTGGAGCTGGGCGCAGAGAAAATGGGTCGCTCTGTTGTTAAAATCCCCCCCCCGATTGAAGGCGCTGTCCTTGATCGTTACAAAGAACCCCATGTTCTTGAAAAGGCTGATATCACTATTTTAAGCAGAGGCGATATTCGTCATGGTTTCACCGTAGAGCTTGCCCGCACAGAGCAAGAGCAAAGAACAGGTATGATGTTCAGGCGGCATATCGCAAAAGGCACAGGTATGTTGTTCTTATTTAAGGGGAATAGAGAGAGGAACTTTTGGATGAAAAATACATTGGTTTCTCTTGATCTGTTATTTATTCGCAGTGATGGTGTCATTCATCATATCCACCCATTGGCCGAGGTTAATAGTCTAAAGCGTATTCGCTCTAACGGGGCGGTTTCTGCTGTATTGGAAATAGGTGGCGGAGAGGCCGAATCTTTGGGGCTTTATGTTGGTGACCGTATCTTGTATGAGGGTTTTGTAGATGCAAATGTAGATTAATTTGAAATAATTCCCATTTTTATAATAATTTTTAGGTTATTCCCTTGCTGTTTGGTGAGGCATCGTGTAAAAACCCCTTACATTTCACGTCGGAGCGTGGCGCAGCCTGGTAGCGCACCTGTTTTGGGAACAGGGGGTCGGAGGTTCGAATCCTCTCGCTCCGACCACTGAAAGCCACTTTCAAAGCACTCTAAAATTTAATTTGCGCCATAGACAAGGGTCTGCGCCATTGAAGTTGAAAAGTGGCTACCTATTTCCCTAGCCGAAAATAAGCTGGAACTTTTGTGTAGAGGCATCAGATCATGTCTGGGTGACTGATAATAACCTATATCAAGACGCATGAGGGCTGGCTGTATTTGTGCGTTGTTCTCTCGTTATATTCACGACGTATTGTTGGTTGGTTGTAAGCGGCCGTTGAATGGTACCTGTTACTGATCTTTTATTTTTTCCAGTTATGAGGCAGTAGATCATCTACTTTTTTCAGCGAGTGATCAGCGATGGGATTTAGGACATCGGCCAAATATTTTTGCGGACTAATATTATTGAGTTTGCATGCGTAACCATCGGCTTGCAGCGTTTCGCAATAGCCCTTCTAGCGTCAACTCCTAAGTACAGCACCTTTTTGTATAGTATTCAGCAAAAAGGAAAACCCAATGAATAGAACCTACAATCACCTGTGTAAATCTGAACGTTATATGATAGTGACCGGCTTGTAAGCCGGTCACAGTATTCGTACAATTTCTAGAAACCTGCAAAGGTCGGCCTCAAGCATATCACGAGAACTGCGCCAGAGTATTTCCGAACAAGGCTACACCGCTTTGCTTGCCCATCAAAAAGAAAAGCGTGAGAAACCGAGCATTACAAAGAAATTAAATGCATGCCGTCATTTACGTCATTATGTTTTTGGCAATCTGGATTGTTGCTGGTCACCACAACAAATCAGCGGGAGACTGTGCAAAGATTTCCTTGAGCGCAAGGAGGTTAGGATTTCATACGAGACCATTTACGCTTATATTTATGCCATGCTAAGGTCGGGTTTAAGGGTTGATTGCTAATCTGCACCGCAAATACCCGCAGCGCTATAAACATGGGCGCAATCCAGCCAAAGGAAAGGCGAAGATTTCCGACATGGTTTTCATCCATGATTGCCCTGAAGAGATTGAAGGACGGCGCGTTATGGGGCATTGGGAAGGTGATCTGATTATCGGCAAAAACCATGGCAGCGCCGTAGGGACTTTGGTTGAACGTAAGAGCAGATATGTGTGTTTGGCGCATCTCAACAACCAAACCGCCGAAGAAACAAGACTATCATTCACTAGAAAACTAGCCGATGTGCCATCGGAATTGCACCAATCACTAACCTATGATCAGGGTAGAGACATGAGCCAGCATAAGCTGTTGTCCGCTGATTTAGACATGAACATAATTTTACAAGGGCACAAGTGTGACCCGCACTCACCATGGTAGAAGCCGCCATTGAAAACATAAATGGCTTGATACGACAATTCCGACCAAAGAGATCTGATTTATCCGATGTGTCGCAAGATCAGCTTGACGAGATATCGCAATTGCTTAACACCAGACCAAGAAAAGCATTGGATTTTCAAACACCAAGGGAGGCTTACATGAAAGAATTTAAAACTATAGTACTTCGCATTAATAATAGGACATTATAAGTTGATCGATAGTTGTTTGAGGCGTCATTCCTTGCCTGCGTTTTTTCATGCCGCCAAAAGTTCCTTCGATGGGATTAAAGTCAGGAGAATAAGGTGGTAACGGTACAAGAAGATGGTAATCTTTTGCTAAAATATCCTGAACGCGCTTGTGGTTATGGAACGATGCATTATACTCGAAGGGGCAGACCCTCCATGACAATGATGGTTGGCTCGCGCAATTCCTTCATTAAACATTCATCTATCCACATTTCAAAAATCTTTGCGTTGTATGAGCCTTGGAAAAGCATAGGGGCGAGCCACTCTTTCTTGTGACCTTTTCTGCCGTGGCGTTGCGCCATAATTAGATTGGTTCTACGCGATCGTTTTCCTGTGACTTCGCCGAATATTTCACAGCCCTTGGCTGCCTAGCCAGATGGTCTGTGCGAATGAGCATCAAAGCCAGTTTCATCAACATAAATCAGGTTTTTAAAGCCAAACATCCGATGCTCGGCTTTAAGCTTTTCGAGATAAACCTGCCTTTTCACCTGTACCCGAAGGGTGAAATGCAGCGCTCTTTATACTGACGTTCTTTTTTTTACAATGCCCAGCTTCTTTAACATCCGACCCATTGAGCTCGTATGAACACCAAAAACAACCG